>CAZGMC010000016.1:12279-49622 GCA_964526565.1 uncultured Mycobacteriaceae bacterium
TGGCCCGATGAATGGCCCGATGAATGGCCCGATGAATGGCCCGATGAATGGCCCGGTGGACGGCCCGGTGGACGGCTGGGCCCTGGCGGCGTTCCTGGCCGTGGCCTTCGGCGCCGGCGTCGTGCTGGAGGTCGGCCGCAAGATCCGCGCTCCGGCCGACGAGGAGCGCGGCGTCGAGACCTACAGCGCGGCCTGGGGCCGGCGCGGCGCGCTGACGGTCTGGTGGGCGGCGCTGCTGGCGACGCTGGCCATCGGCATGGTCGCGGCAGGACGCATCCACGCCCCGACGCCGATGCTGGCCGCCGCCGGGCTGGCCACCGCCTTCGCCCTGCTGGCCACGGCCCGCTTCCTGCTGCGGCCCGTGGCCGGCAGCGGCGCGGCGCTGGAGCTGGCCTCGGCCCTGGCCGTGCTGCCGACCTTCGCCGCCCTGGGTCTGGCGCCACCGGCCCTGGCCTGATGAGCCACGTCCTGTTCCCCGACGATGCCGGCGACCCGCCGGACCGTGCCCGCTTCGGTGGCAAGGCGGCGGCGCTGGCCGCCCTGCGCGAGGCCGGCGTGGCCATCCCGCCGTGGTTCGTGGTGACGCCCGAGGCGTTCCAGGCCAGCCTGACGCCGGTGCAGCGCGCCACCCTGGCCGACGGCGGCGACCCGGCGGCCCTCGCCGGCCTGCAACCGGCGCCGGAGGTGACGGCCGCCGTAGCCGCGGCGATCGCGCGCATCGCCGGCCGCGCGGACCTGCTGGCGGTACGCTCCTCCGCCGTGGTCGAGGACGGCGACGCCCGCGCCTTTGCCGGCCAGTTCGTCACCGTGCTGTCGGTGCCGCCGGCCGAGGTGCCGGCCCGCCTCACCGACGTCTGGCGCTCCGCCTTCTCCGAGCGGGTGCGGGTCTACGGCGCGCAGGTTGGCGGCACCGGGAGCGCCGCGGCGCCCGTGCCGGCGGTCCTGGTCCAGCGCATGGTCCGCGCCGACGCCGCCGGTGTCGCCTTCAGCGCTGACCCGGTCAGCGGCCGGCGCGACCGTACCGTGATCGACGCCGTGCCCGGCCTGGCCGACCGGCTCGTCGCCGGCGAAGTCCAGGGCGACACCTTTCATGTCGCCGACGACGGCCGCATCGTCGCCCGCGCGCTGGCCGGCGCCGGGCCGTGCCTGCGCGACGACCAGGTGCTGCGCGTCGCGGCGCTGGCCCGGCGGACGGCCGACCGGTTCGGCCGGCCCCAGGACATCGAGTGGGCGTTCGAGGGGGGCGAGCTGTATCTGCTGCAGTCGCGCCCGATCACCACGCTGCGGCCCCGCGGCGCGGTGATCCTGTGGGACAACAGCAACATCGTCGAGAGCTACAGCGGTGTCACCACGCCCCTGACCTTCACCTTCGCCCGCTACGTCTACGAAGAGGTCTACCGCCAGCTGGCCCGGCTGTTCGGTGTGCCGGCAGCCCGGATCGAGGACTCGCGCGACGCCTTCCGCGGCATGCTGGGCCTGCTGCGCGGGCGGGTCTACTACAACCTGCTCAACTGGTACCGGGTGCTGGCGCTGCTGCCCGGCTTCGCCGCCAACCGGCGGTTCATGGAGCAGATGATGGGCGTCGACCGCGCCCTGCCGGCCGACCTGCTGGCCGGGGTGGCGCCGCCCGCCCCGGCCGGCCGCCGGGCGCGCCTGGCCGGCCGGATGCGGCTGGCCGGCATGGTCGCCCGGCTGCTGTGGCAGCGGCTGCGCCTTGGCCGCACCGCCGCGGCGTTCCGCGCCCGCCTGGCCGCGGCCCTGGCCGAGCCCGACCCGCCGCTGGGCGAACGACGGCTCGACGAGCTGGCCGCCGCCTATCGCGACCTGGAGCGGCGCCTGCTGACCCGCTGGGACGCGCCGCTGGTCAACGACTTCTTCTGCATGGTCGCCTTCGGCGTGCTGACCCGGCTGCTGGAGCGCTGGTGCGGCGACGCCGGCGGCCGGCTGCGCAACGCCCTGCTGGCCGGCGACGGTGACGTGATCAGCGCCGAGCCGGCCCGCCGCATCCGCGCCATGGGCGCACTCGCCGCCGAGGTGCCGAGTTTGGCCGAGACGCTGCGCAGCGGCGACGACGCCGCGGCCGCCGCCGTCACCCATCACCCGCCGCTGGCCGAGGCGTTCCACGCCTATCTGGACGCCTTCGGCGACCGCTGTCCGGGCGAACTGAAGCTGGAGAATCCGACCCTGCACGACGAGCCGCTGCCCCTGGTCCGCGCCATCGGCTTCGCAGCAGCAGCAGCGGCGCCGGCTGCGAAAGCCGGGCACGGTGCTGCCGTGGCGAGGGCGGAGCTTCGCGCGCATCTCCAGGGCAGGCCGGTGCGCCGGCTGGTGCTGCGGCTGGCGCTGGCCGAAGCGCGGGTGCGGGTGCGCGATCGCGAGAACCTGCGCTTCGAGCGCACCCGCCTGTACGGCCGCGTCCGCCGCATCGTCACCGAGATGGGCCGGCGGCTGCACCAGGAAGGCCTGCTGCACGAGCCGCGGCAGGTGTTCCACCTGACCATCGACGAGCTGCTCGGCGCTGTCGACGGAACGGCCGCCGGCAGCCGCCTCGCCGACCTGGCCCGCGTGCGCCGCGGCGAGTTCGACGCCTACCGCTCGGGCCCAGCGCCACCGCGACGGTTCATCACGCACGGCGCCGCCGCCGCCGCCGTGCCGGAGCCGGCCGGCCCCGAACCCGCCGCGCCTGAAGCAGCCTGTGGCAATGCCGACGATTCTTCGGGTGGTGGCGAACGCCGCCAGGGCCTGGGCGGCAGCCCCGGCAGCGCCCGCGGCCGGGTGCGCGTGGTCCTCGACCCCCAGGGCGCGGCACTGGCCGACGGCGAGATCCTGGTGGCGCCGTTCACCGATCCCGGCTGGATCACGCTGTTCATCCGCGCCGCCGCCATCGTCGTGGAGCGGGGCAGCCCGCTCAGCCATTCCGCCATCGTCGCCCGCGAACTGGGCCTGCCCGCCGTGGTCGCCCTGGCCGACGCCACGACATGGCTGCGCGACGGCGACACGGTCGTGGTCGACGGCGCCGCCGGCACCGTCACCCGCCTGCCCGCGGCGGTGGCGCCGCCATGACCGGGTCCGAGGTGGCGCCCCGCATCGACGGCGCCGTGCTGCGCTATGCCCAGTGCTGGGAGGACGCCGACATCCTGGTCGAGGGGCTGGACGTGCGGCCGGGGCAGGTCTGCCTGTCGATCGCCTCGGCCGGCGACAACACGCTGGCGCTGCTGACCCGCGACCCGGCGCGGGTCATCGCCGTCGACCTGAGCGCGGCGCAGATCGCGGCGCTGGAGCTGCGTGTCGCCGCCTGCCGCACCCTCGACCACGGCGCCTTCCTGGAGCTGTACGGTGCGCGGCCGAGCGGCCGGCGGGCGGAGCTGTACGGTGCCTGCCGCCCGGCGATCGCCTCGGCTGCGGCGCGCGCCTTCTGGGACGGCCGCGCGGACTGGCTGGCTGCCGACGGCTTCGGCGCGGTCGGGCGGTTCGAGGACTATGTCCGGCTGTTCCGGCGCTACGTGCTGCCGCTGGTGCATGGCGGCGACACGGTCCGCGCCCTGCTGGCGCCGCGCGCGCCCAGGGCCCGCCGCGCCTTCTTCGACGAGCGCTGGAACACCGGCACGTGGCGCGCCCTGTTCCGCGTGTTCTTCTCGCGGCCGGTCATGAGCCTGCTGGGCCGCGACCCGGCATTCTTCCGCTATGCCCGCGGCGATCTGGCCGGGCACCTGCTGGGGCGGGTCGAGCACGCCCTGGCCGACCTGGATCCGGCCGAGAACCCGTACCTGCACTGGATCCTGCGCGGCCGCCACGGCAGCCACCTGCCGCTGGCGTTGCGCGCCCACGACTTCGCCGTCATCCGCGAGCGGCTCGACCGGGTCGAGTGGCACTGCACGGCGCTGGAGGACTGGCTGGACGCCCAGGACGGGACACGCTTCGTCCACCGGTTCAACCTGAGCGACGTGTTCGAGTACATGTCGGAGGCGGCCGCCGCCGGGCTGCTGGAGCGACTGGCCGGCGCCGCCGTGCCGGGCGGCCGGCTGCTCTACTGGAACATGCTGGTGCCGCGGTCGCGCCCGGCGGCGCTGGCCGGGATACTGTCGCCGCTGGAGGATCTGGCCGCGGCGCTGCACGCCCGCGACAAGGTGTTCTTCTACCGCCGCCTTGTCATCGAGGAGATCATCCGGTGAACGACGCCGTCGCCATGGCGGCGGTGCTGACGGCGCTGGCCGGCGTGCTGGCCGCCCTGTCGCTGGCGGCGCGCCGTGTGGCCCTGCATCCGGAGGTGCGGCGCAAGCTGGTCCATGTCGGCATGGGGCTGGTGGCGCTGTCGTTCCCGTGGGTGTTCACCGACCCGGCCTGGGTGGCGGCGACGGCGGCCGCGGCCGTGGCCCTGCTGCTGGCGGTGCGCTGGCAGCCGGCCTTGCGGGCCCAGGTCGGCGATACCCTGCACGGTGTCGGCCGCGGTGGCCTGGGTGAGGTCTACTTCGCCGTGGCGGTGGCGGCGCTGTTCTGGGCGGCGCACGACATCCCGGCGTTCTACGTCGTGCCGGTGCTGGTGCTGACCCTGGCCGATGCGGTGGCGGCGCTGATCGGCGTCGGCTATGGCCGGCTGCGCTATCAGGGCCGCGGCGGCGCCAAGAGCTGGGAGGGCTCGGCGGCGTTCTTCACCGTCGCCTTCCTGGCCTGCCACGTGCCGCTGTTGCTGATGACGGACGTGGGGCGGACCGAGAGCGTGCTGATCGGCCTGATCGTCGGCCTGCTCGGCACGCTGATCGAGGGCGCGTCGTGGGACGGCCTGGACAACCTGCTGGTCCCGCTCGGCATTTATCTGCTGCTCGACGGCTTCGTCGGCCGGGAGGTAGGGGCGGTCGGCGCCGCCGCCGCGATCCTGGCCGGGCTGGTCGCCGTGGCGCTGGTCTGGGGCGAGCGCACCGGGCTCAAGACCGATGCGCTGATGACGGCGGTGGTGGCAGGCTTCGTGTTCTGGGTGGCGGGCGGCTGGACCTGGCTGGTGCCGCCGCTGGTCCTGTTCGTGGCGCACCCGCTGGTGGCGCCGCCGGCGGCCGAGATGCCGGCGCTGGGCCGCGACGCGCGCACCGTGCTGGCGGTGGCGGCACCGGGCGTGGCCTGGGCCTTCGCCGCCGAGGCGGCATTGGTTGCAGATGCGTACTATCCGTTCGCCTTGAGCTTCACTTTGCATCTGTCCATGATTGCCGGGTTTCGTGCCGAGGCGGCGGGTGGAGCCGCGGCGGCCGCGATCCCGGCAGCGGGGACAGCGGGGACAGCGGGGACAGCGGGGACAGCGGGCGCAGCGGCGGCCGCGACGGCATCGATTGGCCCCATTCGGCTGTGGGCCTTGTCGACGGCGGCCTGGGCGGTAACCATGGCACCGTTCGTGGTGATCGCGGGGCCTGGCACTTCTGAACTGCTGCTGGCGCTGGCAGCGTTGCCGCTGGCGTGGCCGGCGGCATGGCTGTTCCTGCGGCTGGAGCGGCGCCTGGGCGGCACGCACCGTCTGGAGCGGCAGGCGGCGATCGCGCTGGCCGGTTCGGCGGCCGGACTGGGGCCGCTGGCGGCGATCGGGTAGGGAGGCGACCGGAGCAATGGGAAGCGCAGCAGTCATGCCCGCCGCCGGCACCATTCCGGCAGCCATCGCCCTGCCCGACCCGAACCGGCGCCGCCGCGATGCCCCGGACGGTACCTGCCTGTGGCACGGCGCGGACGGCGACGTGGCCGCTGGCGCCTCGCTGTGGTGGCAGTCGACCGCGCCGTTCGAAGGCCGCCGCACCGGCTGCATCGGCCACCTCACGGCCGGCGGTGCCGGGGCGGCGCGCGCCATCCTGGACCAGGGCTGCGCCAGGCTGCGGGCCGCGGGCTGCGCCATGGCTCTGGCCCCCATGGACGGCGACACCTGGCACCGCTACCGCACCGTCACCGACCGCGGCGACCGGCCGCCCTTCGTGCTGGAACCGTGGGACGACGGCGGCGTCGGCGCCGCCGCCCTGACCGCCGCCGGGTTCACGCCTGTCGCTCACTACGTTTCGACACTCGTCGAGGACCTGACGGTGGCCGACCCGCGGCTGCCCGCCGTCGCCGCCCGGCTGCGCGCCGCCGGAGTGACGGTGCGCTGCTTCGATCCGCTCCGCGCCGACGACGATCTGGTCCGGCTGCATGCCCTGTCGCTGAGCGCGTTCCGCGGCAACGTCCTGTACACGCCGCTGCCGGCCGACCGGTTCGCCGGCCTGTACCGGCCGATCCTGCCGCTGCTGGAACCGGAGCTGGTCCTGATGGCCGAGTGCGCCGGGGAAACGGTCGGCTATGCGTTCGCCCTGCCCGATCATGCCCAGGCCGGGCGCGGCCGGCCGGTCGACACGGTCGTCCTCAAGACGGTGGCGGTGCGGCCCGGCCGGGCCTGGCGCGGCCTCGGGGCGTGTCTGGCAGCGGAGGTCCACCGCCGCGCCGCGGCCGCCGGCTGCCGCGCCGTGATCCATGCGCTGATGCACGAGGGCAACCGCTCCGCCGCGTGGAGCCATCGCTTCGGCCGGGTGATCCGCCGGTACGCCCTGTTCGCCCGCGCCCTGACGTGAGGGTCGATCCAACATGAACGTGGCCAGCCTGTTCGTGAGCCAGGCCGCGGTGCGGCCCTCGGCGGCGGCCCTGATCGCCGGCCGTGGCGCCACCCGGCAGGTGCTGAAATATGCCGCCCTGAACGAGGAGACGGCGCGGCTGGCCGCCCTGTTCACCGCCGACGGCCTGCAGCCCGGTGACTGCGCCCTGGTGCTGCTGCCGATGTCGCTGCAGCTCTACGTGACGGTGATCGCCCTGCTGCGGGTCGGCACCGTGCCGATGATGCCGGATGCCGCGACCGGGCGCGACGGGCTGGTCGCCGCCTGCGCCACGGTGCCGCCCTCGGCGCTGATCGCGCCGCCGCGGCTGCTGTGGCGGGGCCTGGTCGATTCGGCGCTGCGCGCCATCCCGATGAAGTATTCGACCGGACGGCGGGTTCCGGGGGCGCGCTGGCTGGGCACGCTGGATGACATGGCGCCGCTCGACGCCGTGGCCGACGTCGAGCCGGATCATCCCGCCCTGATCACCTTCACGAGCGGCTCGACCGGGACGGCCAGGGCGATCGTGCGCAGCCACGGCCTGCTGCGCGCCCAGCACGAGGCGGTGGCAGCGGTGCTGCGGCCGCAGCCGGGCACGGCGGCAATGGCGGCGCTGCCGGTGTTCGTGCTGGCCAACCTGGCTGAGGGCGTGGCCAGCGTGCTGCCCGACACCGATGTGCGCGCACCGGGCGAGGCCGATCCGGTGCCGCTGCATGCCCAGATCGCCGAGAACCGGGTGACTCAGCTGCTCGCCTCACCGGCCCTGTGCGAGCGGCTGACCGACGGCGGCGCGCGGCTGGATGGCCTGACCGCGGTGTTCACGGGCGGCGGCCCCGTATTCCCCGACATCCTCGACCGGCTGGCCTTGGCGGCACCGGGAGCGACGCTGGTGGCCGCCTACGGCTCCAGCGAGGCCGAGCCGATCGCCCACGTTGCCTGGCCGGAGGTGAGCGACACCGACCTGTGGGCCATGGCCTCGGGCTGGGGCCTGCTGGCCGGGCCGCCGATACCCGAGGCGCAGGTGGCCGTCCTGCCCGACCGCTTCGGCGAGCCGATCGGGCCGTACGACCCGGATGCGTTCGCTGCCGAGGCGGTGCCCGCCGGCGAGCCCGGCGAGATCCTGGTCGCCGGTCCGCACGTGGTGGCGGGCTATCCGGGCGGGGCCGGCGACGCCGAGGCCAAGGTGCGCGTCGGCGACCAGATCTGGCACCGCACCGGCGACGCCGGCTGGATCGACCGGCGCGGCCGGCTGTGGCTGCTGGGGCGCTGCCCGACGCAGCAGGAGGACGGCCGCCCGCTGTACGCACTGGCGGCCGAGACGGCAGCGCGCTGCCGGCTCGGGCCGCGCCGGGTGGCCTGCCTGGCGCACGAGGGCCAGCGGCTGCTGGTGATCGAGGGCCGCGACGACCCGGATACCGGGGCGCTGGAGGAGTCACTGGGCCGGCTCGGCATCGACGCGCTGCTGCAGGTGGACCGGATCCCGACCGACCGGCGCCACAACTCCAAGATCGACTATGCGCGCCTGCGCACCCGCCTGGACCGCGCCTGGGTGCTGGCGGAGCTGGGATCGGGGCCGTGACCGAGACCGGGGCCGGGGCCGTGACCGTGACCTTGCGCCCGGCGCGGTGCTGTCAGGCCGGGAGCGGCATCACGATCGGCACACCACAGCGGTTGGCGATCTCCAAGGCAAGATCCCGGAAGTCACGATAGCACTGCTGCACGGCTGCGACGTGAGCGCCGATCGCGCCGTCGGCGGGCTTGAGCAGGAACATCGGCTTGCGCGCTTCCATGGCCATCGGCATCAGGCTGCGATAGTGCTTCAGCTGGGCCAGGCAGTACGGGTCATCCGCCGACCGAAGCCCCATTTGGGCCGGCTCACCGGTGACAGCCTCGCGGTACAGGTCCGGGATTCGCGCAATCCAGCGGGCATAGGCGCGGACCGGCCGGTCGAACCGGACAGCGTGCTGCTGGATGACGTAGCCGGCCGGCGCCATCAATCCCTTCGGCAACGACAGGTTCGGCTCCGGGTTCTTGTTCAGCCGCTCCGCCCATTCCGACCGCCAGCGACGCATGGTTGGCCCGAGATTTCGCAGGCCCTGCAGCGAGAACAGGTCAGGTGTCAGGGGGATGACGACGTAATCAGCGGCGATCAAGGCGGCGCGATTGATGGCCCCCAGGTTCGGTCCGACATCGATGAGCACAATGTGCGCCTCGGCCTGCTCGCTGGCCTTGGCCAAGGCCCTGTGGAATGCTGAGATGATCCGAAAAGCACTTTCCTTGCCATCCAGGCAGTTCGGCCACGCCGAAGACAGCTCGTCCTCGAACGACGACAGGCCGAGATCACCCGGTACAAGGCCGATGTCGTCGGCCAGCGCAATATTCTCGACATGCGGGTTGGCGATATCACCGGTCCCCTTCAGGATTGGCTGAATGACTCCCAGTATGGTTAAAGGATGCGCGCCATCCGGCCACAGCTCTTCCAGGCGTGCCTCGTCCAGGAACATGGCGCTGAGGTTGGCCTGCGGATCCAGATCCGCGGCAACAACCCGCAATCCGAGCTGCCCGTATATCCAGGCCAGATGATAGGCGAGTGAGGTCTTGCCGACGCCGCCCTTGTTGTTGAAGAATGCAATCGTTTTCATCTTGCAGCCCGGACCACGGCCAGAACGCGTTCCGGCCAGAACTGGAACTCCGGCGGCGGGTTGCCATTGCGCGCCAGTTCCTGGCGTGCCAGCGGGACACCCATGCCAAACCGTTGGACATAGCCAAGGACCTTCATCGCCTCGGCGATCAATGGATTACGATAGTCGGTCGGTCCCTCCCCGAAATTCCGCTCGTTGACCTGGCCATACAGCCCGCCGGGATTGGAGATCTCCACCCTGTCGCCAAACCAGTAGAGACGCACCGGCGCGTTTGTCCCTTCGTAGGCGCGGTGCATCACGGCGTTCCGAGCGAGCTGCTGCAAGGCCATGATCGGGTAGTCTGGCTTGCGGATTTCGCGGGACTGAGACAGGTCCAGAGCATTTGATATATTGATCTCCAGCACCTCGTCCAGGCGCCGAAGGACGTCGTGCAACGGACCCGACAGCTCCTTCTCGTCCCGGATGGGTGCAGTCAGCGAGTCGCCATCGAACCGCACAAATTGTACATAGGCCCCCGGCACCCAGCGCAGAGGGTCCAAACCCAGGATCAGAATGGCACCGAGTGTGGGACTGGCGTCCGGGGTCAACAGTCCCATCCCGCTCAGCTGTCGATCCAAGGGAAGATGGTTACGCTCCAAGGTGTGGGGTGGCAGGGCTGACGGCAGGTAGGTGCCGCGGAAGAACGCCATATCGAGGTCGTCGATTGTGGCATCCAATGCCGGCCGCCGGTCGAATGGCAAGTCGCCAGCGCGCCTGCGTTCTGCCAGCCGCTGTTCCTCGATCTCCGTGGCGACCTTGTTCTGTGATCCTATCCTGACGAACACCCGGCCCTCATATCGAACAGGCGGTGACGGAGACGGTGGGATCTGTACACACAGCACTTCAGTTTCATCAATGGTCATACGTTGAACAATCATCATTGGCGGCGGCAGGATGTTGCCGTCGCTGCGCATGCTCGCCACCTTGAGCTGGAATTCGTCTGGGATCCGAATGTTGCCGGGCCGTCCGTTGTCGTCGATCCCGATGAAAATGACGGCGGGCTGGCCATGACCCGGCCAGTCATTCGCGAAAGCGCAAATGGTCCGCCGGATGCCGCTGGCGTCCGATGCCGAGCGCTTGAATTCGACGCGGTCGGATTCGCCGGCCCGCATCAGGTTCATCAGTTCGTCGCGATCCAACATGGTGCCGACTGGCCGTGGCCTCGATGGGAGCACAGGCACAGGCGAGCCGCCCGGTCCCCAAGGCTGGAGTGTAACACCGTCTGGAGGCATTCCACCCTGCGAACAGGCACGGTCAGCGGGCGGAGCCGGCATCAAAATCTACGGCAAGACGATTGCGCCGCATGATGCGCTTTCGGCGATGCAGTCATTCGCATTGAGTTCTTCGACCGTCTGTGTCACTGTTCGGAAAATCTACGATTTGCCGATACGGCTCGATCGAAAGTGGCAGATCGCACGACGAAAGGCAGCTACGTTCGCAATGCGACCCGAGAGCCATCCACTGGCTGCTCTGCTGGAGCAGCACGTCAAGGATCAGGGGCTGGTCACGACCGCTCCGGCAATTGCGCGGGCGCTTGCCTGTGCCGCGCAGGACCAGGAAAGCAGGCGTTTCCTGGCTCGCGTGCTGGCCGTCGTCTCCAAGGAGCTCAGGGACAGGACGCTGAACTAGGGGCAATCCGGTGGCCTTGCCGGGGCATGATTCGCAGTCCGTTCCGGATGCCCCAGGAAGCCGTTCAGCCTCGCTGTCCTGCACGCCGGTCGGCCGGTACCGGCAAAGCTGCTCGATGCGCACCGGTGCGGGGCCGCCGGCAGCGGCCGCGTTCGGTGCAGGGGCGGGGAGCTTGACCTGAACGCATCGCCGGGTTGCTTGAGTGCCAGTCTCGCGCCGCCCACACCCGTCAATACAACCACCTTGTCCGGATCGTCCCCTCGACGGTGCGCAGGTCGTGGAGGATGGCCCTGCGGTCGAGCTCGTCCCCTGCCCTGCCCTCGGCGTCGACCACGACGTAGCCGATCTCGCCGTCGGTCTGCAGGTACTGGGCGGCGATGTTCAGGTCGCGGCCAGAGAACACCTCGGTCACCCGGCGCAGCACGCCGGGCACGTTGGCGTGGATGTGCATGAAGCGGATGCCGCCCGGCTTGGCCGGCAGCGAGACCTCGGGGAAATTCACCGCGCCGGTGGTGGTGCCGACGTCGCTGTACTTGATCAGCTTGTCGGCGACCTCGGCGCCGATGTTGACCTGCGCCTCCTGGGTGCTGCCGCCGATGTGCGGCGTCAGGATGACGTTGTCGAGGCCGCGCAGCGGGCTGTCGAACGGGTCGTCATTGGTGGCGGGCTCGCGCGGGAAGACGTCGATCGCCGCCCCGGCCAGGTGCCCGGCGTGCAGCGCCGCGGCCAGCGCGTCGATGTCGACCACGCTGCCGCGCGCGGCGTTGAGCAGGTGGGCGCCGCGCTTCATGGCGCGGAGCTGCTCCGCGCGGATCATGTCGCGGGTCAGCGGCGTCTCCGGCACGTGCAAGGTGACCACGTCCGACGCCGCCAGCAGCTCGCCCAGCGAGCCGCACGCCGCGGCGTTGCCCAGCGCCATTTTCGGCTCGATGTCGTAATACAGCACGCGCATGCCCATGGCCTCGGCCAGGACCGACAGCTGCGAGCCGATGTGGCCGTAGCCGACGATGCCCAGCACCTTGCCGCGCAGCTCGTAGGCGCCCCTGGCGGTCTTCTTCCAGACGCCGGCGTGCGCCGCCACGGACTTTTCATGGGCGCCGCGCAGCAGCATGATGATCTCGCCGATGACCAGCTCGGCCACCGAGCGGGTGTTGGAATACGGCGCGTTGAACACCGGAATGCCGGCACGCCGCGCCGCGCCCAGATCGACCTGGTTGGTGCCGATGCAGAAGCAGCCGATGGTGAACAGCCGCCGCGCGCGCTCGATCACCCGTGCCGTGATCCGGGTGCGCGAGCGGATGCCGACGACATGGGCATCGGCGACCCGCTCGATCAGCTCGGCCTCGTCCAGCGCCTCGGGCAGCGATTCGACATTGTCATAGCCGGCGCGGCGCAGCTCCTCGACCGCGCTGGCGTGCACGCCTTCCAGCAGCACGACGCGGATCGCCGGCTTGGGCAGCGAGAAGCGGGGCGGCGCGGTTGCGGTTCGGTCAGGCACGGTCTGGTCGGGCACGGTCTCGATCCCTGGGCAGTTCGGCACGGGCCGCGACCCTAGCATGGCGCCGCGCCGGGAGGGCACCCGAAACGGGGATGAGTGGTCTGGACGGTGCATTGCCGTGGTCGGCCCGAGCGTCAGCGAAGCCCGACGTACGGCTCCACCACCGGCGCGACAGCGGTGCCGCTGTCCCTTCAGAGACATTGCAACCTAGGACCATTATCCTTTACCCTGAGCGCGACAGACGCGACCGGGCCCCCGTCCGTCAAGGCCCGCGACAGCACAGGGTGCAACACCATGAGACCCGTTGCAGACGGTGCATCAGCCAGAAATGGCCATGGCCGGCACTGATTCCTCGCGGCAAGCGGCAGGCGGCGGCGGGCCGGTGGTGATCCTGGTGGCGCCGCAGCTCGGCGAGAACATCGGGACGGCGGCGCGGGCGATGCTCAATTGCGGGCTGACCGGGCTCAGGCTGGTGCGGCCGCGCGATGCCTGGCCGAACCCGAAGGCGCGGGCGGCGGCGGCCGGGGCCGACGCGGTGATCGACGGCGCCCAGGTCCACGACACCCTCGAGGAGGCGATCGCCGATCTGCAGCACGTCTATGCCACCACCGTCCGGCCGCGCGGCATGGTCAAGCGGGTGCTGACGCCGCGCGCCGCCGCCGCCGAGATGCGCGGGCGGGTCGCCGCCGGGGCGCGGGTCGGCGTGCTGTTCGGGCCGGAGCGGGCCGGGCTGGAGAACGACGACGTGGCGCTGGCCGAGGCGGTCATCACCGTGCCGCTCAACCCGGCGTTCGCCTCTCTGAACCTGGCGCAGGCGGTGCTCGTGGTCGCCTACGAATGGTTTCAGAGCGGCAGCGGCGAGCCGCCGCGCGCCCTGGACTACGGCCCGACCGCCCGCGCCGCCCGTCAGGACGCCCTGCTGCGCCTCTACGCCCACCTGGAGCAGGAGCTGGACGCGGCCGATTTCTTCACGGTCCCCGACAAGCGCCCGAGCATGGTCCGCAACATCCGCGCCATCCTGGCTCGTGCCGACCTGTCCGACCAGGAGGTCCGCACTTTGCATGGCATCGTCACCGCGCTGTCCGGCCGGCGCCTAGGGGGGAAGGCGCGGGGCAGGAAGGAGTGAGGCGAAATTCGTGAGCACATGGCCCGCTCCGTCATTTTCATTGAAGCGTCGCCCGCTGCAAACCTGCCGCCGATCACCCTTTATGCTGATACGTGGCAGGATCATATCCTGGTCAACCACCCTGAGATGGCGCACAAGTTGGAGACTGTCCGGGAAATCGTGCGCAACCCGACGCTGGTTTGCCAAAGCGCGACGGAATCAGGCAGGGCCTTGTTCATGAGCAGCGCCATGACTAGCCGCCGTGGCAGCCCGTTGGTTGTCGCTGTGGATGCCCGTGACGGAACAGTCTGTACAGCGTATTATTGCCACAACTTCAGGCGAGGACCAACGATATGGAGCCGGTAGAACGCCAAGATGACGCCTTAGCGGACGCGAGGCCTGCACATTTGACGGCGGACTATGATCGCCGCGCCGATGTCCTGTACGTGCGGGTTGGCGATGCCCGGCCTGCCGAGGTAGAAGAGCGACCCGACGGTGTGCTCCTGCGCTTCGCTTTGGACGACGATGCGCCGTGCGGTGTGACAGTCATGGGCCTGCACAAGAATCGCTGGTTTGAGCACCGTGCGGACCTTGCCCGGAGTGTCGCGAGCTTCCTCGGTGAGCCGGAGGATGTAGCGGCACGGGCCATTGCGGATGCCCTCAACGGATAGACGAACAGCGCTGCCTCAATGGCGGACTATTGTTTTCGGTATCCTCTCCGCCCGACGCCCGCTGCTGGCCGCGCTCGGCAAGCGCCTGGCCCTGGACCTGAGCGACGCGGCGTAAGCCGCGCGGCGGCCGGAAGGTTGATTCCCGCCGGATTATCCTTATAGTCCCGTCATTCTCGAAAACGCGGGCCCGGTGACGGCGGTCTTCCGCCGGCAAGCCGTCGCCCCGTTCGCCGTGCACACTCCTGCCGGCGGACCTATCGGGACACGACGGCGGGCCGGACCCGCCGGACAGGAACAAAGAAACAGGACCAGAGATGAGCAAACGCGCAGGCTCGAAGTACAAGATCAACCGCCGCCTCGGCGTGAACCTGTGGGGCCGCGGCAAGAGCCCGATCAACCGCCGCGACTACCCGCCCGGCCAGCACGGCCAGCGCCGCCGCAAGCCGACCGACTTCGGCAACCAGTTGATGGCCAAGCAGAAGCTGAAGGGCTACTACGGCAACCTGGGCGAGAAGCAGTTCCACCGCCTGTACGTCGAGGCGGTGCGGCGCAAGGGCGACACCGGCGAGAACCTGATCCAGCTGCTGGAGCGCCGGCTCGACGCCGTGGTCTACCGCCTCAAGTTCGTGCCGACCGTGTTCGCCGCCCGCCAGATCGTCAACCACGGCCACGTCCGGGTCAACGGCAAGCGGGTCAACATCCCCTCCTACCAGGTGCGCGACGGCGATGTGATCGAGCTCGTCGAGAAGGCGCGCGACTTCCCGATCGTGCTGGAAGGCACGAGTTCCGGCGAGCGCGACGTGCCGGATTACCTGGAGGTCGACCACGGCAAGCTGCGCGGCACCTTCGTGCGCGCCCCGGCCTACCAGGAGGTGCCGTACCCGGTGCAGATGGAACCCAACCTGGTCATCGAGTTCTATTCGCGCTGACGCCGGCCGGCGCGCCGGCCCCGGCCGGCCGCCACGGTCCAAGTCAGGAGCGCCGGCCCCGAACCGGCCGCCACGGTCCAAGTCAGGAGCGCCGGCCCCGAACCGGCCGCCACGGCCCGAGACCGGCAACGCCGCCGCCCGTTCATGGGTCGGCGGCGTTCGCGTTTGTGGCGTCCTGCCGCTGGCCCAGCGATTTCATGGTGCGTCCACCATCCCTGCTCTACCCTGCGTCGTGACAGCCGGCCGAACATCGGCGCGGCCGGGCAAGCATCGACGGGAGCAACGGCGCCATGGCCTTCGAGCAGGTTTCGCCGCGCCAGGGCATGCTCCTGGTCGCCGCCGGGGCGGCGCTGTGGGGCACCGGAGGTGTGGCCGCCAAGGCGCTGTTCGAGTTGGCGGGCATTTGGCCGCTGGCGGTCGGGTTCTTTCGGCTGGCGCTGTCGGTGCCGGCGCTGCTGGTGCTGGGCTGGGCGCTGTACGGTCCGGCCATCCTGCGCGCCGCCGCGCCGCGGCTGTGGGTGCTGGGCGTGCTCAGCGCGTCGATGGCGCTCTACCAGGTGTTCTTCTATGCGGCGGTGGCGCTGGCCGGGACGGTGCTGCTGGTCGGCTTTCCGGACCAGGCGGGGGACGGGCGCCGCGCCGTCGTGATCGGTGCGGCGCTGGCGCTCGGCTCGGGCCTCATGTATGCGATCGTCACACGGACCGGCCGCGCCCTGGCCGACCACTATCACCCCTACCAGCTCATCGTCGTCGGGTTCGGCGGCGGCGCCGCCATGCTGCTGCCGTTCGTGCTGTGGCAGGGCTTCGCCATGACCCACACAGTGCCGGGCTGGCTGCTGCTGCTCCATCTGGGCCTGGGTGCCGACGGCGCTCGCCTACGTCCTGTTCTTCCACGGCATGCGTGCCACGCCGGCGACGGTGGCCAGCATCCTGTCGCTGGTTGAGCCGCTGACGGCGGTGTCCCTTGCCTGGGTGATCTTCGGGGAGCGGCTCGGGCCGCTCGGTCTGGTCGGCGGGGCACTGCTGCTGAGCGCCCTGCTGATCCTGTACAGGAGCGGCCGCAGCAAGACCGTGGTGCCGGCCGGCCGCATGCGCCTGCCGCCGGCCTGACCGGCGGCACCGGATCAGCGGGTCTCGTTGGCCCGCCGCCGCGCCGCCACGGTGCCGGCGCCGATCAGCGCGAGACCCAGAATGGCCAGCGCCATCGTGTCATTGAGCCAAACGGCCGCGGCCCGCTCGGCACCAGCCGTCTCCGTGCCGGCAGTGCCGGCGCCGCCGTAGGCCTCGCCACCCTGCTCCGTCAGGCCAAGCCCGGCGGCGCCGACGGCATCAACGGCCCGCGTTGCACTGCTCAGCCCGCCGGCCGCGACCGGCCCGGCAAGGACGGCAACGACAGCGGCGGCCACAGCCGCCATGAGAATCGAACGATTCCACATTGATCACCTCTCGGCTTGAACATGGTCTTATGGCAATCAACTTCCATGCCAGGATCGGACCCCCTGCCCGTGGCCTGGAAACCGGCACAGCCGCCGGGTTCGACCGTCGTTCGTCCTGCCATCGTACTCGCCATGAATGTTCGCTTGCGCCTGTCGTTCCCAGGATGCTTCGCAATATGCGAAAGCACTAGAGTCGAAAGCCTTATGCGGCCGTTTCCGAAGCGGGCGCGCGGCGGCTGCGGCGGTATGCCGCCATGGCATCGCTGGTGTAGAGCGCCAGGCCCAGCCAGATCGTGCAAAAGGTGACCAGATGGGCCGTGGTGAAGATTTCGCCGTAGACCCCGACGGCGAGCAGGAAATGCAGCGTCGGCGCCAGGTACTGCATCAGGCCGAGGCTCGACAGGGGCAGCCGCTCGGCCCCGATCAGGAACAGGATCAGCGGCACGCTGGTCACCGCCCCGGCCGCGACCAGCAACAGGGTCATGGTCCACCCGCCAACCCAGAAGCTGCCTTGCCCCGAGACCGCCAGCCAAACGATGCAGCCGAGCGACAATGGGAACAGCAGCATGGTCTCGATCAGCAGGCCGGCCAGCGGATCGGTCCGCGCCCCCTTGCGGACCAGGGCATAGAAGCCGAACGAAAAGGCCAGCGTCAGCGACACCCATGGCACCGCGCCGTAGCCCACCACCAGGTTGCCGACCCCGGCCGCGGCAAGCAGCACCGCCGCAAGCTGCCGCCGGTTCAGGCGCTCCTTAAGGAACACCACGCCCAGCATCACGTTGACCAGCGGGTTGATGAAATAGCCCAGACTGGCCTGCAGCAGGTGGTCGTGCGTGACGGCATAGATGAACACCAGCCAGTTGGTGCCGATCAGCGCCGTCGTCAGCACGTAGACGCGCAGCGCCCGCACCGTGCGGAACGCCGCCACCACAAGGGCCAACCGGCCGGTCGCCGCCACCAGCAGGCCCAGCATGACGACCGTCCAGACGACGCGCTGGGCGACGATCTCCAGCGGCCCGGCGCCGGCAACAGCCTTGAAGTACACCGGCGCGATGCCCCAGATGAGAAAGGCGCCGAACGCCGACATCAGACCGACGGTGGTGCGGCTGGGCATCCGATGCCGCCCCTGCGGCAGGGCGTCGCCCGGGCCGGAACCGGGTCCGGCGGTGGTCATGGGACGGGTGTCACGGAAGGAACCATGGCGGTGCACCGTAGAGGCCGCACCGCAGCGCGGCAAGCGGTGCAGCCACGGCCCGGCCGGCGGCAGCGAGCGAGGCAGGCATGCAGCAGCAGACGGCGCAGCGGCGCCACACGATCCTGATCACCGGGGGCACCGCCGGCATCGGCCTGGAGACAGCCCGCCAGCTCGTCCGTCGCGGCCACGAGGTGATCCTGGTCGGCCGCGACCCCCGGCGCGGCGGTGACGCCGTCGCCGACCTGCGCCGCGAGCCGGGCAATCCCGCCGTCGACTTCGTACAGGCCGACCTGTCTGTGCAGCACCAGGTCCGCGCCCTGGCGGCGGAGGTGGAGCGGCGCTGGCCCGGCCTGGATGTGCTGGTCAACAACGCCGGCGGCATGTTCGGCCGCTATCGGGAGAGCCCCGACGGCATCGAGATGACCTTTGCCCTCAACCATCTGTCCTACGTCCTGCTGACGCTGCTGCTGCTCGACCGGCTCAAGGCCAACGCGCCGGCGCGCATCGTCAACGTGGCGTCGGACGCGCACCGCAATGCCAAGGCGGACTTCGCGGACGCTGACAAGCCACACAGCTATACCGGCTGGCGCGCCTATGCCCGATCCAAGCTGGCCAACATCCTGTTCACCTGCGAGCTGGCACGGCGGCTGGAGGGCACGGGCGTGACGGCCAACTGCCTGCACCCCGGCTTCGTCGGCACCTCGATCGGCGAGGCCAACGCCTTCCTGCCGGGCGTCCTGTGGCGCGTGATCAAGCTGTTCGGCCGCGATCCGGCCCGTGCCGCGCACACCCCGGTCTACCTGGCCTGCTCGCCGGAGGTGGAGGGCGTGTCCGGCCAGTACTTCGAGGACTGCCGGCCGGCGCGCTCGTCGGCCGCCTCGCACGACGGGGAGGCGGCACGCCGGCTGTGGGACAGGAGCCTGGATCTGGTCGGCCTGCCCGCCACCGGCGAGCCAGCCACGACGGATGGCCACGGCGACCGGAAGGCAACCCATGCCCGTTGAACTGGCCTGGCGCGAGGTCGGGGACGGTCCGCCGCTCGTCATCCTGCACGGCCTGTTCGGGTCGTCGCGCAACTGGAAGAGCATTGCCGAAGCGCTGGCCGACTCTCATCGCGTGTTTGCCGTCGACCTGCGTAATCATGGTGACTCCGGCTGGGCCGGCGGGATGGGCTATGACCTGCTGGCCGAGGACGTGGCCGCCTTCCTGGACGCCCGCGGGCTGGACAGCGCGGCGCTGGTCGGCCACAGCATGGGCGGCAAGGCGGCGATGATGCTGGCCCTGTGCGACCCGACGCGCGTCGATGCCCTGGTCGCCGTCGACATTGCGCCGGCGGCCTACACCGAGACCCTGATCGACTACATCCACGCCCTGCAGGACGTGGATGTGGGCCACGCCAGCCGCCGCGCCGAGGTCGACGAGGACCTGGAGGGCCTGATCCCCGACCCGCCGACGCGCACCTTCCTGCTGCAGAACCTGATGACCGGCGAGGACGGCCGAATGCGCTGGCGGGTCAACCTGGAAGCGCTCAATGCCGGGGTCAACGACCTGCACGACTTCCGGCCGCCGCCCGGCGCCATCTACAACGGTCCGGCCCTGATCGTCGCCGGCGGCAATTCCGACTACATCCGCCCCGTCCACGGCGACGCCATCCGCGCCCTGTTCCCGCTGGCGGAAACGGTAACCATCCCGGATGCCGGCCACCGCGTCCACGCCGAACGGCCCGAGGCGTTCGTCACGGCGCTGCGACGGTTCCTGGCCGGCTGACCGGCGTGCGGCGGCCGGCTGCCGTCAGGCTGCGGTCAGCGCTCGAACTCCTCGATGTTGAGCGCCACGAAGCGCATGTCGCCCTCGCGCTCGACCAGCAGCAGGACCGAGCGGCGGCCGGCATCGCGAGCCTCGCGGATCTTGTCCACGACCTCGGACACGCTGGCGACCTGGTCCTGCCCGACTTCGACGATCACCTCGCCCGGTTGCAGGCCACGCTCAGCGGCGGCCGAGTCGGGCGCCACCTCGGTGATGACGACGCCGTCGGCCTCGGACGGCAGGTTGTAGCGCCGGCGCACCTCGTCGCTGAGGTCCGACAGCGCCATGCCGAGGGACTCCAGTTCCTCGCCGTTCTTGCCCGGGTCATAGGGCTCGTCCGGGGTTCCGGCGAGCAGGCCGGCGTCCTCCGCCGCCTCCAGCTCGCCCAGCGTGACGTTGAGCGTCTGCAGCTCGCCCTGGCGCCACACCGTGATGGTGGCCTCGGACTCGACCGGTGTCTCCGCGACAATGCGCGGCAGGCGGCGCATCTCGTCGATGTCCTGCCCGTTGAACTCGACGATCACGTCGCCGGGCTCGACGCCGGCCTCGGCTGCGGGACCGCCGGGAGTGACGCTGGCGACCAGTGCGCCGCGCGCCGCATCCAGCCCCAGGCCCTCGGCGATGTCCTCCGTCACCGTCTGGATGCGCACGCCCAGCCAGCCGCGCCGCGTTCGGCCGTACTCGATGAGCTGGTCGACGACGTTGCGGGCCAGCGACGACGGAATGGCGAAGCCGATCCCCACCGAGCCGCCGGACGGCGAATAGATGGCGGTGTTGATGCCGATGACTTCGCCGTCAAGGTTGAACATCGGCCCGCCGGAGTTGCCGCGGTTGATCGACGCGTCCGTCTGGATGAAGTCGTCGTAAGGCCCCGAATTGATGTCGCGGGCCCGGGCCGAGATGATCCCGGCGGTGACCGAGCCGCCCAGGCCGAACGGGTTGCCGATGGCGATGATCCAGTCGCCGACGCGCATGTTCTCGCTGCTGCCCCACTGCACGGCAGGCAGCGGTTCGTCGGGCTCGACGCGCAGCACGGCGATGTCGGTGCGCTCGTCGTGGCCGACCAGCTCGGCCGTCAGGTTGGTGTCGTCGTGGAGCAGGATGGTGATCTGGTCCGCCCCCTCGATGACGTGGTAATTGGTGACGATGTAGCCACCGGGATCAATGACGAACCCGGAGCCGAGCGAGGTGGCGCGGCGCTGCGGCAGGTGCGGGCCCTGGCGGCGCTCGAAGAACTCCTCGAAGAACTCCTGGAATGGCGAGCCGGGCGGGAACTGCGGCATCTCCGGCCCTTCGAAATCCGGCCCGCCAAAGGTCTGCGTCGTCGAGATGTTCACCACTGCCGGCAGCAGGCGTTCGGCCAGTTCCGCGAAGCTGGGCGGCCGGCCCTCTGGCATGACGTCGGTCGGCGCCTGCGCCTCTTCGGCCGGAGTCAGCGTCTGCTGGGCCCACACGCCGCCGCCGGCCGCCATGGCGACCAGCATGATCGCCAGCCCGGCCTGTCGCATCAGGCGGCCCGCGCCGGTACCACCAGTGCCCTTGTCGTCCGTCCGTGCCATCCTGGAACGCCGCATCACGTCGCAACCACTCCCATTCGTCCGACCGCCATATGCCGGCCACCCGATGCCGGCCGCCATTTGCCGGCCACCCCATGCCGGCCGCCCGCCCCCGATCCTGCCTGAACGGGTCATGCCTGAACGCAGTCCGGGATTGATGCCGCCGCGTACCGACGGCCTGTGCAAGTCGCCGCCGCGGTATGGACCCCGATTATGGTTCAATCAAGGCCTAATCCGCCCTCTCCCGCGGCATTGCCGGGGCCGCACTCAGCCGTGCACCAGCCAGATCACGGCCACGCCCGCGGTGGCGGCCATCAGCCCGCCAGTACGCAGGGCGCCCGGCGGCAGCTCAAGGACAGCCACCACCAGCCGCTTCATCTGCTCGGGGAACACCGCATAGAACAGGCCCTCGATGACCAGCACCAAGCCGAGCGCCGTCAGCAGATCAGATCCCGACATCGCGTGCCCGCTGTTGCTGATCCCGGCCGGGCAACCCTGCGGCCGTGACACGTCAGCGTTGTGTCTCGGCAGCAGCAGCCGCCGCCCGTTCGGCCGCTCCGCCGCCGGCATCGTCCGCCGCCGGCGTGGCGGCGACAGGCGGCTGAGCCATGCCTCCGCTGTCCCGGTCGTCGATACGCGCTTCAGGGCCCGGCTGCTCGGCGGCATCGCCGTCACCCGGAGCGGCATCGGGCGGCGCCGCGCTCTCCGGGGCCGGTTCGGGGGCGGCCGGCGGCTCCGTGGAACCCTCCTGCTCACGCATGCCCGAGCCCTGGCCCGTAGGTGCCGGCAGCGAGCGGAGCTCCTCCGGCGAGACCTGCTCGTCGAGCGATTCCATGAGTTCCGGCGAGACCGAGGGCGCACCGCCCGGCACCGGACCGATGGACAGTTCGTCCTCCATCGTCACCAGCATGTCGCGGATGATCTCGCGCATCTGCTCGGCACCCTCCGGCGGCGTCAGCTCCTCGCCCTCGGCGGTGGCAATGTCACGGAAGTACCGGAAGAACTCGCCGGTCGGCGCCAGCACCATGGTCGTGCCCTCGTTGGGCATGGACATGCGGTAGGCCTGCAGGGTCCTGTAGAAACCGAAGAACTCCGGGTCCAGGCTGTGCGCGTCGGCCTGGATGCTGATGGCGCGGCTGTCGCCCTGGCCGCGCAGGATCTGGGCGCGCCGCTCCGCCTCGGCCAGCAGCACGGCGCGCTCGCGGTCGGCGCGCGCCCGGATCTGCTGGGCCTGCTCCTGGCCCTGGGCGCGGAACTCGGCCGCCTCGCGCTCGCGCTCCGAGCGCATCCGTTCGTACACGGCACGGACGGTGCCTTCAGGCACGTCGGCACGGCCGATGCGCACGTCGACGATCTCGATCCCCAGGGGTTCCGCCTCCCGCGCCACGCGGCTGCTGATCTGGTCCATGATGTCGGCCCGCTCGTCCGACAGCACCTCGATCTGGAGCCGGTTGCCGAGGACGCCGCGCAACGCCGCATTGACGAAGGTCGAAATGCGCTGGTCGGCCGTCATCTCGTTGGTCACGGCGCGGAAGAACTGCAGCGGGTCGGCAATGCGGTAGAGCGCGAACGTATCGACGTTGAGGCGCCGCTGGTCGGCCAGGATGACCTGCTCCACCGGCGGGTCGACGTTGAGGACCCGCGCCTCGTAATAGACCACATTCTGCAGGAACGGCATCTTGATGTGCAGTCCCGGGTCGTTCTGGATCGTCCGGCGGTGGTCGCCGAACTGCAGCACCAGCGCCTGCTGCCTCTCGTCTACGGTGAAGAACGTGTCCGACAGCAGGATGCCGCCGAGCACCAGGACTACACCGATAATGGCAAACTTGAGGTTCATCGGTTGCCGCTCCTCTGCGCTGCGGAGCCCTGCTCGGCGCTGCCGCCCTGGTCCGTCGCGGGCTCACGCGACAGGCGGCGCGGCAGCTCGCTCAGCGGCAGATACGGGACCACGCCCTGCGAGCCCTCGGCTTCACCGTCAATGACGACCATGCTGGACCCGGCGAACACCTCCTCGATGGTCTCCAGGTAGAGCCGCTGTGCCGTCACCGCCGGCGCCTCGCTGTACGACAGCAGGACCAGCAGGAAGCGCTGGGCATCACCCTGGGCCCGGTTGACGATCTCCTCACGGTAGGCGGACGCCTCCTGGATCAGCCGCACGGCATCGCCACGGGCGCGGGGGATGATGTCGTTGCGGTAGGCTTCGGCCAGGTTGCGCAGCCGCTGCTGGTCCTGGCGGGCGCGCAGCACGTCGTCGAACGCGTCGCGGACCTCCGACGGCGGCGCCACGTCCTGAAGCTGAACCTGGGTGATCTCGATGCCGGCGCCATATCCGTCGAGGATGGCCTGCAGTCGGGCGCGCGTGCCGTCCTCGATCGACTGCCGCTCTTCCGTCAGGGCCGGCTGGATGTCGGTCTGGCCGATGATCTCGCGCATGGCGCTTTCCGCGGCGACGCGGGCCGTGCCCTCTGGGTCGCGCAGGTTGAACAGGAAGTCCTGCGGGCTGGCGATGCGCCACAGCACCGTGAAGTCGATGTCGATGATGTTTTCGTCGCCGGTCAGCATCAGGCTTTCCTGCGGCACGTCGCGGCTGCCGCCGGCGGCGGAGACGAAACCGATGTCGATGCGGTTGACGCGCGTCACCTTCGGCCGGATCACCGTCTCGATCGGTGCCGGCAGGTGGTAGTGCAGGCCCGGCGGCGTCGTGCGGTCATAGCGCCCGAACTGCAGGACCACGCCGACCTCGTCGGGCTGCACCCGATAAAACCCGGTCAGGGCCCAAATCACCACCACGCCAAGCAGAATGAGGATGATCCCGCGGCCGCCGCCAAAGCCCCGCGGCATGATGCTACGGAAACGATCCTGGCCGCGGCGGATCATTTCCTCGAAGTCAGGCGGCTGCTGTCCGCCACCGGCGCCACCACTGCCGCCACCGCCACCGCCGCGACCCCACGGATTCTGGCCGCCGCCCTGCGAACCCCATGGACCGCCGCCACCCTGATTGTTCCAAGGCATCCCGCCTTCCCTTGCCTCGCGCCCGTGCCGGAAGCGCTCCTGTGTGATTGTCCATCTGCTGGGAACGTGGCTGCGCCCGGCCGGTTGCGCCCTTTCGATCCCTGCAACAGAGCGCTATATGTGCAGCCCGTAGGCCGGTATCGCAATGTCTCCGGCAATATTGGCGGTGCAGCGGAGTTGTCAACCATGGCGACGGTGGCCGAGGGCCAGGTTCTCGAAGCGCTTCGCGCCGTGCGCGATCCCGATCGCGGCGGCGACATTGTCGGCCTGGGCATGATTTCCGGGCTGACGATCAAGGACGGCCACGTGCTGTTCGCCATCGAGGTCGATCCGCAGCGCGGACCGGCGCTGGAACCGTTGCGGCAGCAGGCGGAGAAGGCCGTGCAGGCCGTGCCGGGCGTGCTGTCCGTCACGGCCATGCTGACGGCCCACCGCGCGCCGCCCGGACCGGCCGGCGGGCCGGCGGCGGCGCCCGGCGGACCGGCGCCGGGCGGCCGGACGCCGCAGCCCAAGGGCGAGGTGCCCGGTGTGCGGACGATCATCGCCGTCGCCTCCGGCAAGGGCGGCGTCGGCAAGTCGACCGTGGCCGTGAACCTGGCCGTGGCGATGGGTCGCAACGGGCTCCGCGTCGGGCTGCTCGATGCGGACATCTACGGCCCGTCCATGCCCCGCATGATGGCGATCAGCGGCAAGCCGACGACCTCCGACGGCAAGACCCTGGACCCGATGACGAATTACGGCATCGAGGTGATGTCGATCGGCTTCATGGTCGCCGAGGAGACACCGATGATCTGGCGCGGGCCGATGGTGCAGAGCGCCATCACCCAGATGCTGCGCGACGTCAACTGGGGCGGCCTCGACGTGCTGGTGGTGGACATGCCGCCCGGCACCGGCGACGCACAGCTCACCATGGCCCAGACGGTGCCGCTGGCCGGCGCCGTGATCGTGTCGACGCCGCAGGACATCGCCCTGCTCGATGCCCGCAAGGGACTCAACATGTTCCGCAAGGTCGATGTGCCGGTGCTCGGCATGATCGAGAACATGAGCTATTTCTGCTGCCCCAATTGCGGCCACCGCACCGAGATCTTCGGCTACGGCGGCGCCCGGGCGGAGGCGGCGCGGCTGGGCTGCGAGTTCCTGGGCGAGGTGCCGCTCGATCCGGCGATCCGGGAGCGGTCCGATCATGGCGAACCGATCGTCGAGGCCCAGCCGGATGGTGAGCACGCAAAGGTGTTCCGGGCCATCGGTGCGCGACTGTGGGACAAGCTGTCAGGCGCCGAGGCGGCACCGCGCCGGGCGGCGCCGCGAATCGTGGTGGAGTAGCGACGCCGCCGGGCCCGGCCGCTTCGGCCGCACGCCTGCCACAATGCACCGCCATCTTTCGACCCGACGCTGGGCGCGGGGTGCGTCTGCTTGCACCCGACCGGCGCAGTGCACCATATTGCGATACAGGATCCCGGCGCCAAAGACCGGGGCCTGACGACGACGAAGGAGTTCGGGTCGATGCGATGGATGAGTTGGGCTACGGCCGCCGCCGTCGTCGCGTGGCTGGCGGTCCCGGCCGCCGCGCAGCAGGAAACGCGCAGCCTCTACGTGCGCAATTCCGGGTCGGTGCCGCTGTCGAGCATTCACGTTTCCCCGGACTACAGCGCCCGTTGGGGCACGGACCGGCTTGCCTCCGACGCGCTCCAACCCGGCGACAGCGTGCAGGTCGACCTGAGCGACCACGCCGGGGACTGCTTCTTTGATGTCCAGGTGGACGATGCCCAAGGCGGCAGCCGCCAGTTCTGGGGCGTCAACGTGTGCAACCAGCGCCAGCTCGATGTCCAGAAGTCCGTTACGCCGGCGATCAAGGCGGATTGAGGGGCGGATTGAGGGGCGGATTGAGGGGCGGATTGAGGGGCGGATTGAGCGAGGCAAATCCGCGCACGCGGCGCAGCGACACTTGCCTTTCGCCTCCCGACGCTGCCGTGATGCCCGTCGACATGTCGAACAGGGAGGCGAGACGTGCAGATGCGTATCCTCGCGATGGTGCTGGCCGGGGGCAAGGGGACCCGCCTTCACCCGCTAACCCGCCAGCGCGCCAAACCGGCGGTGCCGTTCGCCGGCAAGTACCGGATCGTGGACTTCGTCCTCAGCAATCTCGTCAACTCCGACATCCACTCGATCTACGTCCTGGTGCAGTTCCGCAGCCAGTCGCTGCTGCAGCACCTCAGCGACGGCTGGCAGTTCGCCGGGATCCTCAAGAACCAGTTCATCATCCCGGTGCCGGCGCAGATGCGCACGGCCGGCGAGACCTGGTACCGCGGCACGGCCGACGCGATCTACCAGAACGCCAACCTGATCGAGCAGGCCAGCCCCGACCTCGTCGTCCTGTTCGGCGCCGACCACATCTACCGGATGAACATCCGCCAGATGATCGAGCACCACCTGCAGCAGCGGGCCCAGGTGTCGGTCGCCGCCATCCCCACGGACAAGCGCTATGCCAGCGAGTTCGGCGTCATCGAGACCGCCGAGAACGGCCGCATCGTCGCCTTCCATGAAAAGCGCGCCGACGCCCCGACCATCCCCGGCCAGCCGGACATGGTCTATGCCTCCATGGGCAACTACATCTTCGAGCCAAGGCTGCTGCTGAAGATGGTCAACGAGGATGCCGAGCGGCCGGACACCTCCCACGACTTCGGCAAGGACATCCTGCCGAAGCTGGTCAACGCCGTCGACATGTATGCCTACGACTTCAACACCAACGTCATACCGGGCGAGCCGCTGGGCAAGCCGTCCTACTGGCGCGATGTCGGCACCATCGACGCCTACTACGAGGCCAGCATGGACGTGCGCTCTGTCGAGCCGGAGCTGAACCTGTTCAACCGGGAGTGGCCGGTGCGCACCGCCAGCTATTCCACACCGCCGGCCAAGTTCGTCTTCAACGAGGAAGACCGCCGCGGCGAGGCGCACGACTCCACGATCTCGTCGGGCTGCATCATCGCCGGCGGCAAGGTAGTCGATTCGGTGCTCGGCCGGCACGTGCACGTCCACTCCGGCACGCTGATCGAGGAGTCGGTGATCTTCGACAACTGCGACATCGGCCGCCGCTGCCGCATCCGCCGCGCGATCCTCGACAAGAACGTGCGCATCCCGGAGGGCACCGAGATCGGCTATGACCTTGAGGCCGACCGGCAGCGCTATCACGTCACCGACAGCGGCATCGTCGTCGTCGAGGGCACGCGCACGCCCGTGGACCTGAGCACCATTCACGTCTGATCGGCACCGGCGGCCGGTTCCCGCCGTCCCGGCCGCCGGCCATGCCCGCCTTCAGCCCCTATGACTATGCAGCATTGGCGTGGTTCTTCGTCGCCTGGGCCGGCTATACGGTTCTGGCCGATCACAGCTGCTGGGCGCGGCACAGCATCTCGGCGGCCATGGCCCGCTACCGGCACCGGTGGATGCACGAAATGCTGGACCGCGACCTGCGCATGGTCGATACGCAGATCCTGGGCAACCTGATCACCGGCATCGGCTTCTTCGCCTCGACCGCGATCCTGATGATCGGCGGCCTGTTCGCCCTGCTCGGCGCCGCCGACCGGGCGATCCAGGCGCTGGCCCGCCTGCCCTTCGCCGAGCCCAGCGGCACGCCGGAATGGGAACTGAAGGTGCTGCTGCTGATCGCCATGTTCGTCTATGCGTTCTTCAAGTTCGCCTGGTCGTTCCGGCTGGCCAACTACTGCTCCATTCTGGTCGGCGCCGCCCCGCACAAGCCCGCCGACCGGGCCGCGGCCGAACGCGCCGCCGCCCGCGTGGCCGAGGTGTCGATCCGCGTCGCCCACCATTTCAACCGCGGCCTGCGCGCCTTCTTTTTCGCGCTGGCCGTGCTCGCCTGGTTCATCCACCCGGCCCTGTTCGCCGCGGCAACGGTGTTCGTGGTCGCGGTCCTGTACCGCCGCGAGTTCCGTTCCAGCGTGCTCGAGGTGCTCAAAGAGTCGCCCTGACCCGCGGTCCGCCATGGCCGCTTCGGCACCGGCCGGCACGGCTCCGGCCCCGTTACGATTCGCCCTTGAACCTGTCCGTGCGCCGCCGGTCGCGTTTGGTGGGGCGGCCGGTGCCGCGCGCGCGGGGGGCGACCGCGGCGTCGCGCGGCAGTGCGGTTTCGGGAACCGGCGGCGACAGGTCCTCGTACAGGGTCTGGGCCTCGCTGGCCGGGCCGCGCCGCGTGCCCGCCGCCAGCACCTTGACCACGCGCACGTGACGGCCCTGGACGAAGGTCAGCACCTGGCCCGGCCGTACCGCGAAATGCGCCTTGGTCACCACCGCGCCGTCGACCCGCACCTTGCCCTGCACGCACATCTCCGTGGCCAGCGAGCGCGTCTTGAAGAACCGCGCGAACCACAGCCACTTGTCGAGCCGCACCTTGTCGAGCCGCTCCTTGTCGAGCCGCTCCTTGTCGAGCCGCTCCGGGCCGGTGCCGGCACCGCTTTCGCTTCCCTCGCCCGTCACGGCCGGCCGCTCAACACCTTGAGCTTGGCGAACGGCGACTCGGGCCTGAGCCCGACGCGCCGCCGCCGCGCCGGCCGTGCACGGCGCGCCGGGCGGTGGAAGGTCGTGGTGCCGTCCTCGGCGATCACCACGCGGTAGCCGAGCAGGGCCAGCACCTGCGGCAGGTCGGCGCGGGCGCAGCCGACGAGTTGGGCCAGCCGTGGTTCGTCGCCGAACGGCCCGCCGACGGCCAGTGCCTCCGCCACCCCGGCCAACGCCTCCAGCCGGTCGAGCCGCACCGCCCGCCGTCCGGCCGCGGCGTAGCCGATGGCGCCGTAGAACGCCTCCGGCACGCCTTCGGCGCGGAGCACCGAGGGGCTGCCGGGATTGGGCAGCGCCGGCGGCACGATCAGCCGGTTGGCCACCGCCCACAGCAGCCCCCGCATCGCCAGCAGCCGCGGCTTGAGGGCCGGCTGCACGTACACGTACGCCTGCCCAAGGCAGACGCCCAGCCCCTGCAGCCGCCGCTGCTCGGCCGGCGTCAGGTGGTCGATCAGGCCTGTCACCTGGGCCCGCGGCAGGCCGCCCATGGCCTCGATAAGCTGGTAGGCGATGCCGCGGGCCGTGCCCTCAAGCCGTGCCTCGCGCAGCCGCAGCAGCGGCTTGAGCGCCGTCGCCACCTCGGTCTCCAGCCAGCCGCGCAGGCGCCGGGCGATGCGGTCGCGCGCGCCCGGCTCGACCAGGTCACCCGTCAGCGGCCGCACCGCGGGCGCATAGACATCCGGGCCGGGCGCCAGCTTCGCAATCGGCGCACCGTGCCACAGCACCGTGTCCCACTGTTCGCTGCCGGCCGCACCCAGCGAGAAGGCCTCGTCACCGTCTGCCTCCAGCCGCCGCACCCGCGCCGCAATCTCGTCGCGCAGAGCGCGGCGGGCGGCGCTGAGCAGGGCGCGGGTGTCCTCGCTGTGGGCCGGGGTGTCGGGCTGGAAGCGGAAGCCGTCCAGCCGCCCGACATATTCGCCCTCGACCAGCACCTCGCCCTGGCGGCTGACGGCGCCGGCCAGCGTGCCGCCGGCCTTCAGGCTCTTGACCAGCAGCGCCGAGCGGCGGTCGACAAAGCGCTGCGTCAGGCGCTGGTGCAGCGCGTCGGACAGCCTGTCCTCGATCGCCCGCGAGCGCTCCTGCCAGTGCCGCGGGTCGGCCAGCCAGTCGGGGCGGTACGAGATGTACGTCCAGGTGCGGATGTGGGCGATGCGGGTGACCAGGGCGTCGATATCGCCGTCGGTGCGGTCGAGCCGCGCCACCTGCCGTGCCACCCACTCGGTGTCGAGCCGCCGGTCGTGCGCCATGAGCTGGCGGTACACCGTGGACAGCAGGCGGGTGTGCGAGTCGGTCAGCATCTTGCGGAAGTCCGGGATCTGGCAGACCTCCCACAGCAGCCGCGTCGCCTCCCGCGTCCCCGCCACGGCCGCGATCTCGGGGTCGCGCGCCAGCACGGCCAGGGCGAGCTGGTCGTCGGCCTCCGGCGCCCGGCGCAGCACCCGGTCCGGCGGCCGCTCGTCGAGGCTCTTGAGCAGGGCGTCGGGTGAGCGGAAGTCGAGCTCGGCGTTGCGCCACATCAGCGCCTTGACCGGCTCGAAGCTGTGCGTCTCGACCGCCTCGACGATCTCCTCGCCGAGGTCGTCGGCACGGTCGGTGGTGCCGAAGGTGCCGTCGGCCATGTGCCGCCCGGCGCGGCCGGCGATCTGGGCGATCTCCGGCGCCGCCAGCCGGCGCGGGCTGGCGCCATCGAACTTCCACAGCCGCGCAAAGGCGACGTGGTCGATGTCCATGTTCAGGCCCATGCCGATGGCATCGGTGGCGACCAGGTAGTCGACCTCGCCGGCCTGGTACATGGCCACCTGGGCGTTGCGCGTGCGCGGGCTGAGCGCGCCCAGCACCACCGCCGTGCCACCGCGCTGGCGGCGGATCAGCTCGGCCAGGTGGTAGACGTCGCTGGCCGAGAAGGCGACCACGGCGCTGCGCGGCGGCAGCCGGGTCAGCTTGCGCGGGCCGGCATGGCGCAAGGTCGAGAAGCGCGGCCGCGAGATGAACTCCGCCTCCGGCACCAGCCGGCGCAGCAGCGGCCGGATCGTCTCGGCGCCGAGCACCATGGTCTCGTCGAGGCCACGGGCGCGCAGCAGCCGGTCGGTGAAGATGTGGCCGCGCTCCGGGTCGGCGCAGAGCTGGATCTCGTCCACGGCCAGGAAGTCGACCGGACGGTCGAGCGGCATGCTCTCGACGGTGCAGATGAAATAGGCGGCATTCGGCGGGATGATCTTTTCCTCGCCGGTGACCAGGGCGACGCGGGAGCGCCCCTTGATCCGCACCACCTTGTCGTAGTTCTCGCGGGCCAGCAGGCGCAGCGGAAACCCGATCATGCCGCTGGCATGGCCCAGCATGCGATCGATGGCAAGAAAGGTCTTGCCCGTGTTGGTCGGGCCCAGAACCGCGAAAACGCGGCTGCGATCGGCAGCGGCCAGCATGGCGGCACCTTCGGGTTTCGCGTCAGGCAATGCAAGCAGCAATGTTGCCGCCGGCCGGCGCGGCGTGCCGTGCACGGACCGCATCGCCACATTTGCAGCACACTCTCCGCGCAAGCATCGGCGGTGAAGCGGCCACGGGGGCAGTCCGGGGGGCGGCGGTCCAGGGAGCGGTCCCGCGAGGAGGAGCCATGCGCCCGGTTGTGCGCATCCTGACGGCAGTGCTGGCTGTTGCGGCGCTGGCCCCGGCCGCCTCGGCGCAGGCGCCGGACGATGCGGCGCAGGCGTTCAGCGATGCGGTCAAGGCCTGGCTCGACGAAGCCGTCATCGCGCCGATGGCCGACGCCGGCTTCGACATCGACGCCGCCATCGATGTGGACATGGGCGACAGCGGATACCGGGTCACCATCGCCGACCTCGCCGTGACCATGCCGGCCGGAAGCCTGCTCGCCGTCGGCACCATCGAGGCGGTCGTCACCCCGCGCGACGACGGCCGGTACGCGGTGACGGCGCACCTGCCGTCCGACCTCTTCCTGTACACTGCCGACGGCACCGAGCGCCTGACCGCCGCCATCGGCGGGCAGGCGTTTGCCGGCGTGTTCGCACCGGCCCTGCAGACCTTCACGACGCTGGACGTCCGGCTCGACGACATCCGGGTCGCCGTGCCGTCGACGGGGCTGCGCGTCACCATTGGGCACACGGGCCTCGACAGCGAGACGTTTCCGGCCGCGGCCGGCACGCATGACATGGCCTCTGCCCTGGTCGTGGAAAACATCGACGTGGTCCCCGGCAACACTGAAGAGCGCATCACGGTCGAGCGGCTCGCCGTGACCTCGACGCTGGCCGCCCTCGACCTCGATGCCTATGCCGCCTTTGTGGCGGCGTATCGCGGCGTGATCGCCGAGGGCCGCGCGGGCAGCGGCAGCCCTGACCCCGGCGCCATCAATGCCAAGCTGGCGCAACTGATCGAGGACACGCCGCCGCTGGTCGACGGGATCGCCGTCACCTACGGCGTCGCCGGCCTGCGCGCAGCCGGCCCGGACGGCGCGATCATGATGGGGCGGATTCGCGCCGCGCTGTCGGCCGAGGCCCTGGCCGGCGACGCCGCCACGCTGCACGCCACGGGGGAGATGACTGGCATCGCCATCGAGCCGTCGGCCGACGCCGACCTGCTGCCGCGCCAGGCGGAGCTCGATGTCACCGTCAGCGGCGTCCCCAACGCCGCCCTGACGGCACTGCTCGCCGAGCGGCTGCGCGGCGGTACGGGCTCCGGTGTGCGCCCCGGCCCGGCCGCGCCGCCGCCAGCCGTCTGGGAGCGGCTGCTGGAGGCGCTCGGCGAGGCGGGAACGACGATGCGACTCGACCGCCTGTCGCTGGACAGCGGCACCGCGGCCATCGAGATGAGCGGCAGCGCCCACCCGGTGCCGGAGGCGGCGCAGGGCGTGGTGGCGACGCTTTCGATCCGCATCCGCGGCATGAGTCACGCGATGCAGGAGCTGCGCCGCCTGCCCGAGGCGGCGCCGCTGACGCTGGTGCTGGCCGTGCTGCAGCTTGCCGGCGTTGCCGAGACCGATGCCGCCGGCCGGTCCACGATCCGCTATGACCTTGAAATGACGGCGGATGGGCGCACCGTCGTCAATGGTGTCGACCTGGCGCCGCTGCTCGGCATGGTGCCGGAAGGGACGCCGCCGCCCTGACGGCGACCGGGAATGCATGCCGCCAAGCCATACTGGCATCATCAGAACTTTCGGGGTATTGCCACACGGCTGACACCAATCATGATGACAACGTCTGCGTCAGACCGATGATCGGCCGCCCCCGGTGCGGGTAATCGCCGGCCGACGGATCGGGGCACGCCACAGGCATTGATTCAATCGGAGAGAAGACATGCGGGCTTCGAGCATACTGGCCGGCACCATGGGGATCGCCGCGGTGGCGGTTTCGGCGGCGGCCTGGGGACAGGCGACCGAGGAGGGTGCGGCCGAGATTCGCCAGGGTCTCCAGGAATGGATCGACACCAGGCTCGGTCAGGAAGAAGGGGTCGAGATCACAATCGACGGCGAGATCGAGGTCGTGCCGGCGGACGACATCTACGACATCACGATCCCTAGAGCCACGGTGACCATGGGCGATGGCGACGTCAGCGTCGTCATCGATGCCATCGAGATCGAGGCCGTGCCGCTGGACAATGGCTGGTACGAGGCGACCTGGGTGATCCCCGACACCTATGTCTTCGAAAACGCCCGGCTCAACGAGACGGCGACGGTGACGATCGGGTCCCAGGAAGGCAGCGGCGTCTTCGCGCCGCAGTACGAGACCTTCATGGAGCTCGACGCCGAGCTGCAGGACATCGTCATGACGCCGCCGGAGGACCAGGGTGAACTCTCCCTGGACCTGATCAGCATCGTTGTCGACAGCGATGAGCTTGAAACCGGCGTCTACGACAGCGTCTTCGAGATCGCGCTGGAAGACCTGAATATCCGGGACGAGAACACCGGCGAGACCTTTACCCTTGGTCGCATGGCACTGGACGGCAGCGGGTCGGCGCTGAACATGGACGAGTACATGTCCTTCGCGCGCCGCCTCGACGAGATCATGCAGGACCTCGAGGGGGATGATGCGGCGTCGAACGCCATGTTCACCCGGTTTTCCGAGCTGATCGAGCAGACATCGACGCTTTTCGACGGCATGGCCTTCAACCTGACCGTCCGGGATGTCAACGTTGTCGAAGCCGAGCAGACGGTTACCGTCGAGGAGGGCGGCTATTCGGTCTCCATCGACGGTCTGACCGAGGAGTCGTCGACGCTGGGCCTGGCCTTCGACCTGACCGGCCTGCAGGTCGATCCCGCGCCCGAGGAAGCGCGCTTCATGCCGGAGCAGACCGTCGTCCGGCTGGCCCTGGTCGACCTGCCCAACGACCAGCTGCTCGAGATCCTGCAGAGCTTCCTGCAGCTCAGCGCCGAGACCAACCCCGACGACGCCATGATGTTGGCCGGCATGCAGCTGCAGCAGGCGATCATGGCCGGCGGCACGACCCTGCAGATCGAACAGGTCTCGCTGCTGTCAGAACTCGCCTCGCTGCAGCTGGACGGCGTGGTCGAACCCGACCCGAACGCCGCCTTCGGTGTCACCGCCGACGCGTCGATGGCGATCGCCGGCCTGGGCGACCTGATCCGCGAGCTGCAGACCCTGCCCGACGCCAGCGACGTCATCCCGTTCCTGACGCTCATTCAGAGCATGGGCGCCCAGGAAGGTGCTGACGACGCGGGTCGCGAGGTGCGCACCTACGACCTGGTCGTCACCGCCGACGGCACCTTCACGCTGAACGGCACCGACATGGGCCCGATGCTGCAGCAGATGCAGTAGCCGGCACCCGCGTGACCGCCGCCGCCTGCCCACCGGATGGGCAGGCGGCGGCATTCGTGCGCACGGCTCCCGACGCCGGGGCGGGAGCAACGCCATCTTGCGCCATTGGGCGCCCTTGCACATATCAGCGGCGTTCGGGCCAGCCGGGCGAAACCAGCCAATCGATTCAAGACGGGGGACCATCGCGCATGACCGAGGAGCGCCTGCAGTTCCAGGCCGAAGTGGGCCGGCTCCTGGAAATCGTCGCCAAGTCCTTGTACAGCCACAAGGAAGTCTTTCTCCGCGAGATCATCTCCAACGCCTCGGACGCGTGCGACCGCCTGCGTTACGCGGCGCTGACCGAGCCCGCTCTGACCGCCGACGACAGCACCTTCAGGATCCGCCTGTCCGTCGACAACGAGGCGCGCACGCTGAGCGTCGCCGACAACGGCATCGGCATGAACCGCGATGACCTGGTCGACATGCTCGGCACCATCGCGCGTTCCGGCACCCTGGCCTTTGCCAAACAGCTGACCGGCGATGCGCAGCACGACATGGCGCTGATCGGCCAGTTCGGCGTCGGCTTCTACTCCACCTTCATGGTCGCCGACCAGGTCGAGGTGTACACGCGCCGCGCCGGCGAAACCCAGGGCTGGCGCTGGGCCTCTGACGGCAAGGGCGAGTTCGTCATCGGCGAGTCGGACCAGGCACCGCCGCGCGGCACCCGCGTCGTGGTCCACCTGGCCGAGGGTGAGGACGAGTTCCTTGAGCCAATGCGCCTGCGGCGGATCGTCAAGACCTATTCCGACCACATCGCCCTGCCCATCGTCCTCGTCGATGGCGACAAGGAGGAGACGCTCAACCAGGCCTCGGCGCTGTGGACGCGGCCGCGTTCGGAGATCACCGAGGAGCAGTACAAGGAGTTCTACCACCACGTCGCCCACGCCTTCGACGACCCGTGGCTGACCATCCACTACCGGGCGGAAGGCAAGATCGAGTACACGGCCCTGCTGTACGTGCCCTCCGTGGCGCCGTTCGACCTGTACCAGCCGGAGCGCAAGCACCGGGTGAAGCTGTACGTCCGGCGGGTGTTCGTCAACGATTCGGCCGAGGGGCTGCTGCCGCCCTATCTGCGCTTCCTGCGCGGCCTGGTCGACAGCGAGGACCTGCCGCTCAACATCAGCCGCGAGATGCTGCAGAACAACCCGCTGGTGGCGCGCATCCGCCACGGCCTGACGCGGCGGGTGCTGACCGAGATCGGCAGGAAGGCCAAGGACGACCCGGACGCCTATGCCGGGTTCTGGGACCAGTTCGGCTCGCTGATCAAGGAAGGCCTTTACGAGGACACCGACAACCGCGACACCCTGTTCGACCTGATCCGCTGCCGCAGCACCGCCGGCGACGGACTGGTCAGCCTGGACGCCTATGTCGAGCGCATGAAGGAAGGCCAGGAGGCCATCTTCTACATCACCGGCGACGACGAGGCGGCGCTGCGCAAGTCGCCGCAGCTGGAAGGGTTCAAGGCACGCGGCGTCGAGGTGCTGCTGCTGACCGACCCGGTCGACGAGTTCTGGATCCCCGCGGTCGGCACGTTCAAGGACAAGCCGTTCAAGTCGGTCACCCGTGGCGGCGCCGACCTGGCCAGGATCAAGCCGGCCGACGGCGAAACCCCCGCCGAGGAGCCGCCCGCCGCCGCCGGCATCGACGCACTGGTCGCCCGCTTCAAGATCGCGCTGCAGGACGACGTGAAGGACGTGCGCACGTCGGAACGGCTGACCGACAGCCCGGTCTGCCTGGTCGCCGACGAGGGCGACCTGGACATGCACCTGGAGCGCCTGCTCAAGCAGCACAAGCAGCTCGACATGACGGCCAAGCGCATCCTGGAGGTCAACCCGCGCCACCCGCTGATCGAGCGGCTGGCCGGGCTGGCCGGGGCCAACGCCGATGCGGCGCAGATCGAGGAGATGGCCTTCCTCCTGCTCGACCAGGCACGCATCGTCGAGGGCGAGCAGCTGCCCGACCCGGCGGCGTTCTCCAGGCGGCTGGCGCACGCCCTGGAGCGCGGCCTGGGCCTGGCCGCCTGAACCGCCGCGGCCGGAGCCGACGCATGCAGCTCGCGCACTGCACCTGGCCCGAGGTGGAGGCCCACCTCGGGAAGTCACAGGGCATAATGGTGCCAATCGGCTCAACCGAGCAGCACGGGCCGACCGGGCTGATCGGCACCGACCACCTGACCGCCGACGCCGTCGCCCGCGGTGCCGGCGAGGCGGCGGCGGCGCTGGTGGCGCCGGTCATCGCCGTCGGCATGGCCCAGCACCACATGGCCTTTCCCGGCACCATGACGCTGCGGCCGTCGACCCTGATCGCCGTGGTGCGCGACTGCGTGCTGTCATTGGCCGAGCACGGCTTCCGGCGGTTCCTGTTCGTCAACGGCCACGGCGGCAATGTCGCCACGGTGAAGGCGGCCTTCTACGAGATCGAGGCGGAGGTGCGGGCGGTGCACCCGGCCGATCCGCCCGACCTGCGCTGCGTCATCGTCAACTGGTACGAAGGCCCGACCGTGGCGGCGCTGCTGCGCGACCTGTTCGGCAACCGCGAGGGCGCCCATGCCACCCCCGGCGAGATCTCCGTGACCCGCGCCCTGCTGCCCGACGTGGTCAAGTGCGCCGTACCCGAACCGGCCATCGCGCCGATCAGCGCCTTCTTCGGGGCCCGCGACTTCCGCCGCCGCCACCCCGACGGTCGCATGGGTTCCGACCCCACCCTGGCGACGCCGGAGCACGGCCACCGCATCCTCGCTGCCGCCGTGGCCGACGTGGCCGACGCCTACCGCCGCCTGATGGCCGCCGCCTGATGGCCGCCGCCTGATGGCCGCCGCCTGATGGCCGCCGCCTGATG
>CAZGMC010000016.1:49722-53410 GCA_964526565.1 uncultured Mycobacteriaceae bacterium
GCCGAGGCCGCCGCGGCGGCCCGCTCCTCCGAACCCGGATCATGGCCCAGGATTTCGCACGCTCGGTCGACTACTACACCCAGATGCTGGCGGACTACGCCCGCAACGAGGCATTCGCCGCGGCCATCGCACGGGCCGTGGCGCCGGGGGCGGTGGTCGCCGATGCCGGCACCGGGTCAGGCCTCCTGGCGGTGCTGGCGGCGCGGGCCGGGGCGCGCAGGGTCTACGCCGTCGAGCGCGTCGAGGAGGCGCGGCAGCTCGCCGCCCAGGTGTTCGCCGACAACGGCGTCGCCGACCGCGTCGAACTGGTCGCCGGCGACATGGAGAGCATCGCCCTGCCCGAGCCGGTCGACGTGGTGGTGTCGGAGACGCTGGGCAACCTGGGCATCGACGAGGGCATCGGCCCGTGGCTGCACGCCTTCTGCGCCCGCAACCTGAAGCCCGGCGGCGTGTGCATCCCGCAGGTGGTGGTCGCCGAGGTGGCGCCCGTGTGCTTCGGGACGATGTTCACCGGCGCCTGGCTGAGCCGGCCGGTCGGCGTCGACCTGTCGGCCGGCCTGCGCGGCACGTCGCGCCTGAACCCGCGGCCGGTGCACCTGCCGATGATCCCGGAGATGCTGGGCCCGCCGCAGGTGCTGGAGGAGGTCGAGGTGGGCGCGCCGGCCCGCGACGCGGAACAGCCGTTGGCGCTGTCCCTGCCGATCGACCGGCCGGGCCGCCTGGACGGCGTGATCGGCTGGTTCCGCGCCCAGCTGTTCGGCCCGATCGGCTACACCTCGCTCACCCCCGACTGCCGCCCGAGCTGGCCCTACTGGTGCGTGCCCCTGGCCCCGCCCCGCACCGTCGCCCCCGGCGACCGCCTGGACCTGGACATCGCCCGCGGCCACGCCATGAACTCCGCCCAGTGGATGGTGGAGGCGAGGGTGGTGCGGGCTCCTCCTGGGACATGCCCGTCAGCCGCCGGATCGCGCCCACGTTGATCTCCGGCGGCGGCTCGTGGCGGGCCGCGGCGATGCCGGCCTGGCGCAGTTCCTCGGTGAGCCGCGCCGCACTCTCCACCGTCGGCACCTGGACAACCACGCTGCCGGTCTCCAGCAGCCGGGAGAGGGCGGCATGGGCCTTGCGCAGGGTCATGTGCCGGCGCACGAGGATGCGGGCGGCCTCGACCATGTCAGGCGTTCCCGTTGCCGGCTTCAGCCGCAGGCGCGCGCCTGGCTGCCCAGGCTCCGGGACTCTTTGTCCCCGGGACTGGCGTGCTGGGCTTCGCTTCGCTCAGCGCCTACGGGGGCCAGCCTGCGGGGGCCAGCCTGCGGGGGCCAGCCTGCGGGGGCCAGCCTGCGTGGGCCAGCTTACGGGGGCCAGCTTACGGGGGCCAGCCTACAAGGGCCAGCCTACAGCGCGCCGTGGCAGTGCTTGTACTTCTTGCCGGAGCCGCAGGGGCACGGGGCGTTGCGCGGGACCTTGCCCCAGGTTTCGGGGTTGGCCGGGTCGAGTCGGGTGCCCGGTGGCGGGGCGCGCCGGACGGTGCCGACGCTGCCGCGACCGCGCGCGGCACCCGAGGCGGCCGGTCCGGCGCCGCTGCCGGCCGGGGCCAGATCGGCGCTGCCCACCCTGGCGCCCGATCCGCCCGATCCGCCCGGTCCGCCAGCCGCAGGCGGCGGGCCGTAGGTGCCGGTGGCACGAGCCTGGGCCGGGGCCTGGGCCTGGGCCGGGGCACGGGCCGCGACGGCCTGGCCGACCCCGGCGCCGGCACCGGCCCCGACCAGGGCCGGGTCCTGCCGCGACTCCTGCATGTTGGGCACCGCGGCCATGCCCAGGCGCGGCTGCGCCACATCCTCCGGCCGGGCGACGCGCAGCTCGATGACGGACAGCACCCGCGTCACGGTCTCGCGCAGCCGGGCCAGCATGGTCTCGAACTGCTCGAAGGCCTCGCTCTGGTACTCGCGCAGCGGGTCGCGCTGGGCGTAGGCGCGCAGGTTGATGCCCTGGCGCAGGTGGTCGAGCTGCAGCAGGTGGTCCTTCCAGGTCTGGTCGAGGATCTGCAGCAGCAGGCTCTTTTCCGCCATGCGCATCAGGTCGGGGCCGAAATTGGCCACCTTCTCCGCCATGCGCCGGTTGGACGCCTCGAGGATGCGCTCCTCGATCTCGGGCTCGGCAATCCCTTCCTCCCTGGCCCAGTCCTCCAGCGGCAGGTCGAGGCCCAGCACCTGTTTCACCTGCTCCTTCAGCCCGGCCATATCCCACTGCTCGGCATAGGTGTTCTTCGGAATGGCCTTCTGCACCATGCTGGTGATCACCTCATGGCGCATGTCGGCGACCATGTGCGACACTTCGGCGGCCGCCATGATCTCCCGGCGCTGCTCATAGATCACCTTGCGCTGATCGTTCATGACGTTGTCGAACTTCAGCAGGTTCTTGCGGATCTCGAAGTTGCGTGCCTCGACCTTCTGCTGCGCCTTCTCCAGCGCCTTGTTGACCCAGGGGTGGATGATCGCCTCGCCCTCCTTCAGGCCGAGGCGCTGCAGCATGCCGTCCAGCCGGTCGGAGGCGAAGATGCGCATCAGGTCGTCTTCCAGCGACAGGAAGAACTTCGAACAGCCGGGGTCGCCCTGGCGGCCGGAGCGGCCGCGCAGCTGGTTGTCGATGCGCCGGCTCTCGTGCCGTTCGGTGCCGACCACGTAGAGCCCGCCGGCCTCGACGACGACGCGCCGGGCGGCGTCCACCTCGGCGCGGATCGCCTCGACCTTCGCGGCGCGCGCCGCCTCGTCCTCGATGCCGGCCGTCTCGGCGGCGACGCGCTGGGTGAAGTTGCCGCCGAGCTGGATGTCGGTGCCGCGCCCGGCCATGTTGGTGGCGATGGTCACCGCGCCGGGCCGCCCGGCGTCGGCGATGATGGGCGCCTCCTGCTCGTGGAAGCGGGCGTTGAGCACGTTGTGCTTGATCTTCGCCTTCTTCAGCAGGGCCGACAGTGCCTCCGACTTTTCGATCGAGACGGTGCCGACCAGCACCGGCTGCTGGCGCGTGTGGCAGTCCTTGATCAGCTCGATGATCGCGTCGCCCTTCTCGCGGGCGGTGCGGTAGACCTCGTCGTCCTCGTCGGCGCGGACGACCGGCTCGTTGGTCGGCATCTCCACGACCTCAAGGCCATAGATCTCGCCGAACTCGGCCGCCTCGGTCATCGCCGTGCCGGTCATGCCGGCCAGCTTCGGGTAGAGCCGGAAGTAGTTCTGGAAGGTGATCGAGGCCAGCGTCTGGTTCTCGCGCTGGATCGGCACGTTCTCCTTGGCCTCGACCGCCTGGTGCAGGCCTTCCGACCAGCGCCGCCCTTCCATCATGCGGCCGGTGAACTCGTCGATGATGACGATACGGCCGTCCTTGACGATGTAGTCGCGGTCGCGCTGGAACAGGGTGTGGGCGCGCAGGGCCTGGTTGACGTGGTTGACCAGGTTGATGTTGCGGATGTCGTACAGCCCGGTGCCGGCGATCATCCCGACCTCGCCCAGCATCTCCTCCACCTTCTCCTGGCCGCTCTCGGTCAGGATGGCGGTGCGGTGCTTTTCGTCGATCTCGTAGTCGTCCTCGCTCAGCCGCGGGATCAGCCGGTTGACCTTGATGTACATTTCCGACGAATCCTGCGCCGGGCCGGAGATGATCAGCGGCGTGCGCGCCTCGTCGATCAGGATCGAGT
>CAZGMC010000017.1:0-19753 GCA_964526565.1 uncultured Mycobacteriaceae bacterium
GGGCCGGGCAGGGCGGACTGCGCCGATGCTGCGGCGGATCGGCCGGCGTGGTGCGGTGGCAGCCTAGCGGTCCGGGTCCTGATCGTCCCCACTGCCGCGGCGGCCGCGCTGCTGGGCCTTGCGCCGGGCCAGGTTGGCCCGCAGGGCCGCGGCCTCGCGCCGCTTGCGATTTGCGGCAGCGGGGGGCGGGTGCTCGCGGGTCTCGTGCCCCTGCGGCTGCGACTCGGGCCTGTCCTTGCTCATCGGAGTCTGCTCCTAGAAGCGTTCTTTCGCATGCGGGGCTCGCGCACCTTGCCGGCGTCGCGCGGTCCGGACGGGCCGCCGCGGAAGCCTTGAAACGCCTTGCAGCGCGCGCATGTGATGTGGCAGGGTCTGGCCATATTGCCAACAGGCGCTGCCGTAGCTCAGGGGTAGAGCACCCCCTTGGTAAGGGGGAGGTCGTAGGTTCAAATCCCACCGGCAGCATCATTCTTGTCGGCTACCGGGTTATCCGGTTCTTGGCAAAGTTGGCAACGGGCATGTGGCAGTATCTTAGGTGCCCGATTTGAAAATAGTGGTATTGAGGCCTTTTCCTGTGTTTCTTGCGTGAAGTAAAGTAGTGGGGACTGGGCGAACGTATGTTGACCGATGTAATGGGAATAATTGAGCCCATTTGTCCCTTCGCTTATTTGTCCTTTCGCAACTACGGAAGAATTGTACCGTCTCTGTGGAGATGCCGTCTTCATGGGTTATGAATGGGACCCGCGGAAAAATGAAGCAGATCGGCGGATACATGGTATAGATTTTCGAGGTGCGGCTCTGATTTTTGACGGTCTTGTTTTGGAGAAAGCTGATGGTCGCCGCGACTACGGTGAAGAGCGTCGTATCGCGGTGGGAGTGTCTTCGGGTGAAAGTCTGTTTGTTGCGTTCACATGGAGAAACGGAAATCGGCGTATTATTTCGGCAAGAAGGGCGAGACGCGATGAGAGACAAGAATATCGTGCGGTATACCCGGGATGACCTGCCCAGAGACGAAACGGACTGGGAGCGGGTTCGGCGCATGACGGATGAGGAAATCGACGAAGCTGCCCGATCGGACCCGGACGCGCAGCCGACCGATGCCGGTTTCTGGAAAGATGCGCGCCGGATCATGCCGGAGAATGAGCGTTCGGCATCAGTCCGGCTCGATCGAGACGTGCTGAATTGGTTTATGAGCCGGGACGAGGCCTGCCAGTCCCACATTAACACCGTGCTGCGCGCGTATATTGATCATCAAGAAAAGATCAACTGATTTCAACGCCGAGAGGGCGGTTCCCTCGGTACATCTTTCCAGCCTGTCGGTTGCCAATTCCTGGGCTGTCCTGACACAAGCTCCTCGCCCATGCGGCAGATGTTCGCCCGGCGGCGACAGGCATGCGGCTCGCGTGGTATCCTGAAAGCATTGGGAAACCACGCATGGGCGTGTCATGTCGCTGTTGGCCTTGTTCAGCCTGTTCCGGCTGGGACCTCTGGTTCCTGCCGAGTTGACCCGAGTTGACCGTTGGCCGGCCGCGTGCCGTCCGCCGGTGTTGGCGAGAGGGCAGGGGCGTCCGCCGGAGGTATTGCCGGGCCGGCGCCGCGATTGATGACGTGTCCGATTGGTACCGGCCGGTGCGATGCGGCCGGCAAGGGGGCATGCTCTGCCGTTGCCCGGCCGGCGATCCCGCGGTATCCGGTGGCACGGTACCCGCAGCCCAGATGACAGGTACCGCCGCGGAGGATCCGAGCTCATGCCCACGCCAGCCGAACTGGGCTTCGTCATGCCCGCCGAGTGGGAGCCGCACGCGCGCTGCTGGATGGCTTGGCCATGCCGGCGGGCCACCTGGGGCGATGCCATGGATGCCGCCCGCGACGCCTATGCCGCCGTGGCCCGTGCCATTGCCGCTTTCGAGCCGGTGACGATGCTGTGCAACCCGGCCGACGTGGCCGAGGCCTCGCTGGCCTGCGGCCGCGGCATCGACGTCCTGCCGATGGAGACCGACGACAGCTGGACGCGCGACATCGGGCCGACCTTCCTGGTGGATCGTCGCGGCGGCCTGGCCGGGGTCGACTGGCGGTTCAACGGCTATGGCGAGAAGTTCCGTCCCTATGACCGCGACGCCGACCTGGCCCGGCGCCTGCTGGAACGCACCGGCGCCGGGCGCTTCGCGGCGCCGATCGTGCTGGAGGGCGGCGCCATCCACAGCGATGGCGAGGGCACCCTGCTGGTGACGGAGACCGCAATCCTGAACCGCAACCGCAATCCCGGCCTGGACCGGCGCGATGCGGAGCGGGTGTTGTGCGACCACCTGGGCGCCGCCAGGGTGATCTGGCTGCCCGGCGGGCTGGAGGACGACGAGACCGACGGCCATGTCGACAACGTCGCCTGCTTCGTCCGGCCGGGGGTGGTGCTGGCGCTGACCACGGACGACCCGAGCGACGGCAACCATGCCGTCCTGCACGAGAACCTGGCGGTGTTGCGCGGTGCGGTGGACGCCGCCGAGCGGCCGCTGCAGGTCCTGACGGTGGCGCAGCCGCCGCGCCGCGAGCGCCAGGGGCGGCGGCTGGCGCTGTCCTACGTGAACCTGTATGTCGCCAATGGCGGTGTCGTCATGCCGGAGTTCGAGGCGGCGACGGACGACAAGGCGTACCGTGTGGTGCGCGACGCCTTCCGCGATCGGCGCGTGGTGCGCGTGCCGGCCCTGGACATCGTCGCCGGCGGCGGCGGCATTCACTGCGTCACGCAGCAGCAGCCGGCAGTCTGAGGGCAATCCTGCCGCGGTGCATCACATCAGTGCAGCCGGCTGACTTCCCACGTCTGTCGCTGCAGCCCTGGCCTGCCGATGCTGGTCCTGGCCGCCAGAACCGATCGGCTGCCTACAAAGGTCTTGACACGAGACCGCAATATTGCCTATATCTGCATTGTCTCGATGAGACGCGATAGCGCCCTTAGTGCCGTAGGGGCGTATGGGAGCAAGGTTCCCGACGAGTGGACACAGCCCCGTGCCTGTCAGGTGCGGGGCTTTTCATTTTTTTGTCGATTGAACAAGGATCAAGGCAATCTGCCGTGGCGGACCGGCACCTGTGTCACCCGGCACCCGTGGCGGGCCGGCACGCATGCCAACCCCAGCCGAAAACGGCCGCGCCATGCGGCACTTTCGCCTCAAGGGGGATTTGGAGGCGCGAGCCGGAATCGAACCGGCGTATACGGATTTGCAGTCCGCTGCTTCACCACTCAGCCATCGCGCCGTCACACACCCTGACCCTACATACGCGGACCGGGCGGCACCGGTCAAGCGAGCCGGGGACGGTGTCTTCGGGCAACACTCCGTTGCCGGAATGCACCGCCTCTGCAATGGATCTGGCCCCGCCGGTCGGATTTTTCTAGAGTGGCCCGAACCTGCCCGTGCGGGCACCGGTCCTGCCGTCCGATACGGCTGCCGCCGCACACGCCGGAAAACCATGGCCGGGGAAACCATGTCCGACTACACCATTGCCCGCCTCAATATGGTCGACGGTCAGATCAAACCCAACCGGGTCACCGATGGCGCGCTGCTCGACGCCTTCCTGGAGGTGCCGCGCGAGCTGTTCGTGCCCAAGGCCATGCGCGGCATCGCCTATGTCGACGAGGACATCCGCATCGCCGACGACCGCTGGCTGACCGAGCCGATGGTGCTGGGCCGGCTGCTGCAGGAAGCGCGGATCGGGCCGGACGACGTGGCGCTCGATGTCGGCTGCGCCAGCGGCTACTCGACGGCTGTCATCGCCCGGCTGTGCAACACCGTCGTTGCCGTGGAGAGCGATCCGGAGCTGGCGCGGCAGGCGACGCAGCTGCTGGCCCAACTCGGCGTGGACAACGCGGTGGTGATGGAGGGGCAACTCGCCGGGGGCCACCCGCCGCAGGCACCCTACCAGTGCATCGTGCTCAACGGCGCCGTCGCCGCAGTCCCCGAAACGCTGACGGCGCAGCTTGCCGACGGCGGCCGCCTTGTCGCCGTGGTGCGCTCCGGCAGCGGCATGGGCCGGGGGACGCTGTTCATGCGCCTCGGCGACAGCCTGTCGCGCCGCGAGCTGTTCGATGCGGCCACGCCGTTCCTGCCCGGCTTCGAGCCGCGGCCGGCCTTCCAGTTCTGACGGGGCCGGTGCCGATGGGCATGGACGCCGCGGACGCGACGGAGATCGATGTGGAGGGACTGGATGGCTGGCTGAAGGCCGGCACGCCGGTCGCCCTGCTGGACGTGCGCGAGCCGTGGGAGGTCGCGATCTGCATGCTGCCCGGCAGCCGGCACGTGCCCATGGGCCTGGTGCCGGGGCACCTGCAGGCGCTGCCCCGCGACCGGCCGCTGGTCGTGCTGTGCCATCACGGCATCCGCAGCGGCCACGTCGCCGCCTGGCTGCGCCGCCAGGGCCTGACCAATGCCATCAACCTTGCCGGCGGGATCGACGCATGGGCCTGCCGCATCGAACCGGAAATGGGGCGATACTGATGTCCTGGTTGACATGGAGTGGGCGGGGCCGGGCGCGGACCGGCAGCCTTGCCGCTGCCGCTTTCGCCGCGGTATTCGCCGCCCTGCCGGTCGGTGCCGAGACGCTGCAGGATGCGCTCGCCATCGCCTATCAGACCAACCCGGCGCTGGCCTCGCAGCGCGAGGCCCTGCTCAGCACCAATGAGCAGGTGCCGCAGGCACTGGCGGGCCTGCGTCCGTTCGCCACCGCGACCGGGTCGGTCGGGGCCGAGTACCTCGACACGGACATCAACGAGTCGGAGACGATCAATCCGGCGTCGATTGGCGTCGCCATCAGTCAGCCGATCTACCGCGGCGGCCGCACCTCCGCCGATATCGACGTGGCCGAAGCGGCGGTGCAGGCCGGACGGGCGCAGCTCTTCGACACCGAGCAGAGCGTGCTGCTCGACGTCGTCATCGCCTACATGAATGTTCTGCGCGAAGAGGCGGTGCTGGAGCTGCAGATCAACAACGAGCAGGTGTTGCAGCGGCAGTTGCAGGCGACCCAGGACCGCTTTGCCGTGGGCGAGGTGACGCGCACCGACGTGAGCCAGGCCGAGGCGCGGCTGGCCGACGCGACGGCGGCGCGGATCCAGGCGGAGGGCCTGCTGCGGACGGCGCGTTCCAACTATGTCCGCGTGGTCGGGCAGGCGCCGGGCACGCTGGAGGTGCCGTCGGCGCTGACCATCCTGCCGGTCTCGCTCGACGAGGCGGTGGCGCTGGCCGAGACGCACAACCCGGCCATCGTCGCCGCCGTCTTCAATGAACGGGCGGCGCAGGCGCAGGTCCGCTCGGTGCGCGGCGAACTGCTGCCGGAGGTGCGTGTGGTCGGTCAGATGGAGCATGTCGAGGAGCCGTCGAGCATCGTCGACCGGTCGACCGGCGCCAGCATCACTGCCGAGGTGACGGTGCCGCTGTACCAGTCCGGTGCGGTCTATTCGCGGGTGCGAGAGGCTCGCTATATTGCCGAGCAGCGCCGCATCGAGGTGGAGGACGCACGGCGGGCCGTCGTCGACGCGGCCATCGCCGCGTGGGAGGAGCTGATCACCGCAAGGGGAACGATCCAGTCGCGACAGGCGGCCGTGGCGGCAGCGGAGATCGCCCTCGACGGCGTCAACCAGGAGGCGCTGGTCGGGGCGCGCACGGTGCTCGACGTGCTGGACGCACAGCAGGAGCTGCTCGATTCGCAGGTGGCGCTGGTCCGCGCCCGGCGGGACGAGGTGGTCGCCCAGTTCCGCGTCCTCTCGGCCGTCGGCCGGCTGACGGCACCGGAACTGGCGCTGCCGGTCGACTACTACGACATCGATCGGGCCTACAACGCCACACGCGCGCGCTGGTGGGGCACTTCGATCATCGACGATTAGACGCGCCGCGGCATGTGCGGAGCAGGCCGCTTAAAGGTTTCCTTACCGGTGGTCCTTTACACGGAGCGGCCAGTGTTTATCCTCTCTCGATTGCTACCGCGGGTCGGGGCGCGGACGGATGAATGAGCCGAGGACGCAACAGGAACCCTCGATGGAGGAAATCCTCGCCTCCATCCGGCGCATCATTTCCGAAGACGGCGCCCGCGAGGGGGAAGAGGACCGGGCCGAAGAGCCACCACCGGCGGAGCCTGAGCCGGTACCGGAGCCTGTACCGGCCGAACCGCCGCCGGTCCAGGCGGCTGCAGTCGTCGAGGACGACGAGCCGGACGACGTCCTGGATCTGACTGACGAGGTGCCTGGCGACGAGCCCCATGCGGCCCCACGGCCCGAGCTGCCGGAGGACGGGCCCGACGACCCCGACGAGCCCGACGAGCCCGACGAGCCGCACATGCCGCCGCCGCGGGACGAGGCCCCGCCGCCCGAAGCGCCGGTGCCGCCGCGGGACGAGGCCCCGCCGCGCCGGGCCGGACCGCCGGACGACGACGAGGATCGGCTCGTTTCGGCGGCGACGGCGCATGCCGTGGAGGATGTGTTCGCCAGGCTGCTCGGGCCGGAGGAGGAGCCGCGCCCTGTCGCGGCGCCGACCGCCGCCGCCGGCGGCAAGACCGTGGAAGAGATCGTGCGCGAACTGCTGCGGCCGATGCTGCGGGAGTGGCTTGACGCGAACCTGCGGGACATGGTCGAACACGCGGTACGGCGCGAAGTCGAGCAGCTGAGCCGCAGCGTCTGGCGCCGCCGCGACTGACCGGCGCATTGCCGCCGGGCGGGCACCGCCGCGGCGCCGTCCGCGGCCGCTGCCGAACGGGAAGCATCTGCCATGTTGGACAAGACGTTCCGGCCCGCCGAGGTCGAGGCCGCGATCTATGCCAGATGGGAACAGTCGGGGGCGTTCGCCTGTGCACCGGACTCCGCGGCGCGGCCGTTCACCATCATGATGCCGCCGCCCAACGTGACCGGCAGCCTGCACATGGGCCACGCGCTCAACATGACGCTACAGGACGTATTGACCCGCTATCACCGTCGCCGCGGCCGCGATGCCCTGTGGCAGCCCGGCACCGACCATGCCGGCATCGCCACCCAGATGGTGGTCGAGCGCCGGCTGGCCGGGGAGGGAACGACGCGGCACGACCTGGGCCGTGCCGGCTTCCTCGACCGCGTCTGGCAATGGAAGGCGGAGTCGGGCGGCACCATCATCCGCCAGCTGCGCCGGCTCGGCGCCTCGCCCGACTGGGCGCGCGAGCGGTTCACCATGGACGAGGGGCTGAGCCGGGCGGTGCGCCGCGTCTTCGTGCGGCTGTACAAGGAGGGGCTGATCTATCGCGACAAGCGTCTGGTCAACTGGGACCCGAAGCTGCACACGGCGATCTCCGACCTCGAGGTGGAGCAGCACGAGGTCAAGGGCCGGCTCTGGCACCTGAAGTACCCGCTGGAAGACGACCCCACCAGGTTCATCGTCGTCGCCACGACGCGGCCCGAAACCGTGCTCGGCGACACGGCGGTGGCCGTGCACCCGGACGATTCCCGCTACCTTGACGTGATCGGCCGGCATGTGGTGCTGCCGCTGGTCGGCCGGCGCATCCCCGTTGTCGCGGACGAGCATGCCGACCCCGAGACCGGCAGCGGCGCCGTCAAGATCACGCCGGCCCACGACTTCAACGACTTCGAGGTGGGCCGGCGGCACGGCCTCGACATGGTCAACGTGCTCGATGCCGAGGCGCGGATCACCGACGACATTTTCATTGGGAGCCCGTGGGCGCCGGCGGCGGCAGCCGGAGCGCCCGACCCGGACCCGGTGTTCGGCGGCTCGGCGGCGACGCATGCGGCACGCCTGGCGGCCTATCCCGGCCGCGACCGTTTTGTTGCGCGCGAGCAGGTGCTGGCCGACCTCGAGGCGCTCGGCCTGATCGAGCGGATCGAGGACCACAGCCACGCCGTGCCGCACGGCGACCGTTCGGGCGTCGCCATCGAGCCGTGGCTGACCGACCAGTGGTACTGCGATGCGACGGTGCTGGCCCAGCCGGCGATTCGCGCCGTCGAGGACGGCCGCACCGCGTTCGTGCCGCGGCAGTGGGAGAACACCTATTTCGAGTGGATGCGCAACATCCAGCCCTGGTGCATCAGCCGCCAGCTGTGGTGGGGGCATCAGATCCCGGCGTGGTACGGTCCCGATGGCACGATCTTCGTCGAAGAGACGGAGGAAGGGGCAGCGGCAGCGGCGCGCCGGCACTATGGCGGCGATCGGCCGCTGACGCGCGATGCCGACGTGCTCGACACGTGGTTCTCGTCGGCGCTGTGGCCGTTCTCGACCCTGGGCTGGCCGGACGACGAGGCCATGGTGGCGCGCTACTATCCCGGCGACGTGCTGGTCACCGGCTTCGACATCATCTTCTTCTGGGTGGCCCGCATGATGATGATGGGCCTCCATTTCATGGACGACGTGCCGTTCCGCACGGTCTACATCCATGCCCTGGTGCGCGACGAGCACGGCCACAAGATGTCCAAGTCGCGCGGCAACATCATCGATCCGCTGGTCCTGGTCGACACCTACGGCGCCGATGCCCTGCGCTTCACCCTGACCTCGATGGCCGCCCAGGGGCGCGACATCAAGCTGGCGGAGGGCCGGGTCGAGGGCTATCGCAACTTTGCAACGAAGCTGTGGAACGCGGCGCGGTACTGCGCGCTGAACGAGTGCCGGCCGCAGCCCGGCTTTGGCCCGCGCAGCGCCCGGCTGACCGTGAACCGCTGGATCGTCGGCGAGGTCGTGCGCACGGCGCGGCGCATCGACCGGGCCATCGAGGAGTTCCGCTTCAACGAGGCGGCCACCGCCATCTACCAGTTCACCTGGGGCACGTTCTGCGACTGGTACCTGGAGTTCACCAAGCCGATCCTGGCCGGAGACGACGCCCAGGCGGCGGCCGAGACCCGCGCCACCACGGCCTGGGCGCTCGACCAGATCCTGCACCTGCTCAACCCGATGATGCCGTTCGTCACCGAGGAGCTGTGGCGGACGCTGGGCGACGGCCGCAACGAGCTGCTGCTGACGGCGCCCTGGCCCGACTACGCCGACGACCTGATCGACGCCGAGGCCTCCGCCGAGATGGCCTGGGTGGTGGAGATGATCTCCACCGTGCGGGCGATCCGGTCGGAAATGAACGTGCCGGTGACGGCGGCCGTGCCGCTGCTGGTCCGTGACGGCACGCCGGTCGTGGCGACGCGGCTGGAGACGCACCGCGAGCTGATCACCAGGCTGGCCCGCCTGGGCGCGGTGGAGCTGGCGGCGGGCGAGCCGCCGAAAGGCTCGGCGCAGGCGGTGGTGGACGGGACCACGGTGATCCTGCCGCTGGCCGGGATCATCGACCTGGACCAGGAGCGGGCGCGCCTGGCCAAGGCGATCGCCAAGCTGGACGACGACATCGCCAAGGTCGACCGCAAGCTGGGCAACGCGCAGTTCCTGGCCAAGGCGCCGGAAGACGTCGTCGAGGAGCAGAAGGTGCGCCGCGAGGAGGCCCTGGCGGCCAAGACCAGGCTGGAAGCGGCGGTGGCACGACTGGCCTGAGCCGGCTGCCGCCGCCCCAGCAGCCCTGTCAGATGTCCAGGTCGCGGGCGCGGGGCGCGTGCTCCTGGATGAAGCGCAGGCGCAGCTCGGGCTTGCGGCCCATCAATTCGTCCACGAGGCTGGCGGTGCGGGCAGCCTCCACCGGGTCCTCGCCGTCGGCGAGGCCGACGCGCCACAGCGTGCGTTTCACGGGGTCCATGGTCGTCTCGCGCAGCTGCGCCGAGGGCATCTCGCCCAGGCCCTTGAAGCGGCTCAGGTCGACCTTGCCCTTGCCCTTGAAGACGGTGCGCAGCAGCTCGTCCTTGTGGGCGTCGTCGCGGGCATAGCGCGTGGTGCCGCCCTGCTGCAGGCGGTAGAGCGGAGGCTGCGCCAGGAACAGTCGGCCGTCCGCGATCAACCCGTTCATTTCGCGATAGAAGAACGTCATCAGCAGCGCGGCGATGTGGGCGCCGTCGACGTCGGCGTCGGTCATGATGATGACCCGCTCGTAGCGCAGCCGGTCGCCGGCGTACTGGCTGCGGGTGCCGCAGCCCAGCGCCTGGGTCAGGTCGGCGATCTCCTGGTTGCCGGCCAGCTTGTCGGCGGACGCGCTGGCCACGTTGAGGATCTTGCCGCGCAGCGGCAGCACCGCCTGGGTGTCGCGCAGGCGCGCCGCCTTGGCCGAGCCGCCGGCCGAATCGCCCTCGACCAGGAAGATCTCGGTGCCGTCGGCAGCGGAGCGGGTGCAGTCGGCCAGTTTGCCCGGCAGGCGCAGCTTGCGCGTCGCGCTCTTGCGGGCGAGGTCCTTGGCGTTGCGGCGGCGGACGCGCTCCTCGGCGCGCTCGACGACGCGGTCGAGCAGGGCGTTGGCGCCGGCCGGGTCGCCCGACAGCCAGTGGTCGAAATGGTCCTTGATGACCGCCTCGACGAAGCGGGCCGCCTCGGGAGAGCTCAGGCGTTCCTTGGTCTGGCCCTGGAACTGCGGGTTGCGGACGAACACCGAAAGCAGCACCGCGGCCTCGCCCAGCAGGTCGTCGGCCGTGACCGGCGCCGCACGACGGTTGCCGGTGAGCTCGGCATAGCCCTTCAGTGCGCGCAGCAGGCCCAGGCGCAGGCCCGCTTCGTGGCTGCCGCCCTGGGGCGTGGGCACGGTGTTGCAATAGGAGTGGACGAAGCCGTCGCCGTCCTGAGGCCAGGCCACGGCCCATTCGACGCTGCCCTCGCCGCCGGGGAAGGCGGCGGTGCCGGCGAAGGGCGTCGGCGTGACCGTGGCGCGGTTGGCCAGCGCGTCGCGCAGGAAGTCCGTCAGGCCGCCAGGAAAACGGAAGACGGCCGTCGCCGGCGTCCTGCCGTCGGGATCGAGCAGGGCGGCGTCGCAACTCCAGCGAATCTCGACGCCGCGGAACAGGTAGGCCTTGGCCCGCGCCATGCGGAACAGGGCGTGCGGACGGAACCGGGCGCCATCGCCAAAAATGGCCGGGTCGGGGTGGAACGTGACGGTCGTGCCGCGGCGGTTGTGCACCGGACCGATTCGGCGCGGCGGCGACTGGGGCGTGCCGCGGCGGTACTCCTGGACCCAGAGTTCGCGGTCGCGGGCGACCTCCACGGTCAGCCGGTCGGACAGGGCGTTGACCACCGACAGGCCGACGCCGTGCAGGCCGCCCGACGTGTGGTAGACCTTGTTGGCGAACTTGCCGCCGGAGTGCAGCGTGGTCAGGATCACCTCGAGCGCCGACTTGCCGGGGAACCTGGCATGCTCATCCACCGGAATGCCGCGGCCGTTGTCGCGCACCGCGGCTGCGCCGTCGGCGGCCAGGGCCAGCTCGATCCAGCTGGCGTGACCGGCCACCGCCTCGTCCATGGCGTTGTCGAGCAGCTCGGCGACGAGATGGTTGAGCGCCGCCTCGTCGGTGCCGCCGATGTACATGCCGGGCCGGCGGCGGACGGGCTCAAGGCCTTCCAGCACCTCGATGTCGTCGGCCGTGTAGTCGCCGCCCTTGGCGCCGTAATCGAACAGATCGGACATGGGCCGATTCATAAGTTCGCGGCGTCGACGGCGCAAGGATATGCTGTGCGCAACCATGTTCCATCCACAATATCTGGGGACCAAACGGAACCTGCCATAAAGGGCGGACAGCGCTGAGCCGGGGGATGCAAGGCATCGGGAGAAAGACGAGACCGCGGCGCAAGCCGAGCGGGAACCGCTGGGCGAGCCGGCGCTCACAGCCCGAATCCATGGCCCAGCACGGCCAGCACGTAGAGCGTGCCGAACAGGGTGACCAGGGTGACGAACTCCATGAGGAGGCGTGCGCGGCGCATGATCCGGCTCCGTCGTGATGGCGATGGGCAAGGGCGATGGGCAAGGGCTATGGGCAAGGGCGATGGGCAAGGGCGATGGTGATGGGCAAGGGTGATGGGCAAGGGGCGTCGAACGGCCGCGACGGAACAGGAAGAGAACATGGAAGAAACAGATTGTCAACACGGTTCTGTTGGTCCATTTTCTGGTCCGGCTTTTCGTTCCGGTCCGGCTTGTCGTTCCTGTCGTTCCGGTTCGGTTGCCACGGCGCGCCGGGCCGCAGCAGAGTGCCAGGACGGAGAGGCGGGCGCGGCGTCACGCCTTGCCGCGCCATGCGTGGCCGCTAGGGTCAATACGGAAGTGCTGAGACGGGGAGGGGACGATGCGCATTGTGATGCTTGCCGTGGTTCTGCTGCTGGCGGTGCCGGCGGCTCGCGCCGGCGAGGCGGACGTGGTGGCGGCCGAGGCGGTGCCGGTGCCCGGTGGCACCTGGCGCTTTGACGTGACGGTGGCCCATGACGACGAGGGCTGGGGGCACTACGCGGACCGGATCGAGGTGGTGGCGCCGGACGGCACGGTGCTCGGCACGCGCAACCTCGTGCACCCGCACGTCGACGAGCAGCCGTTCACCCGCAGCGTCAGCGGCGTGGTCATTCCCGACGGCGTCACCACGGTCACCGTGCGCGCCAACGACAGCCTGCACGAGTACGGTGGCGCCGAGATCGTGATCGAACTGCCGCCGCGATAAGCCTCGGCCCCACCAACCATTCGCGCCGGACCATGACCCATCGCCTCTGCATCGCGCCGATGATGGACTGCACGGACCGCCATGACCGCGTGTTCCTGCGGCTGCTGTCCCGCCATGTTCGGCTGTACACCGAGATGATCACCGCGGCCGCGATCCGGCATGGCGACCGCACCCGGCTGCTGCGGTTCTCGCCGGTCGAGCACCCGCTGGCGCTGCAGGTCGGCGGCTCGGACCCCGACGCCATGGCGCACGCCGCCGAGGCGGCCGAGGCGTTCGGCCATGACGAGGTCAACATCAACTGCGGCTGCCCCAGCGACCGGGTCCAGGCCGGCCGGTTCGGCGCCTGCCTGATGGCGGAGCCAGGCACGGTGGCGGCCTGCGTCGCGGCCATGCGCCGAGCCTGCAGTCTGCCCGTCACGGTCAAGATGCGCATCGGCATCGATCAGCAGGACGACTATCCGACACTGGTCCGGTTCGTTGAGGCGATCGCGGCGGCCGGCTGCGGCACAGTCATTGTCCATGCGCGCAAGGCGTGGCTGTCGGGCCTCAGCCCCAGGCAGAACCGCGAGGTGCCGCCGCTGCGCCACGAGGTCGTCCACCGGCTCAAGCAGGACTTCCCGCACCTGACCGTCATCATCAACGGCGGCATCACGGACCTCGACGCGGCAGCGGAACACCTGGCAGTCGTCGACGGCGTCATGATCGGCCGCGCCGCCTATCACGACCCCTACATGCTGGCAGCGGCGGATCGCCGGTTCTTCGACGCGGCGGCACCGGTGCCGACGCGTGCGGAGGTGGTGGCCGCGCTGGTGCCCTACGTGGCGGCGGAGCTCGCCACCGGGACGCCGCTGCAGGCCATCACGCGCCACCTGCTCGGGCTCTATCAGGGCGTGCCCGGCGCCCGCGCCTGGCGGCGGGTGCTGACCGAACGGGCCTGCCGGCCCGGCGCCGGAGCGGAGGTCCTGCATGAGGCCGCCGCACGGGTGGCGGCTGCGTGTGAGGCGCGCGCGGCGGCGGCCTGAAGGCGGGTGACCGTGGCGACGCCTGCAGGCATATGGCGGTCCCGCACCGATGGCCTGGAAATGCCTGTCATTATGACCATGGTCGTTTGTGGCTCTGCCTTCAAAGAAGAGGCCAGAGTGTTAGACTGAAGGTTACCCATTCTGTCTAAATCCGAGATTCCGGAGACATAATGCAACGTCGTTGATCCATGTCAATTGCATGGCGGGTTCTCTTTGCTAGGGTCGCGGCCATCGCGACGCAACAATGTTGTGCTTCGCGTCTGGGAGAAGGCCAAGAATGAAGTTCATCAAGAACAATACCTGGGTTCTTCTGGTCGGCGGCTTCATGATTCTGATCGCCATCGGAATCGCCAGTTCGTGACGTCGTCCGGTCCGGCGGCTCCAGGGGTGATCCCCCTCGGTCCGTCGGGTTGGGAGACATCCGGAAGAGGCTGATCGGCGGGCAACGCCTGATGGGCGCCGGTGCGCTACGGTGCGCTACGGTGCGCTACGACAAGGGGAGGCCTTCTGCCGACGCGGTGACGGACAAGAAATCCGGCACAAGCCGGTCTGTCTGTGCAGCCGAGACCAGCGCCATCTGCAGTGCGCCGTTTGCAGTGCGATGACAAGGCGCTCCGGCAACGAGACAAGCCGCGCGGCCGAAGCATGGCGGCGCCTCGCAAACCCGCGGGGCGCCGCCATTGCATTGCAGGCAATGGGTTCAGCTACAACCCAGCCGCATTAAACCATATTGATTGAACGGAGAATAGATTCTTATGGTTCAATTAATCCGTTCTTAGTCTCGTCTGACGAACAATCCGTGTGTGGTCGAGCCGCCGCGCCGTGCCGCGCGGCCCGTAACGGACTCCTGACGGGCTTAGCCGACAGCCACCACGGCGCTGGCGCTTGCGCTGCGCATCATCGTGCATGCGGAGGAAAGCCATCATGACACGAGCCGGAATGACGGGTGCAGTGGAACCGCTGCAGCTTGCGGCGGCGGCGCCGGAAACTCCGCCCGGCGGTGCGGTCCGGGGCGGCTGGTCGGTGGGCCGCAAGCTGGCCGTTGCCATCGCTGTACCGGTCCTTGTCGGGTTCGCGCTTATCATCGCCGCCGCGGCGTCCAGCCAGTCGGACGGGATGCGGCGCATCTCCGATCGGTCCGGCGTGGCGATCGCGGAATTGCTGGCCACGCAGATGTCTGGTGCCGTCAAGTTCCGGCAGGTCGAGGCGGTCGAGGCGATCCACCGCCAGCAGACCGGCGTCGAGGGGACGACCATCGCCGCCGTCCGCGTGCTCAACGACAGCGGTGAACTGCTGGTGGACTACCGGTCGGAGACGGTTCCGGCATACGACTTCGACGCGCCCGCCGAGGCCGAAGCGGTGACCGCTGGCAACGAAGGAACGACCGCCATGGATGTGGATGGCCACCTCATCGTCACGGTGCCGATCCGGTTCGGCAACGACAATGCCGAGGTCGGCACCCTGCAGGTCGCGTGGAGCCGCGCCGCCATCGATGACGAGATCGCCGGCTCGGTCTGGTGGGTGACCGGCATCGCCGGCGGCGTGCTGCTGGTCATGCTGGCCGGCCTCGCCATCGTGCAGGCCCGGCTGATCCGGCGGCCGCTGACGAACCTGGAAGGCGTCATGACGGCGTTGGCCGGCGGCGACCTGGACATCACCGTGCCAAACCTGACGCGCCGCGACGAGATCGGCCGGATGGCGCGCTCCGTGCGTGTCTTCCGCGACAATGCCCGCGACAGGCAGCGCCTCGCTGCCGAGAACGCGGCCGCCGACGAGCGGACGCGGTCGGAGCGCCGCGCCGCCATGATGGACCTGGCCGATTCGTTCGAGAGCTCGGTGAAGCGCGTCGGCGGCACCCTGTCGGCGGATGCGGTCACCATGCGCGGCAACGCGCAGGCCATGGCTGCCTCGGCCGAAGAGGTCAGCACAGAGAGCACGGCCGTCGCGTCGGCGGCGGAGCAGACCACTGCCAATGTCCAGGCCGTCGCCGCCGCCGCCGAGGAGATGGGCAAGACCGTTGGCGAGATCGCCGAGCGGGTGGCGCACTCCCACCAGGTGGCCGGGGCGGCGGTGTCGCAGTCGCAGGCGACCGACGACTCGGTGCGCAGCCTGGCCGAGACGGCCGTGCGGATCGGCGAGGTCGTGCGCATGATCAACGACATCGCCGCCCAGACCAACCTGCTGGCGTTGAATGCCACCATCGAGGCGGCGAGGGCCGGCGACGCCGGCAGGGGCTTCGCCGTGGTCGCCGCCGAGGTCAAGAACCTGGCCATGCAGACCGGCAAGGCGACCGAGGACATCGCCAGCCAGATCGCTGCCATGCAGACCGCCACCGGCGATGCCGTCGGCGCCATCCGGGCGATCCGCGAGACCATTTCCGGCGTCAGCGAGACGACCGCCACCATTGCCGCGGCGATCGAGGAGCAGAGTGCGGCGACGCAGGAGATTGCCCGCAACGCCGCTCAGGCCGCCGACGGCACGCGCGAGGTTTCGGAACGCATCGCCAACGTCATGAGCGCGGCGCAGACCACCGGGCAGGCGGCGCAGATCGTTCTGTCGGCGGCGCAACGGCTCGACGAACAGGCCGGGCTGCTGCAGCAGGAAAGCGACGCCTTCCTGGTCAAGGTGCGCGTGGCCTGAGCGGCTGGCCGCCGGCGGCTTGCGTCATCAGTTCCGGACCGGTACCGGGCGCTGGCGCAACCGGGCCAACAGCTCCAGCGTCGGATAGCCGTCCGCCGGCAGGCCGGCTGCTGTCTGGTAGGAGCGCAGGGCAGCCCGGGTCAGCGGTCCGGTTCGCCCGTCAGGTTCGCCAGGGTCGAAGCCGTGGCTGGCGAGCAGGCGCTGCATCTCCTCCACCTCGTCCGGGCGCAGCGGCCGGCCGATGGCCGGGCGGGGGCCGCCGAGGGGTGGTGCACCGGCCAGCCGGTCGGCCAGATGCCCCACCGACACCGCGTAGTACACCGACCGGTTCCACTCCATGATCACGCGAAAGTTGTCGTAGACCAGGAAGGCCGGTCCCTGGTGGCCCATGGGCAGGATCAGCGACGCCTCCAAGTCGGCCACCGGCAGGGCGGTACCGTCCAGGCGGCGTACGCCAAGCGACTGCCATTCGGACAGGGGCAGGCGGATCGACAGGTCGGCCAGCTCCCATGAAAAGCCCGGCGGCACGCTGACCTCGCGGCCCCAGGTCTCGCCCGGCTGCCAGCCGGCGCTCGACAGGTAGTTGGCCGAGGAGGCGAACACGTCCGGCAGGCTGGACCAGATGTTGCGCCGGCCGTCGCCGTCGGCATCGACGGCATAACGCATGTAGGTGCCGGGCATGAACTGCGTGTGGCCCATGGCGCCGGCCCACGAGCCACGCAGCTGATCGACCGTGGCATAGCCCCGGTCGATCATGCGCAGGGCGTCGAGAAGCTGGTCGCGAAACATGTCGCCGCGGCGCCCGCGGTGAGCCAGCGTGGCCAGCGAGCGGATCACGGAAAAGTCGCCCATGAACGACCCGTAGCCCGTCTCCAGTCCCCAGAAGGCGACCAGGAAGCGCGCCGGCACGCCGTACTCGGCCTCGACGCGGTCGAGCAGGGCGCCGTGGCGCGCCAGCATCTCCCGCCCCTGGGCCACGCGGGTATCGCTGATGGCGTTGTCGATATAGTCCCAGAAGGTGATGGTGAACTGCGGCTGGCGGTCGTCGAGCTCAACCACCCGCGGATTGGGCCCGAGGCCGCGCAGGGCCGACTCGAGAGTGGCCGCCGAGATGCCGGCCCGCGCCGCCTCCGCGCGAAACCCGGCCAGCCACGCGTCGAACGACTGCTGCGCCTGTGCCACGCCGGCCGTGGTCAGGATGATCGACATGACCAGCGTGACAGCAGTGAAGGCCAGGCGCGCGGGCCGGGCGGATGACCGTTGCGCCGGCACCATCGGTCCAGACATCGGTGCCCTCCGTTCCTGCCGGGAATTGATCCGCACCCACAAAACTATCGCAATGTCCGGCCTGCGGAAAGGCCCGCGGGTACGGCGAGTCGGCGGCCAGGCGGCGGGGGCGGCAGAAAGATTGGTGGAACTTGCCGTGACCGACTTCGCGTTTCCGTCGCGAGGCCGGCCGGGCCATGCCGGAGCCATATCCCTGCAAGGTTTATTGCATTGCGGAAATGCTCCGCCAGGCGTCGCAAACAAAAAGAATCGACACAGGTCCGGGAAATTTCGCTTTCACTCTACGGGCGTACGGGATAAAGAAGGGCCGTGCCAAGGCACGGCCCAGGTGTAGGGAGGAATCGCCCACAAGGGCAAAGCAAACCGAGCAGCTTGCTATGGGTTAACGGGTAAATCAGTCCGGCCCAGGCATCAACTCCATAGACTGCCACGGCCCCCAAATTGCGGGGGCCGTTGCATTTTGGCGACATTGGTGCGACCACGCCATGGTTTCGTTGCCACAGGCCGCCACGCCTTCGCGGCCCCGTTCAGGCAGGGTTCGGGGTGTGCCGGATGCCGAACAGGGCCATGGCCTCACGAATATCGGGTACCGCCGCTTCCGTCGCCTTGGCGCCGAGGTCGATGAGCTCGTCGGCGCGGTCGAACTCGGCCAGGCCGATGTGGCCGATGCGCGGCTGGATGTGGATGTCGGGCGGCTCGCCGGCCAGCCGGCTGCGGGTGGCGCGGTCCAGCACGATGCCCAGCGAGGCGACCATGACGCCGAACAGGCTGGGCGCGTTGCGGTCGCGGCGGAAGATCTGGCGGATCAGGCCGGGCAGGGCGACCCCCCAGCCGCCGCGCTCGCCCCGCTCGGCCTTGACCGCGGCCCGCACCACCTCGTCGACATCGAACGCCTCCGTGTTCTGCAGCGGCCCGCCCCCCGGCGAGCGGATGCGGCGCACGCCTTCGCCGTTGACGTTGACGCCGATGACCATGCGGGCCCCAAGCGCGACGCAGACCGATACCGGCACCGGGTTGACCAGCGCGCCGTCCACCAGCCAGCGGCCGCCGATCTGCATGGGCGGGAACACGCCCGGCATGGAGAACGAGGCGCGGATCGCATCGGCCAGCAGGCCGCGGCTCAGCCACACCTCATGACCGGTGACCAGATCGGTGCAGACGCACACGAACGGCCTGGGCAGGTCCTGGATGTGCCGGTCGCCCAGGTGGGTGCGCAGCTCGCGGGCCAGCCGCTCACCGCCGATCAGGCCGGGCTTGCGCATCTTGAAATCCAGATAGGCGACCGCTTTCAACCGGTTGATGGACCGCGCCCAGGATTCGACGGCATCGAGCTTGCCGGCCAGATAGGCGCCGCCGACGACGGCGCCGATCGAGGTGCCGACGACCACGTCCGGCTGGATGCCCGCACGCTGCAATGCGCGCAGGACGCCGATATGGGCCCAGCCGCGAGCGACACCGCCGCCCAGGGCAAGACCCACCTTCGGCGCGTCAAGAGTGCTGATCCGGTCGGCCTCGTCGATCATGCGGCGACGATGCGGGTTGCAGCGGCGGGACTGGCATTGGACCTCACCGTATCAAGCCGCAGCGGGCCCGACAACGCGGCAAGCCCGCGCAAGCCCCCAATCCCGTGCCGGCAGTCCCGTGCCGGCTCAGGGGCGGAGCAGCCGGTGCAGGAAATAGAAGACGACCAGGCCCATGGCGGCAATCGCCAGTGCCGCCAGCCAGGGATTCCAGTAGGGCATGTCAACAAGGTGCGCCCACCATGCCCAGGTGCGCTCTATGGGATTCATCCGCCACGCTCCATGCAGGCAACCGTGCCGGGACGGTCACCGGTCGTTTAATAGCAGATTATGTAGAAGCAGGAAAGGTAGCGGTGCGCAGGTGCTGCGCGGCAAACGCGCGCGGCCCGGCCACAGGCAGTGCTGCATCCCCTCTCGCGCGGTGACTACTCGACCGTGACGGGTTGGCGCGCCAGTGTCCGGTTGGACTGGCCGGTGTTGTAGCGCAGCTCGTAGCGGCCCGGTGCTTCGGGAGCCCGCAGGGAGAGCGGGTTGCCCTCGGTGGTGCGCGCGTACTCGCCGTATTCGCCTTCGGGCGCGCCGGCCGTGACAATGGTGATGTAGTCGCGGCGATGGTCCGGCCCGGTCCACTCGACGGTGAACCCGGCGCCGGCGGCAACGACCGGCGGCGCCTGAACCGTGGCGGTCACCTCGCGCACGGTCAGCGGCACGGCCGTCAGCGTGACGCCCGACTGGCCGGTGTTGTAGCGCAGCTCGTAGCGGCCCGGCGCGTCGGGAGC
>CAZGMC010000017.1:19853-24930 GCA_964526565.1 uncultured Mycobacteriaceae bacterium
CGCCGCCGGCTCCAGGACCAGGGTCGCCGCCGGCGATTCGGGCGCCGCCGGCTCTTCGCTGACGGAAGCGCCGACGGTGGCCATGGCGTCGGACAGCTCTTCGGCCGTGGCCGCCGTCAGGAACAGGCCGCCGGTGTTCTCGGCGATGCAGGCGAGCCGCGCCTGGTCGGCCGGGTCGAGCACGTCGAAGCCAATGACGTGAGCGGTGAAGCCCACCCCGGCGCGCTCAAGCTCGGCTGCCGCGGCGCACGGGTCGGCGGTGCACGTCTCGATGCCGTCGCTGAGCAGGATCACGGTCGCCGGCCGGTCCCGGTACCGGAGCTGCTCGGCGGCCAGCCGCACGGCGTCGGTCAGTGGCGTGCGGCCGCGTGGCACCAGCCGGTTGACCGTTGCCGTCACGGCGGTGGCGTCGAGCAGGCCGACCGGGACGACCACCTGGATGTCGCTGCAGTCACCCTCGCGGCGGTGGCCATAGGCGATGACGCCAAGCTGCACCGACGGATCCCAGTCGGCGAGCAGGTCGGCCAGCACCTCCCGCGCGATCTCGATCTTGCTGCGGCCGTCGACCTGGCCCCACATGCTGCCCGAGGCGTCGAGCACGATCATGGCGTCGGCGCGGCCCCACTGGTCCGGCTGGTCCGGCTGGCCCGGCTGGCCCGGCTGGCCCGGCTGTGCAGCGGTGTCCGCGGCAGCAAAGGCGGACAGAATGGTGAGGCAGAAAAGGGTTACCAGACGACGCATTGGCCACATCCTGACGGCAGCACGCGGACGGACGCCGGGCAGGCGTGCCCGGACACGGCGGGCACAGTGCGACAGCGCGTGCGACCGGCGCAACCGTTACATGGCAGGGTACGGCCGTCAGGCGTGTGGGCCTGTCCCGGTTGCCGCCGTCAAGGTAAATGCCGCCGCAGCCGGCATCAATAGGGTGTGCCCTTGGCGCGCTCGGCCTGGAAGGCGCGCTGGTACCACTCGAACTCGTCCAGGAAGCGGCCGATGCGGCGCGCCCAGGCCGGGTCCTGCGGCGTGCCGTCGAGGTCGAACGCCTTCTGCACCTGCGGCACGGGAAAAATCGAGGAGATGCTCGGCATGCCCATCTCGGCCAGCGACATGCGCAGCTGCATCGCGGCGCGCACGCCGCCGAAACTGCCGGCCGAGTAGCAGACGATGCCGGACGGGCGGAAATAGTATTCCTCCAGGAAGTGGTCCAGAAGGTTCTTGAGCGCCGGCGGGATGCCGTGGTTGTACTCGCCGCTGACGATGACGAAGCCGTCGGCGGCGCGGTACAGCTCCGCCAGCTCCGCCAGCACCGGCGGGGCCTCGCCCGGCGGGTACTCCTTGTACATGCGGTCGAGCAGCGGCACCTGACGCTCCATGGGATCGACGAGCGTCACGCCGTGGCCGCGTTCTTCCAGCCTGGCCGCAACGAAGCGGGCGGCACCGATACCGCGCCGCTCGGTGCGGACGGATCCGTAGATGACGACGGTGTTCAGGGGCATGAAACCATCCTTCTTTGCAATCGGACTGGCACCGGCAGCGGCCGGCGAGGCCAGCCGGCGGGCAGGACGGGCAGGCAGCGGGGATACTAGCGCCGGTTCGGGGTGCGGCAAGATCGGGCCGCGGCCATGACTCCTGCGGCTCGAGTCGCGGCGGCCATTGAGCTGCTGGAGGCGATCGACGCCGCGCCGCGGCCGGCCGATGCGGTGGTCGCCGCCTGGTTCCGGCAGCGCCGCTACATCGGCGCCAAGGACCGCAGCGCCGTGGCCGAACGGGTCTATGGCGTGCTGCGGCACCGGGCACGGCTGGACTGGTGGCTGCAACGGTGCGATGCGGTGCCGGCCGCGCGGCCGCGCGTCATCGCCTGGCTGATCCTCAAGGAGGACAGCGATGCGGCCACTGTCAGTGCCATGTTCGACGGCGGGCGCTATGCGCCGGAGCCGTTCGACCCGGCCGAGGCGGTGCTCGTCGCGGCACTGCCGCCGGGCGGGCTCGACCATCCGGACATGCCGGCGGCGGTGCGCGCCGAGTGTCCCGAGTGGGCGGCGCCGTCACTGCAGGCCGCATTCGGCGAGCAGTTCGAAGCGGAGCTGGCGGCGCTGCTGGAGCCGGCGCCCGTCGACCTGCGCGTCAACACCCGGATGGCAACCCGCGACGAGGTCGTTGCCCGGCTGCGTGCCGACGGGCTGGAGGCGGCGCCAACACCGTACGCGCCCACCGGCGTACGCCTCGCCGGCCGGCCGCCGCTGACCGGGCATCCGCTGTTCCGCTCCGGCGCCGTCGAAGTCCAGGACGAGGGCTCGCAGCTCGTCGCGCTGCTGGTCGATGCCCGGCCGGGCCAGCAGGTCGTGGACTTCTGCGCCGGCGCCGGCGGCAAGGCGCTGGCCCTGGCCGACCGCATGGAGAACAAGGGCCGGGTGGTGGCCTGCGACATCGCCGCCGCCCGCCTGGAGCGGGGCCGTGAGCGTCTGCGCCGCAGCCAGGTCGACAACATCGAGCCGCGGCTGCTGACCGGCGAGCGCGACCGCTGGGTGGCCCGGCAGAAGGGCAAGTTCGACCGCGTGCTGATCGATGCGCCGTGCAGCAACAGCGGCGCCTGGCGCCGTCACCCCGAGGCGCGCTGGCGCCGGGTCGACCTGCCGGCGCTGACCGGCCTGCAGGACGCCATCCTGGCCAGCGCCTGCCGACTCGTAAAACCGGGCGGGCGGCTCGTCTATGCCACCTGCTCGCTGCTGCCGGAGGAGAACGAGGCTCGCATCGCCGCCTTCCTGGCCGGACACCCGGCATTCCGGCCGGTGCCGACCGAGGTGGCGTGGACCGAGGCCGGTCTCGGTGCGGCAACGGCCGCCGGTCCGGACCTGCGGCTGACACCGGCGCGGCACGGCACCGATGCCTTCTACGTCGCAGTGCTGGAGCGCGTCGCCGAGGGGGCGGAAGCGTGGCCGGCCGGCGAGGCCGCAGCGGACGGCTGACGCGGCGGGCGGCGACCTGCGGGCGGCGGCCTGCGGCCTGCGGGCGGCGGCCTGCGGGCGGCGGCGCTGTCTCCCCCGTATGCGTGGCGCAGGCGGACAGGGCAGGCTACGGCAGCGGGAACAGCGTTACCGCGGGGGCGGTCATCAGATAGATGGCCCAGAAGACGAGATACATCCACAGTATCGTTCGCAGCAGCATGGCTCGCCCCCGTTCGTCCGATACTTTCATACAGCCTTGTACATGATTGTTGTTAATAGATGATTTCCATGTGCTATCGCGCTGGCATCATCAAGGCAACATGTCACATTTTTGCACCATATGCGGCGTCCGCGCGGGGCGCGCTTTTACGAAAGTTTACCGTTATTCCGGCGGAGCGTGACAGAACTGGCAGACCCCTGGCGGCCGCCTCTTGCGTCAACTCAACACGGGCGTGGTCAACAACGGTTTAAGTCTTGGCCGTTTGGTGAAAACATTTCCAGGGCGCAGGCACCCGGTGCTGTCGGGGGCGGTCCCGCGCCGCGTCATGTTCCTTGTCGGCCGCCGGCCGCAGCACTAGGTTGGCCGGCACGTTCCCGCTGCTTTGCACCGCGATGATCTCGTTCGCCGCCGACCACCCCCGGCACGACCGGGTGCTCATTCTCGATTTCGGTTCTCAGGTGACGCAGCTTATCGCGCGGCGCGTGCGCGAGAGCGGCGTCTACTGCGAGATCTGGCCGTTCAACGCCGACTGGGAGCGGATCGCCGGGTTCGGCGCCAGGGCCGTGATCCTGTCCGGCGGTCCCGCCTCGGTGACCGAGGCAGGGGCGCCGCGGGCGCCGCAGGTCGTGTTCGACCTGGGCGTGCCGGTGCTGGGCATCTGCTACGGCCAGCAGGCCATGTGCGCGCAGCTGGGCGGTGCCGTCGAAGGCCACCACCACCGCGAGTTCGGCCGCGCCGAGATCGAGGTCGTCGACGACTGCGCCCTGTTCGATGGCCTGTGGCCGCCGGGCGCGCGCGAGCCGGTGTGGATGAGTCACGGCGACCGCGTCACCGCGCTGCCCGCGGGGTTTCGCAGCGTCGCCGTCAGCGACGGCGCGCCGCACGCAGTGATCGCCGACGACTCGCGGCGGTTCTACGGCGTTCAGTTCCATCCGGAGGTCGTGCACACGCCATGCGGCGCCGAACTGCTGCGCAACTTCACGCACCGCGTCGCCGGCTGCCGCGGCGACTGGACGATGGCCGCCTTCCGCGACGAGGCGATCGCCCGCATCCGCGCCCAGGTGGGGCCCGTCGCCGCCGGCGGGCGGGTGGTGCTGGGCCTGTCGGGGGGTGTCGACAGCGCCGTGGCGGCGGTGCTGATCCACCTGGCGGTGCCCGAGCAGTTGACCTGCATCCTGGTCGACACCGGCCTGCTGCGCACCGGCGAGGCGGAGCAGGTGATCGGCCTGTTCCGCGGCCACTACAACATCCCGCTGGTCCACGCCGACGCCGGGCCGCGCTTCCTGGAGCGGCTGGCCGGGGTCGAGGACCCCGAGCGCAAGCGCAAGATCATCGGCGCCACCTTCATCGACGTGTTCGAGGAGGAGGCGGAGAGGATCGGCGGCGCCCGCTTCCTGGCCCAGGGCACGCTCTATCCCGACGTGATCGAGAGCGTATCGGTGACCGGCGGCCCCAGCGTCACCATCAAGTCGCACCACAATGTCGGCGGCCTGCCCGACCGCATGAACCTGGAGCTGCTCGAGCCGCTGCGCGAACTGTTCAAGGATGAGGTGCGGGCGCTGGGCCGCACCCTGGGCCTGCCCGAGGCGTTCATCCGCCGCCACCCGTTCCCGGGGCCGGGGCTGGCCATCCGCGTGCCCGGCGCGGTGACGCCCGAGCGGCTGGAGATCCTGCGCAAGGCCGACCGCATCTATCTGGAGGAGATCGACCGCGCCGGCCTGTACGACGCCATCTGGCAGGCCTTCGCCGTGCTGCTGCCGGTGCGCACGGTCGGCGTCATGGGTGACAGCCGCTCCTACGAGTTCGTCTGTGCGTTGCGCGCGGTGACCTCGACCGACGGCATGACCGCCGACTATTATCCGTACCCCCACGACTTCCTGGGCCGCGTCGCCACGCGCATCATCAACGAGGT
>CAZGMC010000017.1:24940-49073 GCA_964526565.1 uncultured Mycobacteriaceae bacterium
CGACGTCACCTCCAAGCCGCCGGGGACAATCGAGTGGGAGTGAGGGGCGGGTCCCCGGCCGCGGGAGGCGGGATTCGGCTCAACCATGATGCTTGGTGCCCATGCGGCGACGGTTTCTTTCGTCTCCGCTGTTGGCTGGCGTGGTTTCGGTGCCGCAGCATGGCGGTCGGCGAGGCACAGCGGATGGTCGAGGGCATGTTCGTGTCAACCACTTAAAAGAACGCCGGCGGCTCGGTGGACGACCGGGAATCCGCCCTTGTCCACACGCGGTAACGTTATTGCAACTTGACGGCACCCAGAAGACAGATAGAGTCTGCTGGCCTCGGTTTTGGGTAGCGTCTCCCGGCAACCAAGAACTGCGCGGTCGCGGCGCTTCAATCAGGTGCCGGGAGGACCCATCGTGGCGACCGGGCTATCCGGGGACTGCGATCGCCGGCTGGCCGAAAAAGATCAAACGAAACGTACAACAATTGGAGATCGAACGATGACCAAGCTGCTTCGTCTTTTCTCGATCGTGGTGGCCGGCTTTGCGGTCACCTTCTCCACCGCCCAGGCCGATGAGCGGGCCAGCCTCGACGAAGCCCAGGCGATGGCTGAGCGCGCCGCCGAGTTCCTGCATGAGGAAGGGCCGGATGTGGCGTTCCCGGCGTTCAACGAGGGCGGCGAGTGGCACGACCGCGACCTTTACGTGTTCGTGTTCGACCTTGAGGGCAACGCCGTCGCGCACGGCGCCAACGAGTCGCTGATCGGCACCAACATGATCGAGGCGACCGATCCGGAAGGCAACGCCTTCATTGCGGATATCGTCGCGGTCGAGGACCACGGCTGGGTCGATTACGTGTTCGCCAACCCGCAGACCAGCGAGAACGAGCCGAAGCGCAGCTACGTGATCCGCGTGGACGACCAGTACGCCGTCGGCGTTGGCGCCTACGTCCAATAAGCGGAAGGTCGGCAATCGGCCCCAGAGTGAAGGTTTGGCGCGGTGGTGTGCCGTCGGGAGATGGCCGCCACCGCCGTCGCTTGACGGTCACGTCGCCGCCGCGACAGGGGTCGAACTGGTAGTGATGACAATCGTACGAATTTGCGTCTACAACGGGTGGTCTATCACCGGGGTGCCCGCCCCGGCGTGCGAAGGCCCGCACCGTCATGACGCCCAAGGACATTGTCACCATCCTCGCGCAGCACGAGCGCTGGCTGTCCAAGCAGCCCGGCGGGCGTCGCGCCAATCTGGCCATGCAGGACCTGTCGTCGGCGCATCTGCCGCGGGCCAACCTGCGGCTGGCCAAGCTGTCCGGCGCCCGGCTGGAGAAGAGCAACCTCGCACGGGCCGACCTCGGCTATTGCGACCTGTTCGCCGCCAACATGACCAGGGCCGACCTCACCGAGGCCAACCTGTTCCATGCCGACCTGCGCGGTGCCCGCCTGCGCGCCGCCCGCCTCAGCCGCGCCAACCTGGAGGGTGCCGACCTGCGCGAGGGCACGCTGCTCAGCACCGACGGCAACCACGGCGTGACGCTGCTGGAAAGTGACCTGGGCAAGGCGACGCTCGACCACGCCGACCTCAGCGGCGCCAACCTGTCGCGGGCCAATCTGGGCAAGGCGTCGCTGATCGGCGCCAGGCTGTCCGGCGCCATGTTGCGCCAGTCGCGCTTCACCGACGCCAACATGACCGAGGCCGACCTGTCCGGCGCCGACCTCAGCGGCGCCAACCTGATGGCCACCAACCTGACCGGGGCGCGCCTGGTCGGCTGCCGGCTCGACGGCGCCCTGCTGCGCGGCACCAACCTGACCGGCGCCGAGATCACCGACGTGGATCTCGATTCGGTCGACCTGTCCATGGCCATCCTCGACAGGGCGGCGGTGGCGCGGCGTGGCGAGCGCCGGCCCGGCCTGGTCGACGACATCGTGCGCGGCCATGCCGCCTGGATGAGCTCCAACGGCCGCGTCGGCAGCCGCGCCACCCTGGACGGGCTCAACATGTCCGGCATGGATCTGACCGGCGCCAACCTGTCGGGCGCCAGCCTGCGCGGCGCCAGCCTGCGCGACACGCGGCTCAGCGGCGCGGTGCTGCTGATGGCCGACCTGTCGGGCTGCGACATGGTCAGCTGCAACCTCGGCCGCGCGGTACTCGACGGCGCCAACCTGGCCGGCGCCGACCTGACCCGCGCCGACCTGAGCTGGGTCAAGCTGACCTCGGTGGAGATGCGCGGCCCCGACGGCGCCTCGACCGGGCGCTTCTGGCCGGCCAACCTGACCGGCGCCAAGCTGATCGGTGCCAACCTGCGCGGCGCCGACCTGCACACCGCGAACCTGACCAGCGCCGACTTCACCGGCGCCGACCTGACCAACGCCAACTGCATGGACTGCGACATCGACGGCGCCGTCTTCATGCAGGCCATCCTCAAGGGCACGGTCATGCCCTGAAGGTCGGTCTGCCGCCCCCGGCGACCACGTTCGTGCAACATGGTGGCAGGCAATGCTGCCGGCCCCGCGCCATTCGGGCTAGTCCTCAAGTCCGGAAACAACGCGAAATGATTGTTTGTGTTCTTTTGCCCACGCGGCTGGCCCGGGGCGGCCGGAAGTTTTCCGTTGCAGCGCCCAAAACCTCGCCCAACATAAAGCCAACTATCAGCGGGCCGGCCGCGAACGGATTGGGCCGGTCGCGGCGATCCCCGCAGGGCGGGGCCGGAGCAGGGTTTGCCGGAGGCGCCAATGACCCAGGTCGCGCATCTTGAATACGCCGTCGAGCGCAATCCCGAGACATTCACGGACGAATGGTCGGTGACGTTCGGGGGGGAGCACTTCGGGCATTTCCACACGCAGAAGGAAGCGCTCGATGCGGCGCTCAGCGATGCCGGGCGGGTGGCACGACTCGGTCACGATACCAGGGTGCTGGTGCACCGCCGTGACGGCGGGATCAGCGCCGTATGGACGTACGACCAGGACCGCCAGGCGATGGTGCGTGTCGGCGGTGAGCCTCATGAAGGCACACCGGATGGCGCGGCGCACTGACGGCCAGACGCGCGGCGACCGCACCGGCGGCACGGGATGGCGGCCAGCGGATTCGGCGTCGGGGCGGCGCCGCCATCGGGCACGGCGCCGCACCGCGACGGACAAGCCCGAGGGAGGAGCGCATTGCCATGAACGCGCCGGAGTTGCTGTGGACGAAGGAGGCGCAGCACCACGCCCTTAGCCTGTCGGAGGAGATGCACGGCTATTTCGAGTTCCTGCACCGCAACGGCTGGTTCGACGACGCGGTCGAGTTCGCGCTCGACCAGGTGCTGGAGTTCCTGCCGACGGACGACATTGCCGGCCCGGGCGATCTGGCTCACGTCAAGGCCGCCATGGTCCGGGAGAAGCCGGAGCAGGTCGGCAACGCCGTTTTCCACTTTCTGATCAACGACACGCTGGAGAAGGCCGGCACTGTCGGTGCGCACCCGGTGCATTGCGTGACTTACGGCTATTACTGGTTCAGGTGGAAGGACGAGGCCGAATCCCGCATGCGCCGGCTGCTCGCCGACCTGCCGGAGTTCGTCGAGGAATAGCCGCCGGACGCGGTCCGTCGCGCCGTGCCGTGCGTCAGTCGTGCGGTGCGTCGCGCCGTGCCGTGCGTCAGTCGTGTCGCGTGATCGGCCCCGCGGCCGGCCATGCCGGCCGGGTCGCCACGTCGCGGCTGCCGCAGCCGGTGCAGCGCATGTGCGCCCCCACCGCCGGCACCGGCATGGCCGGACCAAGCTGCCGGATGAGCAGCCGGGTGGAGACGATGGCGTTGTGGCCGCATCGGTTGCACCAGCAGAATATGTCGAGGCCATCGTCGGCGAGGCGGCCGAGCAGGGCGGGGCCGCTGCCGGGCACGGGCACAGAGGACAGGACATTGTCCTCACCGTCTGCATTCGATTCCGACATTCGGTCGCCGAACTGGGATAAAAATCAGGAACGGCTCTCGTAGCAGGAAAAATAGCCGATAACAATCCTTGCATCACCCTGGCCGCGGCGAGTCGCACCGGGAACCGCTTGCAGCCGTCGCGTGTTGTTGGACGCCAACCTTTACCTCATCGGCGGGGCCGTCCTCATCGCAGGGGCAAGGTGCTGCAAGACTGCCGTTTCGGGTATCGCGTGCAGCGTCGAATTGCGCAATGCTCCGCCAGACGGTATAGACGATGCAAACCATGACGGGTTGCGAATCGATGTTATCGGCCATAGCCACTCTATTGACAGTCCTGGGAACCGTTGCGGCCGGCGTGCTCGACCTGCCGGATCACCGGCAGATCGCCTGGTACCAGCCGCCCCAGGCGACCCGTCTCTACGCCTTCGACGGGCAGCTCATTCGCGAATATTACCGCGAGAATCGGACATACGTACCGATCGAGTCGATGCCGCCCTACCTGCTGCAGGCGTTCATTTCTGCGGAGGACCAGCGCTTCCGCGATCACATCGGTATCGACTTCGGCGGACTGGCGCGGGCGGCTCTGGTCAACGTACGCAACGCCGCCACCGGCCGGCGGCTGCACGGCGGTTCGACCATCACCCAGCAGCTTGCCAAGAACCTGCTGCTGACCAACGAGGTGTCGCTGCTGCGCAAGGCGCGGGAGGTCGTGCTGGCCGTCCTCATCGAGCGCATCTTCGACAAGGACACGATCCTCGAGCTGTACCTGAACCAGATCTATCTGGGCCGCGGCGCCTATGGTGTCGGCACGGCCTCGATGCGCTATTTCGGCGTGCCGCCGGCGGACCTGACGCTGGCGCAGGCGGCTTTCCTGGCGGCGCTGCCCAAGGCGCCGAACAACTACCATCCCATCTTCCGCCACGACGCTGCCGTGGCGCGGCGCAACTATGTGCTCGAGCGCATGGTCGAGGACGGCGCCATCACCCGAGACGAGGCCGATGCGGCCCGTGCCGAGCCGCTCGAGGTGCGCGAGGACGCGGCGCCCGACTCTGTGTCCGCCCCCTATTTCGCAGAGGAAGTGCGGCGCTTCCTGCAGCAGACCCTGGGCAACGACTTGCTGTACCAGGGCGGCCTGGCGGTGCACACCACACTCGACCCGCGGCTGCAGGCGCTGGCCCAGCGGGCCCTGCGCCAGGGGTTGATGGACTATGACCGTCGCCACGGCTGGCGCGGCCCGATCTCCAACATGAGCCGGATCGTCAGCCAGCAGGCCGCGCTCGAGGCGGCCACCGCGGCGGTGCCGGACGACGATGCAGCGGATGCTGCGGAAGGTGCGGCTGCCGTGGATGCCGCCCCGCCGGAGGGCGCCAATGGCGGCCTGTTCCACCGGCTCTCCCGCCTGCGCGACCGGATGGACGGTGATGACGGAGCGGCCGTGCCGGCCGAGGCGGCGCCGCCTGCCGTCGCGGTGCCGCTGTGGCAGACGGTGCTGGCCGAGATCGACCCGCCATCCGGCGCCCAGGACTGGCGCCTTGCCGTGGTGCTGGACGTCGAGCCGGCGCAGGCGCGCATCGGTCTGGACGACGGCGAGATCGGTACCATTCCGGTCGACGAGCTGCGCTGGGCGCGGCGGCAGCATCCGGGCGGCTGGCTGGGTCCGGCCATCTACCGCGCCGGCGACGTGCTCGCTGTTGGCGACGTCGTGCTGGTCGAGCCGGTCAGCGCCGTCAGTGCGGAAACGGCAGCCGCGGCGGGGCAGACCCGGGCGTTCGGCCTGCGCCAGATCCCGGCGGTGCAGGGCGCGATCGTTGCCATGGATACGGAAACCGGCCGGGTCGCCGCCATGGCCGGCGGTTTCAGCTATGCCATGAGCGAGTTCAACCGGGCGACCCAGGCGTTCCGCCAGCCCGGCTCTGCATTCAAGCCGTTCGTCTATCTGGCGGCGCTGGAAGAGGGGTATGGCCCGACCTCCGTGCTGCTCGATGTGCCGGTGGCGGTGTCGCAGGGACCGCGCCAGCGCGCCTGGGTGCCGGAGAACTACGGCCACGACTTCCACGGCGCGCTGCCGCTGCGCTATGGCGTCGAGCGGTCGCGCAACGTGATGACGGTGCGGCTGGTGCTGGAGATGGGCATCGAGCCGGTGGCGGAAGTGGCCAACAGATTCGGCATCTATGACGACATGCCGCTGCTGCCGGCAATGGCGCTGGGCGCCGGCGAGACCACGCTGCTGCGCCTGACCAACGCCTACGCCATGATCGCCAACGGCGGTTATCGCCTTGAGCCGTACCTGATCGACCGGATCCAGGATCCGTCGGGCCGGACCATCTATCAGTTCGATACCCGCCGCTGCGTTTCCTGCACCGCCGCCGCGTGGGAGGGCGGAGCGCCGCCCGCGATCGAGGGGGAGCGCGAGCAGGTCACCGACCCGATCAGCGCCTATCAGATGATCTCGATCCTGCGCGGTGTCGTGCAGCGCGGCACGGCCGCACGGCTGGCCGGCCTGGGCATGCCGCTGGCCGGCAAGACCGGGACCACCAACGATGCGCACGACGCCTGGTTTGTCGGGTTCGCGCCGGGGCTGGCCGTCGGCGTCTATGTCGGGTTCGACGCGCCGCGCTCGCTGGGCGCGGAGTCCGGCAGCACGGCCGCCGTGCCGATCTTCGGGGCGTTCATGGAGGGCGCGCTGCGCGACCGGCCGTTGCGCGACTTCCCGGTGCCGGAAGGCGTCAGCACCGTCTGGGTCAACCGGTGGACCGGATCGCCGGTGACGGCGGGCAGCGCCGGTGCCATCCAGGAAGTGATGCGCGATGGCTGGGAACCGATCGTCCGGCCGCAACCCGCCGCCTTCAGCGAGACGGCCGAGCGCGCGCTGCAAGGCATCGGTGGCCTGTACTGACGCGGCCCGTCCTGACGGTGGCCCGTCCTGACGATGGCCCGTCCTGAGGGGGGGCCCGTCCTGACGGTGGCCCGTCCTGAGGGGGGCCCGTCCTGAGGGGGGGCCGTCCTGAGGGGGGCCTGTACCGACGGCGAGCTGTCCTGACGGTGGCCTGTCCGGATTGGGATCTGTCCGGACCGTGCCGGCTGGGCGCCTGTTTGCCGGTCGCCGCCTTCAATCGCTGCACGTGATCTTACGGGTTTCGGGATTACCGTCGCTTGACGGACATGCCGGTCTTGGCCAAGCTCCCGTGTGACGGCGGGGCCGACAAGGCGCCTGCCTCTGCGGCGATCCGGCACAGGCGGATGAGCACATCGATGGTGACCGACGGCGTCGTCGCGGACGGCGTCCCCAGGCCGGCGGCGGTGCAGTCGGGTGGCGAGCCGCGCCGGTTGCCGGTGGCTCCGCCCGGCGACGGCGGCGAGACCGCGGTCGGCCCACTGCCGGGCACTCCGGACTCTCCGGACTCTCCAGGGACTCCGCTCGCCCCGCTCGCCCTCGACGCGCCCGGCTTGGTGGCGGTGGCTTTGCTGCGCGACGGCGGCGACCTGCTCATCGACTACGGCACGCCCGGCACTGTCGTCCTGAAGGAGTTCTTCGATGCGCTGGTGCGGGGCGAGGCACCGGCGCTGAAGGCCGGCGCCGGCGCCGCCGTTCCGGCCGCGCGAATCGCCGAGGCGCTGACGGCCGGCGAACGGGAACTGGCCGGCGCGATCGGCGACGATGGCGAGGCGCCAGTCTTTCGGGACGTGGTGGCCGTCCCGGTCGGCAGCCGGGTCGGGGTGATCGCGTTGCTGGGACCGGACGGCCTGTGCTTCGCAGGGGGCATCCCGGCCGCGGCGCGGCCGTCCCCGGCCGGTGGCCTCGAGCGCTCCGCCCGCGGCCTGGTGCCGCAAGACGGCTCGCCCAGTCCCGTCACCGGCGGCGGCGATGGCGAGACGGGGCTGGAGACAGGGGAGGTTGAGGCTCCGGCGGGTCGGCAGGCATCGCCGCTGCACCATGATGTCATCGAGGTGGACATACCGGTCGCCGGCGAGGCGGTGGCGGTGCGCCTGCTGGTGACCTATGACCGGGACGAAGCGGATGCCGCGCCCGGTATCGTCGATGACCGGGTCGATCTCGCCTGGTTCGACGGCCGCGACTGGGCGCCGGTCGCCAATGGCGGCTCCATCGCGAAACAGGTGGGGGCCGACGCGGTGCGGCTGCGGTTGCGCCGGGTGGATGACGGCGGGCGGACGCTGCCGGCCGATCCTGCGCGATTTTCCTTCGCCGTGTGCGAAATGGATGCGCACGATGCCGCCGCCCCGCCGGGCCACGGCGCGCCTGCGGACATTCCGTCCGGGGATGCCGCTGCTGTGTCGCACTCGTTGGAAGACCGCTCGCCAGCGCCGTCCGCCGACATAATTTCGCTGGCAGCCTCGGCCGCGCCCGTGCTTAAGGCGATGCCCGTCGCAGAGGCTGAGCTCACGCCGGAGGAGACCGAGCTGCCCGATTTCGTCTACGGTATCGAGGACATGGACCCGACCGCGGGCGGGCGATTGCCCGACCATGAACTGGCGGATCCCATGGCCGATCCCATGGCCGATGCGCGGCCGGACCCGGGGCCCGGTCCTGCGGAGCGCCCGGAGCGGGAACGCGAGGATGGCCGGCCGCCGCCGGACGATGGGGGCGCGCCGTGACCGGTCGAATCGGCCGTCACGCCGGGCGACGGCGAAACGGGCTTGCGGTCAGGTGCCGCAATGAAGGAACGTTCGTGCGGCCGGCGCTGGCAGTTGCGCCGAATGTCGTTATACTTAGTACCAATCTCAATCGCTGACCGCACAGCCGCGGAGCCCTGCCATGGATGTGATCAAGACCGACATCGTGATCGTTGGTGCCGGCGGCGCCGGACTGCGGGCCGCGATCGCGGTCGCGGAGGCCGACCCGAAGGTCGGCATCGCCCTGATTTCGAAAGTCTACCCGATGCGCAGCCACACCTGCGCCGCGGAGGGCGGCGCCGCCGGCGTGGCCAAGGACGAGGACAGCTTCGACAAGCACTTCATGGACACCGTCGGCGGCGCCGACTGGCTGGCCGACCAGGATGTGGTCGAGGCCTTCATCCACGAGGCGCCGCGGGAGCTGATCCAGGTCGAGCAATGGGGCTGCCCGTGGAGCCGCACGGCCGACGGCCGCGTCGCCGTGCGGCCGTTCGGCGGCATGAAGATCGAGCGCACCTGGTACGCTGCCGACAAGACCGGCTTCCACCTGCTGCACACCCTGTTCCAGACGTCGCTGAAGTACCCGTCGATCCGGCGCTATGACGAGTTCTACTCGACCGACCTGATGGTCGAGGATGGCCGCTGCCAGGGCGTCACCGCGATCGAGATGCGCACCGGCGAGATGAAGCTGTTCCTGGCCAAGGCGGTGATCATCTGCACCGGCGGTGCCGGCCGGGTCTATCCGTTCACCACGAACGGCGCGATCAAGACCGGTGACGGCATGGCCATGGCCTACAAGGCCGGCGTGCCGCTGAAGGACATGGAGTTCGTTCAGTACCACCCGACCGGCCTGCCCGGCACCGGCATCCTGCTGACCGAGGGCTGCCGCGGTGAGGGCGGGTTCATGCGCAACAAGGATGGCGACCGCTACCTGAAGAACTATGGCCTGGGGCCGGAGCGGCCGGAGCCGGTCAAGAAGGCGATGGAGCTGGGGCCGCGCGACAAGCTGAGCCAGGCCTTCTGGCACGAGATGAAGGCCGGCCGCACCATCCCGACGCGCTTCGGTGAGTCCGTCCACCTCGACCTGACCCATCTGGGCGAGAAGCTGATCAATGAGCGCCTGCCGTTCGTGCGCGACCTGGCCAAGAGCTACATGGGCGTCGACATGGTCTACGAGCCGGTGCCGGTGCGGCCGGTGGTGCACTACATGATGGGCGGCATCCACACCGACATCGACGCCGCGGCGCCGATGCCGGGCCTCTACTCGGCCGGCGAATGCGCCTGCGTCACCATCAACGGCGCCAACCGGCTCGGTTCCAACTCGCTGACCGAACTGCTGGTGTTCGGCCGCCGCGCCGGCCAGGCCGCCCTGGGCTATGTGGCGGCCGGCGGCAAGGAGCCGGATCAGGCGGCCGTCGAGAAGCAGGCGGCGGCGGCGGAAAGCCGGGTCACGGCCCTGTTGACGCGCAGCAAGGGGCGGGAGCGGGTCTCGGCCCTGCGCAACGAGATGACCGAGACCATGGAGGAGAACGTCGGCATCTACCGCACCGGCGACATGCTCCAGAAGGCCTGCGACAAGATCGGCGAGCTGCGCGACCGCTACAAGGACATCCAGCTCAACGACAAGAGCATGGTGTTCAATACGGCGCTGATCCACGCGCTGGAGCTGGACGCGATGATCGAGGTGTCGCATGCCCTGGCGCATGCGGCCCTGCAGCGGACCGAATCGCGCGGCGCCCACCAGCGTCTCGACTACGAGAAGCGCGACGACGCCCGGTTCCTGACGCACTCCATGGCCCATTACAATCCGAATGGCGACCCGCGCATCGATTATCTCGACGTGGTCATCACCAAGTCGCAGCCGGCCGAGCGTCTGTATGGCGGCGCCGCCGACGATGCGGAAAAGTCAAAGGGCGGCGGGGCCAAGGCGGCCTCCGCTGCGGAATAGCGGAACAGGCCGGACGGGGACGCGGGGCCGCGCCCCGTCCGACCCGGCCGGCTCAGGCGAGTTCATGGAGAGCGACGCGCGATGAACGACACGCGACAGATGGAGATCGAGGTCCTGCGCTACGATCCCGACCGGGACAGCGAGCCGCGATACCAGAGCTACTCGGTGCCCTGCGACAAGGATTGGGTGATCCTCGACGCGCTCAACTACATCAAGGACAGTCTCGACGACAGCGTCGCCTACCGCTGGTCGTGCCACATGGCCGTGTGCGGCAGCTGCGGCATGATGGCCGACGGCGAGCCGGTGCTGTCGTGCAAGACCTTCCTGCGCGACTATCCGGACAAGATCCGAATCGAGCCGTTGGCCAACTTCCCGATCGAGCGCGACCTGATCGTCGTCCTCGACTCGTTCATTGAGAAGCTGGAGAGCGTCCGGCCGTACATCATCCCCAAGGAGGAACGTACACCCGACGACGGGACGTACACGCAGACGCCGGCCCAGCTCAAGGCGTACAAGCAGTACTCCATGTGCATAAACTGCATGCTGTGCTATTCGGCATGCCCGCAGATCGCCCTCAATCCGGAGTTCATCGGCCCGGCGGCGCTGGCCCTGGCGCATCGCTACAACCTGGACTCCCGTGATGTGGGCGGGAGCGCCCGGCGCGACGTCGTCGCCGCCCACGAGGGCGTGTGGGAGTGCAGCTTCGTCGGCGCCTGCAGCCAGGTCTGCCCGAAGGATGTCGACCCCGCAGGGGCGATCCAGCAGGAGAAGATCGCCAGCACCATGGACTACTTCAAGGCCTTCCTCATGCCGTGGAGTGCCCGATGAGCCGTAGACCCTATAACCCTCCCGTGTCGAAGACGACCTGGTGGATGCGCCAGGGCCGTTATCGCGAATACATGGCCCGCGAGGTGACCTGCATCTTCATCGGCGCCTACATGGCCATGCTGGTCATCGGCATGTGGCGCCTGTCGCAAGGCGAGGCGGCGTGGAACGCCTATGTCGGCGCCATCCTCAGCCCGCTCGGCCTGATCTTTCAACTCGTCTGCCTGGGCTTCGCTCTCTACAACACCATCACGTGGTTCAACGTGACGCCGAAGGCCATGCCGCTCATGGTCGGCGGCGAGAAGGTGTCGGGCGGCACCATCATCGGCGCACACTATGCCGTATGGGGTGCCGTCTCCCTGGTGCTGCTCGTGCTGGCGGGGCTGTAAGCCATGGCTACGAAATCCCACAAGCCCATCGTCTGGGGCCTGTTCGCGGCGGGCGGCACGGTGGCCGCCTTCCTGGCGCCGGTGCTGATCGTGATGACGTCGATCATGCCGCTCGCATTCGGCGGGGCCGAGTCGGGTGGCGTGCTGGCCTATGACAAGGTCGTGTTCTTCGTCCAGAACTGGCTGATCAAACTGATCGTCTTCGGCGTGGTCGGATTGCAGTTGTGGCACGCCGCGCATCGTTTGCGGATCACGGCACACGACTTCGGGATCCGCGCCGACGGGCCGATATCCTATGTCGTGTACGGGTTCGCCGGACTCTTCACGATTCTGGCGGCGATCTTCCTGATCAGCATTTGAGGCGCGGCTCGGCCTGTGACGGCACGGGCCCGGTGACTGCCGGCCGGGCCCGGGGCGAGTCCAGGCCGGCTCGGGCCGGGTCATGGTGTTGCGAACTTGTGACGGAAGACACATTGCCCATTGTTCCCGGCTTGACATTCGCTTTCAATCACCTGGTCAGTGACGAATTGGGAATGAGAGGCGCGCGCTGGCGGCAGCCGGGGCAGAGCGCCCGAACGAGGCTTGCACGAACGGGAGAACCATCCCATGCAGACTCATACGGTAGAACGCGAAGTGCCGTTCAGGCCGGAACAGCTGTTCGACCTGGTGGCCGACGTGGAGCGCTATCCCGAGTTCGTGCCGTGGTGGGTGGCAGCCCGCGTACGGCGTCGGGAGGAGGGCGCGTACTACACCGACCAGGTCATTCGCGTCAGCATGGTCAGCCAGCGCTTCACCACGCGCACTGCGCTGCGGCGGCCCGACTGGATCGACGTCACCTCCGATGAAAAGCCGTTCAAGAAGCTGGAGATCCGCTGGCGCTTCGAGCCGGCGCCGGGAGGCCGTTGCCGCGTGCGGCTGGACCTGTTGTTCCACTTCAAGTCGGTGGCGCTGGGCAAGATGCTGGGGATCGTCACCGGCGAGGCGGCGCACATGCTGATCAATGCCTTCGAGGAGCGCGCCCGGTCCGTCTATGGTGAAGCGCCGCTGGGACTCGAGGGCGTGGTTACGGTACACTGAGGCGCCTGCCGGCGTTGTCGGGCAGTCGCTGTCGCGGCGGGGACGGTCCCGCCGTTCCCTGTGAAGGAGAACCGTTGGTAATGCTGAATTCAGCCGTGGGGAGAGGTGTGCCCGCCGTCGGCGCCGGGGATGTGGAGGACAGCCGATGACCCAGTATGCCGGCAGCTGTGCCCGTACCGCCGGTGACACGCCGACGCCAATGGCTTCTGGTCTGGACGTGGCCGACATCGCGGTTCCCGATCCGGACACGGCGGAGAGCGTGCCGCTGCCGGATTACCTCCGCAATACCTACTCGTGGGCGTATCTGAATCCGGTCAGCCGGGCGATGTTCGATCAGTGGTTCGTGGTCCAGGCCATCCTCTGGGGCAACGCCGACCGGCTCGTGCGCGCCGTTCTCGACGAGCTGGAACCCGGCCAGCGGGTCCTGCAGACGGCCTGCGTCTATGGGAATTTCTCGACCCGCCTGGCGGATTTCCTGGGTTCGAGCGGCACTCTTGATGTCATCGACGTGGCGCCGATCCAGGTCCACCACACGCGGCGCAAGCTGCAGCACCTGCCCCAGGCGACCGTGCGCCTGGCCGACGCGGCCCGGCCTGGCGGCAGCGGTCCGTACGATGCGGTGTGCTGCTTCTTTCTGCTGCACGAGGTGCCCAAGGCATACAAGACGCGGATCGTCGACGCGATCCTGGGCAGTCTGGCACCGGGCGGCAAGGCCGTGTTCGTCGACTACCATCGGCCCAATCCGGGGCATCCGTTGCGCCTGGTCATGACCTCGGTGTTCGCCCTGCTGGAGCCGTACGCGCGCGAGATCTGGGACGAAGAGATCGAGGCGTACGCCACGGCCCGCGACGGCTATGGCTGGTCGAAACAGACGTTCTTCGGCGGATTGTACCAGAAGGTGGTGGTGCGCCGGGAGCCGGGTGGCTAGCCGCGGGATACCGCGGCTATTCCACCGAGAGGATGCGCCTGGGCAGGGCGGCCAGAGCCAGCGTGCCGCCCGGCTCGATCTCGACGCGCTGATAGCCGCCGAGCGTGTCGACGTAATAGACGGTGATTGCCCGCGCGGAATTCAGGTTGCGCAGCTGCGTGACGGGGCGGTCGCCGGCCATGTCGCGCTCAATGGCGACGACCGTGGCAAAGTCGGCGATGTTCTCCACCTGGAACAGCTCGGGCACCCAGGGGTTGGTGTAGACGACCGGCTGGTTGGGCCAGAGCTGCTCGGCGGGAGCGGTCATGGTCTCGCAGCCCCCGGCGGCAACAACCAGACAGGAGAGAACCGCGGCGACTGCAGGCTGGCGCATGACCTGTCCCTTTGGCAATCCGAAGTGCGCGGAGTGTACGCGCGGCGCCGCGAAAAGCACAGCCGCAAGGTGCCCGGGAACCGGCTACGAAGCGGGATCACGGACGAGCTGAAAGCGCCGCGGGTCGGCCAGGACCGAACAGGCCACGGTCCGTTCTTCCCTGATCGACACCGCGGCGATCCGCGCGTGGGGAACGTTGAGGCTGTCGTGGGTGATGGCCACGACCTCCCAGACCAGCCAGCTGGCATCGGCGCTGCGATAGCGCTGCCCGACTTCGACGGTCCGTCTCCTCATCGAATTCCAGCTTCGTCACGGGCCGCCATGTTCGGCCGGGCGGCTGACCGGCGTCGCAGCACCGGGTCGGCATGGGATGGCGCGCGGATACGGCAACATGCTCGCCACCGTGCTCGCGGGCCGGCAGCATAGTCCTGGCCCGGTGCGGCAGCCAAGGGCTGGTGTGGTCATTCCGAAACGCCGAGGGCGGCGACGCGTTGCCGCGCCGCCGCCGCCCGTGAATGTGCAGACGCAAAGAGTGTCGTCGGATCAGACCGAGTAGTACATGGCGAACTCAATGGGGTGCGGCGTGTGCTCGAAGGTGAACACCTCCTCCCACTTGAGCTCCATGTAGCCGTCCAGCATGTCCCTGGTGAACACGTCGCCGCGGGTCAGGAACTCGTAGTCGTCCTCGAGCGCCTGCAGCGCTTCCCGCAGCGAGCCGCACACCGTCGGGATCTCCTTCAGCTCCTCGGGCGGCAGGTCGTAAAGGTTCTTGTCGATCGGGTCGCCCGGATGGATCTTGTTGACGATGCCGTCAAGCCCGGCCATCAGCATGGCGGCGAAGGCCAGGTAGGGGTTGGCCGAGGGGTCGGGGAAGCGGACCTCGACGCGCTTGCCCTTGGGGCTGGCGGCATACGGGATGCGGCACGAGGCGGAGCGGTTGCGGGCCGAATAGGCCAGCAGCACCGGCGCCTCGAAGCCCGGGATCAGCCGCTTGTAGCTGTTCGTGGTCGGGTTGGTGAAGGCGTTCAGCGCCTTGGCGTGCTTGATGATGCCGCCGATGTAGTACATCGCCGTCTCGGACAGGTCGGCATAGCCGGTGCCGGCGAAGGTCGGCACGCCCTCCTTCCAGATCGACTGGTGCACGTGCATGCCCGAGCCGTTGTCGCCCTTGACCGGCTTGGGCATGAAGGTGGCGCTCTTGCCGTAGGAGTGCGCGACCATGTGCACGCAGTACTTGTAGATCTGCATGTAGTCGGCACAGCGGACCAGCGTGTCGAACTTCGTTCCAAGCTCGTGCTGGGCCGGCGCCACCTCGTGGTGGTGCTTCTCCACCATGACGCCCATGTCGGCCATGGTGGTGATCATTTCGGCGCGCAGGTCGGCGGCGCTGTCCACCGGCGGCACCGGGAAGTAGCCGCCCTTGATGGCCGGGCGGTGCCCCAGGTTGCCGGCTTCATAGGCACGCCCGGCATTATAGGGGCCTTCCTCGCTGTCCAGGTGGTAGTACGCCTCGTTCATCTGAGAGTTGAACCGGACATCGTCGAAGACGAAGAACTCGGCCTCCGGTCCGAAGTAGGCGGTGTCGCCGATGCCCAGCGATGCCATGTACTGCTCGGCGGCCTTGGCCAGCGAGCGCGGGTCGCGGTTGTAGCGCTGGCCGGTCGTCGGTTCGCTCACGTCGCAAAACAGGATCAGCGACGGCTGGGCCGCGAACGGGTCGAGCACGGCCGACTCCGCATCCGGCATCAGCGTCATGTCGGATTCGTTGATCACCTTCCAGCCGGCGATCGACGAGCCGTCGAACATGATGCCGTCGGTGAACACGTCCTCGTCGATGGTGCTGACGTGCTGGGCGGTGTGCTGCCACTTGCCCCGCGGATCGGTGAAGCGGAGGTCCACGAACTTGACGTCGTGCTCCTTGATGAGGTCCATGACCTTGGCGATTGCGTCGGACATTCGTTCGTTTTCCCGTAGTTTTCCGTTTGTTTTCGTCGTTTCGTCATGCTTCCGACGGAAGCGGCCGTGCGATCAGATGGCCTCGGCGCCCTTCTCGCCGGTGCGGATGCGCACGACCTCCTCGACCGGTGACACGAAAATCTTCCCGTCTCCGATCCGGCCGGTCTGAGCGGCCTGTTGAATGGCCTCGATCGCCCGTTCAACCAAACCGTCATCCATCACGACTTCCACCTTCACCTTGGGCAGGAAGTCAACCACGTATTCGGCACCGCGGTACAATTCCGTATGCCCCTTCTGGCGACCGAAGCCCTTCGCCTCGGTCACGGTGATGCCCTTGATCCCGACTTCGTGCAGCGCTTCCTTCACCTCGTCGAGCTTGAAGGGCTTGATGATCGCTTCGACTTTCTTCATCGGCGTCTGCACCGCTTCCCTGGTTCGTCCGGAGGCTTGAGCTCGCGTCGCCGCGGCGGGGCTGCGACAATCCCTCTGAAAGCATGGTCCGTGCCAACGAGTCCGACCGGCGGGAAGCGGACGATTCCGACGCAGCGCAACAAGGGCGACCGCCTCTGTCTGCCGACGCAATGGTCAATTGCCTTTACTTTGAGCAGATGTTGTGCCGATCCACCGGGCAGTGCGCACGCGCCGCCCAGGCGCTGCGTCTGCGCGTCCAGTGCCGCGCGCAGGTCACCCAAGGTCCGCGGCGGCGCGACCGGGACCAGGCGGTCGAAGGCGCCGGCGGCACAGGATGGGAGAGCGGTGCTGCCACAGCGCCGTGCCAGACGGTTTCGCCAATCGGCGGCGCTGGCTATAGTGCGCCGCACCCGAACCAAGGCGGTGCCGATGACAGCGACCATCTCGATCCGCGAGGCCCTGACCTTCGACGACGTGCTGCTGGTGCCGGCAGCGTCGTCGGTCCTGCCGGCCGACACGGACACGCGCACGCGCGTGACTCGTTCGATCGAGCTCGGCATTCCCCTGATCTCGGCGGCCATGGATACGGTCACGGAGAGCGCCCTGGCCATCGCCATGGCCCAGGCCGGCGGGCTGGGCGTGATTCACCGCAACCTGGACATCGAGCGGCAGGCCGAGGAGGTGCGGCAGGTCAAGCGCTTCGAGTCGGGCATGGTGGTCAACCCCATCACCATCGTCCCGCATGCGACGCTGGCTGATGCGCTGACCCTGATGCAGCGGCGGCGCATCTCCGGCATTCCGGTGGTCGAGGAGTCTGGCCGGCTGGTCGGCATCCTGACCAACCGCGACGTCCGCTTCGCCTCCAATCCGGACCAGCCGGTCTCGGAACTGATGACGCGGGAGAACCTGGTGACCGTGCGCGAAGGCGTCGGGCGCGACGAGGCCAAGCGGCTGCTCCACCAGCACCGCATCGAGAAGCTGCTGGTGGTGGACGACGACTACCGCTGCATCGGCCTGATCACTGTCAAGGACATCGAGAAGGCGCAGCTCCATCCCGACGCGGCCAAGGACGAGCACGGCCGCCTGCGCGTCGCCGCCGCCACCGGCACCGGCGAGCGCGGCATTGCCCGGGCGGAGGCGCTGTTCGATGCCGAGGTCGACGTGCTGGTCGTCGATACCGCGCACGGCCATTCCGACGAGGTCCTGAAGGCGGTCGGCCGTGCCCGCCGGCTCGGCAACTACACCCAGATCGTCGCCGGCAACGTGGCCACGGCCGACGGCGCCAGGGCGCTGATCGACGCCGGCGCCGATGCGGTCAAGGTCGGCATCGGGCCGGGCTCGATCTGCACGACGCGGGTCGTTGCCGGCGTCGGCATGCCGCAACTCACCGCCGTCGTGGAGGTCGCCGCCGCGTGCCGCGACCAGGGCGTGCCGGTGATCGCTGACGGCGGCATCAAGTATTCCGGCGACTTGGCCAAGGCGATCGCCGCCGGCGCCGACTGCGCCATGATCGGCTCGCTGTTCGCCGGCACCGACGAGGCGCCGGGCGAGGTGATCCTGTTCCAGGGCCGCTCCTACAAGAGCTATCGCGGCATGGGCTCGGTCGGCGCCATGGCGCGCGGCTCGGCCGACCGCTACTTCCAGGACGAGGTCTCCGACACCATGAAGTTCGTGCCGGAGGGGGTCGAGGGGCGGGTGCCCTACAAGGGGCCGGTGGCCAATGTCGTGCACCAGCTGATCGGCGGCCTGCGCGCCGCCATGGGCTACACCGGCAACCGGACCATGGCCGACCTGCAGGGCCGCTGCAGCTTTGTGCGAATCACCAATGCCGGCCTGCGCGAAAGCCACGTGCACGACATCACCGTGACCCGCGAGGCGCCGAACTACCGGCCGGATTTCTAAAGCCTGTCGGGGAAGGGGAGGTGCAGGTGGAGGCTGAGGCGGAGGCGGAGGTGCAGGTGGAGGCGGCGGTGGCCGGGCGTCCGCAGCACACCGTTCATCTGATCCGCCACGGCGAATCGCTGTTCAACGCCGTGTGCGCCCAGGCGCCGTGGTCGGACCCGATGCTGTTCGACGCGCCGCTGTCGGCCAGCGGCGAGGCGCAGGTCGCCGAGCTGCGCCGGCGGGTCACCGGGTTGGCGGTGGAGCTGGTGGTGACCTCGCCGCTGACCCGCGCCATCCAGACGGCGCTGGGCGCGTTCGGCGGCAACGGCGTGCCGATCCTGGTTGAGGCGCTGCACTGCGAGCGCGTCGAGGCGAGCTGCGACGTCGGCCGCTCGCCCGGCGTCCTGGCTGCGGAATTCCCGGCGCTCCGTTTCGACCATCTGGAGGATCCGTGGTGGTATGCCGATGGCGTGCCGCCGGGGCAGGTGCCGTGGGAGCCCGAGGCCGTGTTCGCCGCCCGCGTGGACGCCTTCCGCGCCTGGCTGGCGGCGCGGCCGGAGCGCACCATCGCCGTGATCGGCCACGGCGCCTTCTTCAGCCGCCTGACCGGCCAGCGCCTCGCCAACTGCGAGCGGGTCACGCTGACGCTGTGACGGTTGGCCCCGGCCGGTCGGCCAGCCAGGTGCCGATCCGGCGCATGGCTTCGTGGATCGCGTCCACCGACGCGGCATAGGAGAAGCGCAGGAAGCCCTCGCCGTGGGCGCCGAAGCTGGTGCCGGCCACGGCGGCGACGCCGGCCTCCTCCAACAGCCGGGTCTGCAGGCCCTTGGCGGTCAGGCCGGTGTCGGCGATGTTGGGGAAGGCATAGAAGGCGCCGCCCGGCTCGATGCAGCGGATGCCCGGCAGCTGGTTGAGCGCGGTGACGATTGCCCGCCGCCGCTCGGCGAAGGCGGCGGTCATGGCGGCGACGGCGTCCTGCGGGCCGTCCAGCGCGGCGATGCCGGCCCACTGGGCGGCGGCGTTGACGCAGGAGTGCGAGTTCACCGCCAGCTTCGTCGCCGCCTCGATCAGCCCCGCCGGCCACACCGACCAGCCGAGCCGCCAGCCGGTCATCGCATAGGTCTTGGACCAGCCGTCGAGCAGGATCACCCGGTCGCGCAGCGCGGGATAGGTCAGCAGGCAGGTGTGCTGCCGCCCGTCATAGAGCATGCGGCTGTAGATCTCGTCGCTCAGCACGGCGACGTGCGGGTGCGCCTCCAGCCCTGCCGCCAGCCGGTCGAATTCGGCCCGCGGCACGACGCCGCCGGTGGGGTTGGCGGGGCTGTTGACGATCAGCAGGCGGGTGCGCGGCGTGATCCGCGCCAGCACCGCGTCGGCGGCGAAGGCGAAGCCCTTGTCCTCGGTCATCGGGATTGGCACCGGCGCCGCGCCGGTGAAGCGGATCGCCGACTCGTAGATGGGAAAGCCGGGGTCGGGGTAGAGGATCTCCGCGCCGGGCTCGCCGAACATCAGGATGGCGAACCACATGGTCACCTTGCCGCCGGGCACGATCAGCACGTGGTCGGGATCGACCGCCGCGCCGGCGTGCGCCGCCAGGTGGCGGGCCACCGCCTCGCGCAGGGCCGGGATGCCGCTGGCCGGGGTGTAGCCGTGGTGGCCGTCGCGCAACGCCCTGACGGCGGCCTCGACGATGTGCGGCGCGGTTTTGAAATCCGGCTGGCCGATCCCCAGATTGATGATGTCACGGCCTGCGGCGGCGAGCCGGTTGGCCCTGGCCAGGACTTCGAACGCCGTTTCGGTGCCGATCTGCTGCATGCCGGCGGCGAGGCGGAGCATGGCGGCCCTCCCTGGGATGGGTTATCGTGACCCCGAGAGTGCCGCGTTGCCGCCGCCCCGCAAAGCCTTGACGATTGGCGCCGGATGGCGCATACGGTGCGGCCTTCCATGGCGGTCGTAGCTCAGCGGTAGAGCTCTCGGTTGTGGTCCGAGTTGTCGTGGGTTCGAATCCCATCGATCGCCCCATTTCCTTCCCAGTCGTGCGGCCACAGCCCATTTTTGGTAGCGGGTTCGCTTTGGGCTGGTGCCATCGAATGACCGGGAACATCGCCGAATTCTATGAGGCGCTGAAGCAAGCGGGTGCGCCCGAGGAAAACGCCTTCACCAATGGCGACGAACCGGGCGTGCGGGCCACGCGGCGCAAACCTTCTGCTGCATGACGGCCGACCGTCTCCGCCGGTCCGTCTTGCGGCCGTCCGACCGGCTTCACTGAGGCGCTCTGGTTGCCGCATCCTTGCGCTTGCCCAGGAATGGATTTCCGTTCACGATCATTGCCGCAGGGTGCGTTCCACCGGAAGACTGATGGCAGACCATGTCCGTAGTCCCGTTCGACACGCTGGCCTTCGCGCAAAAGCTGGAGCAGGGCGGATTTACGCTTGAACAATCGCGAACCGCAGCCAGCGCGCTTGCGGATGCGTTCACCGACAGCGTTGCGACCAAAGACGACATCAAGGAGTTGAAAAGCCAAATTGGCAATCTGAAAGGCGAGATTGAAGCCGTCAGAATGGAGCTAGGCACCAAGATTGAAGCCGTCAGAATGGAGCTAAAAGCCGAAATTGAGGCTGTAAGAAATGAAATGGCCGGCATCCGTGTCGAGATCGGTCATCAGATCCAAGCCTCCGAGCAGCGGACGACGATTCGGCTTGGCGGCATGATTGTGGTCGCCGTCGGCATCCTGCTTGGGGCGAACTTTTTTGGTTGATGATCATGATGCGGTCGGGAATCCTTATCGGATCGGACTGCACATGGATCATTGCAACTTCCTGAAATATCTTTGTTCCCGCACCGCTCGCGTTGCATTTGTGACCGATCGTCAGCGACCCGCCGGCGTCGGCAGACGTAAGATTGGAGGCGGTTTGCCCGACACAGTGGCCGTGCCGCATCGCGGGCGGCTGGGGCGCCGCGAGCCCGAAGTCGAAGTCCTTGTGGTCCGTGCCCTTCCGGATGATGTTGTGGCCGCCATCGAGGCGGCAGAGTACGGCAAGGGACCGGTGCGGCCATGTATCGTGACAATCCCCTCACGGCAAAGCTCCGCGCCGGGCGGCCGGCGTTGGGGTGCTGGCTGACGCTTGGCGATTCGGCGACGGCCGAGATCCTGGGGCTGGCCGGCTATGACTGCGTGCTGATCGACCACGAGCACGGCGCCATCGACCTGCGCGAGACGCTGGCCTGCCTGCAGGGCCTGTCGGCGCTGCCGGCGGCGGGGCTGATCCGGGTGCCGTGGAACGACCCCGTCTACATCAAGCGCGTGCTCGACCTGGGGGTCGAGGGCGTCATGGTGCCGTCGGTCAATTCGGCGGAGGAGGCCCGCGCCGCCGTCGCCGCGTGCCGCTATCCGCCGGGCGGGGTGCGCGGCGCGGCCTATCCGATCGTCCGCGCCGCCGACTACGGGCTGGCCCGCGACCGCTACCGGCAGACCGGCGAGGACAACCTGCTGATCCTGTGCCAGGTCGAGACCGCCCAGGCCGTGGAGGCGGTACCGGACATCGCCGCCGTCGAAGGCGTCGACGTGCTGTTCGTGGGGCCGTACGATCTGTCGGGAAGCGTCGGCAAGCTCGGCCGGTTCGACGACCCCGAGGTCGCCGCCCTGATCCGCCGCGCCGAGCGCGCCGTCAAGGACACCGGCCGCTGGCTGGGCGCGCTGCCGTCGCTGGGCCGCACCCCGGCCGACATGGTCCGCGACGGGGCCGACCTCGTCATCGCCGGCAGCGACGTGCGCCTGCTGCGCGATGCCGCGCTGGCCGAGGTCGCCGCCTTCCGCGCCGCCGCCGCCGCCGCCGGTGATGCCGCCGGTGATGCCGCCGGTGACGCCAATGGGGAGCCGTGACGCCATGACCACCGGACTCGAGCTGCTGACCGTGGCGGAGATGGGCCGTGCCGACCGGCTGACCGCCGAATGGGGCACGCCCGGCATCGAGCTCATGGAGAACGCCGGCCTGGCCGTCGCCGAGGCGATCCTGGCCCGCTGGCCGATCCGCCCGGTGCTGGTGCTGTGCGGCCCCGGCAACAACGGCGGCGACGGCTTCGTCGCGGCGCGCCGGCTGGCCGAGCGCGGCTGGCCGGTGCGGCTGGCGCTGCTCGGCCGCCGCGAATCATTGTCGGGCGACGCGGCGATCGCCGCCGCGCGCTGGGCCGGGCCGGTCGAGCCGCTGAGCGCCGAGTTGCCCGATGAGAAGCCCCTGGTCGTCGACGCCCTGTTCGGCGCCGGCCTGACCCGGCCGGTCGAGGGCCTGCCGGCCGACGTGCTTGGCGCCGTGGCTGCGGCCGGTTTGCCGGTCGTGGCGGTGGACGTCCCCAGCGGCGTCGACGGGAACACCGGCGCCGTGAAGGGAACCGTCGCCGCGGCGGCGCTGACCGTCACCTTCTTCCGCAAGAAGCCGGGCCACCTGCTGCTGCCCGGCCGCGCGATGTGCGGTGAGACGGTGGTCGCCGACATCGGCATTCCCGACCGGACCCTCGACGAGATCGGCCCGGCCTGCGCGGAGAACGGCCCGGCGCTGTGGCTGCCGCAGTACCCGTGGCCGCGCCCCGGCGGGCACAAATACGAGCGGGGCCATGGCCTGATCTACGGCGGTGCCCGCATGACCGGCGCGGCCCGGCTGGCGGCGGTGGCGGCACGGCGCCTGGGGGCGGGACTGGTCACCGTCGTGGCGCCCGAGGAGGTCATCCCGATCTACGCCGCTGGCGCGCCCGGCACCCTGGTCAGCCCGATGGGCGACCTGCCGGACCTGCTCGAGGATCCGCGCCGCAACGCCATGCTGATCGGCCCCGGCGCCGGCCGCAGCGACGCCACCCGCCAGGCGGTGCTCGAGGCCTGCCGCGCCGGCAAGCGGCTGGTCCTGGACGCCGACGCCCTGACCAGCTTTTCCGGCGACCCCGAGACCCTGACCCGCTCGCTCGGCGCCGAGGCGGTGCTGACGCCGCACGAGGGCGAGTTCGCCCGCACCTTCGGTGCGCTGCTGCCTGACCCCGACGCCGACAAGACCGTCCGCGCCCGCGCCGCGGCGGCGTCGAGCGGCGCGGTCCTGCTGCTCAAGGGCGCCGACACCGTGATCGCGGCGGCGGACGGCCGCACGGCGATCAACGGCAACGCGCCGCCGTTTCTTGCCACCGCCGGTAGCGGCGACGTGCTGTCGGGCATGATCCTCGGCCTGCTCGCCCAGGGCATGCCGGCGTTCGCGGCGGCCTGTGCCGCGACGTGGCTGCACGGCGCGGCGGCGGCAGGATTCGGCCCCGGCCTTATTGCCGAAGACCTGCTCGACGGCCTTCCGGCCGTGCTGCGGCATTTGGCCGGTCTCGGCGGCACGGGCTGACAAGGGCTTGCATTGATCTTGCGCAAAAGCTGGTTCCGGCTTGCCGGATGCGCGCAAGGTTCAACCAATTGTAAACATTTTTTGCTATGACAGCTGTGCACGGCAGACCAAGGTCCGAACGACGGGGACTTGGGAGATTGACGGATGTTGTGGCGGCGTAAGGAATCAGTGGAGGTGCCGGTCGGGGCCCGCTTCCGCCGGGGTGCCTGCAACCACGTGCTGGAACTGGCGGAGGTTGTTGCGGTCGGCCGGGACGGTGCGGGGATTCCCCATGTGCAATACAAGGTCCAGTTCCAGCGGCTGAACGATCACCAGCCCGCCGTAGAGAAGCGGACGCTGGCGCTGAGCGCGTTCACCCGGCTCTATCCGGAGCGCATGCCCGCCTGACGCCCGGCCCGCAACGGCTCCCTTGCAGGTGCGGACCAGGCGTCCGGGCGGCCCCGGGCGCGCGGCCC
>CAZGMC010000017.1:49173-52334 GCA_964526565.1 uncultured Mycobacteriaceae bacterium
GCGGCCCCGAACGGGCGGCCCCGGGGGGGCCCTGGGCGGGCGGCCCCGGGCGGGCGGCCCCGGGCGGGCGGGCGGCGCCGGCGCCGTGGGTGGCCGCGGCAGCGGATTTGGCCTGTCTCCCCGGAATCCGATATGGTATAGACCGCGGTCCGCATTGCCGCCGGTGGCGGCACGGCTCATGATGCGCGCTGCGATGAGTGCGGGTGCGGCGCGGGCGTGGCGGAACTGGCAGACGCGCTGGATTTAGGTTCCAGTGACGCAAGTCGTGGGGGTTCGAGTCCCTTCGCCCGCACCAGTGTCCGGACCGGCAGCAGCCGTTCCTGCCGGCGGGCAGGCAACCGGAACCAGGCGAACGGGGATGAACGTCACAGAAACGAGCGCCGAAGGGCTCAAGCACGAATTCACGATCGTCGTCCCAGCCGACGAGATCGAGCAGAAGATGCGCAGCCGGTTGCACGCCATCGGCCAGCGCGTGAAACTGCCGGGCTTCCGTCCGGGCAAGGTGCCTCTGAAGGTGCTGAAGCAGCGCTACGGCAAGGTCGTGATCGGCGAGGTGCTGGAGGAGGCGGTCCAGGAGAGCTCGCAGCAGACCCTGACCGAACGCGGCATCCGCCCGGCGGTCACGCCGCACATCGAAGTCAAGCGGTTCGATGACGGCAGCGACCTGGAATATACCATGGCGCTGGAGAAGCTGCCCGAGGTCGATCTGCCCGAGCTCTCAACCCTGGAGCTGGAGCGGCCGGTCGCCGAGGTGGAAGAGGACGCCGTGGCCCAGGCCCTGGACCGGCTGGGTGAGCACCAGAAGGCGTACGTGCCGCCGGCCGAGCCGCGCCCGGCGCAGGACGGCGACCGTGTCATCATCGACTACAAGCTGCTGGTTGAGGGCGTGGAACAGCCCGAGATGGGCGCCAGCGACTTCGAGGTCGATCTTGGGCAGACCGGGGTGTTCGCCGCCGTGGCCGCGGCGCTGGTCGGCACCTCGCCCGGCCAGCATCTGACCGTCGACACGGCCTTTCCGGAGGATGACCCGCGCCCGGAGATCGCCGGCAAGGCCGGCGTTTTCGAGATCGACGTCAAAGAGGTTCGCGAACCGCGGCCGATGGAGGTGGGCGAGGACCTGGCCAAGGCGTTCGGCTTCGAGAGCCTTGAGCAGATGCGCGGCGCGGTGCGCACCCGGATCGAGCAGGACTACCGCCGCCTGTCGCGGCTGAAGGTCAAGCGCCAGCTGCTCGACACGCTGGCGGCGCAGCACCGGTTCGACGTGCCGCAGGGGCTGGTCGACAAGGAGTTCGATACCATCTGGAAGCAGGTTGAGCGGGCCAGGGACTCCGGGGAGAAGGCTGATCCCGACCTGGACCGGCCGGAGGACGAGTTGCGCGCCGAATACCGGGAGATCGCGGATCGTCGCGTACGGCTGGGCCTGCTTCTTTCCGAGATCGGCCGGCAGAACAACATCGAGGTGACGCGGGACGAACTGAACCAGGCCATCTGGGCCGAAGCCAAGCAGTTTCCCGGCTATGAGCGCCAGTTCGCCGAGATGTTGGCGAAGAACAGCGAGGCCATGGACAGCGTCCGCGCACCGCTGCTCGAGGAGAAGGTGGTCGATTTCATCCTGGAGATGGCGCAGGTCACCGATCGTCCGGTGGCGGTGGAGGACCTCATGCGCGATCCGGACCAGGACAAGGCTGCCGCCGGCGCGACGGCCGGCGGCGAGGAGAGCGAGAGCGCCGGCGCCTGACCCCCGCACGGCGGCGTGGGGCCGCGGGCAACGAGGACGAGAATGGATCCCATCGAGACATACATGAACACGCTCGTGCCGATGGTCATCGAGCAGACCAATCGGGGCGAGCGGGCCTTCGACATCTACTCCCGGCTGCTCAAGGAGCGGATCATCTTTCTGATCGGCGGGGTCAACGATGCCGTTGCCAGCCTGATCGCGGCGCAGCTCCTGTTCCTGGAATCGGAGAACCCGACCAAGGACATCGCGCTGTACATCAATTCGCCGGGCGGCGTTGTCACGGCCGGGATGGCCGTGTACGACACCATGCAGTACGTCAAGCCCGAGGTGTCGACCGTGTGCATCGGCCAGGCGGCATCGATGGGCTCGCTGCTGCTGGCGGCCGGCGCCGCGGGCAAGCGGTTCGCCCTGCCCAACAGTCGGATCATGGTGCACCAGCCGCACGGCGGCGCCCAGGGTCAGGCCACCGACATCGAGATCCAGGCCCGCGAGATCCTCAAGATCCGTCACCGCATGAACGAGATCTACGTCAAGCACACGGGCAAGGATCTGGCCACGATCGAGACGGCCGTGGAGCGCGACAAGTTCATGTCGGCGGAGGAGGCACGGGAGTTCGGGATCGTCGACCAGGTGGTCGAGAAGCGCGGCGCGCCGCGCCCCGAGGGCGGCGACAAGGCCCCGGTTTAACAAAATGTTGATCGGTCCCTGTCAGTCATGTTCAATGACGGACTTGGGAACGGGCCCGGCGGGCACCATTGTTCTCGCTGAGCCTGATCGGTCCTGGCCGGTACCGTACTGCATGTGGGCCGGCCTGGGCGGTGGTGGGTGGCAGGCGCCCGACGAAGTCCAAGTGGAGCCTTCATGAGCAAGTCCACCGGCGGAGACTCCAAGAACACGCTCTACTGCTCGTTCTGCGGCAAGAGCCAGCACGAGGTCCGCAAGCTCATCGCGGGACCGACGGTGTTCATCTGCGACGAATGCGTCGAACTGTGCATGGACATCATCCGCGAGGAGAACAAGACGACCCTCGTGAAGAACCGCGACGGCATTCCGACGCCGCGCGAGATCCACAGGGTCCTGGACGATTACGTGATCGGGCAGCAGCATGCCAAGCGCGTGCTGTCTGTGGCCGTGCACAATCATTACAAGCGATTGTCGCACGCGCAGAAGAACAGCGATGTGGAGCTGGCCAAGTCCAACATCCTGCTGATCGGCCCGACCGGCTGCGGCAAGACGCTGCTCGCCCAGACGCTGGCGCGGATCATCGACGTTCCCTTCACCATGGCTGACGCCACGACACTGACCGAGGCGGGCTATGTGGGTGAGGACGTCGAGAACATCATCCTCAAGCTGCTGCAGTCCGCGGACTACAATGTTGAGCGGGCACAGCGCGGCATCGTCTACATCGACGAGGTCGACAAGA
>CAZGMC010000018.1:0-51934 GCA_964526565.1 uncultured Mycobacteriaceae bacterium
GGACGGGGGCGCCCGGGGGCGCCCGGCCGGAACCCTCTTGCGGTGCGGTGCATTTCAGGACAGACGACAATGGCGGGCATCGGTCGGCCCGTGCGTCCGGCCGTGCGCCGCCGGCCCGCATCATCGGATCGTCCCGCCCCTGCCAGGAGACGCCCCATGGAAACGACGCGCATAGCCGGCACCGACCTGGAGTGCTCGCGGATCGGCCTCGGCACCTGGGCGATCGGCGGCTGGATGTGGGGTGGCACCGACGAGGCCGCGTCGATCGCCACCATCCATGCCGCGCTGGACCGCGGCATCACCCTGATCGACACGGCGCCGGTCTACGGCTTCGGCGACTCGGAAGCGCTCGTCGGCCGGGCGCTGGCCGAGGGCGGGCGGCGCCGGCGCATCGTGCTGGCGACCAAGGTGGCGATCGACTGGACCGCCGATCACCAGCCGTTCCGCAACGCCTCGGCGGCGCGCATCGAGACGGAAGTCGAGGACTCGCTGCGCCGCCTGCGCACCGACGTGATCGACCTCTACCAGGTGCACTGGCCCGACCCGGACACCCCGTTCGAGGAGACGGCGGGAGCCATGGCGCGCCTGTACCGCGCCGGCAAGGTCCGGGCGATCGGCGTCAGCAACTTCTCGCCGGCACAGATGGAGGCATTCCGGCAGGTCGCACCGCTGCACGCCTGCCAGCCGCCGTACAACCTGTTCGAACGGGGGGTGGAGCAGGAGATCCTGCCCTACTGCCACAAGACCGGGATCACCGCGCTGACCTACGGCGCGCTGTGCCGCGGCCTGCTGTCGGGCCGCATGCGCCCCGAGACGGAGTTCACGGGCGACGACCTGCGCCTTGTCGATCCCAAGTTCCAGGCGCCGCGGTTCCCGCAGTATCTGGCGGCTGTGGAGCGGCTCGATAATCTGGCCAAGGAGCGCTATGGCCGGCGCGTGCTGCACCTGGCGCTGCGCTGGCTGCTCGACCGCGAAGGCGTCGACATCGCCCTGTGGGGCGCCCGCCGTCCGGACCAGCTCGGCCCGGTGAGCGAGGTCGGCGGCTGGTCGATCGACCCCGACACCATGGCCGAGATCGACCGCATCGTCGCCGAGTGCGTCACCGATCCCGTCGGCCCGGAGTTCATGGCCCCGCCGCTGGAACGGCCGGCGGCGGCGTGATCCGGGATCGGCACGGCGTGTCCCGGCGGCGCGTGGCCGGACCGCGCATTGCCAGACCGGTTCCGTCACATCCGCTCGGGCACCTCGATGCCCAGCAGGGACAGTACCAGCACCAGTGTATCGTGGGTCACCTGGGCCAGCGCCAGGCGGGAGCCGCGCAGGGGCAGGTCGGGCTCGCTGAGGATGTGGCAGGCGTTGTAGAAGCGCGAAAAGGTCTGGGCCAGGCCGTAGGCGAAGTCGCACAGCTCGTTGGGCGCGCGCCGGGCGTAGGCGCCAGCCACGGCGTCGGGCAGGCGCGACAGGTCCAGGATCAGGTCGCGCTCGATGTCGGTCGGCGGCAGGATCGGCTCGGGCCCCGCGCCGTACTCGGCACCCGGCCCGGCGCCCTGGTCGGCCGCCTTGCGCAGCAGCGACTTGATGCGCACCGCGGCGTACTGGATGTACGGCCCGGTCCGGCCCTCGAACCGGGTGAACCGGTCCAGGTCGAACACGTAGTTGGACATGCGGTGGTTGGCCAGGTCAGCGAACTTGACCGCGGCGATGCCGACCATGCGGGCGATCGCGGCCCGCTCGTCCGCCGGATAGCCGGCGGCCAGCCCGGCCTCGTCCAGGCGCGCCTCGGCCTGCTCGGTGGCCATGGCGATCAGGTCGCCGAGCCGCATCACGCCGCCGGCGCGGGTCTTGAACGGCTTGCCGTCGGGGCCGTTGACGGTGCCAAAGCCGATGTGCTCCAGCGTCGCCCGCCCGGCCAGCCCGGCCATGGTGGCGGCGCGGAACACCTGCTCGAAGTGCAGGTGCTGGCGCTGGTCGACGACATAGAGAATGCAGTCCGGATCGAACTGTCGGACCCGGTCGACGATGGTGGCCAGGTCGGTGGTGCCGTACATCACCGCGCCGTCGGACTTGAGCAGGATCAGCGGCGGCACCTCGTGTCTGTCGTCGTCGCGGGCGACGCGCACCACCTGGGCGCCCTCGCTCTCCTCGGCCAGCCCGCGTGCCTTGAGGTCGCGGATCATCGGCGGGATGATGTCGTTGACGGCGGCCTCGCCGTGCCACAGGTCGAACGTCACGCCCAGGCTGGCGAAGTCGCGGCGCATGCCGGCCACCGACACGTCGAAGAAGTGCTGCCACAGGGCGCGGTAGCCGGGCCGGCCGGCCTGCAGCTCGGCGGTGGCCCGGCGCGCCGCCTCCAGCCGTGCCGGGTCGTCGCGGCAGGCGGCGGCGGCCTCCGGGTAGAGCCTTTCCAGGTCGTCCATGGTCACCGGCGGCGCATCGGGATAGGGACCGCTATGGTCCGGGTCGAAGTACGGCAGGTCGGGACGGCGGCGGGCCAGCTCGCTGATCAGCATGCCCATGGGCAGGCCCCAGTCGCCCAGGTGCACGTCGCTGACGGCGCGGTCGCCGGCGAACCGGCAGAGCCGCTGCAGCGAGTCGCCGATGATGGTGGCGCGCAGGTGGCCGACGTGCATCGGCTTGGCAATGTTCGGCCCGCCGAAGTCCAGCACCACGGTCGCCGGGTCGGCCTGCGGCGGCACGCCCAGGCGCGCATCGGCGGCCATGGCATTGACATGCCCGCCCAGGAAGGCGTCGCTCAGCGTCAGGTTGATGAACCCCGGCCCGGCCAGCGTCACGGCCGCGAACATCGGAGTCTCGCGCAGCCGCGCGGCGACGTCCTCGGCCAGCGCCCGTGGCGGCTTGTTCGCGATCTTGGCCCCGGCCAGCGCCCCGTTGCACTGGAACTGGCCCAGGTCGGGCCGGTTCGACGGCGTCACCTGGCCCAGCCCGGCAGGCAGCCCGGCAGCGGCGAAGGCATCCGACACGATGCCGGTGAGCAGAACGGTCAGCGAGGTCATGGGCGTCCGGTTCTTGCGTATGCGAACAGAGGCGGCGGCGCGGAGCGCAAGGTGGCTCCGCCGGGCGCGCCTGTCCAGGGGGGACGCGAACCGCCGGCGCGCGCACGGCCTGTCGACAAGCGCAACACGGTTGCCTCTCCCTGGGGAGAGGAAATTTTGTTGCGCGCTGCTTGGGCGAGAGTGTCACCCAACGCACCCGGCCGGCAGGATCGACTTCGAGCCGCCGCGCGTCGAGGGGCGTCCGCAGGGTGCCGACGTGTAGCCGATAGCCGGGCGCCAAGGACTAATGGATCGTGCTTGCGCCTAGGTGCGACTTCCTATACAGAAACAAGCCGCAGTGACACCATCAAAGCGACGGCCATGAACGCGGCGTTGGCCGGCGGCCCGGCACCGGCAGGGCCCGACCCGGATCGGCGCCTTGCGCGCGGCGGCGTGCCGAGCGGCGCCAAAGGCCCGCGGCCGGAGGCGGTGCTGCCGCGGGCGGTCCGGCGGTCCCGTGTGCAACGGGTGCCGGTGCCGTTGCAGATGTTGCAATCGGCCCCAAATACCCGCCGTATCAAGGACTTGCTGCGCAACAGGGGTGTTGCACGGCGTTGCACGGGCAAGGCGGGCGTTGCTCCGCAAAGAGCTGCATCCGCTGCCTTGCGAGTTCACCGTCCGGTCCGGCCGATCCCGTTGGATGAAACTGTGGCGAGGTTGAAGACAAGCCGTCTTTGCGAGCGCAGCGAAGCAATCCAGTGGCGCCGCACGTCAGGTCTACGACATTTCGAACCCGCCACCGCCGGGACTGGGCCGCGTCGCTGCGCTCGCGGTGACGGCATGGTGCGGTTTGTGGACGACCGTGCCACGGCCGTGCGGTGTCGTCGCTGCTTGGCGGCCTCTTCGCAAGACCCCGGCGCCCGGCCGGGTCCGCTGGATGAAACCGTGCGGAGGCGGGCTGTCGGCGCGGTGTTTCTTGTTAGAGCACCGTAGGCTGGGCCGGAAGGCCCAGCGTCCTGCGCCGGCCATCCCGTGCCGGGCATCCCGGCATCGCCGCTTCCTGGGCGGCGCCGGATGCTGGGCTTCGCAGGCTCAGCCCAGCCTACATTCGTTACTACGGCGTCCTGCAGGGGCTGCGCGATTTCGACCTGACGGTCGACGGGCGGGCCACCACCCTGCTGGACGAGGTGGACATGATTTCATCGGTATCCGGCGGCACCTTTACCGCAGCCTATTATGCGCTGTACCGCGACCGCATCTTTGCGGACTACCAGGACGACTTTCTCACCGTCGATATCGACAGCCGCATTGCCGGGCTCTACCTGCTGCCGTGGCGATGGGAGTGGATGTTCAACGCCTGGTACGGCAGCAACGACCAGATGGCCCGCGTCTACGACGAGCTGATGTTCCACGGCGCCACCTACGCGGAGCTCATCGCGCTGGGGCCGCCCATGGTGACCATCAGCGCGACGGACGTGACCAACGAGTCCGTGTTTCCCTTCAACCAGGACCAGTTCGACCTGATCTGCTCCGACCTGTCCCGGTATCCGCTGGCGCGGGCGGTGGCGGCGTCGAACGGCTTCCCGGTCGTGTTCACGCCGATCACGTTGGAAAACCATGCGCCGGAGTGCGCCGGCCGGCGTCCCGCCTGGATCGAGGAGGGGCTGGCGGACACCAGTCCCCTGTCCCGGCGCCGCTATCTGGCGCGCCTGGCCGACCGCTATGCGGAGTCGGAGATACGCTGCATCCACCTGATGGACGGGGGCATATCCGACAACCTCGCGCTGCGCGCCCCGCTGCACACGATCACCGGGCCGGGCTGGCCAGCAGCCCGGACGCGATCCGCGAATTCGGCCTGGCCCGGCTGCGCCGGGTCGTCGTGATCCGTGCCGACGGCGAGTCCGCCCTGGACAGGCAGTGGGCGCAGCAGCGGGATGTGGGCGGCCTCTTGCGGATCGTCGACATGGTCTCGGGCACGCAGATCGATCAGTACAATTTCGAGACGCTGCAACTGGCGCAGCACGTGATCGCTACTGTGGTCGATGCCATTCGCGAGACACGGTGCGCCGAAGCGCCGGTCATCGACGACCACCCGTGCGACGATGTCGAGGGCGTTCTCATCCATCTGACGCTGGGCGAAATCCCGAACGAGACCGTGCGCCGTCACCTGGAGACCATTCCCACCGGCCTGACCATCGACGAGCGAAGTCTGGAGATGCTGATCCGCTACGGTCGCGAACTCGTCCTCACGTCCCCCGACCTGCAGCGGCTGCGCGAGAGCCTGAAACCGGATGGGGCGGAGCCGTAATATCCGGCCCGTCAGATATGATGGGACGCCGACAGGGTTTCACACGGCCTTTCGCCGAACAGCGCGCGGTAGTGGTGGGCGAACCGGCCCAGGTGCCAGAAACCGAAGTCCAGGGCGACCGACTTCACGAGTCCGGCGTCACCGCCCCCGGCACGCAGCGCGCACCGCACGAGGTTCAGGCGCCGGACACGCAGGTACCGATACACGCCCATGCCGTACACGGCGGTGAAGGCACTGTGGAGCGTGCGCGGCGCCACCCCGAGTGCAGCGCACAGATCCTGGATGTAGACGGGCCGCCCGATGGCCACGTCCATCAATTCCTCAGCGGCCGCGACGAGCCGCACGCGCCGGTGCAGCGCCCGGCCCTGACCTTTCGCGTCTGCGCCATTACCGAGGCCGCGTTGCAGCGCCGTGCCCATGGTTTCGATCACCGACTGCGAGACCGAGCCCCGGGCCAGCCGATCCGGCTCCCGGCATGCGATATGCGCAAGGTTCGCGCTCAAGTCGCGCAGACCTGCACTGTGCGCGATCAGGCCCTGCCTGACCATGAAGCCCCGCTCCGGCGGCCACGCCTCGCTGTCGATGAGATCCGCGAAGGCGGCTGCGTTCAGAAACACGGTGGCCCAGTCCTGGCGGCCTGTGGTGACGGCATGGATCTCCGCGCCCGGCGCAAGGACCACCGCGTCGGAGTCCATCACGCCGCCGCCGTTAACGCGGACGCCGGGCACGATTCCCCCGAGCCCGAACAGGACCATGAAGCCGCCGGAATCCACGACGCCGCGAGCGATGTGCGCGTGGTCGATCGCGGTTTGCAGGCGGAGCATGCCGAGATCCACGACCGTCAGCCGCGCGTCGTACGGGGCCGGCGAGAGCGAAAGATATTCGATTCTGGCGTCGCGCAACGCGGCTGCCGTGTCGCAGGCATCCGTGAACTGCGCGGACCAGACGGCTGCAGGCGCTGATGCCATGGATCCGGTCAGACCCGATCAGGCGTGGACTATCATGGTTACGCCTGAGTGCCGCAAGAGACAACAAAAAATAAAACTAAAAACGGCTAATGATTGTGAGCAATTGGACCTCATGGCCGGATCGGGTGTTGACCTTGGCTCAGTTCAGTTTGTTGCATTGCAGCGCATCATTAAGGGTTATTGGCACAAAATACACTAGTTTTACGTTTATCCTGGATGCCTCAAACGGCACCTAGGCGCCAAACGGATCAATCTTTATGGCTGTCAAGTGACGGAAACGAGATTGCCGGAAACGGACATCCATTTGACACGCTTAACTTCTTTTATGGTGTCCCGATGGGGCGACTGCGGGCAAGCTGTACGAGTGCAGGCTTCACTTGGAGACTCCTGGATCATGGGTAAAAGTCGACTGATCGACGGAACAGCACAGCGGTTCCGGGTGGCACATGCGGCATGCCTCCGGTTCTGCGTGATGGCTATGCTCGGCCTTCTGACCGCGACCTTGTCGCTCGCAGCCCCGGCCGAGGAGCTGCCATTCGACGACCGGCCGCCGGACCGTTGGGTGTTCACGGTCACACCGTACCTGTGGGCGCTGTCGCTGAACGGCGAGGCCACGGTGCGCGGGTTCGAGGCGCCAGTCGATGTCGGGTTTGGCGACATCTTCGACAACCTGAACTTCGGCGCCATGGTCGATGCGGAAGCCCGCCGCGGCCGGATCGGCGGCTTCGTCAACACCGTCTACGGCAGCATCGGCGGCGACTCCACCGTCGGCCCCCTGACGGTGGATACGGACGTCAAGACCCTGTGGGTCGGGTTCGGCCTGTTCTACCGGCTGGGCACGTGGCCGCTCGATCCGGGCTCGCCGCGGCCGCAGTCCAGCGTGACCGTCGATCCCTATGTCGGCGGTCGGTACACCTATCTGGACGTCGACCTGGACGTGCAGGGCGCGCGGGACTTCGGGCGCAGCCGCGACTGGGTCGACCCGATCGTCGGTGTGCGCACCATCTGGACGTTCGGCGACCGCTGGACCGTCGTCGCTGCCGGGGACGTCGGCGGCTTCGGTGTCGGTTCGGACTTTGCCTGGCAGGCCACCGGCCGGATCGGCTACCGCGTCGGCCTGTTCGCCGAGCGCGACGCCAACGTCTTCGCCGGCTACCGCGCCCTCGACCAGGACTACAGCGACGGCAGCGGCCGCGACCGGTTCGTCTGGGACGTCACCGCCCACGGGCCCGTGCTGGGCATGGCGATCCAGTTCTGACAGCTTTGGGCGGCTGGCGCAGGAGCGCTTTCGGCCAACGCCAGACCAACGTGGTCGGCACTCCGGAGGAGACCGACTTCCCTGCCATGACAAGGCTCGTCTCGCGGTCCGCCGGCCCCCGTAGTTGTGACCGTGCTTGATCCGGACGACCCCGGTATCGCCTTCGGTCTGATTCGGCCTTGGCGTCGGGTGTCCGGGACTTGGCAGCAAAGGCCGTCCCAATGTCGGCGAGGGATTGCCGGAAACGGACAGTCATTCTGCACGCCTTTCCCGTTCTGGCAGTGTAACCTTGCGAAGAGACTAATCTTTCGTCGCGCGCAGCACGACCGGCGGCCGTGTCTCAAGCTCGCATCCGTTCGCACCGACGAGGAGATACCGAAGATGCGCAAGACGTTAAGGGCTCTGGCCGGCCTGGCACTGGTCCTGCCGGTGTGGCTGTCCGGCAGCGAAGCCTCCCAGGCGCAGCAGATCCGGGGCACGCCCGGGTCGCCGGAGGCGGTCGAGTTTCCGGACTCCCGGGTGCTGCCGATACCGCCCGCGCCGTTCACCGGCGAGATCAACCTCGGTGCCAGCGACAGCACGCCGGCCTGGCCGCCGACCGTCGCCCCGCCCGAGGATGCGCCCAACATCCTGCTGATCCTCACCGACGACGTCGGCTTTTCGGCGCCGAGCACCTTCGGCGGCGTCATCCCGACGCCGGCGCTGGACCGGATCGCCCAGGACGGGCTGCGCTACACGATGTTCCACACGACGGCGCTGTGCTCGCCGACGCGCGCGGCGCTGCTGACCGGCCGCAACCATCACTCGGTCGGCTTCGGGGTTATCGCCGAGCAGTCCACCGGCTTTCCCGGCTACAACTCGATGATCGAGCGCGACACGGCCACGATCGCCGAGATCCTGCGGCTGAACGGCTATGCCACCGCCTGGTTCGGCAAGAACCACAACGTGCCGACCTGGGAGGCGAGCGCCGCCGGACCGTTCACCCGCTGGCCGATCGGCATGGGCTTTGACCACTTCTACGGCTTCGTCGGCGGCGATACCAGCCAGTGGCAGCCGAACGTGTTCCGCAATACCACGGCGATCTACCCCTATGTGGACAATCCCGATTACAACCTGACGACGGCCATGGCCGACGAAGCCATCGACTGGATCCGCATGCTCGGCGAAGTGGCCCCCGATCGGCCCTGGTTCATCCACTACGCGCCCGGCGGCACCCACGCGCCGCACCACCCGCGGCCCCAGTTCGTCGAGCCCTTCGAGGGCCAGTTCAACATGGGTTGGAACGAGCTGCGCGAGCAGATCTTTGCGAACCAAAGGGAGCTCGGCGTCATCCCGGCCAATGCCCAGCTCACCCCCTGGCCCGACAGTCTGCCCGAGTGGAACAGCCTGTCGGACGACGAGAGGCGCCTGGTCATCCGTCAGGTGGAGGTCTACGCCGGCTACCTGTCCTACACGGACCACGAAATCGGCCGCGTCATTCAGGCCGTCGAGGACCTGGGCCAACTCGACAACACGCTGATCATCTACATCAGCGGCGACAACGGCAGCAGCGCGGAAGGCACGCTGCACGGCACCCCGAACGAGGTCGCGGCCTTCAACGCCGTGGACCCGCCTGTCGCCGAGCAGCTCCAGTTGCTCGACGTCTGGGGCACCGACCGGACCTATCCGCACATGGCTGTGGGATGGACCTGGGCGTTCGACACGCCGTTCCGCTGGACCAAGCAGGTAGCCTCCCATTTCGGCGGCATCCGCAACGGCATGGCGATCTCGTGGCCGCGTCGCATCACCGACCGCGGCGGCTCCCGCACGCAGTTCCACCACGTGATCGACATCGTCCCGACCATCCTCGACGCGGTGGGCATCCCGCAGCCGAACTCGGTGAACGGCGTCGCGCAGCGTCCGATCGAGGGCGTCAGCATGGCCTACACCTTTGACGCGGCCAACGCCGATGCGCCGTCCCGCCGGCACACCCAGTACTTCGAGATGTTCGGCAACCGCGCCATTTACCACGAAGGCTGGATCGCCTCGACCATGCCGCCCGTCCCGCCGTGGCAGTTTGCCCAGACGGGGAACCTGCCCGACGTGGTCGACGGCTACACCTGGGAGCTCTACAACCTCGCCGACGATCCAACGCAGTTCCGATCGGTTGCCGACGACCATCCCGACCGGCTGCGGATGATGCAGGATTTGTTCCTGATGGAGGCGACCCGCTATCAGGTGCTGCCGCTCGACAATTCGGTCGTGCAGCGCTTGCTGACCCCCCGGCCGGGCCCGGCGGCGGGCCGCACCACGTTCACCTATGAGCACCCCATCTCCGGCATCCCGCACGACGCGGCACCAAGCGTGCTGAACCGTGCCTACACCATCACCGCCGAGATGGACGTGCCGGAGGGCAGCGGCAGCGGCATGCTGGTGACGCAGGGCGGACGGTTTGGCGGTTACGGCTTCTACCTGCACGAGGGACGGCCGACCTTCACGTGGAACCTGTTCAACCTGCAGCGCGTGCAGTGGCAGGGCTCGGACGCGCTGTCCTCGGGCAGCCACACGCTGGTCTTCGAATGGACGCCCGATGCCGACGGCGCGCGGTTCGGCCGCGGCGGCACCGGCACCCTGACCGTGGACGGGCAGCAGGTGGCCCAGCAGTCGATGCCACACTCGGTTCCCATGATCCTGCAATGGGACGAGACCTTCGACGTCGGCATGGACACAGGCACGCCGGTGGACGACGACGACTATCAGGTGCCCTTCGACTTCACCGGGACCCTGAACCGCCTGACGGTCGAGCTCGGCGCCTCGACGGTGACGACAGCGGCGGCGCAGCAGCCCCCGCAATAGGATCAGGTGGCCTTCTCGTGCAGCGGTCGCGGTCCGACATGGCTCGTGTCGGATCGTGACTGCAGAGCCCCTTGATCCGGCCGGACAATGTCGAGCACGGGGTCATCAAGCCCCGCACGAGAAGCCGCGCCTTGTCGAGGCCGAACCCGTGCGCGACCATCCCCATGTCATGGTCCGTCAGACGCAGGCCGGGGTTGCGCCGGGGTTGCGCCGGCACTGTTTGCGAGGAAGGAGTCCGGGGGTGGACGGATTCGGCAAAGTCGCCCAGGTCGTGAAGGGCGAGGCCCTTGAAATCCTCCCGGTTAAGATCTTTTTCCTGATCGGTTTCAACCTGATCGCCTTTGCCAGGCATCTGGTGCTCGCCGAAGAGGGCGTCGTCTACGACGGCATCATGGTTGCCACCGTGGGAGCGCTCATCATCGCCAAGGTCGTCCTGGTCGCCGACAAGCTGCCCTATGTGGCGTTCGTCGAAGTGCACACCGAACTCGGCCGGGAACCTCTGACCAGGATCATGTTCTGGCGCGGCGAAAGATAAAGGGCGGCGGCCTCATTCGCCAAAGAGGGGGGCGATGACCCGAGCCACAGCCGTCCTTGCCGCCCTCGCCGGGAGCGTGATCCTCCTGGCGGGGGCGGTCGCGCCGTCGCAGGGACCGCGCGGGCGCGCGCCGGCGGCCATCGAGGCGCCGGGCTTAGTCGGCCGCGAGGTGTGCGCCGGCTGCCATCAGGCGCAGCTTGCGCAATGGCAGGGCTCGCACCACGACCTGGCCATGCAGCACGCGGCCGACGCCACGCTGCTCGGCGACTTCGACGACGCTTCGTTCACCTATGGCGGCATCACCTCGACGTTCTACCGGCGCGACGGCCGGTTCTTCGTGCGCACCGACGGCCCGGACGGCGCGCTGCACGACTACGAGATCGGCTGGGCCTTCGGCGTCGTGCCCCTGCAGCAGTACCTGATCGCCTTCCCCGACGGCCGCGTCCAGGCGCTCGGCATCGCCTGGGACTCGCGCCCGGCGGCAGAGGGCGGGCAGTGCTGGTTCCACCTGTACCCGGACGAGGTCGTCGACCACGACCACCCCCTGCACTGGACAACGCTGAACCAGAACTGGAACTTCATGTGCGCCGAGTGCCATTCGACCCGGCTGCGGCGCAACTACGACCTGGACACCGACACCTACGCCACGACCTGGGCCGAGATCGACGTGTCGTGCGAGTCCTGCCACGGCCCCGGCGCCGGCCACGTCGCCTGGGCAGCCGCCTACGAGGACGGGACGGACCTCGCCCCGGCGGCGGGCGACGACCTCGGTCTGGCGGTGCGCCTGGCGCCGCCGCCGGAGGCCGGCTGGGTGCTGGACGAGGGGGCGGTGACGGCGCGGCGGGCGGCGCCGCTGGACTGGAATGCCCAGGCCGAGACCTGCGGGCGCTGCCACTCGCGGCGCGTGGTGATCAGCGAGGACTATGTGCACGGCCGGCCGCTCGCCGACACCCACACCGCCCGCCTGCTGGTCGACCCGCTGTACTTCCCCGACGGACAGATCCGCGACGAGGTGTACGTCTACGGCTCGTTCCTGCAGAGCCGCATGTACGAAGCCGGCGTCGTGTGCAGCGACTGCCACGAGCCGCATGGCGCGCGCCTGTACGCCGAGGGCAACGCCGTGTGCGGCGGCTGCCACGTGCCCGACGCCTTCGACACGCCCGACCATCACCACCATCCGGCCGGGTCGGAGGGGGCGCAGTGCGTGGCCTGCCACATGCCGGCGCGCATCTACATGGTCGTCGACCCGCGGCGCGACCACAGCTTCCGGGTACCGCGGCCGGACCTGGCCGCGGCGCTGGGCACGCCCGACGCCTGCACCGGCTGCCACACCGACCGCACCGCCGCCTGGGCCGCCGAGGCGGCCGCCGCCTGGGCCGCCGAGGCGGCCGCCGCCTGGTACGACCCCGGCCGCGGCGGCACCCCTCACTTCGGCGAGGCACTGCACGCCGGCGAGGCGGACGCCGCCCGGGCCGACCGGGCGCTCGCCGCCCTGGTCAGCGACGACGGGCAGCCAGCGATCGTCCGCGGCACGGCGGCCGAGCTGCTCGGCCGTTATCCGGGCCGGACGGCGCTGCGGGCGCTGGTGCCGGCGCCGGCCGACGAGGACCCGCTGGTGCGGGCGGCGGCGCTGGGCGCGCTGGAGATGCTGCGCCCGGCCGACCGGGTGCCGCTGGCCGCACCGCTGCTGGACGACCCGGTGCGGACGGTGCGCATCGCCGCGGCGCGGGTGCTGGCCGCGGCGCCGCGGGCCGCGGTGCCGCCGGACCGGCGCGACGCCCTGGACGCCGGCATCGAGGAGTATATCGCCGCCCAGCACGCCAATGCCGAACGGCCCGAGGCGCACCTCAACCTGGGCCTGCTCTACGCCGATCTGGGCCGTTTCGACGAGGCCGAGGCCGCCTACCGCACGGCGCTGCGGCTCTATCCCCGCTTCGTCCAGGCCCATCTCAACCTGTCCGACCTCTACCGGGCGCAGCGGCGCGACGCCGAGGGCGAGGCCCTGCTGCGCGAGGCCCTGGCGCTGGCGCCGGAATGGGCCGAGCTGCACCACGCCCTCGGCCTGCTGCTGGTCCGACTGGGGCGGCGGGACGAGGCGCTGGCCGCGCTGGCCGAGGCGGCACGGCTGGCGCCGGACAACGCGCGCTTCGCCTACGTCCACGGCGTCGCCCTGATCGCGACCGGGGCGCCGCGCGAGGGCCTGGCGGTGCTCGAAGCGGCCCTCGACCGCCACCCCGCGGACCGCGACATTCTGGTTGCCCTGGCTACCACCTGGCGCGACCGGGGCGATATCGATGCGGCATTGCGCCACGCGGAGACGCTGGCGCGGCTGTATCCCGGCAATGCAGATGCCCTGGCCCTGGTTCACCACCTGCGCCGGTTTCAGGCCCGGTGAGGGCGCCGTCAACTTGACGGGGACGGAACGGCAATTGGGGTAGCGGAAACCGTTGGTCGGTGGACCGGCCGAGGTCATGCCGCCAGACCGGCGCCGGCTCTGGATCAGGCAGTCCAACACGAAGCCATCCTGGTCGACCGCCCGCCACAGCCAGTGCTTCTTGCCGGCGATGGTGATCACCACCTCGTCCAGGTGCCGCTCGTCGCCCCGTTGCGGCGCCCGTCGGCGGAGATTATTGGCGATCTCCCGGCCGAACTTGCGGCCCCGCTGGCGCACGGTCTCGTGGCTGACGACGATGGCGCGGGCCGCCTCCGGCATTGTCCGCCGATCACGGTTTGCGCCCCTTGACTTGTCGGCTGGGCTGAGTGTGCGAAGCCCAGCTTCTCTCCATCAAGCGCGGTGACAAGGTGACCTGGACGGATGCTGGGCTTCGCAGGCTCAGCCCATCGCCAAACCAAGGGGAGAAAGACCATGCCCTGGACTGAAGTCACCCGACCGCAGCATATGCGTGACGACTGCCGCTACGCAAGCAACACCACGGACGTTGACACGGCAAGGAAGTCAACTGGAGTTCATAGCGGCCGGCGTCGGCTGGTTGGGGCGGGCCGGTCAGCGACGGCCTTGGCCATGTCGTCGCGCGAGCAGGGCAATGGCGTGCCCAACGCTCCGGAGGGCTTCGAGGCCCTGCCCTGCCGCCGAATGGTCGAACGGACCCTGGACTGGCTTGGTCAATGCCGCCGACTGGCCAAGGACTGGAAAACAACCATCGCCATGGCCCGGCTGCTCCCCGCCCAAATCCTTCCTGCCACGCGGCGCCTCAAACGATTTTAATATTGCGAGGTGTATTTTGGATCACTCTCCGAAGACTTGGTAGCGGAGGAGGGACTCGAACCCCCGACACGCGGATTATGATTCCGCTGCTCTAACCGACTGAGCTACTCCGCCACAAGCAACTGCTTACCGACGGCGCATGGCCGGCCGGATGATCGATATGTGAATCCTCGGGCGGGCCGAGTCAAGCGATTCAGCGGGTGGGCGGTGAGGGACCGCCTGTGCGCGGGGGGTTTCCGCCACGTGACGGTGGCAGGACACTGCGACGCGGCGCTTCGCAGGGGATGGCTCACTCGGCGAAGATCTGGCCCAGGGCGAGGGCGGCGGCGGTGGAGCCTTCGACCTCGAACAGGCCGTCGAAATAGGCGTCGGCGGGATCCAGCGTGCCGTCGAGGATGGCCGTCAGGGTATCGGGCGTCATGCCGACCGTCGCTTCGGCCGGGGCGTTGGTGTTCGACACCGCCGGCGGCGAGGCGCTGCCGTCCCACAGGATGATGCCCGCCTCGCCCAGGTTCAGCTTGACACGATAGCCGAAGTCGGGGTGGCGCGCGGCTTCGGTACGGATGCGCTCGGTCAGCTCCGTCAGGCTCATGGTCGCCTCCCCCTGCTCGAGTCCCGGACTGCCGGCACCAGTGCCAAGACGAGCATATTGGACCGGGCGCCGCGAGTGCGTATCATCCGATGGATGGCGGCGTGCCGGATGGATGCTTCACGCTGCCAGGGCGCGCCCGGCCGCGGCGATCCAGCCGCCGCCCAGCACGCGCTCGGCCACGTAGCAGACGGCGGCCTGGCCCGGTGCCACGCCGTACTGGGGCGCGTCCAACACCACCTCGGCGCCGCCGCCGGGGCGGGCGTACGCTGTGGCCGGTGCGGCCGGCTGGGTCGAGCGCAACTTGACGGCGACGCGTACGCCGGCGCCGTCCAGTGGCCGGTCGCCCAGCCAGTTGACGTCGCGCAGCACCACGCGGTCGCGGGCCAGTGCCTCGCGCGGGCCGACGATCACCTGCCGCCGCCCCGCGTCCAGCCCGACCACGTACAGCGGTGCGCCGCCGCCGATGCTTCCGCCCACGCCAAGACCGCGGCGCTGGCCGACCGTGAACCGCACGATGCCCTCGTGGCGGCCCAGCACGCGGCCGTCGACATGGATGATGTCGCCGGGCTCGGCCGCCTCCGGGCGCAGCTTCTCGACGACGCCGGCATAGCGGCCGTCGGGGACGAAGCAGATGTCCTGGCTTTCGGGCTTGGCCGACACCGGCAGGCCCAGGCGGGCGGCGTGCGCCCGTGACTGCGCCTTGGTCAGGTCGCCCAGGGGAAAGCGCAGGAAGACGAGCTGTTCCGCCGTGGTGGCGAACAGGAAATAGCTCTGGTCCTTGGCCGGGTCGGCGGCGCGGTGCAGCTCGGGCCCGTGCGGCCCGTCGATGCGGCGGACATAGTGGCCGGTGGCCAGAGCGTCGGCGCCGAGGTCGCGGGCGGTGTCCAGCAGGTCGCGGAACTTGATGCGCTGATTGCAGCGCACGCACGGGATCGGCGTCTCGCCGCGCAGATAGCTGTCGGCGAAGTCGTCGATCACGCCGGCGGCGAAGCGTCGCTCGTAGTCCAGCACATAGTGGGGGATGCCCAGGGTGTCGGCCACGGCGCGGGCGTCGTAGATGTCCTGCCCGGCACAACACGCACCCTTGCGCCCGACGGCCTGGCCGTGGTCGTAGAGCTGCAGCGTGATGCCGACGACGTCGTAGCCCTGCTCGGCGAGCAGGGCCGCCGTGACGGAGCTGTCCACCCCGCCCGACATGGCCACGACGACGCGCGTCTCCGCCGCCCGCTTGTCGAATCCCAGGCTGTTCATGAGCGGGAATATAGCGGTGGCCGGATGGCGCGCAAGGCGGGGGCGGGCGTCGCCGGACGGGGCGCCGGCGGTGGCTTGTGCCACCCTTGCTGCCACCTTCGCCGCGGCAACGGGCCCAGGTCAACGCGGTCCGGACCCCATGACCGGGGAGTCGCGGGCACACATCGGTTTAACGGTGACGTTTAACGGTGACGGTTTATTTATTCCCCCCGGATAAGACAGGCCCAGCGTCGCAATCAGGACAAGGAAAATAAGTAAACTGTCCCCGTTAACTCGGGACTCCGATTAGCTTGACTCACGGATGGGAGCAGTCCACAGATTCCCAATTGCGTATGGTGTCCCCGGCATTGCCGATCCGGTTTTTCTGGGTTGGGACGGTCAAGCTTGCGTGAATCGTGCGTGAAGGGCTGTCGGTGCGGCTGACATGCGGCGCCGGGCGCGCTACCTAATGCGCGATGAACACCGTCCACCGAACGCGGATCGGATGATGAGCGTACGCGCCCTGTGGTGCCGCCTGCCGGGTCTTCCGGTGCTGGTCGTCGTGCTGATTGCCGCGCTGCCGGCCACGCCGGCCGCGGCGCAGAGCGGGCAGGAGTGGGCCGACGTCCTGGAAGAGGCCCGCGGCCAGACCGTGTACTTCAACGGCTGGGGCGGGTCGGACCGGGTCAACGCATACATCGCCTGGGCGGCCGACCGCGTGCTGGAGGAATACGGCGTGCGCGTCCGCCACGTCCGCGTCGGCGACATTTCCGAGGTCGTGTCGCGCATCCTGGCCGAGATGACCGCCGGGCGCACCGACTCCGGATCGGTCGACCTGATGTGGATCAACGGCGAGAACTTTGCCGCCATGAAGCGCAACGGCCTGCTGGGGCCGCCGTTCTCCCACCTGCTGCCAAACCACGCACTGGTCGACACCGAGGGTCTGCCCACCACCCTGGTCGATTTCGGCGAGCCGGTCGAAGGCCTGGAGTCGCCGTGGGGCATGGCCCAGCTCGTCTTCATCCATGACACCGCCCGCCTGGAGGACCCGCCGCTGAGCCTGCGCGAGCTGCTGGTTTGGGCCCGCGACAATCCGGGCCGGTTCACCTATCCCCAGCCGCCGGACTTCCACGGCACCACGTTTCTGAAGCAGGCACTGATCGAGCTGGTCGCGAACCCGGCCGCCCTGCAATACCCGGCCGACGCCGTGAACTTCCAGGCCGTCACCGCGCCGCTGTGGGCCTTCCTGGACGAACTGCACCCGCACCTGTGGCGCCGCGGGCAGACGTTCCCGCAGAGCGGGCCGCAGCTGATCCAGATGCTCGACGACGGCACGATCGAGATCGCCTTCAACTTCAACCCGGCCGAGGCCAGCGCGGCGATCGCCGGCGGCCAGCTGCCGCCGACCGTGCGCACCTATGTGTTCGACGGCGGCACCATCGGCAACACCCACTTCGTCGCCATCCCGTTCAACGCCCGCTCGCGCGCCGGCGCCATGGTGTTCGCCAACTTCCTGCTGTCGCCCGAGGCGCAGCTGCGCAAGGAGGACCCGCGGCACTGGGGCGACCCGACGGTGCTGGACGTGGCGCGGCTGCCGCCGCCGTGGCCGGAACGCTTCGCCGACCTGGACCGCGGCATCGCCACGCTGACCGCCGCCGAGCGCGGCCGGCCGCTGCTTGAGCCGCACGCCAGCTGGATGGACGCGCTGGAAGCCGAATGGCAGACCCGGTACGGGCAATAGCCGCCGACTCGCCCGCCGGCCGCGCCGCCGATTCGCCCGCCGGCCGCGCCGCCACACGCCCGGCCGCGCCCGCCGCCCCGCCCCGGCGCGGCGCCGGCCGGCTGCTGGCGGCGGTGCCGGTGCTGACGCTGGTGCTGTTCCTGACACCGATCGCCATCGGCCTGCTCGGCACCTGGATCCCGGCGTTCGGCTATCTGCCGGCCCTGGGCGGCACCGGCGCCGACCTGGCACCGTGGCGGACGCTGTTCGAGTCGCCCGGCCTGGCCGGCGCCGTGCAACTGACCCTGACCACCGGGTTCCTCTCCGCTGTCGGCTCGCTGGCCCTGGCGCTGGGCCTGTGCGCGGCGTGGCACGACAGCCGCCTGCTGGCGGTGGCGCGGCGGCTGCTGGCGCCGGTGCTGGCCGTGCCGCACGCGGCGCTGGCCATCGGCCTGATGTTCCTGCTGTCGGGCAGCGGCTGGCTGGCCCGCGGCGTGGCCGCCGGCTCCACAGCACTGGGCGTGCCGGTGTGGGACCGGCCGCCCGCCCTCGGCCTGGTCCAGGACCCCCATGGCCTGGCGCTGACCTTCGGCCTGGTGCTGAAGGAGACGCCGTTCCTGATGCTGATGATCGTCGCCGCCTCGGGACAGGTGCGGGTCGGCCAGACGCTGGCGGTGGCGCGCACCGCCGGCTACGGCCCGGTGACCGCCTGGGTCAAGGCGGTGCTGCCGCAGATCTATCCGCAGATCCGCCTGCCGGTGTACGCGGTGCTGGCCTATTCGCTGTCGGTGGTCGACATGGCGCTGATTCTCGGGCCGGCGACACCGCCGCCGCTGGCGCCGCTGGTGCTGCGCTGGTTCAACGACCCCGATTTGACCATGCGCTTCGCCGCCGCCGCCGGCGCCTGCCTGCAGCTGCTGATCGTCGTCGCCGGCATCGTCGCCTGGCACCTCGGCGAGCGGCTCACCGCCCGGCTGGCCCGGCCGTGGCTGTCGGGCGGCCGCCGCGGCGGCACCGGCCACGCGGCACGGGCCGCGACCGGCGTTGGCATGGCGCTGGCGGTGACCGCCGCCGCCGTCGCCCTGGCGGCGCTGGCGGTGTGGTCGCTGGCGTGGCGCTGGCGCTATCCCGATCTGACCCCGTCCGAGTGGACGTTCGACACCTGGGGCAGCGCACTGCCGGCGCTGGCCTGGCCGGCGTGGACCACCCTGGGAGTCGGCCTGGCCGCCACCGCCGTCGCCCTGGTGCTGACCATTGCCTGTCTGGAGTACGAGCAGCGGGCCGGCGTCCGGCCGACGACGCGGGCGCTGTGGCTGCTGTACACGCCGCTGCTGGTGCCGCAGATCGGCTTCCTGTTCGGCATGCAGGTGCTGCTGGTGGTGCTGCGACTCGACGGCACCTGGCCGGCGCTGGTGTGGAGCCACCTGCTGTTCGTGCTGCCCTACGTGTTCCTGGCGCTGGCCGAGCCGTGGCGGACGCTGGACGAGCGCTATGCCCGCACGGCGGCCTGCCTGGGCGCGTCGCCGTGGCGGGTGTTCTGGCGGATCAAGCTGCCGATGCTGCTGCGCCCGGTGCTGGTCGCCGCGGCGATCGGCTTCGCCGTCAGCGTCGCCCAGTACCTGCCCACCCTGTTCGCCGGGGCCGGCCGCCTGACCACCCTGACCACCGAGGCCGTCGGGCTGGCCACCGGCGCCGACCGCCGCATCACCGCCGTCTATGCCTTCGCCCAGATGGCCCTGCCGCTGATCGTCTTCGCCGCGGCGCTGGCCGTGCCGGCCCTGGTGTTCCGCCACCGCCGGGGGATGCGGCCGTGAGCGCTGCAGCCGGCGGGCTGGTGCTGGAGCGGGTCGAGCTGCGGCTCGGCGGCCGGCCGCTGGTCGGGCCGCTGACGCTGACCGTGGCAGCGAGCCGCATCGTCACCGTCATGGGGCCGAGCGGGTCGGGAAAGTCGACGCTGCTGGCCCTGATCTGCGGCACGCTGGCGCCGGCCTTCACGGCCAGCGGCCGCATTCGCCTGGCCGGCCACGACATCACGGCGCTGCCGCCGGAACGGCGCGGAGTCGGCATCCTGTTCCAGGACGACCTGCTGTTTCCGCACCTGTCGGTGGGCGAGAACCTGGCGTTCGCCCTGCCGCCGGCGGTGCGCGGTCGGGCCGCCCGCCGCGCCGCGGTGGCGGCGGCGCTGGCCGAGGCGGGGCTGGCCGGTTTCGCCGACCGCGACCCGGCAACCCTGTCCGGCGGGCAGCGCGCCCGCGTCGCCGTGATGCGCACGCTGCTGGCCGAGCCGCGCGCGCTGCTTTTGGATGAACCGTTCTCCCGGCTGGACGGGCCGCTCAGGGCGCGGTTCCGCGGCTTCGTGTTCGACCACGCGCGGCGCCGCGGCCTGCCGACGCTGCTGGTCACCCACGACCCGGACGACGCGACGGCGACCGGTGGGGCAATTGTTGCGCTCCAGCACCAGGAGGGCGCAATTGCCACAGTCGGCGACGAACAGCATTCCCGCGGGCGATTTCCCCAGTTATAAGTGCGAATCATGCGCGCCGGTGCTTCAAATCCCGTGATTTTCTGCTATAAGTCAGCGGGAGGCGTCGCATGTCCGATGCCTGCGCCGACGTACGATTCACTTGCGGGGGTTGGTCGAATCGTGCGTCGGATGGCCGGCAAGCGCAACAGCGCTCTGTCGAACCTCCGAGGGGACCAAGAGGAGTATTAAGGAATGAAAGCGTTGCGTTACGTCAGCCTGTTCGCGGGGGCGGCACTGCTGGCGGGCTGTGTGGGTGTCGACGTCGAGCAACTGAACAACACCGACATCGTCGGCGACACGTTCACCGACAATCTGGCCCGTGAGTATCGCGACCTCGCCAACTTCGAGGCGTTCGAGATGCAGGACTGGGCCGACGCCGACTACTTCGCCCAGAAGGGTCTGCGCGCCGCCGCCGGCGAGGCGGTCGAGCCGGCCGTCCTGGCCAACTGGAGCCTGCCGGCCGACTCCATTCCGGAGCTGACCGAGGCGCGTGGCCGCCTGGTCGCGGCGCTGAACGGCAACGCCCGGACCACCTTCCCGGTCGAGGCCGCCATCGCCCAGAGCCGCTTCGACTGCTGGGTCGAGCAGCAGGAAGAGAACCACCAGCCCGACCACATCGCGGCCTGCCGCGACGAGTTCTACGCCGCCCTGGCCATCATCGAGGGCCCGGTCGTCGTGGTCGAGCCGATGTACCTGGTCTTCTTCGACTGGGATCGCTTCAACCTGACGCCCGACGCGCGCGACACCATCGCCGAGGTGGCCAATGTCTGGCAGACCGCCGGTCAGCCGGCGATCAGCGTGGTCGGCCACACCGACACGTCCGGTCCGCGCGACTACAACCTTGCTCTGTCCATGCGCCGTGCGCAGTCGGTCAAGCAGGGCCTGACAACCGAAGGCGTCCCGGCCGACGTGATCATGACCAACGGCCAGGGCGAGAACAACCTGCGCGTGCCGACGCCGGACGGTGTCCGCGAGCCGGCCAACCGCCGCGCGGAGATCACCTTCCAGTAAGCGGTCGCTCGCCTGACCGTACAGCCTGAGCGGGGCCGGGCATGGTTCTTGGACCATGCCCGGCCTCTGCTATATTCGGTCGGATGATCCTTCAGGAGGGGGCGGCCGATGCGGCACCGTCCCACCGGCACCGGCAGGCGTGGAGGGCGACGATGTACACAGCGGAGACTCGCTCAATTCGTATTTCCGTGGAACCGGTCTACCTCGACGAACAATCATCTCCCGACGACCACCGCTTCGTCTGGGCCTATCACGTCCGCATCGAGAACCGCGGCGAGGCCCGCGTCCAGTTGCGCAACCGCTATTGGCGGATCACCGATTCCTACGGCCGTCTGCAGGAGGTGCGCGGCGCCGGCGTGGTCGGCGTGCAGCCGGTGCTCGATCCCGGCGACAGCTTCGAATACACCAGCGGCACGCCGCTCAGCGCGCCGTCGGGCATCATGGTCGGCACCTACGAGATGGAGACGGCCTCGGGCGAGCGCTTCGACGTTGCCATCCCGGCCTTCTCGCTCGACAGCCCGCAGGCGGCACGGCAGGCGCACTGAGCGTGGGCCGGCAGGGCGCTGCGGGCGGCTTGTGACGGCGCATCTTCTGTCCGGCCGGACTCGCCGGCGTCCTTGACAGCCGGGACCGCCGGTCCACATTCGTGCGCGATCCGAACGGTTTCGATTTTCCCGATTCATGACACGGAAAAGGCCTATGGACCGGCACCTGACCTTGTCGGCAAGCGCGCCGCGCCCGGCAGTCATCGACGGTACCGCCGTAATGCGCCGCGATGCGGCCAACCAGCACCGGCCGACCCGGGAGGAGGCGGAAGAGGCGGTGCGCACCCTGCTGCGCTGGGCCGGCGACGATCCCGACCGCGAGGGCCTGGTCGGCACGCCGGACCGGGTCGTGCGCGCCTATGAGGAGATGTTCTCCGGCTATGCGGTCGACCCGGAGGACGTGCTGCAGCGCACCTTCGAGGAGGTTGACGGCTACGACGAACTGATCGTGCTCCGCGACATCCGTTTCGAGTCGCATTGCGAGCACCACATGGTGCCGATCATCGGCAAGGTGCACGTCGGCTATCTGCCGGCCAAGCGGGTGGTCGGCATCAGCAAGCTGGCCAGGGTCGTGGACATCTATGCCCGCCGCCTGCAGATCCAGGAGAAGATGACGGCGCAGATCGCCAATGCCATCGACCGCGTGCTGCGGCCCCGCGGCGTCGGCGTCGTCATCGACTCCGAGCACCAGTGCATGACGACCCGCGGCGTGCACCGCCCCGGCACCTCCATGCTGACGAGCCGGCTGCTGGGGGCCATCCGCGACGATCCACAGCTGCGTCGCGAGTTCCTGGCCATGGCCGGCCTGGGCGCGTGACGCACGGTCGCGGGGCTGGCACAGTTCGGCATTCAGTGGACAGGACGGAGCCGACGCGCCAATGATCGGCGCCGCCGCGTTCCCACTCGTCATCGCTGCCGCTCGCCTTGCTCGACATCCGCCCCGTCCTCTTCGTCATCGGCCTGCTGCTGTCGGTGCTGGCCGTGGCCATGCTGCTGCCGGCCATGGTCGATCTGACGTCCGGCAACCAGGACTGGCAGGTGTTCGGCGCCTCCGCCGCGGTCACGCTGTTCGTCGGCGTGGCCCTGACCATCACCAGCCGCGGCGCGACGCCCAACCTGAACGTCCGGCAGGCCTTTCTCCTGACGACGCTAAGCTGGCTGGTGATCGCCGCTTTCGGCGCCCTGCCGTTCGCCTTTTCCGCCCTGGACCTGAGCTATACCGACGCGTTCTTCGAAAGCATGTCGGGCGTCACCACCACCGGGTCCACCGTGATCGAGGACCTGGATTTCGCCCCGCCCGGCCTGTTGCTGTGGCGGGCGCTGCTGCAGTGGCTGGGCGGCATCGGCATCATCGTCATGGCGCTGTCGGTCCTGCCCATGCTGCGCGTCGGCGGCATGCAGCTGTTCCGCATGGAAAGTTCGGACACCTCGGAGAAGGTGCTGCCCCGCGCTGCCCAGATCGCCACGGCCATCGGCCTGATCTACCTGGCCCTGACCCTGATCTGTGCGGCCTGTTATGCGATCCTGGGCATGACCTGGTTCGATGCCGTGGCCCATGCCATGACGACCATTGCCACCGGCGGCTTCTCCACCTCGGACGACTCGATCGGCGTGTTCAACAGCGCCGGCATCGACGTCGTGGCGACCACGTTCATGCTGCTCGGCGCCATGCCATTCGTGCTTTACCTGCGCGCCGTGCGCGGCAACCCGCTGGCACTGCTGCGCGATTCGCAGGTGCGCTGGTTCCTGTCCATCGCCTTCACGGCGGTGGCCGTGATGACCGTCTACCTGATGTGGCAGTTCCGCGGCCTGCCCTTCCCGGATGCCCTCAGGCTCAGCGCCTTCAATGTGGTCTCGGTGATGACCGGCACCGGCTATGCCACCGACGACTTCAGCCGGTGGGGCACCTTCGCCGTGGTGGGACTGTTCCTGCTGATGGTGGTCGGCGGCTGCGCCGGATCGACCTCGTGCGGCATCAAGATATTCCGCTTCCAGGTGCTGTACGCCACGACCAGCGCCCAGCTCTCCAAGCTGCTGCAGCCGCACGGCGTGTTCACGCCGTACTACAACGACAAGCCGATCCCGGAGACGGTGGCCGAATCGGTGATGAGCTTCTTCTTCCTGTTCGCCCTGTGCTTCTGCCTGCTGGCGGCGGGACTGTCGCTGATGGGGCTGGACTACCTGACCAGCATGTCCGGCGCCGCCACCTCCATCGCCAATGTCGGCCCCGGCCTGGGCGAGGTGATCGGCCCGACCGAAACCTTCGCATCGCTGCCGGACGCGGCGAAATGGCTGCTCGCCTTCGGCATGCTGCTGGGCCGGCTGGAACTGTTCACCGTGCTGGTGCTGCTGGCGCCCGGCTTCTGGAGGCATTGACCCGCCCATGATCACGCCTGCCGCCGCCCCGAGCCCCGCCGTCCTGGACCTGCTCGAGCGCCTGATCGCCTTCGACACCGTGTCGCGAAAGTCGAACCGGGCGCTGATCGACTGGGTCGCCGACCATCTGCGCGGCCATGGCGTCGAGCCGCTGGTGCTGCCCGACCCGAGCGGCGCCAAGGCCAACCTGTACGCCACCATCGGCCCGGCCGGCCGCGGCGGCATCGTCCTCTCGGGCCATACTGACGTGGTGCCGGTGGACGACCAGGACTGGTCATCCGATCCGTTCCGCCTGACCGAGCGCGACGGCCGCTGGTACGGCCGCGGCACCGCCGACATGAAGGGTTTCGTCGCGCTGGCCCTGGCGCTGGTGCCGGTGCTGGCGGCGCGCCCGCTGCGAACGCCGGTGCACCTCGCCCTGTCCTACGACGAGGAGGTCGGCTGCCTGGGCGTGCCGCACATGATCCGCCACGTGCTGGCGCACCTGCCGCGGCCCGAGCTGGTCATCGTCGGCGAGCCCACCGCCATGCGCCCGGTCAACGCCCACAAGGGCCTCAACGCCTACCGCACCACCGTGACCGGTCGCGACGGCCATTCCAGCGCCCCGGCGCGCGGCAGCAACGCCATCCTCCACGCCGCCGAGATCGCCGCCTTCATCGGCCGGCTGGCCGCGGACCAGCGCGCCGGTCCGCTGGACGACCGCTTCGACCCGCCATACTCGACGATCAATGTCGGCCGGATCGAGGGCGGTACCGGGTTCAACATCATCCCGGCGCAGTGCACCCTGGTCTGGGACTACCGCCCGCTGCCCGACGACGACGTGGCGGCGACCCTGGCGCGCCTCGACCGGTTCGTCGCCGACGAGATTCTGCCGCGGCTGCACGCCGAATGCCCGGAAGGCGGGGTGACGACGCAGGCGCTGGTCAGCGGCCCGCCGCTCGCGGCCGACCCGGACGGCCCGGCCGAGGGGCTGGTGCGCCGCCTGACCGGCGCCAACAGGTGTGGCACGGTGCCGTTCTGTACCGAGGCCGGCCTGTTCCAGGAGGCCGGCATCCCCGCCGTGGTCATCGGCCCCGGCGACGTCGCCCAGGCCCACCGCCCCGACGAGTTCATCACCGCCGAACAGCTTGCCGCCGGCGAAGCGTTCCTGCGCAAAGTGGCGGCGTGGGTGACGGCGGAGTCGCGCTAGGAACTACGGCCTCGCGAATCCTGCCCGTCGCGACACAGGTCGTTGCCAGGTCGGGACGCTCTGCCGCCTTGTGCCGCGACAATGCAACGCACCGGGATTGCCGGATGGTCATGCATGTGCGGCTTCCGTTCGCTTGGCTTTCGTATACGCGACAACGCAATCGAACACTGTGGTTTTGCATTGCAGCAGAACCCCTCTATGATTTCCACCATGCAGCCGGCGCCATCGGCTCCCGTCCAGGCCACCAATGAGGAGTGCCCATGGATACGCCTACGGAAAAGGTCATCGAGCTGGCGCTGCAGGGCGGCGGGTCCCATGGCGCCTTCACCTGGGGCGTGCTCGACCGGCTGCTGGCCGACGGGCGGCTGCGCATCGAGGGGGTCAGCGGCACCAGCGCCGGGGCCATGAATGCGGCGGTCCTGGTCGACGGCCTGGCCCGCGGCGGGCCCGAGGAGGCGCGCCGGCACCTGGAACGGTTCTGGTGGACGACCAGCGCGGCGGCGCAGTTCAGCCCGATCCAGCGCTCCATCATCGACGTGTTCATGGGCAACTGGAGCCTGGACACGTCGCCGAGCTATATTGCCGCCGACCTGATGTCGCGCCTGTTCTCGCCCTATGACCTGAACCCGTTCGACATCAATCCGCTGCGCGACATCGTCCGGCAGACGATCAATTTCGACAATGTCAACCGCGACGACGCCCCGCGGCTGTTCCTGGCCGCCACCAATGTCCGCACCGGCCGGCCCAAGATCTTCCGCCAGCCGGACATCACCGCCGAGTGCGTGATGGCCTCCGCCTGCCTGCCGACCATGTTCAAGGCCGTCGAGATCGACGGCGAGGCCTACTGGGACGGCGGCTACATGGGCAACCCGGCGCTGTTCCCGCTGGTCGACGAGTGCGAGGCGCGCGACTGCGTGCTCATCCAGATCAACCCGTTCATCCGGTCGGACGTCCCGAAGTCGGCCGCGGACATCATGAACCGGCTCAACGAGATCACCTTCAACGCGGCGCTGATCAAGGAGCTGCGCTCCATCGTGCTGCTGTGGGAGCTGATCCACCACGAGAACCTGGACCGGCAGGCCTATCGCGACGCCCGCATCCACGTGATCGCCGACAACGACACCATGCAGGCCCTCGGCGTCTCCAGCAAGATGAACGCCGAGTGGGCGTTCCTGACCTTCCTGCGCGACAAGGGCCGGGCGGCGGCCGATGCCTGGCTGGCGGCGCATTACGACGACATCGGCGTGCGCTCCACCTTCGACGTGTCGTGGGTGCTGGAGGAGAGCTTGCGCCCGGCGCACCTGCGCGAGGACGCCGACCGCACCTACCGGCAGCGCGTCAAGGGCGAGGGGTAGCCTGCCATGATCGGCATCATCGGCATCCTGGTCGCCCTCGGCCTGTTGATGTACCTCGCCTTCCGGGGCGTGACCGTGCTGGTGCTGGGGCCGCTGATGGCCGCCCTGGCCGTGCTGATCGCCGGCGGCCTGCCGATCCTGGGGTCCTATACCCAGGTCTTCATGACCAGCGCCGGCCAGTTCATCATCGCCTTCTTCCCGCTGTTCATGCTCGGCGCCATCTTCGGCAAGCTGATGGACGACAGCGGCTCGGCGCAGTCGATCGCGCGCTCGGTGATCGCCTGGCTGGGGGCGTCGCGGGCGATCCTGGCCGTGGTGCTGTGCTGCGCCGTGCTGACCTATGGCGGCGTGTCGCTGTTCGTGGTCGCCTTCGCCGTGTTCCCGATCGCCGCCTCGCTGTTCCGCCAGGGCGACATCCCCAAGCGGCTGATCCCGGCGACGCTGGCGCTGGGCGCCTTCACCTTCACCATGTCGGCACTGCCGGGCACGCCGGCCATCCAGAACGCCATCCCGATGCCGTTCTTCGGCACGACAGCGTTCGCCGCGCCCGGGCTGGGCCTGATTGCCGGGCTGATCATGCTGGGGCTGGGCACGGCCTGGCTGGACCGGCAGGCGACGCGGGCGCGGCGGGCCGGCGAGGGCTATGGCGAGCATGCCGACGCCCTGCCGACGCCCGACGTGCCGACCCGCGACCGCGCCGCGCCGGCCGACCCGTTCGACCTGGCCGAGGTGGAGCCCGGGCACGAGACCGCGGCCGAACTGCCATCCTTCCCGCTGGCGATCGCGCCGGTGGTGCTGGTCGTCCTGGTCAACTTCGCCTTCATCGAGCTGGTCGTGCCGCGGCTCGACACCGCCTATCTGGCCGAACCCCTGTTCGGCGCCACGACGATCGAGGCCGTGCGCGGCGTGTGGGCGATCATCGTCGCCCTGGTCTGCTCCATCGTGTTCCTGGCCGCGGTCAACTGGACCCGGCTGCGCAGCCTGACGGTCTCGGTCAACCGCGGTGCCGACGCCGCCGTCGTGCCGATCTTCAACACCGCCAGCCTGGTCGGCTTCGGCGCGGTGGTCGCCGCACTGCCGGCATTCGAGCTGGTGCGCGAGGCGGTGCTGTCGATCGGCGCGGGCAACCCGCTGATCTCGCTGGCCGTGGCGGTGAACGTGCTGGCGGCGATGACCGGGTCGGCCTCCGGCGGCATGAGCATCGCGCTCGAGTCCCTCGGCCCCACCTATGTGGAGCTGGCGCGGCAGGCCGGCATCTCGCTGGAGGTCATGCACCGCGTCACGGCAGTCGCCGCCGGCACCTTGGACTCGCTGCCGCACAACGGCGCGGTGATCACCCTGCTGACCATCTGCCAGCTCGGCCACAAGGACGCCTACGGCAACATCTTCGTGGTCGCCATCGTCATCCCGATCCTGGCCCTGATCAGCCTGATCGCCCTGGCGACGGTGTTCGGGAGTTTTTGATCCATAACCGGCATGCCCCGACAACACCATCGATTGGAGCGCGATTGTAAATATAAAAATGCTCGTCATTGCGAGCGCAGCGAAGCAACCCAGTGGCGCCACAGACGCAGATCGATGATCTGCTCAACTGGCAGCGACGGACCTCGGTTGCTGCGCTTCGCTCGCAATGACGGTTCTATTAGAAATACGTTTCCAAAAACCCCAAGAATTATGTCATGTCTGCTTGCGATTGAACCCTTACCTGGGAGCCTGGGTTGATGTCATCTACTGCCATCATCAGGTCAAGCAGAAGAGCCGCTGGTACAGGATTCGCTGCAGTCATCAGCCGCCGCCGGGCTTGACGCACCGACACGCTTGGTCGATTGAGGGCGGGTCAACCCTCACGCCCGGCCGCGCCTCATGCCTTCCGACAGCACCGCTCCTCCCGCCGCCCGCTGGCAGTTCTGGATCGACCGGGGCGGGACGTTCACCGACGTGGTGGCGCGCGCCCCCGATGGCGCCATCGCCGCGCGCAAGCTGTTGTCGGAGAACCCGGAGCGGTACCGCGACGCGGCGCTGCAGGGCATCCGCGACGTGCTTGGCCTGGGGGCCGCCGACCCGATCCCCGGCGAGCGCATCGAGTCCGTCAAGATGGGCACCACGGTCGCCACCAACGCGCTGCTGGAGCGCGCCGGCGAGCGCACCGTGCTGGTCGTCAACGAGGGCTTCGCCGACGCCCTGCGCATCGGCTACCAGAACCGACCGCGCCTGTTCGACCGGCACATCGTCCTGCCCGAGCTGCTCTACGAGCGGGTCGTCGAGGTGCCCGGCCGGATCATGGCCGACGGCAGCGAGCTGCACCCGGTCGACCTGGCCGTCGCCCGCCGCGGCCTGCAGGCGGCCTTCGACGACGGCATCCGCGCCTGCGCCATCGTCTTCCTGCACGCCTATCACCATCCGCAGCATGAGCAGGCGGTGGCCGGGGTGGCATACGACGTGGGCTTCCCGCAGATCTCGGTGTCCCACGCCACCAGCCCGCTGATCAAGCTGGTCGGCCGCGGCGACACCACGGTGGTCGACGCCTACCTGTCGCCGATCCTGCGCCGCCATGTCGACCGGGTGGCCGGCGAGCTCAGCGGCGCGCGGCTGTTCTTCATGCAGTCCAATGGCGGGCTGACCGACGCCCGCCTGTTCCAGGGCAAGGACAGCATCCTGTCCGGCCCGGCCGGCGGCGTGGTCGGCGCGGCGCGCGTCGCCGAGGCGGCCGGCTTCGCCCGCATCATCGGCTTCGACATGGGCGGCACCTCGACCGACGTCACCCACTATGCCGGGGAGTACGAGCGCGCCTTCGAGACACTGGTCGCCGGGGTGCGCATGCGCGCGCCGATGATGCGCATCCACACCGTGGCCGCGGGCGGCGGCTCGATCTGCCGGTTCGACGGCACCCGCTACCGCGTCGGCCCGGCCAGCGCCGGCGCCGACCCCGGCCCGGCCTGCTACCGCCGCGGCGGGCCGCTGACGGTGACCGACTGCAACGTCATGCTCGGCCGGCTGCAGCCGCGCTTCTTCCCCGCCGTGTTCGGGCCCAAGGGCGACCAGCCCCTCGACGCCGAGGCCACCGCCCGCGCCTTCGCCGCCGTCGCCGAGCAGGCCGCCGCCGCCACCGGCGACAAACGGTCGCCGATGGAGGTCGCCGACGGCTTCCTGCGCATCGCCGTCGACAACATGGCCAATGCCATCAAGCAGATCTCGGTGCAGCGCGGCCACGATGTCACCAAGTACGCCCTGGTCTGCTTCGGCGGCGCCGGCGGCCAGCACGCCTGCCCGGTCGCCGACGCGCTGGGCATGAAGACGGTGCTGATCCACCCGCTGGCCGGCGTGCTGTCGGCCTACGGCATGGGCCTGGCCGAGGTGCGGGCCATGCGCGAGAAATCGGTCGAGGCGCCGCTGGGGCGCGACGGGCTGACCCGCGCGGCGGCGATCCTGGACGAGCTGGCCGGCGACGCGGCGGCGGAGCTGGCCGCCCAGGGCGTGGCCCAGGCCGAGGCCGCGCGGCGTGTGCACCTGAAGTACCAGGGCACCGACACCGCCCTGATCGTGCCGTGGGGCGACCAGGACGCCATCGTCACGGCGTTCGAGGACGCCCATCGGGCGCAATTCGGCTTCGTCATGGACGGCCGCCCGCACGCCATCGAGGCGGTCTCGATGGAGCTGGCCGGGGGCAGTGTCGCCGCGCCCGACCGGCCCACGACGCGCACCCGCAGCGGGCCGCTCGCGCCCCTCGGCACCGTGCGCGCCTTCATGGCCGGGGCGGAGCGGGACACCGCCGTGTATGACCGCGAGGCGCTGCTGCCCGGCGACACCGTGGACGGCCCGGCCATCCTGCGCGAGGCCAACGCCACCACCGTGGTCGAGCCCGGCTGGCGGGCCGAGGTCACGGCCCTCGACCACCTGGTCATGACCCGGGTCGAGCCGCTGCCGGGGCGGTTCGCCGTCGGCACGCGGGTCGATCCGGTCATGCTCGAGGTGTTCAACAACCTGTTCATGTCGATCGCCGAGCAGATGGGCGCGGTGCTGCAGAACACCGCCTACTCGGTCAACATCAAGGAGCGTTTGGACTTTTCCTGCGCCCTGTTCGACCCAGACGGGTACCTGGTCGCCAACGCGCCGCACATCCCGGTGCACCTCGGGTCCATGGGCGCCAGCGTGCAGCACATCATTGCCAAACGGACGGGCACCATGCGGCCCGGCGACGTGTACGTGCTGAACGACCCGTACAATGGCGGCACGCATCTGCCCGACGTGACGGTGATCACCCCGGTGTTCGCGGAGGACGGCAGCGGGAAGGACGGCACCGGGGAGGAGGGCACCGGGGAGGAGGGCACCGGGACGAACCGGGGCGGCCCGCTGTTCTTCGTCGCCAGCCGCGGCCACCACGCCGACATCGGCGGGCTGACCCCCGGCTCGATGCCGCCGGACAGCCGCACCATCCACGACGAGGGCGTGCTGATCGACAACATGGTGCTGGTCGAGGGCGGCCGGTTCCGCGAGGCCGCCTTCCGCGAACTGCTCGCCGCCGGCCCGCACCCGGCGCGCAACCCAGACCAGAACGTCGCCGACGTCAAGGCCCAGATCGCCGCCAACGAGAAGGGCGTGCGCGAGCTGCGCCGCATGGTCGACCTGTTCGGCCTGGACGTGGTCCACGCCTACATGGGCCACGTCCGCGACAACGCCGAGGAGCAGGTCCGCCGCGTGCTCGACGTGCTGACCCCCGGCCGCTTCGTGCTGGAGACCGACAGCGGCGCGCACATCGCCGTGGCGATCACCATCGACCGCACGGCGCGCACCGCCCGGCTGGATTTCTCGGGCACCTCGCCGCAGCGCGACGACAACTTCAACGCGCCGGCGGCGGTGGTGCGGGCCGCCGCGCTGTTCGTGTTCCGCACGCTGGTCGAGGAGGACATCCCGCTCAACGACGGCTGCCTGGTGCCGATCGAGATCGTCGTGCCCGAAGGCTCGATGCTGAACCCGCGCTGTCCGGCGGCGGTTGTGGCCGGCAACGTCGAGACCTCGATGGCGATCACCAACGCGCTGTACGGGGCACTGGGCGTGCTGGCGGCCGGGCAGGTCACCATGAACAACCTGACCTTCGGCGACGAGACCTGCCAGTACTACGAGACCATCTGCGGCGGCTCTGGTGCCGGCCCGGACTTCGACGGCACGGCGGCGGTGCACACCCTGATGACCAACAGCCGCCTGACCGACCCGGAGGTGCTGGAGCAGCGCTTCCCGGTCCTGCTGGAGTCCTTCGCCATCCGCCGCGGCTCCGGCGGCTCCGGCCGCCACCGCGGCGGCGACGGGGCGGTGCGCCGCATCCGGTTCCTCAAGCCGATGACGGCGGCGATCCTGTCCGGCAGCCGCCGCGTGCCGCCGTTCGGCCTGGCCGGCGGCGCCCCCGGCGCCGTCGGCCGCACCACGGTGGTCCGCGCCGACGGCCGCGTGGACGAACTGGGCAGCACCGACCGCACCGCCATGGCCGCGGGGGACATGATCGCCATCGAAACCCCCGGCGGCGGCGGGTTCGGCAAGGCATAGGCCATCCAGACGTGTCGGCGTCTCGCCGACCGTGAGGCCGAGGGTTGCGGGGACACGAGGGTTGCGGGAGGTTACGCGAGGGTTACGGGACGACACCTAATCACCGGCATGTCCGTGCGACCCGGCACGCTCTGCGACGGAAATCAAGTGTTGTGTCCCTGAAACTTGTGTCCCTGAAACTTGTGTCCCTGAAACTTGTGTCCCTGAAACTCGGTGAGGACGGGGAGCGACCCGGCATCACGACAACCCATTGCCTGACGGTCGGTTTCGCCGCCGGACCACGGGCCGGGCACGCCCGGCCCGGCTGCCCGTCAGCCGTCCGGAAGCGGCCGTGGCGCGGTGCCGGCGCGGGACTCGTGGCGGGCGATGGTGATGGTGCTGGCCACGATCACGGCGGCGCCCAGCACGGTGAAGACGTCGGGCACCTCGACAAACAGCATGAAGCCGAAGGCGGCGGCGAACAGCAGGCGGGTATAATCGAACGGCACCACCGCGGTCGCCTCGCCCAGGCGGTAGCCGGTCACCACCGCCGCCTGCGCCGCCACGCCGCTGAGGCCCATCAGCAGCAGCAGGCCCAGCTGCGTCCAGCTCGGCGTCTGCCACACGGCCAGCGCCGGCCAAAGCAGGCCCAGCGTCGACAGCACCGCGAAATAGAACAGCACGGTCAGGGTGCTCTCGCCCGGCGGCATGCGCTTGACCAGCAGCACCGCAACGGCGATCGACAGCGCCTGGGCCAGCGACACCAGCATGGCCGGGTCGAATGCCGCAACACCCGGCCGCAGCATGATCAGCACGCCGCCGAACCCGACCAGTGTCGCCGCCCAGCGCCGCCAGCGCACCGTCTCGCCCAGGAACAGCACCGCCAGCACGATCATGAACAGCGGCTTGGTGAAGGTGATGGCCGTCGCCGTGGCCAGCGGCAGGTGGGCGAATGCATAGAACCCGCACGAGATCGCCGAGATGCCGGCCACGGCGCGGCCCAGGTGCAGCCCCAGCGCCTGTGTGCGGAACGCCGTGCGCCACGCCGGCGCCACCAGCGGCACGGTCACGCACAGGCCCACCGCGCAGCGGAAGAACGCGATCTGGAAGCTGTTCAGATCGGCGCTGAGCAGCTTGACCAGCGCCGCCATGAAGGAGAACCCGGCGGAAGCGAGCAGCACCCACACCGCCCCGCGCGCGTTGGCCGGCAGCGCCGCCCAGCGCTCGGCCAGCGCGGCGACGGTCACGGCCGCCCCGGCCGGGAGCGGCGCGGGCCGGAACCCGGTCGGGATTGAAACGGCGGCATGAGCGATGTGCGCGTGGCGGCGTGGCGACAAGGTGGGTCATTTGTCAATGTAGGCCGCCGCCGGCACCAGGGCCACCGGCCGTGCCGCCGCAACCGAGGTGTGTGCTGCCATGAGCCGGGACCTGATCGATCACGTCGGCATGCTGGCCCGCTCCAACCGGCTGGCCAACGAGCGGCTGTATGCGGCCTGCGCCACGCTGACCGCCGCCGACCTGGGCCGTGAGGTCGTCTACGTGAACAGCCGTGGGCACCGCCACGCCGACCCCATGGGCATGCTGGTCGCACACCTGTTCAACCACCAGACCCACCACCGCGGCCAAGTCCACGACATGCTGACCCAGACCGAGGTGCTGCCGCCGTCGCTCGACCTGCAGCGGATCATCAAGCCGTGATGGGGGCCGAATGAGCTGGCAAATTGGCGAGCGCGGACCCGCACCAGGACGCGTTGACGTCCTTGTTTCCGAAGCGGACCACGCACCCGGTGACGTCGAATGCAAAACCGCAGTATACAGGGACGGAGAACGAGATTCTGAATGTGCCCGGCGCCGGCCCTCGCCAAGGCCGGCAGTCTACAAAGATGGTCACCCCCGCGCTCAGTGGCGGAAGTGGCGCATGCCGGTGAAGACCATGGCGATGTTGTGGTCGTCGGCGGCCTTGATCACCTCGGCGTCGCGCATCGAGCCGCCGGGCTGGATCACCGCCGTGGCACCGGCCTCGACCGCGGCCAACAGCCCGTCCGCGAACGGGAAGAACGCGTCGGAGGCGACCACCGAGCCGGCCGTGCGCGGCGCCGTCTCACCAGCCTCGGCGCCCAGCTCCGCCGCCTTGCGCGCCGCCAGGCGGGCGCTGTCGACGCGGCTCATCTGGCCGGCGCCGACGCCGACGGTGGTGCCGTCCCTGGCGTAGACGATGGCGTTGGACTTGACGTGCTTGCACACGATGAAGCCGAACGCCATGTCGAGCAGCTCGGCCTGGGTCGGCTGCCGTTGCGTCACCACGCGGAACATGTCCGCCGCCGTGCGGCCGGTATCGCGGGTCTGGGCCAGCAGGCCGCCGGCGATCGAGCGCACCGTCAGCCCCGGCGCCGTCGGGTCGGGCACGGCAGCGACCAGCAGGCGCAGGTTCTTCCTGCCCTCGAGCAGGGCCAGCGCGCCCGCCTCCACTTCCGGCGCGACGATCACCTCGTAGAAGATGTCGGCGATGGCGGCGGCGGTGACGGCGTCGAGCGGCCGGTTGACGGCGACGATGCCGCCGAAGGCGCTGACCGGGTCGGCGGCGAAGGCGCGGGCATAGGCGCCAGGCAGGTCGTCGCCCACGGCCACACCGCAGGGGTTGGCGTGCTTGACGATGACGACGGCCGGCCGGTCGAACTCGGCGACCAGTTCCAGCGCCGCGTCGGCGTCGGCGATGTTGTTGTAGCTCAGCTCCCTGCCCTGGAGCTGGCGGGCGCCGGCGATGCCGGGGCGCAGCCCGGCGGTGCGGTAGAGGGCGGCCTGCTGGTGGGGGTTCTCGCCATAGCGCAGCGTCTGCACGCGGCGGCCGGCCAGTGCCAGCCATTCCGGGAACGGCTCGCCCTGGCCGTCGGCGAACCAGCGGGCAATGGCCGCCTCGTAGGCCGCGGTGCGGGCGAAGGCGGCACCGGCCAGGCGGCGGCGCAGGTCGGGCGAGGTGGCGCCGCTGTGGGTGGTCATGTCCTCGATCACCGCCTGATAGTCGGCCGGGGCAGTGACGACAGTGACGAAGGCGTGGTTCTTGGCGCCGGCGCGGATCATGGCGACGCCGCCGATGTCGATGTTCTCGATGCAGGTGTCGAAGTCGGCGCCGCCGGCGACGGTGTCCTCGAACGGGTAAAGGTTGTTGACCAGCAGGTCGATGGGCGCGATCGAGTAGTCGGTCATCGCGTCGACGTGGTCGGCACGGTCGCGGCGGGCCAGCAGGCCGCCGTGGATCTTGGGGTGCAGGGTCTTGACCCGGCCCTCCATGATCTCGGGGAAGCCGGTGTGCTGCGAGACCTCCTTGACCGGGATGCCCGCCTCGGCCAGCGCGCGCGCCGACCCGCCGGTGGACAGGATTTCCACGCCGCGGCCGGCCAGGAAACGGGCGAAGTCGACCACCCCCGTCTTGTCGGCCACCGAGATCAGGGCGCGCAGGATCGGAACGTGCATGTCGGTCATCGGCTGGGCTTCCATCGCCGGTTCGCAGAACGCCCCCCCTGTCTAACGGGCGCGGGGCGGTTTGTCGAACGGGGAGTGGGGCCGGTGCCCGCGCGCCGGCGATCAGCGGCGCATACTTGCTGGCGCCGCGGGAAGCCGGGACTGCTATTGGCATCGTCATCTTGGCATCGTCAACTTGATGGTGCCGCGCGCGGTCCTGATTCGGGCACGACATGGACGCCAGGGTCAGGCGCCCTCACAGATCGACGAGAACGACGACGATGAGGTCTCCCGCGAGGAATTCATGAACGCCGCCCGGCAGGCCTTCGAGGACGCCGTCAGCGAACAGGGCGCAGGCCTGGACCGGGAGCAGTACGAGCAGGCCATGGGTCCGTTCGGCACCGTCGCCGTGGTTGCCGACCGGGATGGCGACGGCGAGGTCAGCTTCATCGAGTTCATGGCTGCGGGCGAGGACGAGTTCCGCCGCGGCCAGGAGCAGGCCCGGCAGCAGATGGGCCCGATGCAGCAAGGCCAGCCGGGGCAGCAAGGCCAGGGCGAGCAGGTGCAGGTCGAGCTCGTGCCGGTGTGGATATATCGCGTGTACTACCTGCGCTAAGCACCCTTACCTCCTCGACTTCGGCCGGTGGCGGTCCCCGCCCGCCCCGGCCTTACTTTTTCTTGGCGGCTGCACGGCCGCACCGGAATGAGGAGGGATCCATGAACGGCACAACCGACACCGCCGGCCCCGGCGTCTACTGGGCCGCCGGCGCGCCGGTGGACCGGCCACCCATCCGCCTCAATGCACGGCGCCGCTCGGCCGGGTCGGGGTGACCGGTTCGTGGATCGGGCCGGCCTGGTGATGGATCATGCGCCAGCCGCCGCCCTCGCGGACGAACACGTTGGTGGCGGCGAGCACGGCCTCGCCGAGGCTTTCCAGGCACAGCACGATGCCGGTGTCGCCGGTCAACACCGCCACCGCGTCGCTGGCCCGGATCGGCGGCGGGCTGGCCATGATGGCGGCCCAGCTCTGCATGACCGGCTCGCGGCCGAACAGCGGCGACCAGCCGGGGTGGATGCACGCCACCGGCCGCGCCAGCGCCCAGACGGCGTTCATGGCCTCGAGGTCGCCCGTGGCGAAGGCGGCATAGAAGGTCTCGTTGGCCTGGAGGAGAGCGGTCTTGTCGGACATGGCACCCGCACCATGCGCCAAGCCGCCGGCCGTGGCAACGGCGCAAGCCCGCCGGGGATGGACAGAAGGCCGGCGTGCGACTAAGAGGCGGAGACCGAGGCCGCCCATTCCCGTCCCGCCGCCGCCCGCTGCGCCCGTGAAACGCTCGCTCTTGTCCGTTGCCTGGGGGCCGCTGCCGGCCGTGTCGTGGCTGACCCTGGCCGTCTTCGCCGGGCTGCTCTATGGCGTCAACCTGGGCGGCGCCAGTGCCCTGACCGACCACGAGATGCTGGTCGGCGGGATGGCCAGGCAGATGGCCGGCGACGGCACCTGGGGCATGCTGTGGATCGGCGACCAGCCCTGGCTGGAGAAGCCGCCGCTGCCGCACTGGCTGGCGGCGCTGTCCGGCCTGGCCTGGGGCGGCTTCGACGAGTTCGCCGTGCGCTTTCCGTTCGCGCTGGCCGGGGTCGGGGTGGTTCTGCTGACCGCCTGGCTGGCGGCGTCGTGGTACGGCGCCACGGTCGGCCTGCTGGCCGGGCTGATCCAGGCCGGCACGCTGTACATGCTGAAATATGCCCGCCTGTCGGAGGCGGAGGTCCTGCTGCTGCTGATCGTCGCCGGGGCGCTGGCGGCATTCTGGCGGATGCACACGGCGGCCGCGGCGGGGCGCTCGCCGGCGCGGGCCAGGCTCGTGTTCTGGGTCCTGCTCGGCCTGACCAACCTGGTCAAGGGGCCGGGGTTCGGGGCGTTCTTCGTGGTCGTGGCGGTGGCCGGCTGGCTGCTGTGGCGACGCGACCGGGCGGCGATCCGCCGGCTGTGGTCGCCGCTCGGGATCGGGCTGGCGGTGGCGATCTCGCTGGTCTGGCCGGCGATCGTCGCCATGCAGGGCCATGGCGGCACACTGGTCGACGAATGGTGGACGCACACCGTGTCCCGCGGCGCCGGCGCCTTCGGCGACGCTGAGCCGCCCTGGTACTACCTCGTCGCCGCGCTGTGGCAGATGCTGCCGTGGACGCCGCTGCTGCTGGCCGGCGCCGGACCGTCGCTGGCACGGGCATGGCGCGACCGCGACGCGCCCGACCGCTTCGTGTGGTGCTGGGGCGTGCTGCCGGTGGCGATCCTGTCGATCCCGGCGGTCAAGCACCACCAGTACATCATCCACGCGCTGCCGGCGTTCGCCCCGGTCATGGCCCTGGGCCTGGTGCGCATCGGCAGCTGGTACGCGGGCCGGACCGACCGCTGGCGGCAGCGGAACGCCGTGGCCGCCGTGGTGGCGGCTGCGGTGCTGCTCGTCGGCGCCGCTGTCGGCGGGCTGGTGTGGCCGGACTTCCGTGCCGAGGCATGGCTGGTCGGCGGCGTGCTCGCGCTCGGCATTGCCGCCATGGGATTGGCGCTCCGGCGCGCGCGGATCGCGCTCATGGGCGCGGTGCTGATGGTCATGCTGCTGCTGGTCGGCGTGATCCTGCGTTCGGACCTGATCCCGCGGCGGGATCCGTCCGGACCGGACCGCGACTTCCTGCTGCGCGTGGCCGGACAGGTGCCCGACGGCGCGCCGCTGATCGCCACCGGCGGCACGCCCGTCGCCCGCCACATTTTCCATGTCGACCGGCCTGTGACCGGCGTGTGGCGCCCCGACGCCATTGCGCCGCCGACCGACAGTCCGGTCTATGTGATCGCCCAGGCCCGCGATGCGGCGACGCTGGCGGGCCTGGGGCCGGTGTCGCAGCTCGACCAGAGCGCCCGCGCCCGCTTCGAGCGGTCGCCGGAGGACCGCTACACCCTGTTCCGCATCGACCCGCCCGCCGGCACCGCGGCGGACTAGGCGCGGCGATGCCCCGTTCGGCTTCCGGGTTGGCGCCGCCGGCCGTGCCGGGTCCCGGTGTCGTCAGCCGCCGAAGGTGCCCTGCGGCAGGCCGCGCACGCCGGGACGGAAGGCGACCACGTCGCCAGCCCAGGGCTGGGCGGCGAGCTGTTCGCGGCGCAGGCCGTCGCTGGCCGAGGTGACGTACAGCACGTCCAGGTCCGGGCCGCCGAACACGCAGCTCGTCGGGTTGGAGACCGGCGTCTCGACGATGCGGTCGACCGAGCCGTCCGGCGCCCAGCGCACGATCCGGCCGCCGGCGTACATGGCGTTCCACAGATATCCGTCGGTGTCCATGGCCGAGCCGTCCGGATAGCCGTGGTCGGAGCGGGCGAACACGCGGCGCTCGCCCAGGGTGCCGGCCGCGAAGTCCAGATCGTACGCGTACAGCACCTGATGCGGCGAGCAGGCCACGTACATGACCCGGTCGTCCGGGCTCCACAGCATGGTGTTGGGCGTCTGCACGCCCTTGGCGACGCGGTGGCACGACAGGTCGGGATCGAGGCGGTAGAGGGATCCGGCGGCACGGTCGTTGGGGATGTTCGACCCGTCGTCGCCGTAGTTGTTGAGCATGGTTCCGGCCCAGAACCGGCCGGCGCGGTCGCAGTGGCCGTCATTGAACCGGTTCTCCGGCTTGTCCGCCTCCGGATCGACGATCGGCTTCAGCGCGCCGGTGGCCGGGTCGAAGAAATGAAAGCCGCCGCGCAGGGCCACGATCAGGCCGCCGCGGGACCGTTCGGCGATGCAGCCGATGAAGTCCGGCAGGGTCCAGTCGCGGCGCGCGTCGGAGGCCGGCTCCCAGCGACGGATCCGCCGGCCGCGCACGTCGACCCAATAGAGCGCCTGTTCGACAACCGACCAGACGGGGCTCTCGCCCAGGATGTCGCCGGAGGCGACGGCGCGGCTGAATTCGGTCATGGCTGCGACCCCTCGATGGTGCCTTGCGGGTGCCGGCCCGCGATCAGCGCGCTCAGGGCGCGGTGCAGCGGGCTGTCGGCCTCGCCCAGGGCGTCGATCACGTCGAAGTGGTGGCGGCCGGGCAGGTCGAAGGCGACCACGTCATGGCCGGCTTCGCGCAATGCCTCGACATAGTCGTCCTGCTGGCGGTGGAACTCGGCGCATTCCAGCTCGCCCAGTGCCAGGATCAGCGGCGGCAGGCGCTTCGGGATGCGACGCACCGGGCTGTACCGCTCGGCCCGCTCCGGGTCGAGCCGGATGTCGGCGTTGACCGAGGTGAGCCGCACCGGCTCCAGGTCATAGGCGCCGCTGATCGCGCAGCCGCCCGCCAGCGGCTGCGGCGGTCCGCCGCGCGCCGCCCAGTCGGTGGACAGCACCATTGCCGCCAGATGCGCTCCGGCCGAATGCCCGGCGACGAACAGCCGGCCGGGGGCGATGCCGTGTGCGGCGGCGTTGACGTGCAGCCACAGCACGGCGGCGCGGGCGTCCTCGACCACGTCGTCGAATGCCGCCTTGGGGCACAGCCCGTAGCCGACCGCGGCGAAGGCGATGCCGGCCTCGACGAAGGGGTGGGCAAGGTGGCTGAAATAGTCCTTGCTGAGCGTGCGCCAGTAGCCACCGTGGAAGAACACGACCAGCGGCGCCGGCTCCGGACCCGGGTCGACCGGCGGGAACAGGTCCAGGCGCTGTCGCCCGTGCGGACCGTACGGGACGTTGCGCAGGTGGGGCAGACGGGCGCGCGTGCCGATGCTGGCGAGCTCCCAGGCGTCGAAGACGTCCTGGAAGGTCGGCACCTGGGCGCGCAGGTCGTATTCGGCCTCCAGCTCGGCCGCGGTCAGGCCGCGATACAGGGGGCCTCCAATGTCGTTCATGGCGCCGGCCGTTCAGGTGAAGGCGTTGAAGGTGATGATCGTATAGGTTTCCCTGACCCCGGGCAGCGTCTGGATCGATCCGGTGACGAAACGCCCGATGTCGGCATCGCGCGGCAGATAGCATTTGACCAGCAGGTCGTACATTCCGGAGGTGGAATAGACCTCCGAAACCTCATCGATGGTATCCACCGCTTCCGCCGCCACGTCGTACGCCCGGCCCAGCTCGCACTTGACCTGGATGAAGATGGCCTGCATCGGTTGCCCTCCGCTCTCGTTGCCGGGACTATAGCCGGCCCGGTGCCGCTTGCCCACCGGCCGCCGCGCGGCCAGACGCGGGAACAGGGCGATGCGCTGCACGGCCGGCTCGACAGTGCCGCAAGCTATGCCGCCACCCGGGCGCGCTGCCGGGACTGGTAGCCGTCCGCTTGCCGTCGCCGCGCCCGGTCCCTTAAGCTCGCTGCGGCGCAACAACGGCAGGAGACGGCCGATGAAGGCGGTGCTGTGCAGGGCGCATTGCGCGCCGGACGGACTGGCGATCGGCGAGGTCGACGAGCCGGCACCGGGCCCCGGCCAGGTGCGGATCGCGGTGGAGGCGGCCGGGGTCAACTTCGCGGACACGCTGATCATCGCCGGCACGTACCAGACGAAGCCGCCGTTCCCGTTCAGCCCCGGCATGGAGGCGGCCGGCGTGGTGCTGGACTGCGGCGCCGGCGTGACCCGCTGCCGGCCCGGCGACCGGGTGCTGGCGACGCCCGACTACGGCGCCTTCGCCGAGCAGCTGGTGGTGCGGGAGAGCGACGTGCACGTGCTGCCCGAGGCGATGGACGTGGTCACGGCGGCGGGCTTCCCGGTCGCCTACGGCACGTCGCACGTGGCGCTGGCGTGGCGGGCCGGCCTGCGGCCGGGCGAGGTGCTGGTGGTGCACGGCGCGGCCGGCGGCGTCGGCCTGACCGCAGTGGAGATCGGCAAGGCCCTGGGCGCCGAGGTGATCGCCACGGCCGGCGGGCCGGACAAGCTGCGCGTGGCGCAGGACCATGGCGCCGACCACCTCATCGACTACCGCAGCGAGGACATCCGCGAGCGGGTCAAGGCGCTGACCGGCGGCGTCGGCGCCGACGTGGTCTACGACACGGTCGGCGGCGACGCCTTCGACGCCTCGTTGCGCAGCATCAACTGGGGCGGGCGCATCCTGGTGATCGGCTTCGCCGGCGGCCGGGTGCCACAGATCCCGGCCAACATCCTGCTGGTCAAGAACATCTCGGCGATCGGCGTCAACTGGGGCTCGTACCGCAGCCGCGATCCGGCGCGCCTGGCCGAATCCTTCGCCCGCCTGTTCGACTGGTACGGCCGCGGCCTGCTCAAGCCCCTGATCTCCGCCACCTATCCCCTGGCCGATGCGCCCCGCGCCCTGGCCGACATCAAGGCACGGACGGCAACCGGCAAGATCGTGCTGACGGTCGGCTAGCCGCGCGCCGCATCCTTCGGCCCCGGTCCGGCGGGGGCCAGAGCGTTACGCTCCAGGATGGGCCGGCCCGGTTTCTGGCCCGGTTTCTGGCCCGGCCGGGCCGATGGCCTGGTCCAGGACCTGGTCGGCCATGGCGCGGGCGCGGCGGGCGGCGTCGCTGCGGCCGTGGGTGTGGGCGGTGACGATGGCGCCCTCCATCAGGATCATCAGCCGTTCGGTCGCCTCGTCGGGGTCGGCCGCACCGGCCGCTGCGACCAGGTCGCGGACGTGGGCGGCGAAGCGGCGCTTGTGGGCGGCGGCGACCTTGTGGATGGGGTTGTTCTGCCCGGCGAACTCGACCGTCGCGTTGATGAACAGGCAGCCCTGGAAGCCGACGCTGTCGAACCAGTCGGCCAGCGCGTCGAAGAGGGCCAGGACCTGGTCCCGCGGCGTGCGGCCGCGACGCTCCATCTCGTTGTTCAACCAGGCGCGGCTGTCCTCGTCCCATTTCTCAAGAGAGGCGATGATCAGGTCGTCCTTCGAGTTGAAGTGGCGATACAGGGTCGGCTTGGAGACAGCGGCGGTCGAGAGGATCTTCTCGATGCCGGTGGCGTGATAGCCGTTCTGCCGGAACAAGTCGAGCGCGGTCCGGATCAGGTCGTCGCGGCGGCTCTTTACCATGTTCTCACCTTTTGGTTTTGCTTCTTCTGGGACTGTCGAGGCCGTCATCTGAAATACCAAGCATTTTGCAAGTCATCGCGGGCCCGTAACGGCGATGTGACTGGACCGCGAGGCCATGTCAGGCCTATATAGTTACTAACCGGTCACGGTATGCCAACGAGGCAATCATGACCGGTCATGTTCTGGGGAGGATGTGAGCCAGGGACCACCCCGTCAAGGCCGGCCATGGCGGCCCCAGAGACGAACCAAAAACCGGAGTGAAGATCCGTTTCGAGTCCGAAAACGCTCAGCCAATGCCGGCGCAAGGCCAAGGCGAACGGAACACAGTCATGGTCATGTCGACATTGCGGCAGTCTGATTGGCGGATGCTCAAAACCGCCGTGCCGCATCGGCATGGACGAGATGAGTTTTGCATTCGGCGATCCCGGCACGGTCCGGGATCAGACCATGGAGGCTACCAGTGGCCATCTACATCAACTTCGACGGCATCAAGGGTGACGCCACCCATTCCAGGCACAAGCAGTGGCTCGATATCGAATCGCTGCAGTGGGGCGCCGGCCGCGCCATCATGACGCGATCCGGTTCGGCCCAGAACCGCGAGGCATCCGAGCCCTCCGTCAGCGAAGTGACCATTACCAAAAGAATGGACTCGTCCTCCGCCCAGCTCTTCCAGGCGGCCTGCGCCGGCAACGAGGGCAAGACGGTCGTCATCCACCTGGTCACCACCGGCGACCCCGGCGACGTCTACATGACATACACACTGCACAACACACTGGTCAGCAGCTACAGCGTCTCGACGAGCGGGGACACGCCAAAAGAATCGGTCAGTTTCAACTTCACCAAGGTGGAGATGAAGTACACGATTTTCGATGGCGCCCACAAGCCAGTAAACAACTTTCCCGCGTCGTACGACCTGGCGACGACCGAAGCAAACTGATGGCGGGCCGCGCCGCACCCCGACCGCAGGTGCGGCGCGGCGCCCGGAATAGCTGGTGTGGCTGCGTGACCGCGCCGCAATGTCTGCACATTCCTGTAAAGTGGAGGGAGTGATGACGATCAATGTTCGTGGGAACGCGTCGATCTCCGCGTTGGCCAATCACGATTCGCACCGCGCAGCACTGGGGCCGATCTACGACATTGTAAATCGAAACTTGAAGCTTTCGCGAGCGAATGCAAACACGCTCAACGCATTGACACAACAAGGTACGTATGTTGGCGGCGAGGCGACATTTGGCATCAGTGTCCGCTCATGCCATGGCGATGCCAACCTTAGGGTTGCATTGAATGGGCAGACGTATGAAGGTGTCTATAACAAAAATGATCCAGGGTTCAACAATACAACTAAACTTATTTGGCGAGATTATCTTGATGGTGCTTCCACGCATCACGCTGGAGGAGGAAACAATATTGCAGCATATGTCGAGATAAACTGCAGCGTGCTGAGCCGTCATGAACGTTTGCAGAACCTTCAGCAGCAGCGGACCTGGCTCATCGGCCCGTCGATGCAAAGAAATCCAATCTATATTGGAGCGTCTTCGGCTTCAATAGTGCCGGCCGACGGTTCGAGAGTCCTGTATCATGTTATCGGGGATTTTTTCTTGTATTCTCCCAATCATTATGTGGACGGCTATGTCGTCATCGACGACTCGGGGAACCTGCTTCAGACTGAGAATTTTTTATTGTAGATGCACCTCTCATGGTGCGCGTGCCGGGCAGGTGCGACGGACTTTCGCGGCGGCCACTATGACGCCGCCTCCGCCGCCGCCGCATCCACCCGGAACTGCAGGCGGCAGAGCTTCGCATAATGGCCGCCGCGGGCGAACAGGGCCTCGTGGGTGCCCTGCTCGATCACGCGGCCGGCCTCCATCACGCAGATCAGGTCGGCATTGCGCACGGTGGACAGGCGGTGGGCGATGACCAGGGTGGTGCGGCCGCGGCTCAGCCGTTCCAGGGCCTGCTGCACGGCCTGCTCGGACTCGGCGTCCAGCGCGCTGGTCGCCTCGTCGAGCAGCAGGATCGGCGCGTCCTTGAGGATGGCACGGGCCAGGGCGATGCGCTGGCGCTCGCCGCCGCTGAGGCGCAGGCCGCGGTCGCCGACCACGGTGTCGTAGCCGTCGGGCAGGCTTGCGATGAACCCGTGCGCCGCCGCCGCCGCGGCCGCGGCTGCGATCGCCCGGTCGTCGGCATCCAGGCGGCCCATGGCGATATTGGCGCGAACCGTGTCGTTGAACAGCACGATGTCCTGGCTGACCACCGAGATGGCGCCGCGCAGGCTGGCCAGGGTGACGTCGCGCACGTCCTGCCCGTCGACCAGCACCTGCCCGCCGGTCACGTCGTAGAAGCGCGGGATCAGGTTGAACACGGTCGACTTGCCGGCCCCGCTGCGCCCGACCAGCGCCACGGTGCGGCCGCCATCGACGCGCAGCGACACGTCGTGCAGCACGCCCGCGTCCTCATAGGCGAAGCTGACATTGCACAGCTCGACCGCGCCGGCGCTCACCGCCAGCGGCCGGGCGCCCGGCCGGTCCTGGATCTTCGGCCGCTCGTCGAGCAGGTCGAACACGCGCTTGGCCGCGGCCAGGCCCTCCTGCAGCACCGCGTTCAGGGTGCCGAAGCTGCGGATCGGCTGGGCGGCGATCAGCAGGGCGCTGACGAAGCCGGTGAAATCGCCGACCGTGCCCGCACCGCTGGCGACGCGGTAGCCGCCGAAGGCGATCACCCCGCCGACCGCCAGCCCGCCCAGCACCTCCAGCGTCGGGTCGAGGCGAGCACGGTGCTCCACGGCGCGCATGCGCAGCCGGTACATCTCTTCGAAGCTGGCATCGGCGCGGCGCTGCTCGTACGGCTCCAGGCGGTAGGCCTTGACCATGCGCGCACCGCCCAGGCTCTCGTTGAGCAGCGCGGTCATGTCGCCGATCTGCTCCTGCGCATGCCTGGAGACGTGGCGCAGGCGCCGCCCGACCTCCATGATCGGCACTGCGGCCAGCGGGTAGATCAGCAGCACGATGATCGACAGCAGCCAGTCCAGATAGATCATCGAGGCGACCAGGGCGACAATGGTGAGCGCGTCGCGAATCAGGCTGATCGCCGCGCCGGACAGGGCGTTGCTGATCAACTGCGTGTCGTTGGTGAAGCGCGACACCAGCGAGCCCGGCGGGTGGCGGCCCAGCCACGCCAGGTCGGCGCCCAGGATCCGTCCGAACATGGCCTTGCGCAGCTCGGTCACGACGCGCATGACCGCCTTGTTGGTCAGCAGCGTCTGGACGTAGAAGGCGCCGCCCTTGGTCGCGGTGATCAGCAGGATCACCACGGGCATCAGCCAGACGACCCGCATGTCGCCAGCCTCGTACATGTCGTAGGCGTGCTTGATCAGCAGCGGATAGGCGCCGGTGGTGGCGGCGACGACCCCCATGAAAAACACCGCCACCACAATCGTCCGCCAGTGCTTCGCCACCCACTCGCGCCACAGCCGGCGCAGCAGGTGGACGGTCCGGTCATCCAGCTTCAGCGGTTCGCGGGCAGGCTTCGGGGTCACGCGACAACTCCGGCGGGCGGGGGGGGCAGGCAACGTACCCGGATCCCCTAGCGGAGGCCGACAGGGATGTCCATGCGGGCGAGGCCGCCGGCGTCATTCTGGCGTGGTGAGGCGCGCCGCTCGGGCTTCGAACGGCGCGCGGCACCGACGTGCGGCGCGGCCGGGACGAAAGACCTCAGGCGCAGCGCAGGTAGAAGCCGTGGACCCAGCCCTGGCGGACCGGATCGTCGGCCAGGGCGACGAAGCGCCAGTCGCCGTTGGCGGCCAGCGCCTGCACCGGCGTGCCGGCCGGCAGCGGGCCGAAGCCCAGCGTCTCGTAGCCGGTGCCGGGGCCGCCACGCACGTTCAGCGTGACCGTGGCGACGAAGTCCTCGGCCGCGTCGTCGGCGCCGTCGCCGACCAGGGCCTTGAACCGGGCCATGGGGAAGGCCGGGCCGGGGTCGGTCTTGTCGGCGCGGATGTCGTCGTGGCCGATCACCTCACGGATCGACGGATAGGCGGCCAGCACCGCCCGCGTCAGCCGCTCCAGCGTGGCCAGCTGCGCCTCGGCAAAAGGCGGCCAGGCAAGCTCGACCGGGCCGGCATGGGGATGGCTGGCGAACACCAGGTCGTCCTCGCGGCAATAGCGCCCATAGGGGCCGATCACCCAGCCCTGTTCGACCCGGCGGACGCCGCCATAGGGGTCCAGATAGCCGCGCGCCGTCGGCTTCAGCCAGCCGATGTTGTCGATCTCGATGCCGATCGAGCAGTGGTTCAGCCCGCGCACGCCGCGGTAATAGGACCGCCCCGCGTGCCACGCCTTGGTATCGAACGGCACGATCTGCCAGGCGCGGCCGTCGCGGCCCACCACCAGGTGCGCCGACGGCGTGTACGGCGCCGACGGGTCCATCAGGTAGTCGCGGGCGCCTTCCCCCGACCAGCCAGCCGTGTAGTGCATGACCAGGAACCTGGGCGCCTCCAGCCGGCCGCCGTGGTTGGGCGACAGGCCGTGCCAGCAGTCCGGGAAACGATGGTCGCGAATATCCATGTCCGCCTCCGTTGGGGTTGCGCAGGCACCCTAGCGGAGCCGGACGAGGAAATCAATCCTAATATAGGACGATTAACTCACGCAGCCCGCCGCCCACGCCCACGCCCACGCTCGCCGCTCATGGCCGCGGCCCCGGCCGGTTGACAGCGCCGCCGGGCCGCCCGAAGGTCGCCGCCGAGGCCCGAGGGAGCAGTGCATCGGGCGAGAGAGGGACGGACGACGCCATGGCCTATGATCCGGACAACATCTTCGCCAAGATCATCCGCGGCGAGATCCCCTGCAACAAGGTCTACGAGGACGACCACGTGCTGGCCTTCCACGACATCCGGCCGCAGGCGCCGGTCCACGTCCTGGTCGTGCCGAAGGGCCCGTACGAGTCCATGGACGACCTGTCGGCCAACGCCTCCGACGCGGAGATCGCCGCCCTGTTCCGCGCCGTCGGCACGGTGGCGGGCCAGCTCGGCGTGGCGGAGGCCGGCTACCGCATCCTGGTCAACAACGGCGCCAACGCCCATCAGGAGGTCCAGCACCTCCACGTCCACATCTTTGGCGGCCGCCGCCTGGGCGCCATGCTGCCGCAGAGCGGCTGACCCGGCCGCCCGGCCCGGTGCAGACCCGGTCCAGTGACTGTCGCCTCCGGCCATGATCCCCCGGGCGGGGCGCCGCCGTCGGATGCGCCCGCCCGCCGGCGCCGGTTCGGCCCGCTGCCGATCGCGCCGACCCTGGCGGCCTGCATCGGGCTGCTGGTGATGGCGGCGGCGCTGGCGGCGGCCGTGCCGGGCTTCCTGGCCAGCCGCGACAACACCTTGGGGCTGATCGCGGAGTTGGCCGAGGCGGAACTGAAGCTGGCCGAGGCGCGGCTGCGCGATCATCTGGACCCGGCGGCCAGCCAGCTGGCATTCCTCGCCCGGCTGCTCGCCGACCGCGGCATCGACCCGCACGACGCCGAGCACGTGCTGCCGATCTTCGCCGGCGCGCTGGCGGCAACGCCGCAGATCGTGATGATCATCTACGTCGACACCGAATGGCACATGCAGGGCGTCGTGCGCAGCCAGGACGGCGTCGCGCTGTTCGAAGGGCAGGCCGACACCCGCGACGGTGTCGCCGAGGCGCTGGCCCATCTGGCCGACGACGCCACGCCGTATTGGGGCGAGGTCGTGTTTCTCGACGGTCTGGGGCTGAGCGCCGTCAACCGTCGCCATCCGGTGCACCGCAACGACCGGCTGCACGGCATGCTGGTGGCGGCGGTGACCACGCGGGAGCTGTCGCGGTTAATGCGCGAGCTGCAGGACCCGGCGCTCGGGGATACGGCCTTCATCCTGTACGGTCACGACGAGCTGCTGGCCCATCCAGGCCTGCCCGATAGCATTCCGGGCCTGTCCGACGAGCAGCCGCTGCCGCCGCTCGACGCGGCCGGCGACCGGGTCGTGTCCAGGCTGTGGGACGGTGGGCGCGCGGCACCGTTCGAGGCCGAAGGGCTGCAGGCGCGGATCGTCGACATCGGCGGCTCGGAACGGCTGGTCATCTATGCCGAGGTGTCCGGCTATACGGCCGACCCGCTGGTGCTCGGCATCCACTATCCGCTGTCGGCGCTCGACGCATCCTTCGACCGGATGCTGCATGCGGCGCTGATTGCGCTGGCGGCGCTGGTCGTCGCCGTGGCCGGCGGCGTTGTGCTGGGCCACCGGCTGGCGCGGCCGATCCGGCGGCTGGCCGCCAGCGCCGCGCGCATCGGCGGCGAGCTGGACTTCGCCGTCGTGCCCGACCTGCCCGGCAGCGTATTCACCGAGCTGGACGACCAGGCGCGCGCCTTCAACCGCATGCTGCACGGCCTGCGCTGGCTGGAGACCTATGTGCCCCGGCAGCTGGCCCACCGCCTGGTGACGGGCAACACGACAATGGGCTTCGAGTCGGTCGAGCGCGAGCTGACCGTCATGTTCACCGACATCGCCGGGTTCACCACTGTCGCCGAAGAGCTGCCGGCAGCGGACACGGCGGCGTTCCTGAACCACCATTTCGCGGTGCTGGCGGCCTGCGTCGAGGCCGAGGGCGGCACCATCGACAAGTTCATCGGCGATGCCCTGATGGCCTTCTGGGGCGCCCCCGATCCGCAGCCCGACCACGCCGCGCGCGCCTGCCGTGCCGCCCGCGCCATGGCCGCCGCGCTGCACGCCGACAACGCGGCCCGCGCCGCGGGCGCCGCGCCGCGGGTGCGCCTGCGCGTCGGCATCCACAGCGGGCGTATGGTTGCCGGGAACATTGGCGCGCCGGGACGGATGAACTACACCATCGTCGGCGACGCGGTGAATACCGGCGCCCGGCTGGAGCAACTCGGCAAGACCGCGGTGCCGGACGCGCCGGAGATCGTCATCCTGCTGAGCGGCGCCACCGCCGCGCTGGCCGGCTCCGGCTTGCCGCTGGTGTCGTGCGGGCGCCACCCGGTGCGCGGCCGGCAGGAGGGAATCGAGGTGTTCCGGCTGCTGCCGGACGCCGACTGACGGCGGCACGACCCGGTCGCCGGTGTTCTTCAGTCCCAGGCGAACGGCGGCGGCACCAGCCTCGCGGCAAGGCGCAGGGCGGTCAGGCCGCGGCGCGTATCGGCGGCCAACCGCAGCAGCGCCGGGACATGGCCCGGACGGCGGGCCAGGGCGTTCAGCACCGGCCAGGGACGCAGCCTGCCGTCGCCCGCCAGCCCGGCCATGGCCAGCGCCGGCACCGCCCGCTCCGCCGGGTCGGCCACCGCCCGCAGCACCAGGAACGGCAGGTCCGCCGTACCGGCTGCGGCGGCGACGCCGTGGCTTTCCATGTCCACGGCGATGGCGCCGGTGGCCATGGCAAGGCGGCGCTTGGCCTCCGGCGTGGCGACGGCGGCGGCGCTGCCGGCCACCCGGCCGACGAACAGGCGCAGGCCGTGTCCCAGGACAACGCCCCGGCTGCGACCGAGCAGGGCCGGCGCCGGGAAGGCGCTGCGCAGGGCGGCAAAGCTGCCGGCCGCATCGCCGTGGGCGCGGGCCAGCCAGCGGTGGCACCAGTCCGAATCGGCGGCGGCGACGCTGCCGTCCGGCAGAACGACGGCGTCGCCCAGGACCAGGTCGCCGGGTCTGAGCGCCGGGTCGAGCCCACCGGCCAGCCCGAAGCTGACGACAGCGCGGACGCCGGCCGCGACCATGGCGGCGACAGCCTGCCGGGCTTGGTCGCCGCTGCCGCCGACGCACGCCGTGGCGGCGGCGTCGGTCCCGGACCGCAGGCACCGGACTTCGGCACGCATGCCGGCCACCACGCCGACGGCGCTGGTGCGACCGGCGGCGGCGCCGTCCGGGGGCGGCAACGCAGAGGCGTAAGGAAGGGCGGTCATGGCCCGATCACCGGCACCGGATACGGACGCTCACAGCGAATCGCTGGCGCAGTGTGCGTCCGTCCGTCCGGCCCCTGCAATCTTTCAGGTCGATGCGAAGGAGTGGCGCCGGCCAGAGTTCAGGGGACATATAACTGAATTAATCAATAGCGTTGCGCGCGGACAGAGCTGCAAGGAAGTTCGGTATTATGTCCCCGGTCCCTCCTTTGGAACGCTCCGGGAACGGACAGGGTGGATAAGGACGGTCAGAGCACAAACCCGGTGATGGCCAGGAAGATCACGGCCAAGGCCATGGAGGCGGCCAGCACGTAGCGCATGACGCCCAGGGTCTCGCCCTGGCGGGCCTTGTCCTCGTCAAGTTCGATTCGCATGGCTCGGTTGCTCCTGTGCAGCGGTTGGGGGACAAGCACGCGTGCATAACGGGTTACGCGGCCCACCGCCGCATGGATGATCACGTTTCCGTGAGAGCCCGGACGGCATGGCGAATCGAGCGCGGGGAGAAGGTTCCACGGGTTGAAGGCTTGTTCCGGAAAGGTTACGAGTTGGATGGCTGAGAGTCCGGGTGCGAGACAGCCGATGCCTGCTTCCCGTACCGGCAGCGACGGGCAACGCCGGTCGCTGGCCGGCATCGCGTTGTTCGACGACCTGTCGCCGGAGGCGCTCGAGACGATCGCCCGCCGCTGCCGCTGGCACCGGTATTGTGCCGGCCAGGACATCATCGCCCAGTCGGACCCGAACCGGGACGTGTTCTTCATCACCGCCGGCACGGTCCGCGTCATTCTCTATTCGCCGGCCGGCAAGCAGGTGAACCTGCGCGACCTCGGCCCCGGCGAGACGTTCGGGGAACTGTCGGCGATCGACGGCGAGCCGCGCTCGGCCGATGTCTCGGCACTCAGCGAATCGGTCGTCGCGACGCTGCCGGCCAATGCGTTCTGGCAGGTCCTGGGCGACCATCCCGTGGTCGCGGCGCGCACGCTGAAGCGGCTGGCGCGGCTGGTGCGCCAGCTGTCCAAGCGGGTCTACGAGTTCAGCCCGCTGGCGGTCCGCGAGCGCCTTTACACCGAGCTGCTGCGGCTGGCGGCGAACCACCGACAGCCGGACGGCACGGCCCTGATCGTGCCGGCCCCGACGCACGCCGACCTGGCCAGCCGCATCAGCACCCACCGCGAGGCGGTGACCCGCGAGCTGGGCCGGCTGGCGCGCGACGGCCTGGTGCAGCGGCACCGCAACGCATTGGCGATCAACGATGTGGATGGGCTGTCCCGGTTGCGCCAGGACACCGGCGACTGATCGATCCGACCAGTTTTCATCACAGATGTGGCAAATGCCACAACGGGCGCCGCGGCCTAACCCGATCTATTCATCAGGCGTGACCGGCGCAGCGGGCCATGGG
>CAZGMC010000019.1:0-50361 GCA_964526565.1 uncultured Mycobacteriaceae bacterium
GGGAAGCCCGCACGTACGGATCTGTGCGGGGGCGCGCGGTAATGCGCGTCCCTGCCGCGATCCGCAACGCCCGCAGCGGCAAGCTGACCCGTGGTGGCGGTGGACGCTGGCCGCGGCAGCGGGCCGTCGTGTCCGCCTGGGGGCTTTCGCCGCGGCGCTCCCGCCGCCATAGTCGTCGCCGGCGACGCCCGCGCACCGTGAGACGAACGGCACGCGGCGCGTCGGCTCCGCGACCAGGGGGCGCGGCCCGGCCCCCGGCCCCAGCAACGGTCGTCATGCTGTCCATGGCTCTGCTCGCCGCCGGCTTCGTGCTGCTTCTGGTCGGCGGCGAATCGCTGGTCCGCGGCTCGGTCGGCGCGGCCCGCCGGCTCGGCGTGTCGCCGCTGCTGATCGGGCTGACCCTGGTCGGCTTCGGCACCTCGACGCCGGAGCTGCTGACCAGCGTCCAGGCGGCTCTGGCCGGCTCGCCGGGCATCGCCGTCGGCAACGTGGTCGGCAGCAACATCGCCAACATCCTGCTGATCCTGGGGGTCGCCGCGGTGCTGCGGCCGATCGCCTGCCACCCGGCGGCGTTCCGCCGCGACGGCTCGGTGCTGGCGGCCTCGGCCGTGGTCGTCGCCGGGCTGGCCGTGGCCGGCACCATCGGCCGCGGCTCGGGCACGGTGCTGGTGCTGCTGCTGCTGGCCTATCTCGGCTACACCTATGTCAGCGAGACGCGCCGGCCCGATGCCGAGGCCGAGCGCCACGTCCGCGAGGCCGAGGTCGCCGGGCCGCCGCCGGGCCCGCTGTGGCGCAACGTCCTGTATGCCGTCGGCGGCATCGCCGTGACCATTCTCGGCGCCCGGCTGCTGGTCGACGGCGCCATAGGGCTGGCGCGGCTGGCCGGCATCTCGGAAGCCGTCATCGGCCTGACCGTGGTGGCGGTGGGCACATCCCTGCCCGAGCTCGTCACCAGCATCATTGCCGCGATCCGGCGCGAGGGCGACGTGGCCTTCGGCAACGTGGTCGGCAGCAACATCTACAATGGCCTGGGCATCCTCGGCGTCACCGCGCTGGTGCAGCCTCTGGCCGTGCCGCCGGAGATCCTGGCCTTCGACCTGTGGGTCATGCTCGGCGTCACCGCCCTGCTGATCGTTTTCGCCGTCACCGGCTGGCGGCTGACACGCACGGAGGGTGGGGTGCTGCTGGGCGGCTACGCCGCGTACATTGCCATCCTGGCAACCACTGCCAGCTGAGGGTTATCGCCAAGAAAACCATCGAATGGGAAAGAATTTCTCTTAACCTCATAGGCGTGCGGCCATAAACTTCAGCCATCGCGCGCATCGGCCGTTCCCGGCGGGGCCGGGCCCACGATGTGCCCGGACTCGATCGGCAACACGCGCGTCGTGCGGCGGCGGCAGCCATCCGCAGCACGGCACCGACCCATCACCACCGGAAGAGGGCTTGCACGATGCGATACCTGCTCGTCGCGCTGGCGTTCGCGACCGCCCTGGCGGCGGCGCCGGCCCATGCGGATACCGAAAAGCGCACCGTCTACATCAACCTGACCGGGCCGGAGCTGCAGGCGCTGCTGGAGCAGTGGGGCTTCCGCGCCGACCTGTCGACCGACCAGGAAGGCGACCCGATGATCACCAGCTCGGTCAACGGCATCAACTTCACGGTGTTCTTCTACGGCTGCGACGAACGGCAGCCGCGGCGCTGCGACAGCATCGGCTACAGCGCCGGCTTCGACATGGAGCAGCCGCTGGCCGCCGACTACATGAACGACTGGAACCGCTACAACAGGTTCGGCAAGGCCTATGTCGACGACGAGGGCAATGCCTACCTTGCCATGAACATCAACGTCGACGGCGGCCTCAGCGAGCCGGCCCTGCGCGACTGGCTGAGCTGGTGGGAGATCGGCATCGCCGACTATCTGGACTACATCGGCTGGAACTGATCCGGGCCTGCACCGGATCCGATCCGGCCGGCGGTGGGCGGGGCGCCCGCCCTTTTCCCGCCCGCCGTTTCCTGCGACAGTCGGGCCGGCCGGATGCCCGGCGGCTGGCGCCGCACCCGGTCGGCGTGGGCGACAACGGCGGTCCGGCGGAGGCGGGCGATGCGGGTGCTGACCATCGACCTCGGCGGGACCTTCCTCAAGGTCCTGGCCAGTGGTGCGGCCGAGGCGCGGCGGGCGCCGTCGGGCAGGCAGATGCGCCCGACCGACATGGTCGCCCTGGTGCGGCGCCTGGTCGGCGACTGGCAGTACGATGCCGTGGCGTTCGGCTATCCCGGCGTGGTCCGCGAGAACCGGCCGGTCAAGGACCCCAACAACCTGGGCCCCGGCTGGGTCGACTTCGACTATGAGCGGGCGCTGGACCGGCCGGTGCGGGTGATCAACGACGCGGCCATGCAGGCGCTGGGCAGCTACGAGGGCGGGCGCATGCTGTTCCTCGGGCTCGGCACCGGGCTCGGCTCGGCCCTGGTCATCGACAAGGTGGTGCACGGCATGGAGCTGTCGCACCTGCCCTACAAGGACGGCCACCGGTTTGGCGACTTCCTGGCCCGCCGCGGCATGGAGCGCCTGGGCATGGAGGGCTGGCAGAATGCGGTGGCCGAGGCCGTGCCTGTGCTGCGGCATGCCGTGTGCGCGGAGTACGTGATCCTGGGCGGCGGCAATGTGCGCCACCTGGACCAGCTGCCGCCCCACACCCGCATCGGCGCCAACGCCAACGCCTTCCGCGGCGGCTTCCGGCTGTGGCTGGACCCGGAGGTGCGGGCCTGACGCACCATCCGCCCCGCCGGCGTATCGCCGGCGGCGGCGTTGCGGCCTGGTGCCGCGGCGCAGTGTGGCGGCCTGCCACGTTTGGACGTGCGCTCGGCTCCAGCGCGATACGGACAGGGGCTCCGCAACCCTCGATCACCCGTGTGACTCCGATGACGGAAAGTTTGCCTTTTTCCTGACCAGCGGGACGACCAACCCTGGGCAGGACCCGCTCAGCGGCCCGACTGCGGTCGCCCTCCTGAAGGTCAACTCTTTGATTCATTTAAGTCGTGGGCGGCCCGGCCGACAGGCTGCGACGGCGCGCGGCGGCCCCTCGACAGCCGGAACTGCCGCATTCCACGGCACATTCTGGCGCGAAAAACAGCAGCGGTACCCTCGCAGGGCGCTCAACTGGAACGATTACAGTAATCAAATCATCATGTTGCGACGCAACAGGAGCCGGCATGCGGTTTGCTGAAAGGGCGTGTTCGTTCGATGCCGAAAAGAGGCCTGTCATGGTGGCTCTGACCAACAATGCAGTGCGTGCCATCCGCCGGTTGATGGAGAATGTGGACGGCAGTGTCTCGGCCCTGCGCATCTATCCCCGCAGCGAAACCTGCGACCGCGCCGACTATCTGAACGCACTGGAGGGCGCCGACGGTGCCGCCGATGCCGCGTTCCAGTGCGACGACGTCAAGGTGCTGGTCGATGCCGGCGCCATGCCGCTGACGCCCGACACCCGGCTCGACTATGTCGAATGCGGCCGTGGCCGCGGCTTCCGCTTCGACCGCCCGGATCCCGACGAACCGTGCACCTGCGAGGCCGACCGCTGACGGGACCTTCGTTGCGGTTGAACGGAGGTGGCCGGATTCGGTACAGATCGTGGCCGAGCCCCAACCCGCCACCCCTGTCGCCATGGCACCCGACCGACCGCCCTGCCCCGCGCCCGAGAACGGCTTCCTGGCCGGCCACGTGTGCCTGGTCCTGGACAGCCTGGCCCGGCTGACCGGACGCCACGTCACCGATCCGCACGTGCCGCCGGAGGAGCGCGCCCGGTTCGTGTTCCACGCGCCGTTCGTGCTGGTCAGCCACGGCGCCGAGTCGGACCCGCGGCTGAACTACGGCAACCTCGCCGCGCTGGCGCTGTGGCAGGCGGACTGGACGACGTTCACCTCGATCCCGTCGCGCCTGACCGCCGACTCGACGAGCCAGGCGGAGCGCAGCCACCTGCTGGCCCGCGCCCGCAAGCAGGGCTGGATCGACGACTACACGGGCATCCGCGTCACCTTCAGCGGGCGCCGGTTCCTGATCCAGAACGCCACCCTGTGGACCGTGTCCGACGCCGACGGGACCTGCCGCGGCCAGGCCGCGATGTTCGACCGCTACCGCCACCTGGACAGCCGATGATCCCCCGCTACAGCCGCCCGGCCATGGCCCGCATCTGGGAGCCGGACAACAGGTACCGCATCTGGTTCGAGATCGAGGCGCATGCCTGCGACGCCCAGGCCGAACTCGGCATCATCCCGAAGTCCGCCGCCGCCGCGGTGTGGCAGCGCGGCCGGTTCGAGGTCGCGCGCATCGACGAGATCGAGCGCGAGACACGCCACGACGTGATCGCCTTCCTGACCAACCTGGCCGAGCACATCGGTCCGGAGGCGCGCTTCGTGCATCAGGGGCTGACCTCGTCGGACGTGCTCGACACGGCGTTCGCAGTACAGCTCACCCAGGCGGCCAACCTGCTGCTGGCCGACCTCGACGCCCTGCTGTCGGCGCTGAAGCGCCGCGCGTTCGAGCACAAGGACACGGTGTGCATCGGCCGCAGCCACGGCGTGCACGCCGAGCCGACCACGTTCGGCCTGAAGCTGGCCGGCCACTATGCCGCCTTCGCCCGCAACCGCGAGCGCCTGACCCGTGCCCGCGACGAGGTGGCGACCTGTGCCATCTCCGGCGCCGTCGGCACCTTCGCCAATGTCGACCCGCGCGTCGAGGCGCATGTGGCGGCCAGGCTGGGGCTGGCGGTGGAGCCGGTCTCGACCCAGGTGATCCCGCGCGACCGCCATGCCGTGTTGTTCGCCACGCTGGCGGTGATCGCCTCGTCGGTGGAGGCGCTGGCCACCGAGGTCCGCCACCTGCAGCGCACCGAGGTGCGCGAGGCCGAGGAGTTCTTCGAGGCCGGGCAGAAGGGCTCGTCGGCCATGCCGCACAAGCGCAACCCGATCCTGTCGGAGAACCTGACCGGGCTGGCGCGGGTGGTGCGGGCGGCGGTGGTGCCGGCGCTGGAGAATGTGGCGCTGTGGCACGAGCGGGACATTTCCCATTCGTCGGTGGAGCGGGTGATCGGCCCTGACGCGACCATCGCGCTGGATTTCGCGCTGGCCCGCCTGACCGGGCTGATCGACCGGCTGCTGGTCCATCCGGAGGCGATGAAGGCCAACCTCGACCGCCTGGGCGGCCTGATCCATTCCCAGCGCGTCCTGCTCGCCCTGACCCAGGCGGGGATGAGCCGCGAGGCCGCCTACGCCGCCGTCCAGCGCAACGCCATGCGCGCCTGGGCCGGCGAGGGGGATTTCGCGGCGCTGCTGCGCGACGACCCGGAGGTCAGCGCCCGCCTCGCCCCCGACCGCCTCGCCCAGGCCTTCAATCTGGCGTATCATACCAAGCACGTGGACGACATTTTCGCCCGGGTGTTCGGGGCGGAGACCGGTTGAGCGCAAATTGGCACGGCGGCAGCCGACAGTCCTGACGTTGGCAAGGCACTGCGGCCCGACCTTGCGGCAGTCTCCTCCGGAGGCGGCGCAGGTGCCACCTGTCAGCAGGCCGGCAGGAGCGCCACAAGGGGACCGGCGATGACCACGACCATGACTCCCGAGGGGCAGGTCACGATCCCGAAGCCGATCCGCGACAGGCTCGGCCTCGGCCCGGGCAGCGAGGTCGACTTCCAGGTCGCCGCTGACGGCCGCGTTGTCCTCGTCAAGGCGGACACCGGCAGCGGAGCGCGCCGTTTCGGCCGCCTGCGCGGCAGCGCCACCTCGGGCCTCTCGACCGATCAGATCATGGCGCTGACGCGCGGCGAGGACGGATGTGACGCTGGTTGACGTGAACGTCCTGCTCGATGTGGCACGCCTTATGTTTCGCTACAGGCATGGAGGGGTGCCGCTTTACAAAAAACAGGCCAGTTATGCAGTATCCTGGATTTTCATCAAGCAAGTGATGATCGCAAGGGCGAACGCCGGAAAACAAAAAAACGTCATTCCCGCGCAAGCGGGAACCTCGCGGGATATGGGCACGGTGCGGCCGGGCTGAGCGGAACGCCGCTCTCGACGCCATCGAGGTCCCCCGCCTTGGCGGGGATGACTGGACGATGGAGAGGGATGACCACGGGGATGGGGACGATCATCTTGCTTGTTTCCCTTGGTGTCCCGCCAGATATCCTCGTCATCGACAGCGCCGCGGACCGGTTAAGAAACGCGAAGCGCGTTCCATATAATCTCCGGCCGCTTGATGCCGCGGCCGGCCGGCTGCAGACGGGGCCGACACGCAACGGAGGATCGCCATCCCATGCCCGAAACCGCCCTTGCCACGCGTTCCACCGACACCGCGCTGGCCGTGCTGGCGCCCGAATCCCGCGCCCTGGAGCCGGCCGAGCGCCAGGAGATCGAAAAGATCAAGAAGAACGTCGACCTGATGTCGTCGACCAGCGTGATCAACTTCGGCACCCAGTCGGAACGCCGCGTCGCGGACTTCGCCGACAGCGTGCTGGAGCAGGTCATGTCCAAGGACCTGGGCCCCGTGCACGAACGGCTGTCGGAGATCAAGATGATCGCCAACGGCCTCAACGCCGAACGCCTGCGCGAGAAGAAAGGCTTCTTCAGCCGCCTGTTCTTCAACGTCAAACGCGAGATCGCCAGCTTCTCGGACCGGTTCATGACGGCGCGCGGCCAGATCGACGGCATCGCCGCCAGGATGGAGGACCACATCCAGGAGGTCAACCTCGGGCTGATCATGCTCGACAAGCTGTTCGACCAGAACCTGGAGAACTTCCGCGAGCTGAGCCTGCACATCCAGGCCGGCAAGGAACTGCTGGAGCACTATCGCACCGTCGTGCTCAAGCAGGCCGAGGCCGAGGCCAAGGCGCGCGAGAACGACCCCAACGCCCTGGTCTACGCCCAGCAGGTGCGCGACCTGAAGGCGGCGATCGAGCGCCTGGACCGCAAGATCATGAACCTGGAGAAGTCCAAGGCCATCGCCCACGCCTCGATGCCGACCATCCGCCAGGTCCAGCAGACCGGCATCATGCTGGTCGAGGAGCTGCGCTCGGCCATCGCCCACGCCATCCCGGCGTGGAAGAACACCATGCTGATCCACATCGAGCAGCTCAAGCAGCGGCACGGGCTGGAAACGCTCAAGGCGATGACCGACTTCACGAATGCCCAGCTCCAGGCCATGGCCGACCAGCTCGAGCAGAACACGGTCGCCATCCACCAGCAGAGCCAGCGCGGCATCGCCGACGTCGAGGCGATCACCTACACCATCAACAAGCTGATCGGCACGCTGGACAAGGTCGACGACCTGGAGCGCCAGGCCCGCGAGGCCCGCGAGCGCGGCCGCGCCGAGCTGGCCAAGGCCGAGGCCGACCTGCGCGCCCAGCAGACCAGGATCGATTGACGGGCATCGCTCGCGACCGGGATCGATCGACCGGAGCGGCGTGACCGGGATCGACTGACGTCGCCCGCCACACTATGGTCCGTCCGGCAACGGCCGGTGGTCCATAGATGACGCTTTTGCGACGCATCCTGCCCGCCCTGGCCGTGGCCGGGCTGCCCGCCGCCGGCGACGGCGGCTACAACTGACGGCGCCATGGACCCGATCTACCGGCTGCGCCACGTCATCGCCCCGACGCTGGGCGCGGCCACCATCCTGGTGGCGCTGTTCGGCCTGGGCATCGTGCCGACCGTGGCCATCGCGCTGGGCGCGCTGGTGTGGGCCGGCGCCGCCCTGATGCTGGTGCCGCGGCGCCGTTTCCGAAGCCTGCTCAAGGCCGGGGACCTGGGCTATGACGCTGCGCTGGCGCGGCGCGAACTGGAGACCGCGGCCGGCCGGGTGCGCACCCTGCGCCGCCTGGGCGACCGGCTCGACCGCCTCGACCGGCCGGCCATGACCGTCAGCCTGGCCCGCATCACGGCCTCCGCCGAGGCGATCATGCGCGACCTGGAGCGAAGCCCACGCGACTATCGCCGCATGCGCAAGCCGCTGACCCACTACCTGGCCCATGTCGAGACGATCGCCGAGCGCTACGCCTACATGCGCGCCGCCGCCGGCCCGGTCGACCCGGCCACGACGCAGCGCATCGAGCGCACCCTGGCCGATCTGGAGCGCGTCTTCGAGGACTACACCCGCCGTGCCGTCGAGGACGAGGCGTTCGACCTGGACAGCCGCATCCTGCTGCTGGAGCAGGAGATCAAGGCCGAGGGCGTGACCGGAACCGGACCGGGCAGGACCGGCGACAGGGCCGGCCTGTGGCCGCGGCGCCGCGGCTGAGGAGTCGGACCCCATGCGACCGCAGTGGATCGGGGCCCGGCTGTTCGTCGCCGCCGCGCTGGTCGGCCGGGACGCGCCCTTCTACCGGCCGGCCCTGCGGGCGCTGGCACCGGTCTCCTGCCGCGGCTGCCGCACACGGTTTTTCCGATTTTCAAAGGAGGAAACCATGCCGTTCACATTGATCAGGGGCGCGTTCGCTCCCTCGCTCGGCACGCCGGACGGGGACTCGCTGCGGTTCGTGCCGGACGATCCGGACCCGCTGTTCCGGTTGCGCCGCCGCGGCCGGCCGCCGCGGATCAACCGGAACAATGGCAGCATCCAGCTGCGCTACGAGGCGATCGACACCATGGAGAGCCAGGCGCTCATGCCGTTCTCCTCCGACGCCACCGCCTCCAACCTCGCGCTCGCCGGCGTCGGTGACGGCACGCCGGGGCGCGGCCACATCTTCTCGACGCAGATCGACCCCTATGGCCGGCCGATCGCCTTCGTGTTCGCCGGCGACACCGACCACGCGGACGGCAGCGACGTGTTCCTGGGGCCGGACGACATCATGGCCAGCATCAACGTGCAGCAGCTGGCGCGCGGCCACGCCTATCCGCTGTTCTACGACACGCTGTTCGACGACCTGCGCCAGCGCTGCACCGCGGTCTCGCTGCAGGCCACGGCAGAGCGGCTGGGCGTCTGGAGCGCCGACCGGACCAACACCGGCGCCACCTGGACCGGCGCCATGGCGACGCTGCCGCCGATCTTCCCGAAGCTGTGGCGACGGATCCGGGATTACCTGGGGGACGAAACGTTCTTCGATCCGGCGCGGCCGATGGCGGGGCTGACGGACTGGATCGAGCAGGAGCGACCGGAACGGGTCAGCGTGCCGAACCGGAACCTGTTCACCGGGTTCGACGACATCATCGAGGTCACCGACACCACGGTGCGGATGACGGTCCAGCCGCACGAGCTGGTCATCATCTCGGCCACGTGACGCGGCGGGACCCGACGTGATATGCCCCTGGCCGGACTCGAACCAGCACGGTGTTGCCACCAACAGATTTTGAGTCTGCCGCGTCTACCAATTCCGCCACAGGGGCATGGGACTTGGCGGGTCCGGCGGTGATCATAGTCGTGGGACCCGCGCAGTCCAAGATCTTCCGGCCCAACGTCTTCCGGCCCAAGATCTTCCGGCCCAAGATCTTCCGGCGACCCGGAAGGGGCAACGCGTGCCGGCATGATGCTCAGCGGGACGGCGCCGCAGCGGCTTTCTGGTCCCAGCCGGGGATCACATCCGGCTCGAACGGTGTGCCGTACCGGCGATGATGGTGCTCGCAGTACATGTCCCAGAACGCCTGGGCCAAACTTGATACGCCCCGCGACGAGAGCAAGTCCTCATTCTGCCTGACCCACTCTTCGCAGTCTGATGCCAGCGCCTTGTCCATCAAGAACCGCGCGCGGTCCGGGTCCACGCTGGTCCCCGACCCGGCCAGAACGTACGTATGAAACACGTTGCCTTCCCCCCTTGATAATCATGCGTTGCGACGCGCACCAAAAGATAACATTTTCTGTGCACGCTTTTTATGAAAAAGTGACCTGAGAGGTGCTGCGCTTCCCGGCGCGGCCGCAGAAAGGGACCCGGATGCAACAGGGAAATCCCGTGACGCGGCGCAGCCTGGGACGTGGTTGGGGAGTCAGATCGTCACGATGTCGCCGCCACCCGGCGGCCGGTCGTACGGGATGCGGAGCAGGGCCGCGCCCTCGGCGTGAGTCGCCTGTTCGGCGGGCCAGTACCAGAGGTCGCCCGTGGCCGGGTCCGTGATCCGGCGCGCGGCGAGGTGACGGGATGACCGGATCAATGCGGCAAGCTGATGATCCGTCGGATTTCTTGACGGCTTGAACATGAGGACCGGCACCACCAATGGTACTGCAGCGCAAGCAGGCACCAAGGCGGATCGCACCACAGGACCGGCAAGGACGCCGGGGTTGCGCCGGATGCCTGATCTTCAGGCAACTGGCCGGCAGACCGGACCAGCCCTCCACGGCACCGACCGGACCAGCCCTCCACGGCACCGACCGGCCCACCTGATACAACCCTCGCCGTCAGGTCGGGGAGGGTGCCGTGGGCGCCTGCCCGCCGGTCCGCCGCAGCCGCCCAGCTGCCAGACAGAGTCGGGGCTCTCCGACTGCCGCCTACCCCAACCCGGGCAATGCTCTTTTCACCAGTCCCCGGTCGCGCAGCCAGAGGAGCTGGTCGCGCAGGGTCTGCTGCAGCGGGGCCTGGCGCAGGCCGAGCTCGCGCACGGCCCTGGTGCTGTCGAAGAAGGCCGGGCGACCGGCCAGGCCGACGCCGGTGAGCGGGGCCTGCGGGGGTTTGCCGGTCACATGGTCGGCGGCCCACTCGCCGGCCCTGGCGGCGGCCAATGCCACCCGGTACGGCACGCGGCGGCGCGGCATGGGCACGCCGCTGACCTCGCCCAGCAGGGCCAGGAACGCGCTCATCCACAGATTGGCATTGCCGAGGACATAGCGCGCGCCGGGGCGGCCGTGGTCGGCGGCGGCGAGGTGGGCGGCGGCCAGGTGGCGCACGTCGATCAGGTTGAGCGTGCACTCCAGATAGGCGGGCGCCGCGCCGTTGACGAAATCCAGGATCATCCGCGTCGGCGGCGTCAGGCCGCGGTCGCCGGGGCCGACCGGCATGGTCGGCAGGACCACCACCGCCGCCAGCCCGCGCCGCGCCGCGTCCAGCACCGCCCGCTCGGCCAGCGCCTTGGACCGCGGGTAGGGACCGAGCAGATCCTCGACCGGCACCGTCACGTCCTCGTCCAGCGGCACCTCGACGGCACAGGTACGGCGGCCGATCAGCGTCGTCAGGCTGGAGGTGTGGACCAGCCTGGCCACGCCGGCCCGTTCCGCCTCGGCCAGCACGACCAGCGTGCCGCCGCGGTTGACGCGGTCGAACACGCCGCGGTCGCGCGCCCACAGGTGGGCGTTGGCGGCCAGGTGGTAGACCGTGTCGACGCCGGCCATGGCGGCACGCACCGTCCCGGCATCGGTCACCGAGCCGCGCACCGCCTCCACCCCGGCCGGCAGGTCCGCCGGCGGGTCAAGGTCGAGCACCCGCACCGGCGCGCCGCGCGCCGCCAGCAGCGCGACGACATGGCGGCCGACGAAGCCGCCGCCGCCGGTGACCAGGCTGGTCATGGCGCCGCCGCCGCTGCGCCACTATCGCGTGCCCCGTCCGGTGGGTCCGTTCCGTCCGGTGCGTAGCGGCAGGCGACCAGGCCCTCGTCCATGACCGAGCCGACCAGCAGCACGCCCGCATGCCATGCCGCCACGGTCGCCGCCGACAGCATGGTGCCGGACGGGTCCGCCCAGACCAGGCGCGTGCTGCCGTCGCTCACGTCGATCTCGATCACGCGCGACGGCGCGTGGCCCACGCCCAGGTGCCGGTTCAGATAGAGCCACAGGCGCATCAGGCTCGGATGTACGGCCGTCAGCAGCCGGCCGGACGGGCCGGGATGCAGGTTGTCCGGGCCGGCCTCCAGGTCGATCCGGGCCGTCGGATCGGCGGTGCCGCGGGTCAGCAGGTCGGCCAGGCGGTAGACGAGCACCGCCCGCCCGCGGGTCGCAGCGACGTACACCCGCGACGGCCCGCCCGGCTCGACGGCCAAGCCGTTGGCGAAGGCGATGCCCTCGGCCACGGTGCGCAGCGCGGCGCTGCCGTCGCCGCGCAGGACCCCGTAGACGACGAACGCCCGGTCCAGGCCCAGCACGGTCTCGACCAGCTCGCCGCGCCTGGTGCAGGCGCGGCGGTCGTTGCTGACCAGGAAGCGGTCCCCGCCGAGCGCCGCCACGTCGTTGCCGCGGCACAGCAGCGGGTGGGCGATGGTGGCAAGGTGGGCCAGGCCGTCGCTGCCCACGTCGAAGACCTCCACCGAGGTGCGCTGCTGCGGGGTGTCCATGACGCCGTAGCGGCGGTTGACGGCGAACAGCCGGACGGTGTCGCCCTCGCGGTGGACGTCGATGCCATGGGGAAAGAACGGCTGCCCGGCGGCGAAATCGTGCGCCAGGTCGGTGACCATGACGCTGTCCGGCGGCAACCGGCCCGGCTGCAGGGGCAGCGCGTAGATGCCGCTCTGGATGGCCGGGGCCACAGCCTCGCCCAGGTCGAACAGGGTGCGCCGGTCGTGCGCCGAGACATAGGCGATGCCGGTGGTCTGATCGATGACGATGTCCTCGGCGCCGACCACGCGTTCGCCGGAGCCGGCATCGATCAGCCGGAGCGAACGGCAGTCGGTGGCCAGCATTGGCGACGGGTCTTCGCCGCAGGCGGCGAGCAGGGGCAGGAGCGCGAGGGTCGTGACCGCCCTCATCGCCCGGCTGCGGCGGCGCGGGCCGGCTCGGGCACCGGCGGGGCATAGCCCCAGCGGGCGATGAACCGGCCCCAGTGTTCGGTGACGCGGGCCTCGCCCTCTGCCGTGAAGCGGTGCGGGGTCTTCGGGAAGCCGCGCACCGAAGCGAGGTACGCCTCGAACACCGGCCGCGCCGCCGGGAAGCCGTCCAGGCCCAGCGTGCGGTGGATGTGCTCGAGGGTGGGCAGCGGGTCGGCGTCCAGGTCCTCGTAGCGGATCTCGATGAAGGTATCCGCCGGCAGGCCGGCGCTGTCGGCGATCAGCCGGTCCATCAGCCGCGGATAGGTGCGCAGCACGAAGTCGTCGATGTCGACCCGGTCGTAGCGCTGCAGGGCGAGCTGCTCGAACATCCTGCCGAAGAACCGCCGCGAGGACTCGAACACCTCGTAGGGGTTGCGGTGGATGTGGATGAACTTCGCGCCAGGCAGCATGTCGTGCAGCATGCCGACCCGCGCCGTATAGACCGGGTTCTTGATCAGCAGCCGCCGGTTGCCCTGGGCCAGGGCCAGCTTGCCCAGCAGATAGCGGAACGTGTCCTGCCAGGCGGCGATCTCGCGCCCGCTGCATCCTTCAAAGAACACGCCGCGCTCGAAGTGCTGCCACAGGTGCCTGGGGAAGTAGACGCCGTGGAAGAACGACAACGGGATCATGTTGGCCAGCGCGAACTCGTCCTCCTGGGGGGAATCCGGGTTGACCGGAATGGCATCGACGAAGCGGTCCTCGGGCAGCTGCTTTTCCAGCATGGGCCTGAGCCAGGACCCCAGCAGCAGCATCTCCCACGGCATGCCGGTGGCCAGCGGCGAGACGTAGCCGAAGCCGGCCTTGCTGAGCAGGTTGTAGAGGTGCGTCGTGCCGCTGCGCCAGTGGCCGACGATGAACACCGGCGGCGGCATCGGCGGCGCCCGGCGCAGTTTGCGCGCCGTGTAGACCCGCTCGACCGCGGTGAACGGCGACCGCCCCAGCGCCGCCAGCACCGCCATCGCCGCCTGCGGCAGGCGGCCGCGGCTGACACCGCCATTGCGCGCTAGCAGGGGCAGGAGGGTGCCGGGATTGCTGCCGCTCAGGGGATGCATGGGCCTTTTCCGCTTCGCCATCGTCGTCCCCGGTGCTGCCGATTGCCGGCCGGCCACAGGTCGGCGGCGACGGCGGGCGCGGCAAGAGTACGCGGATCAAGACTCGCGGTCATCACTCCAGCACGGCCAGCACCATCGGTCGCTCGACCCGGCCCTCGGCGACGAGGCGCAGCGGGAAATCGGCGCTGCGGTCGGCGAAGGTGTCCTCGTCCATGATCACGGCGACGCGGCCGTGCTCTTCCCAGCGCGCCCGCAACTCCACGGGCAGGGCGATGTCCTCCAGCGGCGCACCGAAATGGTAGGTGAAGGTGCCCGGATAGATGCGGAACATGACCGGGTGGTAGCCCTCGTCGGCCAGGTCGCGCAAGGCCGTTGCCAGCGGTCGCGGGCTGAATGCCGCATTCAGCGACGGCGCCACCGTGTACGAGAGCTGCACCATGCTCAGGCTGATGCCGACCAGCAGCACCAGCAGCCCCTGGCGCAGCGGCCGGCGGCGCACCGCGACCAGCGCCACGGCCGACCCGGCGGCGATCGCCGCCAGCAGCGGCAGGCCGTCGATCGCCACGTCCAGCGCCGCCTGGGCGAACCCGAACACCGCCTCGGCCGCCACGGCCACCGCCAGCAGCCCGCCCGGCACCGCCGTCAGCACGAGGAACCGCGCCGATTCGGCCGGCGTCAGCCGGTGCAGAGCCAGCGCCGTCAGTCCGGCCAGCGGCACCAGCAGCGGCACCATGTAGATGTGCGACTTGCCGCTGAGCAGGTCGAGCAGCACGAACCCGCTGACGAAGGCCACGCCCAGAAAGGCCGGTCCGACCTCTGCCGGCCCGCCGCGACGAAACCAGCCGGCGACGCCCGCGGCGATCCCGTGCCGTACGCTGCGCAGGGCGGGCAGCACCGTCCACGGCAGCCACACCAGCGGCAGCAGCACGAAATAGAACCAGAACGGCTTGCTGTGCTCCCAGTCGTTCACCGCGCGCTGCAGCACGTGGGTCTGCAGCAGGTGGGTGACGAAGTCCCACCCGGCGACCACGCCCGCCGCGAGCAGCCACGCCGCCGGCACCGCCGCCGCCACCACCAGCCCGGCCGCCACGTCCCAGGCCAGCAGCCGGCCCGGCCGGCGTCGCACCGCCAGGTAGGCCACCGCGGCGAGCACCGGAAAGGCGATGCCCAGCGGTCCCTTGGTCAGCACCGCCAGCCCGGCGAACAGGAACGCCAGCACCACCCGCCAGTCCGCCCGCGGCCGGCTCAAGCCCAGGAAGAAGAACAGGTGCGACAGGGCGATGAACGCCGCGAACAACAGGTCCATGCGCCGGTAGTGCATCAGCCCGGTGACGTACAGGGTGGCCAGCAGCACCAGCCCGGTCGTCACCGCCGCCGCCGGCCCGATCGTGTGGCGGGCCAGCTGGTGCGCCGCGGACACGAAGGCCAGCGCCGACAGCGCCAGGGCCAGCGAGAACACCCAAGGCTCCACCGAGCCAAAGATTTCGGCCAGGGTGCCGAGCAGCCAGAACCACAGCGGCGGCTTGTCGGGATAGTCGGCGCCGTTGAGGGTCAGGACGAACCAGTTGCCGCGCTCCAGCATCTCGCGCAGCACGGCGCCGTGGCGCACCTCGTCCATGTACCAGAGATCGCGGCGGCCCAGCGCCGGCAGCGTCTGCACCGCCACCACGGCGGCGTACAGCAGCAGCGGGTGGCGCCACAGCGCGTCCAGCCGGGCCGCGGCCGGACGCCGCGGGGCCGCCCTTGCCCGCGCCGCCGCTCCGGTGCCTCCCGGGCCGGCACTGCCGCTGTCCGCCGTTCGCTCAGCCATGTATCCGTCCACCATCGCGTGGCCGGCGATTCGCTGCCGCGATGCGCCGTCCGCCGGGGAGGTACATGGTGCGGCGGGATCGCTCAACCGGAAACCGGCCGGCCGCGGATGCGCGGGCGCCGTCATACGGCCGGCGCCAAATGCCGCAGCGGGCGCGAGTGGAAAACCCTGGGGAAACGTTCCCGCAGTCATGGACGGTCGCGGCAGCGTCTTCTGCATTGCTTATAAGTCTCAACAATAACCTTTCGTCGGTGTGCGGAATGTTCCATTGCCCTGAATTCCCGCTTGTCTCATCCTCTTGTTGTCGGTAGCGCACGAGGTCGGTCTCGTCATCAACCCGGGCATGCCGCGGCGGACCGGCGGGGGAACTTGACGGGTCGGGTCGGCTGGGCCGACCCAGGGGCCGGTCGACATGACATCATCGGGAGGACAGGGATGCGACCACGCCGGATACTGGCACTGCTTGCCGTGGCGGGCCTCTGGCCCATGACGGCGGCCGCCGTCACGCCGCAGGATTTCAATCTGGAAACCGCGCAGGATCTGGTCGACGTCTGTGCGGTCGCGCCGGCGGACCCGCAGGCGGAGCAGGCCATGAGCTACTGCTACGGCTTCGTCACCGGCGCCATGCACTACCACCGCGCCGTGGCCGCCGGGCCCGACTACCGGCCCATCGTCTGCCCGCCGGAACCGCCGACCAATCGCGAGGTCGTCGATTTCTTCCTCGAGTGGGCGCAGGATCCGGCCAACCGGCAATACCTGAGTGAGCCGCCGGTGGAGACCCTGCTGTTCGCCGGTTCCCAGGAGTTTCCCTGCGAATAGGTCGCCCCGTGCAGGCAATCCGTGCAGGCAATCCGGGCGGGCATTCCAGGCGGGCAATCCGGGCGGCGTTCGGGCGGCGTCCGGGGCATCACCGCACCGGTGCCGGCCCCGCCGGCCGCCCCACATTGATCAGGACATCCGAAGGATGACGGACATGAAGCGTTTCGTGTTGCCCCTCGCTCTGGCCGGCGCCCTCGCCGCCGGTGCGTGCGCCGACCTCAGCCCGACCGAGCAGCGCGTGCTGACCGGTGGCGCCGGCGGCGCCGCGGGCGGCGCTGCCATCGGTGCGCTGGCCGGCAATGCCACGGCCGGTGCGGCCATCGGCGGCGCCGCCGGCCTGCTCGGCGGCTACATCTACGACCAGCACCGCCGCACGGAGGAGCGCTTCCAGTAACCGGCGGCCCCGACCCGGCCCGCGTCGCCAGCGCTTCAGGCCCTGGCGCTTTAAGCCCTGGCCGCGCCCTCCGCGGCGGCGGCGACGCCCAGGGCGTTCAAGGCCGTGGCGACGATGTGGCGGGCGTTTAGGCCGGCCTGGTCGTACTGCCGCTCCGGCTTGTCCTGGTCCAGGAACAGGTCGGGCAGCACCATCGGGCGGATCTTCAGGCCATGGTCGAGCAGGCCGTGGCCGGCCAGGAAGTGCAGCACGAAGCCGCCGAAGCCGCCCAGCGCGCCCTCCTCGATGGTGATCAGCACCTCGTGGTGCAGGGCCAGCTGGCGGATCAGGTCCTCGTCCAGCGGCTTGGCGAAGCGCGCATCGGCCACGGTCGTGCTCAGGCCACGCGCCGCCAGCTCGGCCGCCGCCTCGCGGCATTCGGACAGCCGCGTGCCGTAGCTCAGCAGGGCGATCTTGCTGCCTTCGGCGACGACGCGCCCCTTGCCGATGGGCAGCACCCGGCCGCGCTCCGGCATGTCGATGCCGACGCCCTCGCCGCGCGGATAGCGGAAGGCGCACGGCCGGTCGTCGATCGCCGCCGCCGTCGCCACCATGTGCACCAGCTCCGCCTCGTCGCCGGCCGCCATCAGCACCATGCCCGGCAGCATGCCCAGATAGCCGATGTCGAACGAGCCGGCATGGGTGGCGCCGTCGGCCCCGACCAGCCCGGCGCGGTCGATGGCGAAGCGCACCGGCAGCCGCTGGATGGCCACGTCGTGCACCACCTGGTCATAGGCGCGCTGCAGGAATGTCGAGTAGATCGCGGCGAACGGCTTGCAGCCCTCGGTGGCCAGGCCGGCGGCGAACGTCACGGCGTGCTGCTCGGCGATGCCGACGTCGAAGCAGCGGTCGGGGAAGCGCTCGGCGAACAGGTTCAGGCCGGTGCCGTCGGGCATGGCGGCGGTGACGGCGACGATGCGGTCGTCGTCGGCCGCCTCGCGGATCAGCGACTGGGCGAACACCTTGGTGTAGCTGGGCGCATTGGCCTTGGGCTTGGCCTGGGCGCCGGTGACGACGTCGAACCTGCTGACGCCGTGGTACTTGTCCGCAGCCTCCTCGGCCGGGCCATAGCCCTTGCCCTTCTGGGTGACGGCATGGACCAGGATCGGCCCCTCGCCGGCGTCGCGGACATTGGTCAGCACCGGCAGCAGGTGGTCCAGGTTGTGGCCGTCGATCGGGCCGATGTAGAAGAAGCCCAGCTCCTCGAACAGGGTGCCGCCGGTGACCAGGCCGCGGGCGTACTCCTCGGCCCGCCGCGCCGCGTTCTTCAGGGGGCGCGGGAACTTCTGCGACAGGTCCTTCATCAGGTGGCGCAGCGAGCGGTATGGCCGCGACGAGATCAGCCGCGACAGGTAGGCACTCATCGCCCCCACCGGCGGCGCGATCGACATGTCGTTGTCGTTGAGCACGACGATCAGCCGGCTGTTCATGCCGCCGGCGTTGTTCATGGCCTCATAGGCCATGCCGGCGCTCATGGCGCCGTCGCCGATGACGCAGACGACGTTGTTGGTGCCGCCGGACAGGTTGCGCGCCACCGCCATGCCCAGCCCGGCCGAGATCGAGGTCGAGCTGTGCGCCGCGCCGAACGGGTCGTACGGGCTCTCCGTGCGCCTGGTGAACCCGGACAGGCCGCCGCCCTGGCGCAGGGTGCGGATGCGGTCGCGCCGGCCGGTGATGATCTTGTGCGGATAGCACTGGTGGCCGACGTCCCAGATCAGCCGGTCGTCCGGCGTGTCGAACACGTAGTGCAGCGCCACCGTCAGCTCGACCACCCCCAGGCCGGCGCCGAGGTGGCCGCCGGTGACGGACACGGCGTCGATGGTTTCGGCGCGCAGCTCGTCGGCAACCTGGCGCAGCTGCCCCGGCTCGAGCGCGCGCAGGTCGTCCGGGGTGTGGATCTGGTCAAGCAGCGGTGTGGGCACGGGCATGGCTTGGTCGGTCCTCATTGCGGCCGCGACGGCATTGGAGCGGCAGACCGGTCCGGTTCAACACGCCGCGGGTCCCCTGACAAGGCAGGCGCAGGCTCTGGTCCGCCTTGATCTGGAGTCATACCTACACGAACCGGCCAGTGTCTGCCAAATCTTGTGCGCTGAACAACACGCTTCCGTGCCACAGTGTTGCGTCTCAGGATCGCCGGTCGATGACGAATCTGGCGACGCCGCGCAACGGGTCGGCGCGCTGCTCGAACACGGCCAGGTGCGCGATGGCCTGATCGGCCAGCAGCCGGGCCTGCTCGCGCGCCCGCTCGATGCCCAGGATGGAGACGAACGTGGCCTTGCCCTGGGCGTCGTCCTTGCCGACCCGCTTGCCGATGTCCGCCTCGTGCCCTTCCACGTCCAGCAGGTCGTCGGCGATCTGGAAGGCCAGCCCCATGTCGTGGGCATAGGCGCGCAGCGCCTGGCGGCGGGTCTCGTCGGCGCGGCCCAGAATGGCCCCGGCCTCGCACGAAAAGGCGAACAGCGCGCCGGTCTTCAGCCGCTGCAGCCGCGTCACCGTGCCGATGTCGAACCGCTCCTGCTCGGCCAGCATGTCGATCATCTGGCCGCCGACCATGCCGTGGCCGCCGGCGGCCCGCGCCAGGGCCTGGACGAGCGTGCTGCGCACCGCCGGGTCGGCATGGGTGGCCGGGTCGGCCAGCAGCTCGAAGGCCAGCGTCAGCAGCGCGTCGCCGGCCAGGATGGCGGTGGCCTCGTCGAAGGCGACATGCACGGTCGGCTTGCCGCGCCGCGTGTCGTCGTTGTCCATGGCCGGCAGGTCGTCGTGGACCAGCGAGTAGCAGTGCACGCACTCGATCGCCGCGGCGACGCGCAGGGCACAGGACGCGGCGACGCCGAACATGCGGGCGCTGGACATGACCAGGAACGGGCGCAGCCGCTTGCCGCCGCCCAGGGCGGCATGGCGCATCGCCTCGAACAGGCGGGCCTCGGTGTCCATGGGCTTCGGCAGCAGCCGGTCGAGCACCGTCTCGACCTCGGCAGCGGTGGCGGCCATTGCCGTGCGGATATCCGTCACACTGCCCACCGTCAGTCGATGCCGGCCGGGACGGTGGTGACGGTGCCGGCGGTGGTGCGGGAAATGCGCTCCACCTTGGCCTGGGCCTCGCGCAGCTTGGTCTCGCAGTGCGCCTTCAGCTGGGCGCCGCGCTCATAGCCGGCGATGGCGTCGTCCAGGCGGCTCTGGCCGGCCTCCAACTCGCGCACGATCCGTTCGAGCTGGGCCAGGGCGTCCTCGAAGCTGAGGGCGGCGACCTCGGGCGGCAGGGGGGCGTCTGTCATGGTGCGTCGATCTTGAGGCGGCATCGGTGGCGCGCGCCACTCTAGAAGGCGCACCCTGCAATCGGCAAGCGCGACGTGCGCCGGTCAGGTCGCCATAAGCTCCTTGATGTGGGCGGCGCAGCTGCTGGCCAGCGCTCGAAGGTTGTAGCCGCCTTCCAGCACCGAAACGATCCGGGCGCCGCACAGGCGCGCCGCCAGCTGTCCCAGCTTGTTGGTCACCCAGGCGAAGTCCGCCTCGGTCAGGTCCAGGCTGGCCAGCGGGTCCTGGGAATGACCGTCGAACCCGGCCGAGATCATGATCAGCTCCGGCCTGAACGCCTCGATCGCCGGCAGGATTCGGCTGGAGAAGGCCTGGCGGAACTCCGGCGAGGCCGACATGGGCCTGAGCGGCACGTTGACGATGTTGTTGGCCACCCCGGTCTCGCGTGCGTGCCCGGTGCCCGGATAGAGCGGGTACTGATGGGTCGACGCGTAGAACAGGTCGGGGTCCTTCCAGAAGATGTCCTGGGTGCCGTTGCCGTGGTGGACGTCGAAGTCGACCACGGCGACTCGCTTGATGTTGTGCACGGCGCGCGCATGCAGTGCGCCGATGGCGATGTTGTTGAACAGGCAGAAGCCCATCGGCCGGCCGGCCTCGGCGTGATGGCCGGGCGGGCGGACCGGGCAGAAGGCATTGCGGTTGCCGTCCGAGAACACCGCGTCGACCGCCGCCACCACCGACCCGGCGGCGCGCAGGGCGGCCTCGCCCGAGCCCGGCGACACGACCGTGTCGGCATCGAGGTCCACGTAGCCATGCGCCGGCACCATCTCCAGGATCCGCTCCACATGGCGCCGCGGGTGGGCGCGGGCGATCTGGTCGATGGTGGCGCGCGGCGCCTCGCGCCGGTCGAGCAGGCAGAAGCTCTCGGCCTCCAGCGTGGCGAGGATGGCCCGCAGCCGGTCGGCAGTCTCCGGGTGACCAAACCCCGGGTCATGGTCGATGCAGGCGGGATGCGTGAAGATCAGTGTATTCATGCCCGGTCTGGCTCATGTCGGTGCCATGCCCGCCGGCCGTCCGCTGCCGGAACGGGTCTGCGGCGGCTGGCGAACGGCAAGTCTTAACACCGATCGCACGGCCACCGGAAGGGGCGTCGACTCGCGCACGTTGACGCCGGCTGCCGCAACACCCACTCTGTGTACGATACGGGTCCGGGGGCTATTCTTTGACGTATCCGTTACAGTGCGGTCGCCGGGCGAAACAGCAAGGGATTGCATGCATCCGTTGAAGGGAACGGTCGCGGCGGTTGCCTGGCTCCTCGTCGTGGCGGCGGGGTCGCCGGCGATCGCCCAGGGCGGCGAGGCCGCGCTGATCGAGACGGACATCGTCACGACGGAACCGCTGGCTCAGACCCAGCCGGTCGTTGGCCGCCTGGTGGCGACCGACAACAGCACCGTGGCCGCCCGCATCGAGGGACCCGTCCAGGCGGTCCACGTCGAGGTCGGCGACCGCGTCGACGAGGGCATGCTGCTGGCCGAGCTGGACATCGCCCGGCTGCGCGCCGAGCGCGACCTGCGCCAGGCCGAGGTCGAGGAGAGCAGCGCCCGGCTGCGCGCCGGCGAGGCCACCGTGTCGCTGTACCGGCAGGATCTGCAGCGGCTGCAGGGGCTGCGCGGCAGCGCCGCCTTCTCCCAGGCGCGCTACGAGGACGCGCTGGCCGAGGTCGAGCGGGCCCTGAGCGAGCGGACCGAGGCCGAAGCCAGCCTGTCCCGCTCCCGCGTCGCCCTGGCGCTGGCCGAGCTGGAGCTGGGCTATGCCCGGATCGCGGCGCCCTTTCCCGGCGTCGTCAGCCGCCGCTTCGTCGATGTCGGCGAATACGTCGACATCGGCGCCCCGATCGTGTCGCTGGTCAATGACGAGGACCTGGAAATCGAGGCGGCGGTGCCGGCCGGTCTGATCGCCAGCCTGCGCGCCGACACCATCGTGCACGTCCGGCTCGACGACGGCAGCGAGGTCGAGGCGGCGGTGCGCGCCGTCGTGCCCATCGAGGACCCGTTGACGCGTACCCGCCGCGTGCGGTTCACTCCAAACTTTGCCGGTCACCGGCTGCAGCTGGCCGACGGCCAGAGCGCCATCGTGTTCGTGCCGGTGGCGGCGCCGCGCGAGGCGGTGACCGTGCACAAGGATGCGGTGATCAGCAGCCCCGCCGGCCAGACGGTGTTCCGCGTGGTCGACGGCCGGGCGGAGCCGCAGCCGGTGGAGATCGGCGAAGCGGTCGGCAACCGGTTCGAGGTGATCGGCGGCCTGGCGCCCGGCGACGTCGTCGTCATCCGCGGCAACGAGAACCTGCGCCCCGGGCAGGCAGTCCAGGTCGGGGGCTAGCCGCCAATGAACCTGATCCACCTGGCGATCCAGCGGCCCATCGCGGTGATGGCCGCCGTGCTGATGATCGTGATGTTCGGCTACGTGGCGCTGGAGACCATCCCCATCCAGTTGACGCCGGACGTCAACCGCCCGGTCATCCAGATCGAGACGCAGTGGCCCGGCGCTGCCCCGGCCGAGGTCGAGCGCGAGATCGTCAACCGCCAGGAGGAGGCGTTGCGCGGCCTGGAGGGGGTGGAGGAGATGATCAGCTCGTCCCAGCAGGGCCAGGCGGAGATCACCCTCACCTTCGGCGTCGGCACCGACATGAACCGGGCGCTGCTGCTCACCGCCAACCGGCTGGACCGCGTCACCGGCTATCCCGACGAGGCCGACGAGCCGACCATCAGCACCGCCGACAGCAACGACAACGCCATCGCCTGGTTCTCCCTGGTCGCCGCCCCCGGCAACGACCGGGCCATCTACACCTATGGCGAGTTCGCCGAGGACTTCATCGAGGCACGGTTGGAGCGCGTGCCCGGCGTCGCCGAGGCCAACGTGTTCGGTGGCGCCGAGAGCGAGATGCAGGTCGTCATCGACCCGGTGCGCATGGCCCGCTACCGGCTGACGGTGCCGGAGGTGGTGCGCGCCCTGCGCGAGGCCAACGTGTCGCTGTCGGCCGGTGACGTGGAGGAGGGCAAGCGCCGCTACGTGGTGCGCACCGAGGGCGAGTTCACGACGCTGGACGAGGTCCGCGCCGTGCTGGTGCGCAGCATCGTCGACGACGAGGGCGGCGTGGTCAGCCGGGTCACCATCGACGACATCGCCGACGTGCGGTTCGGCTACAAGGAGCCGGGCGCCCACATCCGCTGGCTGGGCCGCCCGGCCCTGGCCGTCAATGCGCAGCGCGAGACCGGGGCCAACGTCATCGAGGTCATGGCGGGCATCCGTGCCGCCGTCGAGGAGCTGAACGCCGGCGTGATCCCGGCGCACGGTCTGGAGTTCCGGCAGCTCTACGACGAGACGATCTACATCAATTCGGCCCTGGACCTGGTGCAGCAGAACATCGTCATCGGCGGCGCGCTGGCCGCGGTGGTGCTGCTGCTGTTCTTGCGCTCGGGGCGGGCGACGCTGGTGGTGTCGCTGGCCATCCCGGTGTCGGTGGTCGGCTCGTTCGTCGCCATGGCGGCGCTGGGCCGGTCGATCAACGTCATCTCGCTGGCCGGCCTGGCCTTCGCGGTGGGCATGGTGGTCGATGCCGCCATTGTCGTGCTGGAGAACATCTACCGGCTGCGCCAGCAGGGCATGCCGGCCCCCCAGGCCGCCTATCGCGGCGCCGCCCAGGTGTGGGGTGCGGTGCTGGTCTCGGCCCTGACCACGGTCATGGTGTTCATCCCGATCCTGGTCATGGAGCTGGAGGTCGGCCAGCTGTTCCGCGACATCGCCGTGGCGATCTCGGTGTCCGTGCTGCTGTCGCTGCTGGTCGCCGTCACCGTGATCCCGGCGCTGTCGGCCCGGCTGCTCGACAATCCCGGCGTCGGCGAGAGCGCCACGCGGCTGCGCCTGCCGGGCGTCGACGGTGCGGCGCAGGTGTTCCTGCGCGGCGTCCAGGCCTTCACCCACGCCATTGTGCGCAGCAAGCTGCTGGCCCTGGGCGTGGTCGGCGTGGTCGCCGGTGTCTGCATCTTTGCCACCATCCAGCTGCTGCCCGACCTGGAGTACCTGCCGGAGGGCAACCGCAACTTCATTTTCGGCCGCGTCATCCCGCCGTCGGGCTACAACCTTGACACCAGCACCACGATCGCCCGCCGTCTGGAGGACGCCGTGCGGCCGCACTGGGCCTCGGAGGCCACGCCCGAGTCGCCGGCGCAGGAGCCGCTGATCGAGAATTTCTTCTTCGTCGCGCTGAACAATTTCAGCTTCATCGGCGCCAGCGCCGTGGAGGAGCAGCGCGCCGCCGAGCTGATCCCGGTGCTGGCCACGCCGATCTACCGCGAGCCGGGCACCATCGGCTTCGTCGGCCAGGCCTCGCTGTTCGGCCGCGGCATCGGCGGCTCGCGTTCGATCAACCTGGACATCTCGGGCGGCGACCTGGAGACCATCCTGGGCGTGGCCAGCCGCGCCGCCGGCCTGGTGCTGCAGACGCTGCCGCTGTCCGAGGGCCACCAGTTCCGGCCGATCCCGGCGCTGCAGCTCGGCGCGCCGGAGCTGCGCATCCATCCCGACCGGTTGCGCCTGGCCGACAACGGCGTCACCGCCGCGGCGCTGGGCGACACGGTCGACGCCTTCAACGACGGGCTGCGCGTCGCCGAGATCACCGTGGAGGGCCGGCGCATCGACCTGACCCTGCGCGGCCCGCAGGGCCTGATCGCCGAGACCCAGGGCATCGGCGCCATCCCCGTGGTCACCTCGACCGGCATGATCATTCCCGTCGAGTCGCTGGCCGACGTGGTGCTGACCGCCGGCCCGACCGAGATCCGCCACAGCGAGCGGGTGCGCACGGTGACGCTGGAGATCAAGCCGGGCGCCGGCATGGCGCTGGAGACGGCGCTCAACCTGATCTCCGGGAACGTCATCGCGCCGCTGCAGGAGGAGGGCCTGCCGCCGGGCGTGACGCTGGGGCTGACCGGCACCGCCGACGAACTGCAGAAGACCTGGAACGAGATGGTGCTGAACCTGGTCCTGGCGCTGGCGATCGTCTATCTGGTCATGGCGGTGCTGTTCGACAGCTTCTGGTACCCGCTGATCATCATGCTCTCGGTGCCGCTGGCGACGGCCGGCGGCGTCGCCGGGCTGGCCCTGCTCAACCTGTTCATCGACCAGCCGCTGGACATGCTGACGCTGCTCGGCTTCGTCATCCTGATCGGCATCGTCGTCAACAACGCCATCCTGCTGGTCCACCAGAGCCTGCACCACTTCCGCACCGAGGGGCTGGAGCCGGAGGCGGCGATCGTCGCGGCGACGCGCAACCGGGTGCGGCCGATCTTCATGTCGACCCTGACCAGCATCTTCGGCATGCTGCCGCTGGTGCTGTTCCCCGGCGCCGGGTCCGAGCTGTACCGCGGGCTGGGCTCGGTGGTGGTCGGCGGCCTGGCCCTGTCGGCGGTGCTGACCCTGCTGATCATCCCGCCGCTGATGACCATGTTCATGGCGGTGATCGAGGCGCATTCCCGGCGTGGCCGCGGCCCCGCTCCGGCGGCGCCGGACGAAGAGCCGGCCGCGGTGCCGGCCCGCAAGGCGGCGGAATAGGCCCATGGCCACGCCCGGCAGCGACCCGCCGCCAACGCCGTCCGGCCTCAGGCGCGCCGGCCGCGCCGCCCCCGCCGGTTCGTGGCCGGCCGGCCAGGCCATCGATACGGTCACCCTGGCGTACGATGACCGGCACCGCCGGCGCGTACGCCTGACCACCGACGGCGGCCTGGACGTGTTGCTCGATCTGCCACGGGCCGCAATCCTGACCGACGGTGACGGATTGTACCTTGACGACGGCGGCTGGATCGGCATTCATGCCGTAGTGGAGGATGTGATCGAGGTCACCGCCGGCTCGCCGGGCGACCTGCCCAGGCTGGCTTGGCACATCGGCAACCGGCACTGTCCGGCCCAGTTCGCGGGCGACCGCATTCTGATCCGGGCCGATCATGTCATTGCCGAGATGCTGCGTGGACTCGGTGCCGTCCTGCGGCCGTACCAGGCCCCCTTCACCCCTGAAAGCGGAGCGTACGCCGACCGGCACAGTCACCCCCATTCCCATCGATAAACGTATAACGCCCCGGAAAGACGGATAAGGCCCCGGAAGGCGCGCCCTTGCCACCGCTGTAGACCACCCTGAGGGGCAGCATTCATGCACGACCGAGCGCTTTACCGCTTGATGACCTGGATGTCGCCGGCCTATCCCGTCGGCGGCTACAGCTACAGCCACGGCCTTGAATTCGCCGTCGACGCCCATCTGGTCCGCGACCGCGACAGCCTGGCCGGGTGGCTTGCGGCGCTGATCACCCACGGCGCCGGCCAGCTCGACGCCGTGCTGTTCCGTGCGGCGTACGAGGCGGCCGCGGCGTACGATGACGATGCCTTCGCCGAGGTGGCGGAGCTCGGCGCGGCCCTGCTGGCGACGGCCGAGACCGCCCTGGAAAGCACGGCGCAGGGCGCCGCCTTCCTGGCCACCACGCGCGCCGCCTGGCCCGGCCCGGCGCTGGAGCGGATGGCGGCCACCTGGGACGGCCCGATCGTCTATCCGGTCGCCGTGGCCCTGGCCTGCGCTGCGCGGCCGGTCGACGAGCGCGTCCCGCTGCCCTTGGCCCTGACCGCGTACCTGCACGCGTACGCCGCCAACTTCGTCTCGGCGGCCGTACGTCTGGTGCCGCTCGGCCAGACCGATGGGCAACTGGTCATCGCCGCGTTGGAGCGGCCGATCCTGGAGGCCGTACGCCGCGCCCTGGCGACGCCGCTCGACGACCTGGGTTCGGCCACGCCGATGATCGACTGGGCCTCGATGCGGCACGAGACCCAGTACGCCCGGCTGTTCCGGTCATGAGCGCCGGCACCGCCGTGAGCCGCCGCTCCGCGGAGCATGGGCCGCTCAGGGTCGGCGTCGGCGGGCCGGTCGGCTCGGGCAAGACGGCGCTGGTCGACGCCCTGTGCAAGCGCCTGCGCGACCGGCTGCGCCTGGCGGCGATCACCAACGACATCTACACGCGCGAGGACTCGGAGTTCCTGACCCGCTCCGGCGCGCTGGCGGCGGACCGGATCATGGGCGTCGAGACCGGCGGCTGCCCGCACACGGCGATCCGCGAGGACGCCTCGATGAACCTGGCCGCCGTGGCCGAGATGACGGCGCGCTTCCCCGACCTGGACCTGGTCTTCATCGAGAGCGGCGGCGACAACCTGGCCGCGACGTTCAGTCCCGAGCTGGCCGACATCACCGTGTACGTCATCGACGTGGCCGCCGGCGACAAGATCCCGCGCAAGGGCGGCCCCGGCATCACCCGCTCCGACCTGCTGGTCATCAACAAGACCGACCTGGCCCCCCTGGTCGGCGCCGACCTGGGTGTGATGGACCGCGACGCCAGGCGCATGCGCGGCGACCGCCCGTTCCTGTTCACCAACCTCAAGGCCGGCGACGGCCTGCCCCAGGTGGCCACCTTCATCCTGCACGCCGGCGGCCTGGAGGCGTAGGTCGGCCGGAGCGCAGCGACGCCCGACAACCGGCTCGCCACCGGCACCACCGTTCTCGCCGCCATCCTGACCCGTGGACCATCGCCCGGCGGCATCTCTGCGGTGTCGGCACGGTCTGTACCAGTATAGACCGAGTATCGTTTGGACCAACAGCGCCCTCCCGGCCGAAAATCCCCCGTCACTGCGAGCGCAGCGAAGCAGTCCAGCCGCGGCGGCGCCCGTTCAGCAAGACATGGACCGCGCTTGCGGCACCACTGGATTGCCACGCTTCGGTCGCAATGACGGTGGGCGTGCGGCAATACAGGTGCGGACCGCGCCGCCAAGGGCACCCCTGGCTAGAGATTGATTTGCACAACGTGTCTTGGCTCGCATGAACCCTGCTGTTGCATGTGTTCAATTGCCCTGGATGAACATCCCGGCATAAAGCCCATCCACGTCCAGCATCAGACCTGGCGGATCCAGCGTCAGGCTGCCGCCGGTCACGATGCGGGTGTCGATCCGGTCGGGGGCCGTGCGGGCATGGTGGATGAGGACGGGGCGCTCGGTCTTGAGCAGCAGGTAGTGGTGGACCCCGGGCAGGCGGAAGTAGTCGTCCAGCTTGGCGCCGGCGTCGCGGCCAGTGGTGGAGGGCGACAGGACCTCCACCACGATCACCGGGGCCGGCACCAGCACCGCGTCGCCCGGCACCCGGTCGCCGCAGGTGACGACGGCGTCAGGCTCGTAGGCGGTGTGGTCGTCGATCGGCACCGTGGCGCCGTCGGGCAGTGCCTCGCAGGGCAGGCCGCGGGCAGCGATGGCATCGGCCAGCGCCCGCCAGACGCGGGCCTTGAGGCGCAGGTGGGCGACCCGCTCCGGCGCCATGGCCACCGGCTCGCCGGCGACAAGCTCGTGGCGCGGGCCGTCCGGCCGGGACGCCCGCCAGGCCAGAAAGGCGTCGACTGTCATTGCCGTGCGCGCCGGTTCCGCCATCGAGCCACCTCTTCCCTGACCGGCTCGGTACGCCGCGCCGCGGCCCCGCCATGGCCGCCGCGCTGCGCACCCGCCTCACATGGTCGGCCTCACATGTTTGGATAATTCGGCCCGCCGCCGCCTTCGGGGACGGTCCAGACGATGTTCTGCCTCGGGTCCTTGATGTCGCAAGTCTTGCAGTGCACGCAGTTCTGCGCGTTGATCACGAAGCGCGGGTTCGAGCCGTCGTCGTCGCGCACCACCTCGTAAACCCCGGCCGGGCAATAGCGCTGGGCCGGCTCGTCGAACAGCGGCAGGTTGTGCTCGATCGGGATCGACGGGTCCTTCAGCCGCAGGTGGACCGGCTGGTCCTCCTCGTGGTTGGTGTTCGAGACGAACACCGACGACAGCTTGTCGAAGCTGAGCACCCCGTCCGGCTTCGGGTATGCGATCGGCCGCGCGTCGGCCGCCTTGCGCAGGGTCTCGTGGTCGGCATGGCGGTGGCGCAGGGTCCACGGCGTGCGCCCGCCCAGGATCATCTCCATGCCGGAGTAGGCCATGCCGGCCGTGCGGCCCCAGCGGAACGCCGGACGCACATTGCGCACCGCCTTCAGCTCCTCGTACAGCCAGCTCTGGCGGAACGCCTCGGGATAGGCGGTCAGCTCGTCGTGGCCCGCCGCGCCGCCCTTCAGCGCCGCGAACGCTGCCTCGGCGGCCAGCATGGCGCTCTTCATGGCGCCGTGGGTGCCCTTGATCTTGGGCACGTTGAGGAACCCGGCCGAGCAGCCGACGATGCAGCCGCCGGGGAAGACCAGCTTCGGGATCGACTGCAGCCCACCCTCGTTGAGCGCCCGCGCGCCGTACGAGATGCGCCGGCCGCCCTCCAGGAAGGTGCGGATATAGGGGTGGGTCTTGAAGCGCTGGAACTCGTCGAACGGCGACAGGTACGGGTTCTTGTAGTCGAGGGCGACGACGAAGCCGATCGAGACCTGGTTGTCCTCCAGGTGGTACATGAAGTAGCCGCCGTACGTCTCCTTGTCCAGCGGCCAGCCGACGCCGTGCGAGACCAGGCCGAGCTGGTGCTTCGCCGGCTCGATCTCCCACAGCTCCTTCAGGCCGATGCCGTAGGTCTGCGGGTCGACGCCGCGGCGCAGGTCGTAGCGGGCGAACAGGTCCTTGGCCAGCGAGCCGCGCACGCCCTCGGCAATGAACGTGTACCTGGCGTGCAGTTCCATGCCCGGCTGGTGGTTGGCGGTGCGCTCGCCGTCGCGGCCGATGCCCATGTCGCCGGTGGCCACGCCCTTGACCGAGCCGTCGTCGTGGTACAGCACCTCGGCGGCGGCAAAGCCGGGATAGATCTCGACGCCCAGTCCCTCGGCCTGCTCGGCCAGCCAGCGGCACAGATTGCCCAGGCTGATGGCGTAGTTGCCGTGGTTGTGGAACGGCTTGGGCAGCAGCCAGCCGGGGAAGCGGCGCGCCCCCGTTGCGGTCAGCATCATGAACTCGTCGCAGCTGACCGGGGCGTTCAGCGGCGCCCCCTTGTCCGGCCAGTCGGGGATCAGCTCGTTGAGCGCGCGCGGCTCCAGCACCGCACCCGACAGGATGTGGGCGCCGACTTCCGAGCCCTTCTCCAGTACGCACACGCTGACGTCGTGGTCCTGTTCTGCCGCCAGTTGCTTCAGCCGGATCGCCGCGCTCAGGCCGGCAGGCCCGGCGCCGACGATCACGACGTCGTATTCCATGGATTCGCGTTCCACGTCCGTCACGATCCCCCTCCAGCAGGTCTCTGAATAAGCCGCGACTGTGGCGGCCGGCTGGGATTGCCCGTCAGGATAAGCCATATTTAAGGGCCATGACCGCAGTGCAACAGATTGCCGCGCTGCTGCGCTACTACGAGGCGATGGGCGTCGACGCCACCGTGGCCGAATCGCCCGTCGACCTGACGGCCGTCGTGCCGGCGCACCGCAGCGACCCCACCGGGGCTGCCGCGGCAGTCCCGGCGTCCGCCGCCGCGCCGCAGCACCAGCCGCCGCCACAGGGCAGGGCGCCAGCGCCCGGCCCGTTCCCGGCCGACCCGCCGCCGCGCCGCCCGGCCGCCGCGCCGGTGCTGCCCGACAGCGAGTCAGCCATCGCCGACGCCCGCGCCCTGGCCACTGCCGCCGCCACGCTGGCCGAGCTGGAGGCCGCGGTGCGCGCCTTCGACGGCTGTCCGCTGAAGGCCACGGCGACCACCACGGTGTTCTGCGACGGCAACCCCGACGCCGACCTGATGATCGTCGGCGAGGCGCCGGGGGCCGAAGAGGACCGTCAGGGGCGGCCCTTCGTCGGCCCGGCCGGGCAACTGCTGGACCGCATGCTGGCCGCCATCGGCCGCGACCGGACCAGCACCTACATCAGCAACATCCTGTTCTGGCGGCCACCCGGCAACCGCCAGCCCAACAGCAACGAGATCGCCATCTGCCTGCCGTTCGTCGAGCGGCACATCGCCCTGAAGCGGCCGAAGGTGCTGGTCCTGGCCGGCAACACCTCGGCCAAGGGGCTGCTCGACACGACAGAGGGGATCACCCGGCTGCGCGGCCGCTGGCTCGACCTGGCCGTGCCCGGCCTGGCCGTGCCGGTGCCGACGGTGGCGATCTACCACCCGGCCTACCTGCTGCGCCAGCCGGCCATGAAGCGCCACGTCTGGCGCGACCTGCTGGAGATCAAGGCACGGCTGGAGCGCCCGTGAGCCCGGCCCGGCGCTGGTCGGTCGGGGCCGTCAGCGAGACGAACTCGACGGCCAGCAGCAGCGTCGCCGTGACCGCGGCCATGGCCAGCGTCGCCGCGCCCAGGGGCGACAGCACGAACCCGATCAGGGCGGTGTTGCCGACGAACGGGTCGCCGCCGAGCGCCACCAGACGGTCGATCAGCACGACGCGGAGCGGTTCCAGGACGAACAGCGTGACCAGGCCCAGGGCGGCCCGCAAGAGCCATTGCCGGCGGCGGCCCGCCCTATCCGGCCATGCTGCGCCGGGAGCGGCGCTGCGGGTCGCCGGACAGGTGCCGGTCCGGCGGGAACACGAGCCGGGCGGTGGTGCCGTGGCCGGGCCGGCTGTCGAAGGTCAGGGCGCCGCCGTGCAGGACGATCATCTCCTTGACCAGCGCCACGCCCAGGCCGGTGCCGTTGCCCTTCTTGGTCACGTCGGACTCGGCCTGGTAGAACGGCTCGCCCAGGTGGGCCAGTTGCTCGGTCGTCATGCCGATGCCGGTGTCGGCCACCGTCAGGTGGACGCCGTCGCTGCACACCGCCACGGAGACGGTCACCGTGCCGTTGCGGGTGAACTTGACCGCGTTGGCCAGCAGGTTCAGCACCATGCGCTGCACCTGCAGGTCATCGGCCCGGATCGTCACCGGCTGGGCCGGCAGGTCGAGCCGGATGACGGTGCCGCCGGCACTGGCCATGGCGCCCATCATGCCGGCCTTGTGCTCGACCAGGGCACCCAGGTCGACGGGCTCCTCCTTGAGCGACAGCTTGCCCGCCTCGATCTTGGTGATGTCCAGCACGTCGTTGATCAGACTCAGCAGGCCATGGCCGCTGCGGAGGATGTCGTCGGCATAGCCGCGGTAGCGGTCACCGCCCAGCGGCCCGAACATCTCCCGACTCAGGATCTCCGAGAAGCCGATGATGGCATTGAGCGGTGTGCGCAGCTCGTGGCTCATGGTCGCCAGGAAGCGCGTCTTGGCGGCGCTGGCGGCGGTCACGGCGTCGGCGGCGCGGGCCAGCCGGGCCTCGCGCTCGCGCGCCTCGCTGACGTCGCGGACGATCGACAGGGCGCCGCCATCGGGCAGCGGCGCCACCTTGGCCTCGAAGGTGCGGCGCACGTCGTCGGGTCCGGGCAGGCCGTACTCGACGGTCTGCACGGCGCCGGTGTCCACCGCGCGGCGCAGCGCCTGCGTGCAGATCTGTGCCACCGGCCCCGGCAGCACGTCTTCGGCATGTCGGCCGATCAGCGCGTCGCGCGGCACATAGGTGCCGACGCCAGGGTCGTAGCAGTCGACATAGCGCCCCTCGGCGTCCTGGCGGAACATCAGGTCGGGGATGACCCGCAGCAGGGCCTGCGCCTCGGCCCGGGCCTGCTCGGCGCGCTGGCGCTCGCTTTCCTTGTGCTGCCGTTCCTCGACCAGCCGGCTGGCCAGCTGGCGCAGCTCGTCGGCCTGCCCGGCCAGCGCTGTGCCGCGCGCGGTGGCGACGGCGGCGAGGCGCCGCTGCCGCCAGTACATCAGCGAGACGACGGCCAGGAAGGTCAGCAGCGCGCTGACGGCAAGCTTGAGCACCCTCTCCAGCGGGATGCCGCCGCGCGCCATGTCCGGCAGCCAGCGCTCGTAGAGCGCATCGAAGGTGCCGTCGGCGATGACGATGGCGAGGCCGCCATTGAGCTGGGCCAGCAGCGCGGCGTTGCCCTTCTGCACGGCGAAAGCATAACGCAGCGCGAAGCCGTCGAGCGACAGGCTGGCCGGCACCACGTTGTCGATGCCCAGCGCGTCGAGCACCAGCATGCCCTGCAGGCGGGGCGCCACCACCGCATCGAACTCGCCGGCGGCGACGCGGCGGAACGCCTCCTCCAGGCTCGGCACGGTCGCCAGGTCGTCGGCCCAGGGCTGGCGGCGGGCGTATTCGTGGGCGATGTCGTCGCCCATGACGACGATGTCCAGGGCCGGCAGGTCCAGCTCCGAAGCCACGTCGCGGGCGTCGTCGCGCATGAACACCGCGCCGTACGAGGTGATGAACGGCACCGTGAAATCGAGGTATTCCGCCCGCTCGGCGGAAATCGCGACGAACGGCAGGGCATCGAGCCGGCCGTCGCGCAGGTCGGCCAGGATCTCGCTCCACGGGCCGACGCGGAACGACACCTCCAGGTGCATGACCGCGGCGACGGCGCGGAACAGCTCGACGGAGAAGCCGGTCGCCTCGCCCGCGGACGTGACCAGGGCGAACGGCGGATAGTCCAGCTCGCTGCCCACCTGCACGGGCACCTCCGCGCGGGCCCCGGCGCCCGCCGGCGACACCGCCAGGCCCAGCGCGACGGCCGCGCCAATGGCGAAGCGGGCCGTGCGGGCCAAGCCTTGCGCTGGAGGAGCCTGACGAAACCGGAACACGGGGCGGCTCTTGCGTTCCTCGGGGGCGGCGCCGCCAGCGACGGCGATCGCGCCGTCCTGGCGGGGCCGTTTTGACGGGATGGTCGACGGTCGAGTCAATCACTCAAGCTTGAACAAAACCTTAACCCTGCAGGGTCGCACCGATGGTCGCGGGTGCGCATGATTTGTTGTCCGTCACTTCGATCTATATTGCAAGGAACCAAGGTGTCAAAGAAGAAACCGCTCGTGTTGCGGCCCCGGCCGGCCATGGCCATATGACGCGACGGCCGGTCGGGCATTGCCGCGGTGCCCGGCAGCGGGCATTGTAATGCCAGGACGTCACGCTTGCGCGGCCGCATGCAGCCCATGACCAGCCTTGCCAATCCCGCCCGTTTCCTGCGCCTCAGCCGCACCGTACTGCCCTGGTCCGCCGGCCTGGCCGTGGTGCTGCTGGCCGCCGGCCTCTGCCTGGCGCTGGCCGGCTCGCCGCCGGACTACCAGCAGGGGGAGACGGTGCGCATCATGTACGTGCACGTGCCGGCCGCCTGGCTGGCGCTGTTCGTGTACGCGTGCATGGCGGGATCCAGCGCCTGGGGTCTGGTCTGGAAGCACCCGCTGGCCGACCTGGCGTGCAAGGCGATGGCTCCGGTCGGCGCCGCGTTCACCGCCGTCTGCCTGGTCACCGGCAGCCTGTGGGGCGAGCCGATGTGGGGCACCTGGTGGGTGTGGGACGCGCGGCTGACCAGCGTGCTGATCCTGTTCTTTCTGTATCTGGGCTACATCGCCCTGGTGAACGCCTTCGACGACCCGGCGCGGGGCTTGCGCGCCGGCGCCATCCTGGTGCTGGTCGGGGTGGTCAACCTGCCGATCATCAAGTTTTCGGTCGACTGGTGGAACACGCTGCACCAGCCGGCCTCGGTCAGCCGCATCGGCGCGCCGGCCATCGACCCGTCGATGCTGGCGCCGCTGCTGGTCATGGCCGCCGGGTTCACCGCCTATTTCGTCACCGTGGCCCTGCTGCGGGTGCGGGCCGAGATCGTCGAGCGGAAGATCCACGCCGCGCGGTTCATGCAGGCCGCCCGCCTGCGCCGCGACACGGGCGCCGGGATGCCGGTCGCCGAGCAGGGCCGGTAGCCGTCGCGCCCGTGCGCCTAGTCCAGCGCCTGGCGGAGCGCCGCCGCCGCGGCGATGGGCGACAGCGGCAGGGCGACGGCCAGCATGCCGGTCAGCAGCAGCAGGTGTGGCCGCGCCGGCAGGCCGGCCGCGGCGGCGTCGATGGCGGCGACGGCGAAGATCAGCACCGGCACGAACAGCGGCAGGATCAGGAGCGACAGCAGCACGCCGCCGCGCCGCGCGCCCAGCGTCAGCGCCGCACCGACGGCGCCGATCAGGCTCAGGCTCGGCGTGCCGGCCAGCAGGGTGAGCAGCAGGGCACCATAGCCGCCGGGCTCCAGCCCCAGCAGCAGGGCCAGCAGCGGCGCGGCGACGATCACCGGCACGCCGGTGACCAGCCAGTGCGCCGCCACCTTGGCCAGCACCACCGCCTCCAGCGACAGCGGCGCCAGGGCCAGCAGGTCGAGCCCGCCGTCCTCGTAGTCGTTGAGGAACAGCCGCTCCAGCGACAGCAGCGAGGCGAGCAGCGCAGCGATCCAGATCACCCCGGCGGCGATGCGCGCCAGCACGTTCGGCTCCGGCCCGACGCCCAGCGGGAACAGCACCACCGCCAGCACGAAGAACGCCACCGCCACCGTGGCATCGGTCCCGGCCTTCAGCGCCAAAGCGGCGTCGCGGCCGATCAGGCGGAGCATGCCGCTCACGGCCGCCTGCGACGACGGGGTGCGGACGGGGCATTGCCGCTGTCCGGGCCGTCATTGCGAGCGCAGCGAAGCAATCCAGTGGCGCCGCAAGGACGGTCCGCGCCTTCCTGAAGCCGGCGGCAACGGGACTTGATTGCCGCGCTTCGCTCGCAATGACGGATCATGGCGGCAGACTCCATTCGTTCCCAAAGAGAGTTCCAGTCGGCGCCAACTCCGCCATGATTGCGCGTTTTCAGCCCCTTGTTGTCAGGAATTAATTCTGGTAAAGGGGCTGCAAGACTGCCGTTGACGTGTCCGCACGCTGCCGGAACAGCTTCGCAACAGGCCGCACCCGTGCCGCCGCATCTGCCCTTGCCGAGACACCGTGCAACACGGAGAAATCCCGTTGCATGTGTTGCACCAAAGCGGAAACACCATGCCTGTCAATGAATTGGCATGCAACATCACGGTTGCGCCGATGTTGCACGGCCGTTGCGTCCGTTGCCGCGGGAGGCGAGCGTGACCGCCCCCTGGTGGCGCCCGGACGTGCACGGGCGGCGGCGGCCTTACTTGCGCGCGCGCGCCGGCATCGCCGCGGCGCTGCGCCGCTGGTTCGACGGGCACGGCTTCATCGAGGTCGACACGCCGGCCCTGCAGGTCTCGCCGGGGCTGGAGCCGCACCTGCAGGCCTTCGCCACCGAGCTGCGTGGCGCTGGCGCCGGGACCGAAGCGGGGCCGGTCGGGCGGCGCCGGCTGTACCTGCACACCTCGCCCGAATACGCCATGAAGAAGCTGCTGGCCGCCGGCTGGCCGCGCATCTTCCAGCTTGCCCACGCCTTCCGCAACGGCGAGCGCGGCACCACCCACCACCCCGAGTTCACCATGCTGGAGTGGTACCGCGCCGGCGCCGGCTACCATGACCTGATCGCCGACTGCCGCGGCCTGCTGCAGGCGGCGCTGGCGGCGGCGTCGGCCCTGGCCGGGCGGACCCGGCTGACCTGGCGCGGCCTGGAGGCCGACCCGTTCGCGCCCTGGCCGGTGGTCACCGTGGCCGAGGCGTTCCGCCGCTGGGCGGGCATCGATCTGCTTGCCACCGCGCCCGACCCGGCGGCGCCGGACGTGGCCCTGCTGGACGCGGCAGCGCGGCGCATCGGCATCCGCGCCGCCCCCGACGACCGCTGGGACGACCTGTTCTTCCGCATCTTCCTGGAGCGGATCGAGCCGCACCTGGGCATCGGCGCGCCGACGTTGCTGACCGACTATCCGGTGTCGATGGCCGCCCTGGCCCGGCCGAAACCTTCCGACCCGCGGCTGGCCGAGCGGTTCGAGGTCTATGTCTGCGGCCTGGAGCTGGCCAATGCCTTCGGCGAGCTGACCGATCCGGCCGGGCAGCGCGCCCGCTTCGCCGCCGAGCGCGCGTTCCGGCTCGAGCGCTACGGCGCGGCCTATCCGGTCGACGAGGACTTCCTGGCCGCCCTGGAGCACGGCCTGCCGGCCAGCGCCGGCATCGCCCTCGGCTTCGACCGCCTGGTCATGCTCGCCACCGGCGCACCGCACATCGAGGACGTGCTGTGGGCCCCGGTGGCGGCAGTCGGGACATAATGAGGACAGCATCGCCATTTGGGGCAACGATCTTAACCGTCCATACATGACGGCCGTTCTGGCGGATATTTTCGCACGATACCGAAGATTATTTCAGATGCGGAGCGGTCGACCTGTACCATGCATGCCCGGTTTGGCCCCAGCCATTGCCGTCGCCCGGTCATGAGGAAGGGCCCCTGGCATCACGCCCCGCCGGATCCGTCGTGCGGGCCGTCCGGGCGGGGCAGGAAGCCGGGGGTCAGGATCTCGTCGAACGGGAAGGGGCAGTGGGCCGGGAACGACTCCACCGGCAGCCCCGTCTCGTCGGCCGCCTCCAGGCGCGCCTCGGCGAAGCACCGGTCGAGCACGCCGCGCGCATTCTGCCTCAGGCTCGGGCTGTCCTCGAAGGCCAGACGCAGGTGGCGGCGGTGCTCGCGGATCGTGGACCGCCAGCTGTTGGAGATGCGTTCCGGCCGGGTCTGCGCCTTGAGCAGATGGGCCAGCAGGACGATCAGGTTGCTCCTGACGGCCTGCCGTTCGCTTCTGCCCATCGCCTCGATCTCCTCGGCAAGGTTGGTGGCATCCAGCGCGCCGTGCTGTCCGGAGTGCAGCAGGGCCGCCTGGCGGTCCAGCCAGGCGCAGAAGTCGCGCTCGTACAGGTGCGCGTCGCCGGCATTGATGGCGGACAGGTCGGCCATGGCCATCCTCGTTCTTTTCGGCATGCCCTGTGTACATGTGGGGTGCGGCACGATCCTCCGCCACGCTCGGCTGTCTCAAGAAGGTCTGTGTTCCCGCGATGGCGAGGCCAAGCAGGCCCGCGCCGTGGGGCGCGGGCCTGCCGTCAGGGGTGGAGCCGGACTGTCAGCCGAGCAGCAGGTCGTTGTCGGCCGACAGAAGGGGCAGGTCGGGCAGTGGCACCGCCGGACCGAAGTCGGCCAGCGTCGGCCCGTCGGCCGGCGGGAGTTCGAAGTCGGCCAGCGACGCCGCGGCAGCCGGCGGCAGGTCGAAGTCGGCCAGCGTCGGCCCGGCAGCCGGCGGGAGATCGAGGCCGGCCAGCGATGCCGCGGCAGCCGGCGGCAGGTCGAAGTCGGCCAGCGTCGGCCCGGCGGCCGGGATGGTGAAGGCGGCGACGACCGGGTCGTGGTCGCTGGTCTGGTCGCTGAAGTCGGTGTTGATGTGGACCACGTCGGCCTGGGCCGTGTCGAGCAGGGTCTCGGTCACGAAGATGTGGTCGAGCACCTGGGAATTTCCCTGGAAGTTGAAGGTGTAGGCCTCGTCGCCGGGCAGCGCCGCGTCGATCAGGTTGGTCAGGACGCGCGCGCCGCCGAAGCCGCGCAGGTTCTGGGCCAGCTCGTCGGTGAACTCGAAGGTGTTCAGGTCGCCCAGAACGACGACCCTGGCCTCAGGATCGTTGGCCAACAGGGCGTCGACGACCTCGTTCAGCGTCGCCGTCTCGCGCGCCCGCTCCGCCTCGCCGGCCTGCACGAACGGCTGCTCGGCACCGAAGATCGGCGTCGAGCCGAAGCGCGAGGTCAGGTGGTTGTTGATCAGCGTCACGTCCTCGCCGTTGAACGTGAAGGTGCCGAGCAGCGGGTCACGCGTGCCGTCGAAGGCGTCCGGGTGGCTCACCCCCAGGGCGGTCAGCGCCGGCACCTCCAGCGTGGAGATTTCCACGGCGTCGACGCGGTCCGGATTGTACAGGAAGGCGTTGCGGATGTTGCCGCCGGGGGCACCGCCGGTCTCGCCGTCCTCGTCGACCACGGCCGAGGCGAAGGCGTAGGCCGGGCCGCCGGCGGCGGTGACGGCGTCGACCAGGGCCTGCAGCGTCTGGTCGGCGGTCAGGGTGCCGTCGTCGACCTCGCCGCTGTCGTCCTGGATCTCCTGCAGGGCCAGGATGTCCGGCGCCTGCAGGTTGGTGACGATCTGGCCGGCAAGGTCGGCGATCTGCGCCGTGTCCTGGGGCGCCAGGTTGAGGACGTTGTAGGTGGCCACGGTCAGCCGGTCCGCGGCCCCGACCAGGCCGGTCACCTCGGCCTGGTTGGTGCTCGGGTCATCGACCGTGAACGGCTCGGTGACGGCGACCTCGAAGTTGCCGAAGGCGTAGCCGACCACGCCGGTGACATCGGACAGCCCGTCGCCGGTGGTCAGCGTCGGCGCCTCGAAGCCCGCGGGCAGCAGGTCGCCGTCGTACTGGATCTGGATGCGCTCGGGGTTCAGGTCGCCGTAGCCGCCCGCCTCGGCGGCGATGTCGATGCCGCCGCGGGCGTTCAGGATGCCGTCGGGTGCCGCGTCGGCGCCGCCATTGGCCAGCACCCAGGTCTCGCCGAAGCGGTTGGTCGGCGACACCGCCGCCGGCGCCTCGACCGTGACCCGCATGCCCTCCAGGCTCTCGTAGAAGTCGATGCCGTCGCGGTCGGGGTTGAAGGGGTTGGCGGCGGCCTCGGCCGGGTCGCCCAGGTCGACCGGCAGCTCGCGGCTGCCGATGACCACCTCGTTCGGCGGCACCCGGCCGCCCTGGCCGATCACCGTCGGTGCCGGCAGCGGGTTGCCCGACGACAGGACGGCGATCTCAGGGGAGACGATCTGGGTGACCGACAGGTTGCCCGTGTCGCGGCCGCCGGGGAAGAACTCGGTGACCTCGCCGGTCACCTCGACCGCGTCGCCGGCCGTGACCGCCGGTTCGTCGCCGGTGAACACGAAGATGCCGTCGGCGGTGGCGTCGTTGCCGTCGCCCGCCGGGTCCTGCAGATGGAAGCCGTTGCTGTCGACTGCCGTGACGATGCCGGTGGTGCGCACCGTCTGCCCGGCCAGCGGCGAGACGTGGCCGGCGCCCTGGATCTCGTGGATGGCCGCCTCGGTCACACCGGAACCCGGCGGCAGGTCCGGGCCGGCCATGATCTCGAACAGCGTCGTCGTGCCGCTCTCCTCGTGCGCCACGGCCAGCAGCGGCGCACCGGTCGGGCTGTCGGCGGCGGCGATGAAGGCGAGGCCCTCGGGACTGATGTCCGCGGTCTCGAACGTGTCCAGGGTGTTGACATACTGGACGAAGCGGGCCGCGCCCGGCTCGGTAACGTTGTAGACCATGATGCCGCCGACCCGCTCCAGGCCGATGAAGGCGTAGGTCTGCCCGTCGATCGTGCCGACGGCGACGCCTTCGGGTTCGGGGCCCTTGTTGTCGCTACGCCCGTCGAAGCTGTCCGGCGTGCCGTTGCTGTTGAACAGGGCGGGCACCTGGTCGGCGGTGATCCGCTCGAAGGCGTCGCCGCTGTCGAACACGAGAGTGCCGGCCGAGTCCCAGATCGAGAACGAACGGGTGCCGAGGCTGAACAGCGCGTCGAAATCGCCGTCGCCATCGCTGTCGCCGTCGATGGTCGAGACCTCGAGCCGGCCCAGTGCCGGGTCCTGCTGCAGGCCGGCCGCGTCGGGGAACGCCGCCGGGTCGAGGTCCAGGTCGGCGACGCGGGTGTCCTCGTCGCGGGCATCGCCCTCGTTGCCGGTCACGTAATAGGTCTGGCCGTCGGCGGCCGTGTACGAGGCGATGGCGTCGGGCATGAACAGGCCCTGGACCGGCCAGGGCTGGATGTTGATGCCGCCGTCGCGGTCGCTGGCGTCCAGGCCGTCGCCGGCCACGTTGTGGTCACGGCTGCCCAGGGGGACGATGCCGGTGATCGCGCCGTTCTCGATGTCGACCACGGCGACCGCATTGTTCTCCTGCAGGGTCACGAACGCGGTGGTGCCGTCGGGCGACACGGCGATGTATTCGGGCTCCAGGTCCGCGGCCACCGACGTGTCGGGGAAGATGCGCACGCCCTGGCTGCGCAGCGCGTCCTCCTGGCCGTTGAAGGACTCGAAGGTCAGCGTCTGCACGGTCGCCCCGATCAGCCCGTTCGTCAGGTCGATGATGCTGACCGAGCCGAGCGGGTCGCCCGCATCGGTCGGCTCGCCCTCGTTGGCGACGAGCAGCCTGGTCCCGTCCGGCGTGAAGGTGAGCATGTCGGGCAGGTTGCCCACGCTCACGGTGCCGAGTCGCAGGCCGTCATTGGTAAAGAAGGCGACCAGCCCGTCGGCGTCGGCATCGCTGTTCTCGACGGCGACGGCGATCAGCCCGCGGCTGACCGCGACGCTGTTGACGCCGCCGGCCTCGTCGCCCAGGGCCGCGATGTCGAGCGAGAACAGCCGCTCCGGTGCGGCGGGATCGCTCACGTCGAGCACGTCGACGCGGTTGTTGTCGCTGTCGGTCACGAACAGCCGCTGCGTGGCCGGGTCGTGGGCGACGATCTCGGCAGTGCCGTCGGGCGAGACGAACTGGCCGACCGGGGTCAGGGTGATGCTGCCGGCGGCCTGGTCGTCCAGAACCGTGTCGTCGCGAGCATTCAGGTTCTGAATGCGCGTGTCGTCGGCCGGCGGCAGGTCCGCCTGCATGAACGGCGTCGCGGCGAAGTTGGCCTGGAGATAGTCGGCCAGCGCCTGCTGCTCGCCGATGCCGGTGTCGACGCGGTCCTCGCCCAGGTCGGGGAAGGGATAGCCGTCGCCGCCGTCGGCCAGGAAGTTGAGCGTCACGACACGGACCGGCCGGTCGGGATCGCCGACCACCGCACCGTCGCGGGCGATGACGTCCATGACCGCGCCGTCGTCACCGAGGATCGCCAGGGACTGCACCCGCGCGCCCGGCGGCAGGGCCGGATCGAAACTGAACGACAGGCCGCCGACCTGCGGGAACTGGCCCGGCGTGGCGCCCGGTGCGGTGGCCGACACGCCGTGCTCGATGACCGCCAGCAGGTCCTCGGCGCTCAGCGTCAGCAGCGTCAGCTCGTTGTCGAAGCGCAGCGCGTTCTCGATGTCGAGCCGGGAGATCTCGCCCTCCTCCTTGCCGCTCAGCGGGTTGGGTTGGGGCGGCAGCTCGACCGAGGTGCCCTCGCCGGTATCCACGACCTCGCCGATCGGCGCCCGGATGCCGCCGCCGTTCTTGATCGAGACCATGACCTCGGGGTCGAGGGTGCGGGTGGCGGCCAGGTTGGCGTCGGCGGTCAGGTTGCCCAGGTTGGTCTCCTGGGTGCGCACCTCTTCGCGGGTGCCGTCCAGATAGACCGCGGTCCGGCCGAAGATCTCGCCGTCCTTGGCGATGACCACGCCCTCGACGGCGGTCGTCAGCGCCCGCACCGCCGCGCCCGTGGAGCCTTCGGCGAACGGGTCGAGGCCGTCGTGGAGCGCCGCGACGGTCGCGTCGGTCGTGGCGAAGGCGCCGCTGACCGTCGGGTCGACGCTGTCGGGCAGGACGACGCCGTGGTCGTCGAAGGTCACGACCAGGCGGCCGACATGGCTGTACTCGCCGGCGGTGCTGACGATCAGCGCCGGGTCGGGGTTGCCGTCGTTGTCGTCATCGCTGGCGTTGGTGGTGACGATCGGGTACGGGCCGGCCGCCTCGTCGCCGGGGCGCAGCACGTCGGTGTCGTCGGCCAGCAGGGTGTCGGAGCCGCCGGCAATGGCCACGTCCACGCCCTCCAGCAGCGGTACGAGCTCCTGCTCCAGGGCGAGCTGCTGCAGGTGGGTGACGAGCACCACCTTGTCGATGCCCTGGGCCGTCAGCGCGTCGATCTCCGGCTGCAGGATCCGGGCGAGCAGGGCCATGTCCTCGGTGCCGGCGCCGGGCTCGCGCAAGGTCACGTCGCCGGGCGAGGACAGCCGCTCAAGCAGGGGCGTGGTCGCGGCGACCACGCCGATCCGCTCCTCGCCCAGCTCGATGACCGCCGACGGGGCCAGCTTCGGCGCCGCGGCGGCGGCCTCCAGGTCGGCGGGCGTGGAGCGGAAGGCGTCGGCCGGCAGCACCTCGTCGGTGAACAGGGCCGACAGGTCGGGGTTGCCGGAGACGTCCAGGTTGGCACTGAGATAGGGGAACTGGGCGCCGAGCCAGCGCACATCGGCCAGGGTCGTGCCGCGGATGTCGGTGCCGATGATGTCCGCCAAAGTGTCGGGACCCAGGTCGAACTCGTGGTTGCCCAGCGCCGAGGCGTCGAAGCCGATCGCATTCATGATCGAGATGTCGACGCGGCCGGCGCCCTCGCGCAGGTTGGACAGCGCGCCGGGCTCAAGCCCGAACAGGCCCTCGTAGACCGCCTGCAGCGGCTCGCGCAGCGACCGGTCGGCGGCGGCGTTGAAGAACGGCCCGGGAATGTAATTGTCGCCGGCCGACAGGATGACGGTGTCCGGCACCAGCGTGCCGCCGTCGGGGCCGGGCACCGGCAGGTCCTCCAGCCGGTCGATGATGGCGGCGAAGTTTGGCGCATTGTCGATGGCGTCCACGCCACCTTCGAGGTCGGAGGCGTGCAGGATTTGCAGCGTGTTGGCCATGGAGGAGCATCCTGTATAAGTAGAAAATGGGACGGCAGCTGAGCGGTGGCAGGACACCGGCCGGCCGGTCACGGCGACTGTCGGTGCACGGCACGGAAGGGTCCTTTGGACCGGGCTGGACTTCGAGCCCGGTTCCACAAACGGTCACTTGTTACTAGGCTCCAATCCAATCATTGTAATGTAGAATTGATTATTGTTTTGTTATGATTTGAATGACAATACTGGATTGAACAACGTTATTGCGGGAACACCGTGTCTCGGCCCCGTGTTACCTGCGCAACCATATATTTTTTCTGCGGGTTTTCCTGCAGCGTCAGGCATTATCTGCGCCGATGATCATTGCGTGTGTCGGTCCGGCCCGGTCGCCATGGCGGGCGGACCTCGCGGCGGCGTTCACCTGCCGGCTGCGGCCCGGAAGCGGCCCATTCCGGGCGCAACGCTATCTTAACCCTGTCGCGCCTACAGTCCGGCCCATGGCCCGTGGCGGGCCGGGGAGGGACTTGCGCGATGGCCGCCGGCACTTTGGATGATGCGGTCAACGAGATCGCCAGCGAGCTGCCGCGCCGCAGCAGGATCAGTGGCCGCAAGCTGGTGCTGTACGTCATCCTGCCGCTGCTGATGCTCAGCGGCGGCGGCGCGGCGCTCTATGTCTCCGGGGTCTTCGATGTCCTGTTCGCCCCCGCCCCCGAGACCGGGACCGCTGAGGCCGAGGCCGCGCCGTCCGAGCCCGGCGTGTTCTACGACCTGCCGGACATCCTGGTGAACCTGAGCGGTGCCGAGGGCCGGCAGGCCTATCTGCGCATCTCCGTCAGCCTGGAGCTGGAGCCGCATGCCGACACTGGCGCCCTGGAGCGGGTCATGCCGCGCATCGTCGACAACTTCCAGGTCTACCTGCGCGAGCTGCGCCTGGACGACCTGCGTGGCTCGGCCGGGCTGTACCGCCTGCGCGAGGAACTGCTGCGCCGCGTCCATGCCGCCGCCGCCCCGGTCGAGGTGCGCGACATCCTGTTCCGCGAGATGCTGGTCCAGCAATAGCCCGGCCGCCCTGTCGCAGACGGCCGCCCGAGAGACGCCATGCCCGATCCGAAAGACGACCAGGAAGCCCTTGCCGACGAGTGGGCGGCCGCGCTCGGGGGCGAAAACGAAGACGGCGCTGACGGCGCTGGCGGCGCTGGCGGGGGTGACGGGGGCGACGGCGCCGGTGCTGCCGACACCGGCGGCGACCAGGACGTGCTGGCCGACGAATGGGCTGCCATGGCCGGAGCCGACGGCGACGATGACGCCGGGGACGACAACGGCCTGTCCTCCAACCGGGTGCTCAACCAGGACGAGATCGACAGCCTGCTCGGCTTCGACAGCGGCGAGGACGGCGACGGTGAGAACGCCGGCATCATGGCGCTCATCAACAGCGCCATGGTCAACTATGAGCGCCTGCCGATGCTCGAGGTGGTGTTCGACCGCCTCGTGCGGATGATGTCCACCAGCCTGCGCAATTTCACGTCGGACAATGTCGAGGTCACGCTCGACCAGATCACCTCGATCCGCTTCGGCGACTATCTGAATTCCATCCCGCTGCCGGCCATGCTGTCGGTGTTCAAGGCCGAGGAGTGGGACAACTACGGCCTGCTGGTCGTCGACAGCGCCCTGATCTATTCCATCGTCGACGTGCTGCTCGGCGGCCGGCGCGGCACGGCGGCCATGCGCATCGAGGGCCGGCCCTATACCACCATCGAGCGCAACCTGGTCGAGCGGATGGTCCACGTCGTGCTGTCGGACCTCAGCGCCTCGTTCGACCCGCTGTCGCCGGTCACCTTCCGCTACGACCGGCTGGAGACGAACCCGCGCTTCGCCACCATCGTCCGCCCCGGCAATGCCGCCGTGCTGGCCAAGCTGCGCATCGACATGGAAGACCGTGGCGGCCGGCTTGAGCTGCTTGTCCCCTATGCCACGCTGGAGCCGGTGCGCGAACTGCTGCTGCAGATGTTCATGGGCGAGAAGTTCGGCCGCGACTCCATCTGGGAGAACCACCTCGCCAGCGAGCTGTGGCAGACCGAGGTCAGCCTCAGCGCCGTGCTCGACGAGATGCCGGCGTCCTTGCGCGACGTGCTGGGATGGCGGGTCGGCTCGCGGCTCATGCTGAACACGGCGCCGGACGGTCTGGTCGACCTGCGCTGCGGCGACGTCCCCATGTTCCGCGGTCGCATGGGCCGGCTCAAGAGCCACATCGCCGTGCGCATCGACCAGGACATCCCCAAGGGCGAGGAGTTGTCGCGGTGACCGAGCACTTCGGGCTGATCCTCGACATCCTCGTCGTGTGCCTGCTCGGCGCCACGATCTTCTACGCCGCCACCCTGAGCCGGCGCCTGACCCAGCTGCGCAACCACCGGGCCGAGCTGGAGACGGCGGCACGCGGTCTGGCCGAGGCCGCGGCCAGGGCCGATGCCGGCATCAAGGGCCTGCGGGCAGCGGCCGACGACTCCGGCACCCGGCTGCAGCGCCAGATCGACCGCGCCCAGGGGCTGCGCGACGAGCTCGCCTTCCTCGTCGACGCCGGGGAATCGCTGGCCGCCCGGCTGGAGAGCGCCGCCCGTGGCCGCGGTCCGGTAACGCGCCCCGAAGGGCTGTCGCGCGCCGACGGCGGACGCGACCGCCCGGACTTCGGCGCCGGCCGCGCCGCCGCGGAGCCCCGGCCGGGTACGGGTGCCGCGGAGCCCCGGCCGGGTACGGGTGCCGCGGAGCCCCGGCCGGGTACGGGTGCGGGGGCCGGGACGGGGGCCGACGAGCGCCGGCCCGATGCCGACCTGATCAAGGCCATCGAGAACATGCGGTGATGCCATGACCGACACTCCCGGCAGCGACGACACGCCGAAGGCCCGCTCCGCCCCGCTGCGGGGCCGTCAGGGCGCGCCGCAGGGCACGGGCGCGCCGCCCGCCGGCCAGCGCACCGCGGCCCGGACTGGCGCCTCCGCCACTGCCCCTGGCGCAGGCCGTGGCGGTGCCGGCGCCGTGCCGCACCGCGATCCGGCAGCGGCGCGCGCCGCCGTGCGCCAGGCGCGGCGCGAGGCCGCCGCGGCCGCTGCCCGTCGTGACGGCGGGACACCGGCCGGCGGGACACCGCCCGGCGGGACACCGCCCGGCGGGATGCCGTCGGATGCAGTCGTGCCGCCGGGTCCGCTCGGCGGACGCGGCGGGCCCGATGGTGCCGACATTGCGGCCGTTCCGCCTGCCGCTGCTGTCGCTGCCGCTGCCGCTGCCGCCGCCGCGCCGCCGGCGCCGACGGACCCGGTAGCGGCATTGCAACGGCTTGCCGACACGGCAGCGATCCGCGCCGTGCGCGTCCGGCTGGCGCACCTGCCGCGGCTGCGGGGTTGCCTGCCGCGGCCGCGCTTGCGCCTGCTGCCGGCCATGATCTTCGTTGCCGTCGTCATGCTCGGCGTGCGGCTGGGCGATGTCTGGACGGGCATCGTCGCCGGGACGCCGCTGCCGGCGGTCGCCCCCAGCCTGGCCCAGGAGGAGGGGCCGGCTGCCGCGCCGGCCACGGCCGATGCCCCGGCCGCGCCGCTGCCGGTGGCGGACACGCAGGTCGCCACGGTTGCCGATCCTGCCGCCACCCCGGCTTCGGGGACCGCGCCGCCGCGGCTGGTCGAGGATGGCGACATGAGCGACGGGGAGCTGGCGGTGCTGCGCAGCCTTGCCGACCGGCGCCAGTCGCTGGACACGCGGGAGCGTGAGCTGGACCGGCGCGCCGCCCTGCTCGCCGTTGCCGAGCAGCGGCTCGACGAGAAGATGGTCGAGCTGACGGCCCTGCGCAGCCAGCTGGAAGGCATGATGGCCCAGCTCGACGAGGAGCAGGAGGCGCACCTGCTCAGCCTGGTGCGCATCTACGAGACCATGCGGCCGTCCGACGCCGCGGCCATCTTCAACGGCCTGGACATGGAGGTGCTGATCAGCGTGTTGCAGCGCATGCGCGAGCAGAAATCGGCACCGATCCTGGCGGCGATGGAACCGGAGCGGGCGCGGCAGGTCACCTCGGAGCTGGCCCTGCGCCGGCCGCTGCCGGCACTGCCGGAGTAGCATCGGTGGAAAGACCTGTCGCCGCCGGGTTTTTACACGAATTTAACCTGAGCCGGTCAACAGTTCCGAGGCAGGCCTGGGACGATGCCGGCGCCAACCGGGCTATTGGCGTGCAGGCGTAACTGAAGGACGGAGCTCGAACATGGCCGTGGACATGACGATGCCCATCCTGATCGTGGACGACTACAAGACCATGCTCAGGATCATCCGCAATCTGCTCAAGCAGCTGGGCTTCGAGAACGTGGATGATGCCGGCGACGGCTCGCAGGCGCTGCAGAAGCTGCGCGAGAAGCCGTACGGCCTCGTCATCTCCGACTGGAACATGGAGCCGATGACCGGCCTGCAGCTCCTGCGCGAGGTCCGCTCGGACAAGAAGCTGGCCGCCGTGCCATTCATCATGATCACCGCCGAGTCCAAGACCGAGAACGTCGTCGCGGCCAAGGAGGCCGGCGTCAACAACTACATTGTCAAGCCGTTCAACGCCGCCACCCTGAAGAGCAAGCTGGTCTCCGTACTCGGCAACTTCTGATCCTGGCGGCCCGCCGCGGCCGGAGGACGTCGCCATGCCCGTCGCCATCGACAACCGAGTCCTGAAATCCCGCCTGGATGCGGCCCGGCGGGAGGCCGATGCGCCGCTCGACCGCGAGGAGGTGGCAGCCATCATCGCCGAGGTGGTCGGCAGCATGGAGGGCGACATCTCCGCGCTCGACCTGAAGATCTATCAGGAGCTGGAGGAGCTGGCGCGCTACATCCGCGCCGCCAAGGCGGAGATCGCCGCCATCCGCGCCGACAAGATCGGCCAGGACTACATCCTGTCGGCGACCGACGAGCTCGATGCCGTCGTCACCGCCACCGAGGAGGCGACGGGCCGCATCCTGGACGCCGCCGAGGCCATCCAGACGATTGCCGGGGATCTGGATGGAGCGACCCGCGACCGCATCGTCGATCTCGTCACCGGCATCTTCGAGGCCAGCAACTTCCAGGACATCACCGGCCAGCGCATCCAGAAGGTGGTGACCACGCTCAAGCACATAGAGACCAAGATCGACGCGATGGTCTCGGCACTCGGCGAAGAGGTCGAGCGCGTGCGCAGCCAGGCCGAAGCGGCGGCGGACGGCGCCGCGGCGGCCGACGACCAGACCCTGCTCAACGGTCCGCAGCTGCCGGGGGCCGCCAACGACCAGGCCGAGATCGACCGTCTGCTCGCCAGCTTCGACTAGCGCCGGCCGCGCTGCCATGCCGTACCGGATCGATGCCGCCGACGCAGGCTTGCCGGAGAGCGCCCGGACCTGGTTCGTGTGGCGCCATCGCCAGGGCTGATGCACCATGGCCCGAGCCGACCGCCGGTCTGTGACCGGCTCCGCACCCCCGGCACCACCGCCCGCGCCCGCCCTGCCGTGTCGCCGCGGCGGCATCGCCGCGTTCGCGCTGGCGCTGCTCCCACTTTTGGCACTGGGGCTGCTGCTGGCCGCCGGCGGGCCGGCCGCGGCGGCGGAATTGCGGGCCCGCGACTTCGGCAGCTATGGCCGGCTCGTCCTCGACCTGGGCGAGCCCGTCGGCCACACCGTGCAGACCGCTGACGACGCCGTCGTCATCGAGATCGACCGCCCGTTCGACCTTGCCGACGCCACCGCGGCGCTGACCGCCGCGGTCGCGGAGCTGCGGGCCTATGTCGGCGACGCCCGGCTCAGCGATGACCGCCGCCGCCTGACCCTGGTGCCGGCGACGCCGTTGCGGGTCAACGACCTGCCGACCGGCCGCGGCGTGTTGCTGGACATGTGGCCGCGCTCGACCGCGGGCAGCGATGGCGCCGCGCCCGCCCTGGCGCTGGCGCCGCCGCCGGCCGGCCCAGGCGAGGCATCGGGCTCGGGGCCGGAGGTGACGGTCGCCCTGGCACCCGCGGCCGCCGCCGGTGCCGATGGCGATGACAATCCCGCTCCCGCTCGCGATCCCGAAGCCGAAGCCGTGTCCACCGCCGCCGCCGGTGACGCCGATGCGGCGGAGGCCCCGCTGGTCGCCGCGCCGCCGCCGTCACCCGGCCAGATCACCGGCAGCGGTTCCGGACGCCGCAACGGCGATGCCGCTCCGGGCCAGATCGCCGCCCTGCCGAGCGCCGCTCCCGGTGCCGCTCCCGGTGCCGCTCCCGATGCCGCTGCCGCCGCGGATTCGGCCGGTGCGGCGGATGATGAACCGGCCGATGCGGCACAGCCTGCGGACGCGGATCCGGCACGAGCGCTGGCTGCGGCAGACGCGCCGTCCGAGGGCCAGCCATCCGGCACGACGGCCGCGGCGGTGCCGGACGAGGCGGAGATCGCGCCGCCTCTCACCGCGGTCGCCAATGACGGGCCGCCCGTCGAAGTGCGGACCGGCGAGCACGGCCGGTACAGCCGCGTGGTGTTCGACTGGGGCCGGCCCGTGGACTATACGATCGGCCGCCAGGGCGACGCCGTCACCGTGCGCTTCCCCGATTTCACCGACGCCGACGCACGGTTCGCCCGCGACCCGCGGCTCAGCCGGGTGCGCGATGTGCGCCAGACCACCACCGCCGACGGGCGGCTGGCTTTCGCCCTGACCGTGGCGCCCGATGCCCGCGTCAGCCATGTTGCCGCCGGCGGGCTGGTCGTCGTCGACGTGCTGGCGAGCGGCGCCCGGCCGCAGATCGCCGGGGCTGCCGTGCTGGAGCCTGGGGCAACTGTCGAGCCGGAGCCGCCCGAGGCGTTCGCGCCCGCGCAGCCGCGCGACACGTTCGTCCTGCCCGGCCGGCCGCCGCTGCCGCCACGAGGCCCCCGCCTTGCCGCCACGGCGCCGGCTGCGAGTGCCGTCGCCGAAGCCGCTGATGGTCCGCCGCCGCCGGCGGCCCCGGCGGCCCCGGCGGCCCCGCCGGCCGAGCCCCCA
>CAZGMC010000020.1:0-36414 GCA_964526565.1 uncultured Mycobacteriaceae bacterium
CGCTGGGCCTGTCGGCGGATCCGGGCCGGCTCACCGCTGCAGTGCCGGCCGTTCAGATGCGGATGTCGATGAACGCCGCGTTGCGCAGGTCGCGCAGATAGCGCCGCTGCAGCATGTCCGACCGCTCCTCGCCGAGACTGTCGGCGATCTGGTCGCGGCTGGCGCTGTCGGGCTGCTGGCGGTCGCAGACCATGAACACGGCGGCGCCGTCGGTCAGCCGCAAGGGCTCGCTCGGCTCGCCGACGGGCAGGTCGGCCAGGATCGCGGCCAGCTCCGGCGGCAGCTCGCGCAACGGGCCGCTGCCGGCATCGGTCGGCGGCGCACCCATCGCCTCGGCCCGCGCGGCGAGGTCCTCGCAACCGCGGACGGTGGCGCTGACCTCCTGCAGGGTCGCCATGATTTCGTTGATCTGGGCGCGGCCGGCATTGGGCGGGAAGGGCATGCCCAGCCGGTGCATGGCGATCACCGTGTCCAGGGGGTCGGGCACATTGGCTTGGCGCTGCTCGCGCAGCAGCACGATGTGATAGCCGGAGGCGGTGCGGATCGGGTCGGACAGCTGGCCCGGCTGCATGTCGGCCAGCGCGTTGTCGATAGCCGGCTCAAGCTGCCCGCTCATCACCCAGCCCATGTCGCCGCCCTGGGCGGCGCCGGCGCCCTGGCTGAACTGGCGGGCCACGGCGGAGAACGGTGCGCCGCGGCGGATCTCCTGCACCAGTTCCTCGGCGAAGGCACGCACCTCGGCCTCCTGCGCCGGCTCGTCGACGGCGAGGAACACCTCGGCCAGCAGGTATTCCGGCCGGCCGCGATTCGCCTCCATGCGCGAGAGGACCTGGTCGATCTCCTCCTCGCTGATGTTGATGGCCGGGTTGACGCGCTGGCGCACCAGCGCGCGCCACGCCAGGGCGATGCGGACCTGGTCCCGCAGCGTCGACAGCGGCACGCCGTTGCGGGCCAGGACGGCGCCGAACTGGTCGATGCTCATGTTGTTCTGGCCGGCAATGCCGGCGAGCGTGGCCTCGACTTCGTCGTCGGGAACGGAGATGTCGTACCGGTCGACCTCCTGGCGGCGCAGCTCCTCGTCGATCAGGCCGCGCAGCACCTGCGGCAGCAGCCGGCGCTGGTTCTCCTCGGTCGGCTCCAGGTTCGCAGCGAGCAGCGCGAGGCGCAGGCGTCCCTCGAGCTGGGAGGTGGTGATCACGTCGTCGTTGACGACCGCTGCGATGCGTTCGATGTAGGTGGCATCCTGGGCGGCAGGACGGTCCGCCGCGACGGTGGCGGCGAGCGCGACCGTCGCGACGATGACGAGGCGGAAGATGTGACGGTGCATGAGGCGTGTCGGCTCCTGGCGCCGAGTTGGAAGCGGGTCCGGATGCGGTGAGGTTTCCAATAAAGATAGGGACTGCGCCGCCGTCCGTGCAATCCCGTCGACGCCCGCTCAACCGTCTTCGCAGCTCACCCGTCTTCGAAATGGAGCAGCATGGCGCTGCCGATGAGGGTGCTGAGCAGCGCCGGCGTCCACGCCGCCATGATCACGGGGATCGTCTCGGCCAGCCCCAGTGCGTACATGACGTCCTGGCCAATGAACAGCATGAACCCGGTCGTCACACCGGCGATGAGCATTGGCAGCGTGCCACCGCGGCGGCTGTGGCGCAACGAAAAGGCGGCGCCGAACAGGACCATCGACGCCAGCAGCAGCGGCTGGGCCAACAGCGACTGATAGTGCAGGCGGTGGCGCAGCGACGAGAACCCGGTGTCGTCCAGTGCCTCGATGAACTCCGGCAACTGCCAGAACGACATGGTCTGCGGTGCGGCGAAGCTGTCGTCGATGGTCTGGGGTGTGAAGTCCGTGGGCAGGCGATAGACGGCGACGCTGCGCGCCGGCTGTCCGGCCAGGCTCACCTCGGCGTTGCGGATCTCCCAGTGGCCATCGCGCAGCACCGCGGTCGCGGCGTCGATCCGGCCACGGTAGTGCTCGGCGTGGTCGAACAGGAACACGGCCACGCCGGTGAGGATGATCTCGTCCGGCGCCGTGCCTTCGGCGAACAGGACGGACAGGCCGTGCTCGTCGCGCTGGCGCAGCCACAGGCCGCCGCGCGAGATCTCCAGCAGGTTCGTCTGGCCGCTGAAATGGCGGTCGACCAGGCTCTGGTAGCGGTCGTACATGGCGGCGCTGACGGGGTTGACGGCCATGATCTTCAGCACACCGATCAGCGCCGCGATCAGCACCACCGGCGACAGGAACTGCCACGCCGAGACGCCCGACGCGCGGGCGACGACCAGCTCCTGGTTGCGCGTCAGCCGCCAGAACGCGAACATCGTGCTGAACAGCACGGTGAAGTGGAACACCAGCTCCACGGTCTGCGGCACCTTGAGCGCCGTCAGCAGCAGCGTGAGCCCCATGGTGATCTCAGGCCGATCGCTGGCCCGCCGCGACATCTCGATGAACTCGAACAGCATGATGATGCCGACGAGGATCAGCAGCAGGATGATGAACCAGGCCAGGTACTGCCGGCCGATATAGCGGTAGATGGTCTTGATCACGGAGCCTCGGTGGACGCGGGCGGGAGGTGCCTTCGGCGCGCGGCCATTCGTATACCCCGAACGTCCCGCGCGAAACAGGCATGCAAGACCATCCCTCCGCGGCGCCGAGCCTTGACGCCGTGGATCGCGGCTCCAGGCGGCGCTGGCGTCCGGCCGGACGCGTCGCTACGGTCTGCGCCGCCCGTCGCTTTCTCCGGTTGTCCGCATGACCATTCCTGCTGCCAGCACGACCGCCGCCGCGCCCGCCAGGGCAGTGGCAGCCCCTGCAATGGCCGCGCTGTGGGCCGGCTATCGCTGGCGCATCGCCGCGGCGGTGGCACTTGCCGCCGCCATCGTGGTCGCCGTGTCGCCGGTGATCGTCGGCCTGGGTTGGCCGCGCGGTGGCGACGGCGTGTGGTTCACGGTCCGTACCGAGGTCATCGCCCAGCGCTTCCTGATCGGCGATATGCTGCCCGTGTGGTCGGCGCTCGACAATCACGCCTTCGGCTCGCCGATGCCGGCCAACTATCACAAGCTTTACAACCATGTCGCCGCGGTGCTCCATCTGGTGACGGACAGCCACAAGGCGGCGGCGGTGCTGGCGCTGATCCTGTTCCTGGCGGTCGGCGCCGCCGGAATGGTGTCGCTGACCCGCCGCCTGGGCACGCCGCTGCCGCTGGCGCTGGCCGCGGCGGCGACGTTCGTGTTCGCCAACTACACCACCGTCAACTGGCTGGTCCGCGCCGCCATGTCCGAGTTCGCGGCGGCCATGCTGGTGCCGTGGCTGCTGCGGGCGATCGTGATCCTGCACCGCGACGGGCGCTGGCCCGTCCATGCCGGGCCGCTGCTGTTCCTGATCTATGCCGCCCACACCGTGATCGGCTATTTCGCGGCGTTCGTGCTGGTGCTGGCCTGGCTGTGGCTGCTGGCCGGGCGCTGGCGGACCGCCCTGTCGCCGCGGCTGCTGTCGCGCATCGCCCTGTCGGCGGGACTGTTCGCCGTGCTGACGGCGCCGTTCCTCGCGGCACAACTGGCCTTTCTGGAGCAGGTGCGGACCGCGGCGTTCGTTGAGGCGTTCGACATCGGCGACATGGTGCTGCCGTTCGCATCCTACGTCTACGACCCGGTGCTCTGGTTCCATGAGCCGGACCGCTACGGCAGCCCGCAGATCGGGTTCGTGCCCCTGGCCCTGACGGCCGGCCTGGCCATGGCCTGGGCGGTCCGGCCATTGGCGGGCGACCGCCTGCCGGCCGTGGCGGCGGTGCGTGCCGATGCGGCGGCGGCATTTCTGGCCGCGCTGGTGGTCCTGGTGCTGGTCATGCAGACGGCGTGGGCCATCCCGGTGTACCGGGCGGTGCCCGGCTTCGCCTATGTCCAGTTCCCGACGCGGCTGCTGACCTTCCTGACGCCGGCGGTGATCGCCCTGGCGGCGATGGCCCTGACGGCGATCTGGCGCAACGGCTGGCCGCGGGCGGCCATCGCGGTGGCGGCCGTGATGGTGGTCGCCGCAATGATCCAGTATGCCCGCTATGCCGGCCGCGACTTCGACTGGGTGCCGCCGCAACAGGTCGAGGCGCCGCAGCTGACCCATCTCGAGTTCTCGCAGAAGGGGGAGTACTACCCGCACACCCCTGAGAATTTCGAAGCGTTCCGCCGCCACCTGCCGGCCTGGCGCAACCAGGTGCAGGCCGGGCCCTGCCGGATCACGGCACCGCACCCCGAGCACGAGGTGTGGTCACGGACGGTCCGGGTCGACTGCAGCGAACCGGCCGAGGTGCCCCTGCCGGCGTTCCACACACCTTACACACGCGTCCATCCCGCCGGCCGGGCGGACGAGACGCTGCCGGCACGACGCACCGCCGAGGATCCGCGGCTGCGGGTGGCGCTGCCGGCCGGCGTCCATGACGTCGTCATCGTCCTGCCGACGTTCGGCGCCGTGCTGCGGCACTATTGGCGGGGCGGCGACTGAACCGGCCGCGCGTCCTCGATCCTGATGACGCACTCGCTCGGCGGGAACAGCGGCTGCAGCGTGTCCGTGAAGGGGCGCACCCGCTCGACGATGGCGGCCATGCTGTGCAGCAGGCGCTGGCGCTGCTCCGGCGGCATCTCCTGGTCGGGAGCGCCGGCCTCGTGGATTGCCGCCTCCAGGCCGGTCCAGAACTCGCGGCCGCCGACCTGGTTCATGCCAAGCCGCGCGACGGCCGAGTCGACGACGGCGTTGACGGTCCACCCGGCGAACAGCATGACAACGATGAACGTACCGGCGACGATGACCGTCTTGCCCGCAAACCTGCCGAGGCCGGTCCGGCGATCCGACATCCCGTGGGGGTCAAGACACGGCGCCGCCGGCGGCAGCAGGTCTTCCATCCCGGTTTCCTCGAGTTCGGCCAGACAGCGCCGCCTTTCCTCCGCCAGCCGCGCATAGGCGGCCTCCAGGGAGGGATCGGCTACCCTCAGCCCGAGTTCGCGCACGAACAGGTGGAACCGGCCGTCGCGTTCGGTCAACACGACGGGGTAGTCACGGCCGCGGACGGACGACATGGCAAGGGCTCCTGGCTGCGGGTCGGCTGCCGGTCCCGATCACCCGGTCCCGATCACCCGGTCCCGATTCACGGGGCCCCGGTGTGACCGGGCAGGCGCGTCAGGGTGCCGCGGACGGCCCCGTCGGGCCGTTGGTATACCCAGAAGCTGCGATCGGGAAAATACGTCCGCAGCGCGTCCATCTGCTGCGGACGGTCATGGGCGTACAGGACCGCACCGTCCAGCGCGATGCCGTTGTACAGCAGGTCGATCGGCCGCAGCGGGTTGATGATTCCCGTGCCGGACCGCACGACGACCAGGGCGTCGTGCAGGCCGGCCGCCTCGACGGCGCGGAACAGGTCGCGGCGCTCGTGAATGATCTGGTGGTTGCGGACCGCGTTGACGGGCAGGTTGACGGCGCTCATCCACAGGTGAAGCAGGAACAGGAACGGCAGCAGGCCGGCCATGCCGGCGGCAGGCTGCCGGCGCAGCGCCGCCTCGACGGCGATGGCGATGCGCAGCGCCATGAACGGCCAGGCGGCATACAGGTAGCGCGGGCCGTAGCGGTTGGCGCCGTCCGAATAGAACAGCACATAGCCGGCCAGCAGCATTGGCAGGTAGCAGTCGAAGAAGCGCAGCTCGCCGCGGCGTGCGCGCAGCACCGCCCACAGCCACAGCACCAGCATCAGCGGCGACGTGTAGGAGCCGAAATCCGTCGCCCAGCGGGCGATCCGCTGCGGCACGTCCCAGACCGTGTAGCCGCCGATAAAGCCGAGCGTCTCATCGGGGTCGTGCCAGCGGGTCACGAACAGCAGCGGGTCGCCGGTGATCTGGCCGTTGTAGTACAGCAGGACGGCGATCAGCGGCGCCCCCGCGGCGATCATGACGAAACCGCCGAGCCAGTGCCGGACCCACCCTGTGCGCAGCAGCGCCACGGCGAACGGCACGACGCACAGAACCGCGGTATAGTATCTGGTGACGGCCAGCCCGGCGGCTGCCGCGCCGATGGCCGCTGCATGGGTCCAGCGGGGCGCACGCAGGTACCGGCAGCCGAAACATGTCAGGACGACGAGCAGCAGGCCGGACAGCGTATGACTGAAATACGAGGCGGCATTGAAGACGAACAACCCGGACAGCGCGAAGCCCGCCGCGGCGAGCACGGCGACGCGCCGCCCGTACTCCACCGCCGCCAGTCGCCACAGCAGGACCACGGTCAGGCTCCCCAGGATCGGATTGACCGCCCAGTAGGGGATGGCAAGGGCGTTGAAGACGGCCAGCACCAGCGGCCAACCCGGCGGGAACCGTCCGACCCATTTGCCGTCCCGTTCGGCGATGTGCGAGACGGTGAAGACCTCCTGCAGCGGATGGACCTCGTTCCAAAGGCGTAATTCCTGCAGCGTGGCCGCCTGGAACAGGTAGGCGTACTCGTCCGCCGAGTTGGGGAAGCGCTGCAGGACAAAGACGGCCACCAGCAGCAGCGCCACCAGGACAGCGGCCAGCAACAGGCGCCGTACCGTTGGCCGGGTCGCCGGCCCCTGAAAGACCATCACCCGGCCGGCGCGGCGCGAGGCATCGGCGAAGTGGGCCCGCGACAGGGCGGCCGCCGCCGCGACGAACGCCAGCAGGCAGCACAACACCAGGATCCCGAGGATGCGCTCCGGGTTCGTCCAGCGATAGACGATCAGGATGAACGCGGACCCGATCAGACACTGGGCCATGAACAGCGAAAACAGGCGCCATCGGGCCTTCTCGTCCACGGTCATGCTCGCCTCGTTGCCGCCGTCTCCACGGATCTCGGCAGCTGCATAGCGCAGATATCCCTGAATATCAATCTGAAGTGGTACCGTTTCAGGATTGATTCGCCGGCGCGCGCTGCTCTATAGCAACCGCATGATCGTCGCGTTCCGTGTTCGTGCGCAGCGCCCGCGACACGGCGCGCATTTCGCGGGGTGTCAGAGGCACCTTCAGAATTGCCCGTTTGTGCAGGGAAGCTCATGAAGATCGGTTTTTCCGAGCCGTTGCCGGCCGCCGGCGGGACCGTCGCGGTCGGTGTCCTGGCCGAGGGGCGGCTGACGCCGTCGGCCGAGGAGATCGACACCGCAGCCGGCGGCGCCGTCAAGCGCGCGCTGGCCGCCAATCCCCGGTTCAAGGGCGACTGCGAGCAGGTGCTGTCGATCCTGGCCCCGTCCGGCATCGAGGCGGACGCGATTGTGCTGATCGGTCTCGGCAAGCCCGACGCCCTCGATGTCGTCGCCGCGGAACGGATCGGTGGCACGCTGCTGGCCGGCCTCAACCAGATCGGCGCCCGCTCGGCGACGATGCGCCTGGATGCGGTGGAGGGAGCGCCGATATCGGCGGCGGAGGCGGCCGTGGCGGTGGCGGAAGGTGCGCTGCTGCGATCCTACCGGTTCGACAAGTACCGTACCAAGGAGAAGCCGGAGGCCAGGCCGACCCTTGAGACCTTGACGGTGATGACGACGGCCGCCACGGACGCCGAAGCGGCCTTTGCGGATCGCGCCAGGGTCGTCGACGGTGTGTTCTTCACCCGCGACCTGGCGTCGGAGCCGCCCAACGTGCTCTATCCGGACAGCTTCGCCGAACGCTGCCGCGCGCTGGCCGACCTGGGCATCGAGGTCGAGGTGCTCGACGAGGCGCGCCTGCGCGAACTGGGCATGAACGCGCTGCTCGGCGTCGGCCAGGGCTCGGTGCGCGACAGCCGGCTGGTCGTGCTGCAGTGGAAGGGCGCGCCGGACCCGGACGCCGCACCGCTCGCCTTCGTCGGCAAGGGCGTGACCTTCGACACCGGCGGCATCTCCATCAAGCCGTCTGCCGGCATGGAGGACATGAAATGGGACATGGGCGGTGCCGGTGTTGTCGCCGGGCTGCTCAAGGCGCTGGCCGGGCGCAAGGCCAAGGTCAACGTGGTCGGCATCCTGGGGCTGGTCGAGAACATGCCGTCCGGATCGGCGCAGCGGCCCAGCGACATCGTCAAATCCATGTCCGGCCAGACCATCGAGGTGCTGAACACCGACGCCGAGGGCCGGCTGGTCCTGGCCGACGCGCTGTGGTACGCCCAGGACCGGTTCAAGCCGAAGCTGCTGGTCGACCTCGCCACCCTGACCGGGGCGATCATCGTGGCGCTGGGGCAGGAAATCGGCGGCGTGTTCTCCACCGATGAGGCGATGTCGCAGCGGATCGTCGCCGCCGGCAAGGCGGTCGGCGAGCGGGTCTGGCCGATGCCGCTGGACGACGCCTACGACAAGCAGATCGACAGCGACGCCGCCGACGTGAAGAACATCGCCGGCAACCGCTGGGCGGGTGCGATCATCGCCGCGCAGTTCCTCAAGCGGTTCGTCAAGGACGTGCCGTGGGCGCACCTGGACATTGCCGGCGTGACCTGGGCGGAGAAAGACAAGCCGGTGGTGCCGAAGGGCGCCACGGGCTACGGCGTGCGCACCCTGGACCGCTTCGTCAAGGCGCACCACGAGCCCTGAGGACCAGCCTGAGGGGCCGGCCGGAGTGACCGAGGTCCGCTTCTACCACCTGCTCCGCAAGAGCCTGGAACAGGCGCTGCCCGAGCTGCTCGAGAAATGCCTGGAGCGGCAGTGGCGGGCAGTCGTCATGGCCGGCTCGGAGGAGCGGGTGGAGGCGCTCACCCGGCACCTGTGGACGTACCAGGAGCGCTCGTTCCTGCCGCACGGCAATGCCCGCGACGGCCACGCCGCCGACCAGCCGGTCTGGCTGACGACGGCCGACGACAACCCGAACTCCGCAAGCGTCCTGTTCCTGACCGACGGCGCCGTGTCGGATCGTGCCGGCGACTACGACCGGGTCTGCGAACTGTTCGACGGCAACGACGCGCAGGCGGTCGAGGCGGCACGCGGCCGCTGGCGGGCCTACCGGGCCGCCGGCCACACCCTGACCTACTGGCGGCAGACCGACCGCGGCGGATGGCGGCAGGAGACGTGACCGCCGCATGCGGTAGAATGGCCTTTGCACCGAAGCCGGCCAGGTCGCGCCGCGCCTGCCACATGTGCTCTCTGGTCTCCGGACTCTCTTGCGGGTGGGCGTTCAGGCGCAAGCCTGTTCTGCCCTCGTCAGTCTGAGGTGTGGATTCGGTCGCGATGAACCCCGGCTGCGGTGAACACCGCCATTTGACTGGCCCCGCCAAGGATCGGGTGGCGGCCCGCACTATCGCGACACACAGCCTGATAGCCATTGCGGTCGGCGACACCGCGTGCCCATCGCTGGAACCTCGCCCGGTCCCATTCGAAGCGGTGGTCGGGATGCCGCAACCGATGGGATGGCACGCCGAGCAGCGGATTGAACTCGGCATTCGGCGTCGTGATGACGACCGTCGCCGGCCGAATGTCGCCAAAGACGGCCCGTTCCAGCACCGACAACCGGTGCGGGTCGACATGCTCGATCGTCTCGATCAGGAGCGCGCAGTCGAAGCCGGCGAAAGCGGCCCCGCGCTCGATCATCGAGCCGTGCACGAGCTCGACGTGGGTCGTCTCAATGCCGTCCAAGGCCTCCAGCCGTGCGCGCAGGCGTTCGAGAGATTTCCCGCAGACGTCGACCCCGACGATCCGCTCGATCTGAGGCTCGGTCGCCAGGCTGACGAGCAGTTCTCCCTCGCCGCAGCCGAGATCGAGCACGCTGCGCGCGCCGCATTGCCGCACGGCCTGCCGCGCATCCGCCAGGCGTTGCTCATGCAGCCAGGTGGTCATCTCGTGCCTCCACCTTCCGGAGGCCTCTGCATCAGCGCCACGTCCTTGACCGGTACCTCGCAACGCCAGCCTCGGGTGGCAGCCAGATGCCGCAGCGTCTTCTCACGATAGAAGACGACGTGGGTGGGGTCCTTGCGATAGTGCCAATCCTGAAAACGGGCATCGTCGGTCTGGAAGCAGGTCATGACCGCCAGCCAGCCGCCCGGCCGGACAAGCGCCATCAGCCTGGCGAACTCCTCGGCAGGCCGATGGAAATGCTCCGCGGTCTCGGTGCAGGTCACAAAGTCATGGATCTGCGACAGCGGCTCTGGATCGGGATGGAACAACGGATCGTAGAGCGCCATCTCGTGGCCGGCCTCCCGCAGCATGGCCGGCAGTGCCGGGCCAGGGCCGCAGCCGAAGTCAAGCCCTCGTGACGGCGACGGCAGACGGGCGCACAGCGGCACTGCGAGCTTCGACAGGAACCGGCGATAGCCGGGATCGTTTGGGTGGTTCTCGTGATGCAGGTAGTGGGCGTGTTCCGCCTCGCGTGATGGAAGCTGGCGCCGATCAAGGAACCTGGCTGCACACGTCTCGCATCGCCGGTAGTCCCGCTTTTCGACCGACAGGAACACCTTCGATCCCGGTGCGCGGCATACCGGACAGGTGTCCCCGGCCGTTGACCCAACTCGGGTTGCACTCGCAAGGGCTGCCGCGGTCATGCCACCTCGTGTGGCGTGATGGCGGTGCGAGCCAAATACACCGTCTGCGTGAAGAGTGTGTCCTGCAGTGGATTGTGGAAGGTCACCGGCTCCACCCAAGCCTCGGCAAACACGGCCGACAGCCTGCCGGTGAATGCCGGGTCGGGCTGGTCGTTCGACCATAGCCCGAACACCCCGCCTGGCTTGAGGTGAGCAGCGACATTCTGGAGGCCTTGGCGTTGGTAGAAGCCCGTGCTGCGCTCATCGAGCAAGGCTTCTGGCGAATGGTCGATGTCGACCAGAACGGCTTCGAAGCGGCGCCCCGGCGCATCGGGATCAAACCCGCCTACTCCGCCGGCCAGGGCAAAGAAGTCGCCCTGAATGAGCCGGCAACGCCGATCGCCCGTCAGGTGCGGACCAAGGGGCAACAGCTCGGTGCGGTGCCAGTCAATCACAGCATCGAGCATCTCGACGACGATGAGCGAGCCGACCCGCTTGTCCTGCAATACAGTCTGCGCCGTGTAGCCGAGCCCGAGGCCGCCCACCACTACGTCGAGATTCTCCCCTGGCGCCGCGGCAAGCCCAAGTCGGGCCAGAGCGATCTCGGATACTGTAAACAGGCTCGACATCAGAAACTCGTCACCGAGCTTGATCTCGAAGACATCGACGCCGAGCGACAGTTCGCGCCGGCGCCGCAGGCTCAGGGCGCCGATCGGCGTCGGTCGATAGTCCAGTTCCTCGAACAGCAGGCTCATGGATCTGACGATCACAATCACAGTAACGTTTCAGAACGCGGCGCATAGAACAGGCGTCGTTCCGCACATTCCGCGGCCGACCTGGAACTCCGGCAGCCCGCCGCGAGCGCATCATGAGTGAGTCCGTACCGCTGCCGACGCCGGAATTCAACGGGGTTTAACGGTGACAGTTTTCTTGTTTCCCTGAATGGGATGGGCGTCGCAATCAGGACATGGTAAATAAGTAAACTGTCACCGTTAGGCGGCGCATGTCGGCTGAAGGCAGCGGTGTCGGATGATGTTCAGATCGTCGGGAATTGCCACAACAGGATAATGGATGTATTCATCCGATTTGCCGCATTTACCTTTCTTTAGGATTTGTGGCGTTAATTGGCTGGTCAACAGGTCGAACAGGATGGGACTGCGCCATCGCGCCGCCCAGGGCGGCCGGCCGGCCAGCGCCCGCTGCCACAGGGTGTCCCCGGATGACCAAAGCAAGCAGGACCCTTCCGGGTCTGGCCGCGGTGCTGATGTGCCTCGTGGCCGGCCCGGTCCTGGCGGGCCCGTTCGAGCGCTTGCACGTTTTCGGTGACAGCCTGTCGGATACCGGCAACGTCTTTATCGCGACGGGAGGTCTGGCTGTGCCGGCCGTGGCGTCGCCGTCCGATCCGCCGTTCTACAACGGCCGCTTTTCCGATGGGCCGGTCTGGGCCGACCGGTTTGCCGATGCGCTGGGCCTGTCGTTGACGCCGCTGTTGTCGCCATCGCTCAACCCCTTTGCCGACAACATCAACCTTGCCTTCGGCTCGGCCCAGACCGGCGCCCAGAACCAGGTTCCGACCGCCGAGTTCTTTGCCGAGGTCCCCGGACTGCTGGGCCAGGTCGCCAATTACACGGGCAACCTGCCGCCGGGCACGCCGGGCCTGCCGCCCGGCACGGTCGACCCGGACGCCCTGCACGTGCTGTGGGCCGGCGCCAACGACTACATTCTGCCGTTCTATGAGGCGATCGTGTTCGGCACCGTGTTCGACGTCTATCTTGAGCCGGACCCGGCCGTGTCGATCGGCAACATTGCCGCCTCGATCGGCATGCTGATCGCCGCGGGGGTGACGGACATCCTGGTGCCGAACCTGCCGAACCTGGGCATCGTACCGCTGGCGGCACGGCTGCCGGACCTGCTCGACGACGTGCTGACCATGGCCGAAATCGACGAGCTGCTCGGCACTGCGGCCACTCCGGCCGCGGCACTGACCGGCTTCACCCTCGCCCACAATGCTGCGCTCGACGTGGCGCTGGCGCAGCTGGGTGCCGCCAACCCCGGCGTCAACCTGATGCCGTTCGACGTCCATGCGCTGTTCGAGGAGGTGTTCGCCGCGCCCGCCGACTTCGGCCTGACCAACCTGAACAGCGGTGTGGTCGAGTTCTGCCTGTTCGATGCGGCGGTGGAGCCGGACGTCGACAACTGCGCCCTGCCGGACGTCATCCCGACCGGCTATGCCTTCCATGACGAGCAGCACCCGTCGGCACAGTTCCACGCCGTCATCGCCGACGCGGCGCTGGAAGCCGCCGGCGTGCCCGAGCCGGCGACGCTGATGCTGCTGGGCATCGGCCTGGCCGGCATCGGCCTGCTGGTCCGGCGCCGCATGGTGGCCGTGCCGCTGCCGCATTGCTGAATCGCGGGCGGAGTTCGAGGCGGCGCAAGGGCGGGCCGGTGACCAGCGGCTTGGCGCCGCCGCCCCGGCAGGGGTATACCCGGGGCATGGTTCGCGCCTGGGTCTGTCTCTGTTTCTTGCACACGGCCTTGCTGCCGGCGGCCTTGCTGCCGGCGGCGGCCGCTGCGCAGGAGCGGGCGGTCCCCGAATCGCGCCAGCAGATCACCCTGAGCTATGCGCCGCTGGTGCGCGAGGTGGCGCCGGCCGTAGTCAACATCTTCACGCGGCGCGTGGTGGCAGCCCGGCCCCTGTCGCCGCTGTTCAACGATCCGTTCTTTCGCCGCTTCCTGCCGCCGGACCTGTTTCAGGGTCCGCCCGGCCGGCGCCAGGAGGGCGCGCTCGGCTCCGGTGTCATCGTCGCGCCGGACGGGCTGGTGGTGACCAACCACCACGTCATTGCCCACGCCCAGGAGATCACCGTGGTCCTGGCCGACCGGCGCGAGTTCGACGCCGACCTGGTGCTGTCCGACGACAGCACCGACCTTGCCGTGCTGCGCCTGCGCGACGTCGAGGAGCCGCTGCCGGTGGTGGAGCTGGCCGACAGCGACGACATCGAGGTCGGCGATCTGGTGCTGGCCATCGGCAACCCGTTCGGCGTCGGCCAGACGGTGACCAGCGGCATCGTCTCCGCCCAGGCCCGCACCACGGCGGGCATCACCGACTACAACTTCTTCATCCAGACCGACGCGGCCATCAACCCCGGCAATTCGGGCGGCGCCCTGGTCGACATGCAGGGCCGGCTGGTCGGCATCAACACGGCGATCTACAGCCGCACCGGCGGCTCGCTGGGCATCGGCTTCGCCATCCCGGCCAACCTGGTGCGCGCGGTCCTTGACGGGATCGAGCGGGGTGCGCCGCTGCAGCGCCCGTGGCTGGGCGCCGACGGCCAGGACGTGACCGCCGACATAGCGGAAAGTCTGGCGCTGGACCGTCCCCGTGGCGTGCTGGTCAACCGGGTCGAGCCGGGCAGCCCGGCGGCGGCGGCGGACCTGCGCGTCGGCGACATCGTGCTGGCGGTCAACGGCCGCGAGGTCGCCGGCCTCGACGCCCTGCGCTTCCGCATCGCCACCCTGCCGTTCGGTGCCGAGGCGCAACTGACGGTCTGGCGCGACGGCGAACCGGTGGATCTGACTCTGGAGGTAATCGCACCGCCGGAAGACCCGCCGCGCGACACGACCCGGCTGGTCGGCCGCCACCCGCTGGCCGGCGCCGTGGTCGCCAACCTGTCGCCGGCGCTGATCGCCGAGATCGAGTTCCGCGGCAGCGTCCGCCGCGGCGTCATCGTCCTGGAGGTGGAACGCTACACCCCGGCCGCCCGCCTCGGCCTGCGCCCGGGCGACGTGGTCCGCGAGGTCAACGGCGTCGCCATATCCGACGTCGCCACCCTGCGCCAGGCCGTCGCCCAGGCCGCCCGCTCCTGGCACCTGACGGTCCGGCGGGGGGAGCGGGATCTGGAGACGTATGTGCGTGGGTGAGGGACTGTAGCTGTAGTAGCTGTAGGTTGGGTAGAGTGCAGCGAAACCAAACAACAATGCCGCCGCCACAAGCGCGATTCGCGGCAAGAGAAGATTCCCGTCGGCGTTACGGCGGAGAGGTTGGTGTTGGGTTTCGCTATGCTCAACCCAACTACGATTTGTCTGCTTCGCCAGATATCTGGTGAGGCAGATAAAAGCCGGTTCTGCAGATGCCGGCCCGGTGCTCGGGCAGGCTGTTCAGGAGCGCCGGCAGCGACTACGCTCGTCGCGCGTCCGGATGCGAGCCATATCTCGATCGTAGGACTCCGGAAAGGGTGTAGTTCCCCTTGACACGTCGCCAGCCCCAGCAACCGGCCCTGTTCGAACCGCTGGCCCCGCGGCCGCTGGCCGACCGGCTGCGGCCCGCCTCGCTGGCCGAGGTGGTCGGCCAGGACCATCTGGTCGGGGCGGACGGGCCGGTCGGGCGGATGGTGCAGGCGCGGCGGCTGGTGTCCATGGTGCTGTGGGGGCCGCCGGGATGCGGCAAGACCACCATTGCCCGGCTGCTGGCCGATGCCACCGACATGGCGTTCGAGCCGCTGTCGGCGGTGTTCTCCGGCGTCGCCGACCTGCGCCGGGTGTTCGACGGGGCGCGGCAGCGGCGCGCGGCGGGGCAGGGGACCCTGCTGTTCGTCGACGAGATCCACCGCTTCAACCGCGCCCAGCAGGACGGGTTCCTGCCCCATGTCGAGGACGGCACCGTGGTCCTGGTCGGCGCGACCACCGAGAACCCGTCGTTCGAACTCAACCCGCCGCTGCTGTCGCGCTGCCAGGTGTTCGTGCTGCGCCGGCTCGATGACGCGGCGCTCGACCGGCTGCTGCAGCGGGCCGAGGCGGTCACGGGCCGCGCCCTGCCACTGAGCGACGAGGGGCGCGCCGCGCTCAAGGCCATGGCCGACGGCGACGGCCGCTTCCTGCTCAACCTTTGCGAGGAGCTGTTTGTGCTGGAGGCCACGGAGCCGCTCGACGCCGCGGCCCTGGCCGCCACGGTGCAGCGCCGCGCGCCGCTCTACGACAAGGGCCAGGAGAGCCACTACAACCTGGTCAGCGCCCTGCACAAGAGCCTGCGCGGCTCCGACACCGACGCGGCGCTGTACTGGCTGGCGCGCATGCTGGCCGGCGGCGAGGACCCGCGCTACATCGCCCGCCGGCTGGTCCGCTTCGCCGTCGAGGACATCGGGCTGGCCGACCCGCAGGCGCTGCCGCAGGCGATCGCCGCCTGGGACGCCTACGAGCGGCTGGGCTCGCCGGAGGGCGAGCTGGCCATTGCCCAGGCGGTCCTCTACCTGGGCACGGCGCCGAAATCCAACGCCACCTACGTGGCGCTGCAGGAGTCGCTGCGCGCGGCCAAGGAGACCGGCAGCCTGATGCCGCCCCTGCACATCCTCAACGCGCCGACGCGGCTGATGAAGGACCTGGGCTACGGCAAGGATTACGCCTACGACCACGACGCCCCGGACGCCTTTTCGGGGCAGGATTATTTCCCGGACGGCATGGCCCGGCGCACGTTCTACCGCCCCGCGGACCGCGGCTTCGAGCGCGAGGTTCGCAAGCGGCTCGACTATTGGGCCAGACTTCGCAAGGCGCGGCGCGGCGACTGAGCCGAAGGCCGCACCTTACGCCGAACGGCGCTGCCGGTCGTCGCTGCCGACGATGTCGCACATCGAGACGACGCCGATCACGCCGGTCTCGTCCACCACGGGCAGATGGCGGATGCCCAGCTCGCGCATGGCCTGAAAGGCCTTCAGCGTCAGTGTGTGCGGCGTGCAGAACACCGGCGCGCGCGTCATCACGCGGCCGACCCGCGTGCGCGCCACGTCCAGCCCGACGGCGATGACGCGACGGACGATGTCGCGCTCGGTCAGGATGCCGATCAGGCGCGTGTCCTCCTGGACGAGCACCGCACCGGTCCTGCGTTCGGCCATCAGCCTGGCTGCCTGGCTTACACGGGCGTTCTGCCTCAGCACGATGAAGCGCCGCCGTCGCAGGACGTCGGCGATCTCGGCTCCGGGCATGGACAGTCCTCCCCCCGCAAGCGACCGCCCGGACGGACAGTCGCCCGCTGCACTTTTTGAATGCGTTCGAACCGCCTAGTGAAAAGCGTGCCACAGGTCGTAAGGTTCCGCCACTCAGAACGCGCCTCCCGCGGGCGCATCAGAATCAACTTCACTCTGTCGGGCAGGTCTCGGCATTGTATTCGGCAAAAAAATGGCGGCGCCCCATCCAGGGCGCCGCCCGACGGAAGTCGTGCTGCGGCGAAGTGCCGCGGCGCGATCCTACTTCGCCATCTGGAATTCCTTCTTGGCCTGCCCGGGCGATTCCTCGCCGAGATAGATCTTCATGATCTTTACAAGCAGGTCGATAGCCTCTTCCTTGGAGCGCTGGAAGCTGTTGCGGCCGATGATCGAGCCGTTGCCGCCGCCGTCGCGGATGGCCAGGGCATCGTCGAACACGGCGTCGGCGCCCTTGGCCGCACCGCCGGAGAACACGACCACCCGCCGGCCATTGAAGGCGCACTGCATGATGTGGCGCACCCGGTCCGCCTGGGTGGCGCGCGGAATGTTCTCGGACTCGTACACCTTCTTGGCGTCGGCCTGCTCCAGGTCCTCGGCCGGCAGCTTGACCTTGATGATGGTCGCGCCGAGGGCGGCGGCCATGTAGGTCGCGTAGCCGGAGACGTCGAGCGCCGTCTCACCGCTCTTGGACAGGGGGCCGCCGCGCGGGTAGGACCAGATCACCGTGGCCAGGCCGGCGGCCTTGGCTTCGGCGGTGATGTCCTTGATCTCCTCGATCATCTCGAACTGTTCGTCGGAGCCCGGATAGATCGTGAAGCCGACCGCCGAGCAGCCGAGCCGCACCGCGTCCTTGACCGAGCCGGTCAGGGCCTGGTTCGGTGCCTCCTTGGCCCGGGACAGCGAGTTCGAGCTGTTGAGCTTGAGGATCAGCGGAATCTCGCCGGCAAACGTGTCGGCGCCGGCCTCCAGCGAACCGAGCGGTGCGGCGTAGGCGTTGCAGCCGGACTCGATGCCCAATTCGAACAGGTAGTGCGGGTCGTAGGCCGGCGGGTTCTTGGCGAAGCTGCGCGCCGGGCCGTGCTCCCAGCCCTGGTCGACCGGCAGGATGACGACCTTGCCGGTGCCGGCCAGCCGGCCGTGCATCAGAATGCGGGCCAGATTGGCCTTCACGGCCGGCGGGTCGGCCTCGTAGTAGGACAGGATCTTCTTGACGGTCGGGGTCATTCTCATAGGGGTGCTCCGCTTCGGCAGTTGGAGGGATTCACAAGCCACGATCGGGATCATCGTGATGCGTCCCGGGAGGCACGCGTTCGCAGGTGCTCCTGTTACCCCGCCTGCCTTCGCGATGTCCAGATTGGGGCCGACGCACCGGCGAAGCCGGCGCGTTCCTCAAGCCGGCGAAGGCCGCGGCAGACGGTCTGGCCGTCAGGATCACCCGGAGCGCCTCCTGGGTCATGTCCAGAGGCGGTGTCGCCCCTGCGCCCTTGATGGCATGGTTCCTCCCTGTGGCGCCATTGTAGCGTTGCCCGATGCCATAGGAAAGGGGTGGCGGGGCACGCAGCGATGCAAATGCAAGGCGGACTGAAATTTTCAGGCGGGGTGCACCCGTGGCGACGGCCGGGTTAAGGTGGGCCGGAGATCGATCGACGACCAACGCCCCAGGGAGCAACCAGGGGAGCAACCATGCCCAGCGTGCTCATCACCGGCGCCAATCGCGGCATCGGCCTGGAATTCGCCCGGCAGTACGCCGCCGACGGTTGGACTGTCTATGCCGCCGTGCGCGATCCCGGCGCGGCGCGCGACCTGCACCGGCTGGACGGCGACGTGACGCCGGTGGTGCTCGACGTGGCCGACCCGGCCTCGGTCGCCATCCTGTCGGAGCGCATGCGCGGCATCGCCCTGGACATGCTGATCAACAATGCCGGCCTGTACGGCCCGCGCAAGCCGCAGCTCGGTGCCATCCACTATCCCGCCTGGGAGGAGGTGCTGCTGACCAACCTGCTGGGCTCGACGCGCGTCACCGAGGCGTTCCTCGACCACCTGCGCGCCGGCGAGGGCAGGACCATCGTCGTGCTGTCCAGCAAGGTCGGCAGCATGGCCGACAACACCAGCGGCGGCGGCTACATCTACCGCTCGTCCAAGGCGGCGGTGAACGCCGTGTTCCACAGCATGGCCATCGACCTGGCGCCGGAGGGCTTCAAGGTGGCCATCCTGCACCCCGGCTGGGTGCGCACCGCCATGGGCGGCCCGAATGCCCTGATCGAGCCGGCAGAGAGCGTCGCCGGCATGCGCCGCGTCATCGCCGGACTGACGCCGGAACAAAGCGGACTGTTCCTGAACCATGACGGCAAGGTGATCCCCTGGTAGGTGCCACGTTCAGCACCGCCCCGGCCGGCCCGCCACCCCGGTCTTTACGGATGGACAAGAACGATGAACCACAAAAGAGATGAAGCCGTTAGTGTGGATCGGTAGCGCAAGAGAGGATCTTTTAGAGTTTTCTCGGAATGTCGTCCGGGAGATTGGCCACGCGCTGTTCGTTGCCCAGAGGGGAGAAAAGCATGCCAATGCAAAGCCGCTTAAGGGCTTCGGAGGACACGGCATACTGGAGATTGTTGATGACTATGATGGTAAGGCATATTGGGCAGTCTACACAGTCAGGTTTGCAGATATCATTTATGTGTTGCATGCCTTTAACAAGAAGGCGAAGAAAGGGATTGCAACGCCAACCCACGAGATCGATAAAATCAAAGCGCGCTTGAATCGGGCCGAAGAGGTGTATGAAGGATGGAAAAGACAGAAGCCGTGACCGTTTCCTCCGAAAGCGCTGTCCATGCGCTTGGCCTGCCGGATGCCGACGATCTTGTCTTCCGCGCCGAACTGTTGGCCCGGATTGCTGCCGTCGTCAGGGAACGTGGCCTGACCGAGGCGCATGTCGGTGATCTGACCGGTATGAACCGTGAGAGCACTGCCGCCCTCCTGAATGGCAGGATTACCCCGTTTTCGACCGAACAGTTGTTGCGGGCATTGAATGACCTCGGGCAGGACATTGGGCTGCGCGTCACGCCGTCGCCGAACGCAAAGGCTCGCGTCAATGTGACTGCGTGAAGCTGGACGAGCGGTTCCAGACCGTCCCGATCCTCGTCGGTAACAAAATCAGAATCTAATAACCGGCAGTATTCGTACCTCACGGTGTTGCCAGCGGCATCAATTTTGGGCTTGGCGGAAGCTCAGCACATGGTGCAGTCGGCACGGCTGAATTTGGGCTTCGCTGTGTCAGCCGAGCCCGCCATTTGGTGCGACGACACCGACCGGTTCAAGCCGACGAGGAGTCGAATCTGTCGGATCATCAGCTTGTGACGTGCCAGCAGAAAGGAACGAGATGCCCATCGTGCGACGGACCCGGGCTGACATTGATGAAGCCAGGTTGCGTGCCGATCTGGCGGCCCGGCCGCAGCCCACCGAGGCCGAGATCGAGGCCCAGGTGGCCGAGGACGGCGATGCCTGGACCGACGAGGACAATGCCGCGGCGGAGCGCATATCCCCATGGCCGTCTCCGACCGGACAAGGGCGCGTGCATCCGAATACCTGACAGTACTTGGGCGGCCATGAACGCATTCATGCCATTCCACACACAGGCATTTTTCTGCATCATATGGTGCGTCTATCGAACACGACTTATCGACAAAAGATTGCGATCCTGCGTCACAAAGCCGCAAGGCGCATCGCGCTTTCCGGCATGCAACCCTTTACTGACGGCCAACTCTTATTTATGATGTTACGAAACTCAGGAAAATCTAATATTGGGGGGGAAATGACAACGGCTGTCCATATCCCAAGTGCCTCCGATATCCCAATTGGGAAGGCTGTCAACAATCTGACACCGTTATTGAGAGACCTATTTTCTGCTCATCATCACTTTGATATGGTACTTATAGAGCATGGCCGGACTGTTATTAGATTAGAAAAAGATGCCACACAATTTCTGGCCCTAAACGATTTATGGAAATAAAGTGGACTAATACACGGATAGAGTAGCACGGGGGGCGAGATTTCCCCGTGTTACTCGACCGGTTTGCTGCCTGAATATCCGAAAAAACCTGGACTCAGGCCACCAGCAGTACCAGCCCCGTCGCCGCAATGGCGCCGCCGCCGATCCGGACCAGGGGGCGGGACTGGAGCGCCTGCGCGGCGAAGCCCATCGCCAGGCCGGCCGCGTGCAAGAGCGCCGTCGCCAGCGCAAAGCCCATTCCGTACAGCAGGCCGCTGGCCGCCACCGGCATCTCGGTGCCGTGGGCGTGGCCGTGGAAGACGGCAAACAGCCCGACCACCGCTGCCGCCAGCCACAGCGGCAGCGACCGGCCCAGCGCCACCAGGCCACCCAGCACCAGCACCGAGCCGACAATGCCCAGCTCGACGACCGGCACCGTCACCGCGGCCATGCCCAGCAGGCCGCCCAGCAGCATCACCACGACGAAGGTCGCCGGCACGATCCACAGCGCGCGGCCGCCGATCTGCGCCGCCCACAGGCCGACCGCGACCATGGCCAGGACGTGGTCCAGGCCGGTGACCGGATGCATGAATCCGGCAACAAACCCGTTGGCCGGGGCGACGCCGGTGTGGGCGAGGGCGGTGGCCGGCCCGGCCAGGATCAGGCCGGCGAGCAGGGCGGCAAATCTGGTGCTCATGGTTCGGGCTCCCCGTGCGGTGCCGGGTCCAGTTCGCCGCCATGGCGCGCCCGGCGCGCCGGCCCATGGCGTCATGATGGCATCATAGACCCAGGCGCAACCGAATGTAACAGCTGTCGTGCGTCACCGGGAAGGCCCGCAACCGGTCACCGAACAGCGCGCCGGATGAATGTTCAGGTCCTTGAGGACGGCACCATGCGATTGCCGTGGATCACTGCGCCGCCCCGCCCTCTACGTCGAACCCGGCGTTCTCGATGGCGCTGACGATGGCGTCGCCAGCCGCCGCGCCCTCGACGTCGACGCGTCCCGAGCCGAGGTCGATATGCACGCGAGCGGACGAATCGACGCCGTGAATGGCACGGGTCACGGCGTCGACGCAGCCGCTGCACGACATGCCGGACACCTGGAACGTCTGCATGACTGTGTCCTCGATTGACAGTGTCCTCGATGGCCGCGCCGCCTGTCGGACCATCATGGGCGGCGGCGCCCGGTGCGGCGGCCTCATGGCACTCCGCCGGCCGCCATGATCCCACCGTAGCCAATGGCGGGCGCGGTACGAAAGCGAAACCTTTTGCCTGACGGCGGTGATTGGCCCAAAACTCGGGGAGCAGGACATCGAACGGGTCCGGCGCTGATGCCCGGCCCGCCGCGCCGCAGCCGGCGCCAACGCCCGCATCGTTCGGCCCTTCCGGTCCATGGCGGTGCCGTCGCGCGGGCCGTTCAGAACGAGGAGACGCATATCGCCATGGCGCAAGAAAAGCCAACCACCATTCGCGAGGCCGTCGCGGTCTTCCACGATGAGCAGACGATGGACGCGGCCATCGACGATCTAGAGGAACACGGCTTCGATCGCGCCGACATCAGCCTGATGGCGAGCGAGAAGGCCGTCGAGGACAAGCTCGGTCACCGCTACCAGAGGGTTGACGAGGTCGCCGACGATCCGTCGACACCGCGCACCGTGGTCGTGACGCCGGAGGAACGCGGCGCCGGAGAGGGGGGCCTCATCGGTGGACTGGCCTATATTGGCGCCGTGGCCGCGGCCGGTGCGGTGGTCGCCTCGGGCGGGACGCTGCTGCCGGCGGCACTGGCAGCACTGGGCGCGGGGGCCGGCGGCGGCGTGCTCGGCGGGGTGCTGGCCCACCGGCTCGGCGAGCGCCATGCCCGCGAGACCGCGGAGCACCTGCAGCACGGCGGCCTGCTGCTGTGGGTGCACTGCAGCGATGAGCAGCACGAGAAAACGGCCGTCGAGGTGCTGTCACGCTATTCGAACGATCCCGTTCGCGTCCACGAGGTCCCATGGACCGATCCCAAGGCCGGGCAGGGTCCCGATGTCGAGAAGTACGACGTGGGCATCCCCTGGCTGTTCCGCGCCAAGAGATGAGGCACCGATCGTCGCCGCGGCAGAACCGCACCGACGTTCGGGCCGTATCGTCCGGTGAACGCCGGCGCGCGCCGGCTGACGGATGGCTGTGACCGGAAGGGCGATCATGCGAGCAGTGGAACTCCGCGGCTTCGGCCGGCCCGAGGACGTTCTGGCGATCATCGACAACGCACCGGAACCGACCCCGCATCTGGGCCAGATCCTGGTGCGGGTCGTTGCCGCCTCGCTGAATCGCATCGACGGGCGGCGCTGCGAGGGCTACGGGCGGGTCGTGTTCCGGGCCCTGGGCGCCGGCGATGTGCCGCTGGTGCTGGGTCGCGACTGCTCGGGCATCGTCACGGCGGTCGGGGCGGGCGTGCGGCGGTTCAAGCCGGGCGACGCGGTGTGGGCCGCCCTCGACTCGCTGGCGGCGGGCACCCATGCCGACCATGCGGTGGTCGACGTGACCGACGCTGCCCTTAAACCGGCCACTCTGTCGCACGAGGCGGCGGCGGCCCTGCCATATGTGGGTCTGACCGCCTGGGCGGCGCTGGTGCGGCGCGCCGGGCTGACGGCCGACACGGCGTTCGGCCGGCGCGTCCTGGTCCATGGCGGCGCCGGCGGCGTCGGCAGCTTCGCCGTCCAGCTCCTCAAGGCCTGGGGGGCGGAGGTGATCACGACCTGCGGCACGAAGAATGTCGAGTTCGTCCGCGGCCTCGGCGCCGACCGGGTCATCGACTACAAGCGCGAGGACTTCAGCCGCACGGTGCGCGACTGCGACGTGGTGCTCGACGTGGTCGGCGGCCGGGTGCAGCGCCAGTCGCTCGGCGTGCTCAAGCCGGGCGGCTGCCTGGTCACCATCGTCACGCCGGCCCTGGCCCTGACCGACCGGTTCGGGCTGGCGGCGGGCCTGCCGGCCGCGGCGGGGCGGTTCGTCGCCGACCGGCTGTCGGGGGCGCTGATGCGCGGCCGCCGGTTCGAATGGGCATACTTCGAGCCGGACGGCGCGGCCCTGGCCGAGATCGGCCGCCTCGTCGAGGCCGGGACGATCCGCCCGGTGATCGAGCGGGTCTATCCCCTGGACGAGATCGTCGCCGCCTACCGCCACCTGGACGGCGGTGTCGGTCGCGGCAAGATCGTCGTGCGCGTCGCCCCGGACGAGGCCGGCACCCAGGCCGCGGCGGCGTGATGGCGCTGCAGCGGCGGGCCGGTCCCAGGGCGACCAAGAAGGGCGACCTGCCGGTGAAGACGTGCGTTGCCTGCGGCCGCCCCTTCACCTGGCGGCGCAAATGGGCGCGGGTGTGGGACGAGGTCCGGTACTGCTCCGACCGGTGCCGCCGCCATGGCCGCCGGCCATAGGTGCCGCAACGCCGCGATCGTGTAGCGGCCGGCGACCGGCTGTTCGGGCGGATACCGGCCGGGACAGGGCAGAGCAGGTTGGGGCGCGGCCGCCGGCCCTTCGGCCTGGGACGGCGACCGCGGCACCGGTCAGCGGTCGGTCTGCGTGGCGGGCTCCTCGCCGCCCTGCATGGCCTCACCGGCCTCCTCCATCTCCTCGCCGGTCTCCTCGATGGCCTGCTCGCCGGCCTCCTCCATCTCCTGGCCGGCCTCCTCGGTCGCCTCGACGGCCCCCTCGCCCATTTGTTCGGCGCCCTCGCCGATCTCCTCGGCGCCCTGCTCGAACTCGCCTTCGCCCTCCTCGGTCATGCCCTCTTCCTCGATGGGCTCCTCGGCCGGTTCATTGTCGCAGGCCGACAGGGCCAGGCCGCTCAGCGACAGGGCGCCGGCCAGCGCCAGCGTGCGGAGGATTTCTGCGGTGGTCATTCTGATTGTTCCTTTCCTCGATTCGGCTGCGAATGCGTCCAACCCGCGGCAGGTGGTCTCCCGGCCCCGCCGCCCCCATTGGCGCGCGAATGAACCCGGCGACACAAGAACACCTCATGCCGCAGATCGGGCACCGCTGCCGCCGCCACTAATACCATTTTATGCCGGCAGCATCGTCCGGGGGAACTCCGCCATCCGGGCGAAGCCGGCCGCATGAGGTCGGCGGCGGCACGGGCCTAGTGTGCCGTCTTGCCGTAGCGTATGACCTGGGCCTTCTCCAGCGTCACCAGGCCGCTGTCCATCATGCCGTCGAGCTCCGGCAGGAAGGCGCGGATGCGGTCCTCGCGGTCGACGATCTCGATGACCAGCGGCAGGTCGTCGGACAGGCGCAGGATCCTGGCGGTGTGCAGGCGGCTCGACTGGCCGTAGCCCAGGACACCGCGCAGCACCGTGGCACCGGCCAGGCCCGCCCCTCGCGCCTTGAGCACGATGGTCTCGTAAACCGGGCGCTGGTGCCGGCGCTCGCCCTCGCCGATGAAAATCCGCAGCAGTACGGCGTCTTGCGGTACGTTCGGGTCGTCCATGGGCTCCTCCACCTGTCGAAGATCGCGGCGCAACGCTCGGATCATGCCAGCATGACAACCGGCGTCCGGCCGAATGACTGGGCCGGGCGCGGCCTTGCCGGGTACAGCCGTGCCCGGCATCCCCGTCACGATGCCTTGCGCAGCCTGCCATCGGCGGCGTGATCCTCGAACGCCTCGCCCAGGGCGGCACGGATCTGCAGGACGGTCATCAGGTCGCGCAGGCTGATCACGCCGACCAGACGATGATCGCGGGTGACCAGCAGGCGGGTCAGGCCGCTCTGCTGCATGCGGCGCAGCGCCTTGGCTGAATCCTCGTCGGGAGAGACGGTGTTGTTGTCACTGACCGGTTGCAGGATGGCATCCACGGTGATCAGGCCGCGCCGGTGCAGGTCGGTCTCACGCACCGCGTCCAGCGTCACCGAGCCGAGCAGGCGGTTGCCGTCGGTCACCGGGAACGACTTGTAGAAGTAGCGGTAGAAGTAGTCGTCGACCAGCCGGTCCAGCGGCAGCGACGGCGGCACCGTGACCGGATCATTGCGCATGAAGCGGCGCACCGGTACGCCCGACAGGGCCATCATGGCGTACTGCTGGCGCATCTGGCTGCTGGCGGCGAACTGGACGAACAGGCCGAGCACGAACCACCACACGCCGCCGACCACGTTGCCGCCCAGCGCGGTGATCAGACCCAGGGTGATCAACACGATGCCGAACACCGAGCCGGCCGCGGCGGCGATGCGCGTCGCCCAGACGATGTCCTTCCGCCACCACCACAGGGCGGCGCGCAACACCCGGCCGCCGTCGAGCGGGAACGCCGGCACCATGTTGAACACCGCCAGCAGCGCGTTGATGGCGGCCAGGTAGGCGAACACCACCGCGACCGGCGGCGGGCTGCCCTCGCCGGTCAGCGCGCCGGCGCCGATCACCCAGGCCAGGCCGGCAAACAGCAGGGCGACGACGACGCTGGTGGCCGGGCCGGCCAGGGCCATCAGCAGTTCGCCCTTGGGGCTGGTCGGCTCGTCCTCCATCTCGGCGACGCCGCCGAAGATGAACAGTGTGATGCCGCGGATCGGCATGTTGAAGCGCCGCGCCACCAGCGAGTGCGCGAACTCGTGCACGACAATGGAGAAGGCCAGGCCGAGCAGCCCGACCAGCGCCATCCACCAGTAGGTCCGCGACTCCAGCCCCGGCACGACCTGCGGAAAGTATCCGGCCGCCAGGGTCCAGATGATCAGCCCGGCCAGCAGCAGCCACGTGGCGTCGACGCGGACCGTGAAGCCGAACAGCCTGAACAGGGTAAGGCGGTAAGCAAACATGGACAGCGATCCCGCTTTCGGGATGAACGGCGGCCGCGATGCACGGCTGCCGCCCCATGGCATGAAGTGACTGGGGAACGCCGCGCCTGTCGTCCGGTTCCACGGGCGCGGCAAGCCGGCCCCGTGGCGCTGGACCCGTGGCGCTGGTTCAGGCAGCGTTGCGCCGCCATGGCGCCATGGCATCGCGGCGCGGGGCGCGGCTCAGGGCGTCGGCCAGGGCCTGCAGCGAGTCCAGGCTGTGCACCGGGCGGAACTCGTCGACGTGGGGCAGCATGGCGCGGGCGCCCTGGGCGCGGGGGGCATAGCCGTCCCAGCGCAGCAGCGGGTTCAGCCAGATCAGCCGGCGGCAACTCTTGTGCAGGCGCTCCATGGCGCAGGCCAGCAGGGCCGGATCATCGCGCTCCAGTCCGTCGGTGATCAGCAGCACGACGGCGCCCTGGCCGAGCACGCGTCGCGACCACCACTGATTGAAATCGGCCAGGCAGCAGCCGATGCGGGTGCCGCCATTCCAGTCCTGCACCGTGCCACCGACTCCGGCCAGGGCGTCGTCCACGTCGCGGTGGCGGAGCGTGCGCGTGATGCTGGTCAACCGCGTCCCGAACACGAAGGCGTGGACGCGGTCGCGGTCGCTCGCCAGGGCGTGGAGGAAGTGCAGCAGCAGGCGCGAATAGCGGCTCATCGAGCCGGAGATGTCGCACAGCACCACCAGCGGCGGCGGCCGGCGGCGCGGCCGGCGGCGGGCGAGGTCGATGACGGCGCCGCCGCCGCCGAGCGAGCGGCGCAGGGTGCGGCGCAGGTCGAGGCGCACGCCGGTGGGGTCGGGGGTGAAGCGGCGCGTCGGCGCGTCGCGCACCGGCAGGCGCATGGCGGCGATGGCGCGTTCGGCGCGGGCGATCTCGTCGGCGGACATCTGCTCGAAGTCGCGGCGGCGCAGCACCTCGTCGGTCGACACGGTCAGGGCGGCATCGAGCTCCACCTCCGGCGGCTGCGGCCGGTCGGGACTGTCGCCGATGCCGGGGCGGCGGTCGCGGACCAGCGCCGCGGCGACGCGGCGGGCGATCCGGCGCTCCTCCTCGCGCAGCCCCTGGGTGGCGGGCAGGGCCAGCACCACGGCCCGCTTGAGCAGGTCCGGGTCGCGCCAGAACAGGTGAAAGGCCTGGTCGAACACCTCGCGCCGGTCGCGCCGATCGACCAGCGCGGCATGGAGGGCCCAGTAGAAGTCCTCGCGGTGTTCGACGCCCACCGCCTGGACCGCCCCGAGCGCCGCCAGCGTCTGCCCCGGCCCGACGGGCAGTCCGGCGGCGCGCAGCATCCGGCAGAAATGCATGACGTTGACGGCAAGGCGGCCGGTGGACGGGGCGGACAGGTTGGCGTCGGTCATGCCGTGGATGCGGGTCAGGGGGCAGCCGGTCCGGTCGAAACAGGCCGTGCCGTGTGCTCCGGTCCTGGGCCTTGCCCGGCCGGCGGCTCACCAGAGCACGGCAGTGGACGACCGTGCAACGCCGGCAGGGCGGCGAGCAGCCGCGGCGCGCCGGCCTCGCCCTCGCCCTTGAGCACACAGTCGACGGCGCCTTTCGCGTGGGGCAGCAGGTCGCGGGCGATGAACGACAAGCAGTGGCCGCCGACGAAGATGAAGGTGCCGGGTGCCCGCGCCCTGGTCGCCTTGGCCAGGTCGACGACCTCGGGCACGTTGGGCAGGTGGTTGCAGGAGAACGCCACCGCGTCCGGCTGCCAGTCGTCCAGCATGCGGAAACAGGCGGCGTGGTCCTCGACCTGCAGATCGATCAGCCGCAGATCGTGCCCCGCCTGCCGCAGCGCCCCGGCGACCAGCTCCAGGCCGAGCGGCTCCAGGCGCAGGAAGATCTTCGTGTACATCAGCGGGCCAGGATGGACGGCGGGGACCTTCATGCGACCTCCGACGACAGGGGCGAAAGGAGGGTGAGCGCAGCAAAGTACTTGCAGCTGCGCCTTGTTCGCGAGCGTGCCGAACGACGCAGACGCCGCGAACCACCTCCTTGACCCGGCCTCCCGGACTGCGTTCCTGGGCGGAGCCTGATGCTTACGCGTTAGGCCGAATGCCGTTCATGCGGCCGGTAAAGGGCTCGGCTGCCCACTGCGAATGCCTTCTTCCCAAACGACGCGTAGTTCTGCGAATGCCTTCTTCCCAAACGACGCGTAGTTCATTGGCGCAGTAGCCGGCCAGGGTCCGGCGCTCCTGCCACAGCTCCAGTCGATCATCGCGACCTTCTCACGCCACCGCCGCCAGCTCGGCCTTGACCTCGGCGAGCAGGCGGGCCGCTTCGCTGCCGCGGATCTTTTCGATGTCGTCCTGGTACTTGAGCAGCGTGCCCAGGGTGTCGTCGACCAGGACCGGGTCCAGCTCCAGCGCGTCCAGGGCGGTCAGGGCGCGGGTCCAGTCCAGGGTCTCGGCGACGCCGGGCAGCTTGAACAGGTCGATCCCGCGCAGGCGCTGGACGAAGGCGACCACCTGGGCCGACAGCACCGCCGGCGCGTCCGGCGCCTTGACCGCGACGATGCGGCGTTCGCGTGCCGCGTCGGGATAGTCCACCCAATGGTAGAAGCAGCGGCGCTTGAGCGCGTCGTGGACCTCCCGCGTGCGGTTGGAGGTGATCACCACGAGCGGCGGCTCTGCGGCGCGGATCGTGCCCAGCTCCGGGATGGTGATCTGGAAGTCGCTCAGCAGCTCGAGCAGGAACGCCTCGAACGGCTCGTCGGTGCGGTCCAGCTCGTCGATCAGCAGCACCGGCGGCCCGTCCAGCTCCGGCCGCAGCGCCTGCAGCAGCGGCCGCTGCACCAGGAACCGCTCGGAGAAGATGTCCTCGGCCAGGCTGTCGCGGTCGCGGTCGCGGATTGCCTCGGCCAGGCGGATCTCCAGCATCTGGCGCGGGTAGTTCCATTCGTAGACGGCGCTGGCCACGTCCAGGCCCTCGTAGCACTGCAGGCGGATCAACCGGCGGCCCAGGGCGGTGGCCAGCACCTTGGCGATCTCGGTCTTGCCGACGCCGGCCTCGCCCTCCAGGAACAGCGGCCGGCGCAGCGTCAGCGCCAAGTACAGCGCCGTCGCCAGCGACCGGCCGGCGACATAGTCGCCGCGGCCGAGCAGGGCCAGCGTCTCGTCCACGGAAGCGGGCAGGGGCAGCACCATGATGGCACCTCTTGATCGGGTCTTGCCCCGCCATGGTAACGGCGCGACGCCAGGTCTGCCACTGCGCGCATGCCGCGGCCAAAAGGGCGGTTGGCGCTGCGGAGAATCGCCACAAGTGAGTACGAGCTTGTCGCGGTTCCTGCCACCCGGCCCAGCGGGGGCCGGCGCCGCGGCTGCGCCAGGAGTCCGCTCATGCTGGTCCGTCTGCTGCTCGCCGTCTGCCTCGTCTGCACCGCGCCTGGCGGGGCATTTGCCGTGGATCCGGCGCCCGCCAAGGCGCCGCACGGCGCCCTGGTGCTGGAGGGCGGCGGCATGCCGGCCGCCGGGTTCGAGCAGCGGGTCATGGCCCTGGCCGGTGGTCAGGGCGACGTGTGCCTGATCACCACGGCACTGGGCGGCGCGGCCGGCGGGGCGGGCGGCTCCTACAACCGCTTCGGTGGCGTGCCCGAGGCGCGCACCCACGTGCTCGACATCGACTGGTCGAACAGCGGCGATGCCGGCGTGCTGGCGACGCTGGAGTCGTGCGAGGCGTTCTATTTCGAGGGCGGCGATCCGCAGCGGCTGTCGCTGGTGCTGGTGCCGGGCGGGCAGGAGAGCCCGGCCCTGGCGGTGATCCGCCGCCGCTTCGAGGAGGGCGCGGTGATCTCGGGCAGCAGCGCCGGCGCCATGATCGTCGGCGACCTGACCCTGTGCGAGTGCGGCCCGGTCAGCAGCGTCAACGCCCTGCTCCACGGCGAGCTGTTCGAGGCGGCGGGCTTCGGGCTGGTTGGCGGGGTGCTGGTCGATGCGCACTTCTTCACCCGCGGCCTGATCGGCCGGCACGCCTGGCAGCTCGCCCGGCGCGACATCCCGGTCGGCGTCGGCATCGACGAGGGCACCGCCGTGATCGTCCCCGGCGACGGCGGCCCGTGGGAGGTGATCGGGCAGCGTGGCGTCGGCGTGGTCGCCCGCGATCCGGCCGGTCCCGGCCTGGGCACCTTCACCGTCAGCCTGCTCGCCGCCGGCGACCGGTTCGACCCGCGCACCGGGCAGGTCACCGTGGCGCCGGGACGCCGCCCCGTCGCCGATGCGGCCGGACCGGCGGCGCCGCTGCGCACGACCGACGTGTTCGCGCCGGAGCAGGTGCCGGCGCTGATGATCGGTCTGGCCGAGGGGCCTGCCCGGCGGGCCGTGGGCGTCGCCGCGGACGGCGCCATAAAGCTGAGCCTTGTCGAGACCGGCCACACCCGCGCCTTTGCCGGCGTTGACGGTTCGTGGACCATCCTGGACCTGGCAATGCGCATCGATGCCGAGCCGCACCGGTGAGGCAGCCCGACGATCCGGCGCGGCGTCCGCTCCCGGTCACCTGGTCTGCGTCGTCGGGGTGGGATGCTCCCCCCTGGCGCGGTCGTCATGGCGCGACGCTTGATGGCTCCGTCTCAGCCGGTCATAGGTGTCGACGATGCGGTTGATGTCGCGCGGCTCGCTCAGGCCGGTCTCCGCCGCCTCCTTGAGCGCGGCCGCGTGGTAGACCAGGACGGCGCGATAGACGGGCTCGTCGACATGGTCGAAGACGCGTTCCAGGACACGCATAAGGTGCAGGGCGGCATTCCGGTCGCCGCCGGCATAGGGTCGAAGGTCGTCGAACACCGCCGAGGCGACGTCGGCATAGGTCAGGTTCGGCGCGATGATGCGCAGACGGCCGTCCTCGTCGTGGCGGTAGGCGCCGGGCATCGCGCGCCGACCAAGATTGATCATTGCGCTGCCCAGCCAGTCCATGCAGCTCGTCGCCGTGTAGGGATCGTTGATCCCCGGCGACAATGCCCTGGCCGCGACTTCCACGAGCTGCTGGACGACGAACAAAAGGTCCTGCGCCTGGGTGCGCTGCCGGTCGATGGCGAAGGCGATGGCGATCCTGCCCTGCGGGATGTCCTGCCCGGCGCCGCTGCCGTGGGCGAAGGCCAGCGGCTCGCCCGTGCCGACGAAGTCGCCGGGGCGCCGGACCAGGCGAAGCACCAGGTCGTGGGCGCGGGCCAGGCCGAACAGGCTGTCGCCGTCTATGTGCGTGATGTAGCCGCTGCTGCGCGCCCGTACCGCCGTGCCGGGACCGGGCGGGCAGGTCGCGGCCCTTTCTGGCGTCCCCGCCGCTTCGGGTGCCGCGTGACCGAGCTGGTCGGGAAACAGGGTGGCGACCTTTTCATTGAGCTCGTCGCCAATTTCCGCAACCACGTGCGCGGCCTGGATCGACACCGGCGTGTGGTGAAAGAAGAAGATCAGCACGCCGAGGCTGGCCAGTGCCAGCAGCAGGGCCACCATGACGCCGACGTGCGGGACGAACGGTTCGACGGCGGGGCTGCCCGGATCGACGCCGTGAACCGTGCGCAGAACCAGCAGGCAGTAGACGAAGGTGGCGATGAAGGTGCCGAGCGTGACCTGATTGCTGGTGTCGCGCATGAAGTTGCCGAGCAGGCGCGGCCCGATCTGCGAGGCGGCATACGCCACCGCAGCGATGGTAATGGAGAAGGTCACCCCGGCCACCGTGATCATCGAGCCGGCGATCGTCGACAGCAGGGAGCGCGCTCCATCCGAGGTGTTGAAGGAGATCCAGTCCAGTTTCTGGATGACCTCCACGCCGAGACTGCGGTCCACTGCGGTCGTGATCGCGGACAGGACGATCGCGCCGACGACCATCAGGCTTGGCACGAACCAGTAGCTAGCCCTTACCGCATGCCAGTACCTGGCCAGTTGTGCCCGCATGTCCCATCTCCCGTCGCGGCGGCCCCGGCCATTGCCGGGCCGTCGGCCCATGCCGGTCCAGGACAGTTAAACACGCATGGTGAACAAGTGGGAGCCGATGCGGCAGGACGGACGGGCTTGCCCACGCGGTGCCATCCAATGTCAGCCCGTCGAGCCGGGCCGGCCGGTCCGGACAGCGCGACCGGTGACCACGACCGCTGCATGCGAAGCGGAACCTTTCGCATCGGTCGTGGCATTCTCTCCGGATCGAGCCCGGCGATCGCGCCGTGCGTGGGCAGAGAGCGGAGCGATGCCCAATGAAGTCGACAATCATCATGAATGCCCGGTCCGGGGCGCTGCTCGACCGCGACGCCGCCGCGGTGGAGCGCGAGATCGCCGAGGCGTTCTCTCGTGGCGACAGAGAGGTGGAGGTCATCACCACCTCAGGCGCGGAGTTGACCGAGGCGATCGAGCGGGCGGCGCGTGCCGACAGCGACATGGTCGTGGTCGGCGGCGGCGACGGCACCATCCTGACGGCGGCCGTCCGCCTTGCGGGCACCAACAAGGCGCTCGGCATCATCCCGCTCGGCACCGCCAACCTGCTGGCGCGCGACCTGGAGATCCCGCTGGACATCGACGAGGCGGTGGCGGCGCTGAGCCAAGGTCACGTCCACCGGATCGACGTGGTCGACCTGAACGGACAGGTGTTCCTGAACAACTCGGTGCTCGGCCTGTATCCGAAGCTGGCCAAGTTCCGCGAGCAGAAGCGGGGCAGGATGCGCGCGCGCGACTGGCTGCGCCTGATCCTGGACGCACTCCGCGCCATGGTCCGCCGGCCGCAGCTGCGCGTCGAGGTGGACCTGGGCCAGGGGCCGTGGCAGATCACCGCCGCCGGCCTGCTCGTCTCCAACAACCTGTACGATGGCGGGTTCGGCGCACCGCTGGCACGGACGCGGCTGGACGGCGGCCGCCTGGGGGTTTATATCGCGCGGCACCGGACGCCGTTCGACATTCTCCGGTTGCTGCTGCGCATGGCGCTGGCACGCTGGCGCACCGACCCAGACATGGAGACGGCGAGCGTCGAGACGCTGACGGTGAACAGCCGCAAGAGCCGGCTGCGGGTGACGGTGGATGGCGAGGTGCGGCTGCTGGAGCCGCCGCTGGTCTACCGCATCCGGCCCGGCGCGCTGACGGTGATCGTGCCGCGGCGCAGCGATGAGGACCAGGCGGGATGAGGACGCTGGCGCACATCTCGGACCTGCATTTCGGCAAGATCGACGCGGCCATCGTCGAGGCGCTGCTGGCGGAGCTGGTCGCGGCGCCGCCGGACCTGATCATCGTCAGCGGCGACCTGACGCAGCGGGCCCGGCGCGAGCAGTTCCAGGCGGCGCGCGCCTTTCTCGACCGGCTGCCGTCGCCGTGCCTGGTCATTCCGGGCAACCACGACATCCCGTCATACAATCTGCTGGAGCGGTTCACGCAACCACTGCGGCGCTACAAGAAGTACATCGCGAAGGACATTGCCCCCGTCCATGTCGACGACGAGGTGGCGATCCTTGGCGTCAACACCTCGCGCCGGCTGCTGATCCGTGACTGGAACTGGGCGCACGGCAGCATCTCGCGCGAGCAGATCACCCTGGTCTCGGACATCTTCCACGGGATGCCGCAGCGGCTGTTCAAGATCCTGGTCACCCACCATCCGTTCCTGCCGCCGCCGGACGCGCCCAACACGCCGGTGCTGCGCCGCGCCGTGCTGGCCCTGCAGGCCTGCGAGGCGGCCGGGGTGGACCTGCTGCTGGCCGGCCATCTGCACCTGGGCTATGTCAGCGACGTGACGACCCACCACGCCGCCATCCGCCGCTCGATCCTGGTGGCCCAGGCGGCGACGGCGACCTCGACACGGCTGCGCGCGGAGCCCAACGCCTACAACCGCATTGTCGTGGACGGGCGCGACCGCGTCGTCATCCAGGCGCGGTCATGGGACGGACGCGCCTTCATCACCGGCCAGACCTCCGACTATGTCCGCGACGGCCACCGCTGGCTGCCGCGGCCGGCGGCGCAGCCCGGTGCCTTGCCGGCCGCCGCGGCATCTGCCTAGAGTGGCGGCGACGGAGCCTGCATCCCATGGAACGCTATCCCTTTGCCGGCGGCTATCCGCGCACGCGCCTGCGCCGCAACCGCGCCGACGGCTGGACGCGGCGGCTGGTCGCCGAATGCCGGTTGGCCCCGGATGACCTGATCTGGCCCCTGTTCGTGATCGAGGGCGAGGGCCGGCGCGAGCCGGTGGCGTCGATGCCAGGGGTGGAGCGGCTGACCATCGACCTGCTGACCGAGGCCGTGGCCGAGGCGCGCGGCCTGGGCATTCCCGCAGTGGCACTGTTCCCGTCGCTCGATCGGGCGGCCCGCAGCGACGACGCCGAGGAGGCGCACAACCCGGACAATCTGCTGTGCCGCGCCGTGCGGGCGGTGAAGGCGGCACATCCGGACGTGGGCGTGATCACCGACGTCGCCCTCGATCCCTATACGGCCCATGGCCATGACGGGTTGATCCGCGACGGGCGCATCGTCAACGACGAGACGGTGGCGGTGCTGTGCCGGCAGGCGCTGGTCCAGGCGCGAGCCGGGGCCGACGTGGTGGCGCCGTCGGACATGATGGACGGGCGGGTCGGCCTGATCCGCTCGGCGCTCGACGAGGCAGGCTTCGAGATGGTGCGGATCCTGGCCTATTCGGCCAAGTATGCCTCGGCCTTCTACGGGCCGTTCCGCGACGCGGTGGGGTCGGGCGGGGTGCTGCGCGGCGACAAGAAGACCTACCAGATGGACCCGGCCAACAGCAACGAGGCGCTGCGCGAGATCGCCCTCGACCTGGCCGAGGGCGCCGACATGGTCATGGTCAAGCCGGGCCTGCCCTACCTGGACATCGTCCGCCGCGCCAAGGACGCGTTCGGCGTGCCGACCTTCGTCTATCAGGTCAGCGGCGAGTACGCCATGATGAAGGCCGCCGCCGGCCGCGGCTGGCTGGACAACGACCGCATCCTGCTGGAGACCCTGCTCGCCTTCAAGCGCGCCGGCGCCGACGGGGTCCTGACCTACGGCGCGGTCGAGGCGGCGCGGCTGCTGCGGCGGTGATGCCCGCAGCGTGTCACAGACGTCGTCGTCGGACGGCGGCGAGCCCGAGGCAGCACCGCTGTGGCACCTTCTGCTGCTACCGGCGTTAGGCCTTCAGAACCGGGCAGCCCGCTTTTTCAACACGGCATGCTGCATGGCAGCAATGCACCTTCGGGCAATGGAAATAAGGATTTAATCATCAATGTTATAGTAGCAAGGAAATCAAGAAGTCTGTCAAGGGAGGACGCCCCTCGTCCAGAGGATGCCGTCCCATGTTGGAGACCCGAAGCCCGTCGACCGCCCTGTGCGCTGCAACAAACGCACCGTACGGTCCCTATGCCCTCGATGTCGGTCCTGAACGCATCGCGGCCTATCGACTGACGGCCTGCCGCCTGCGCTGGCAGACCTGGTGCCGCCTGGTCCGCAGCGCTGTCGCAGGAGCCGAGGCGCTGCTGGCTTACGCAATACTCCCTCACCCCCACGATCACGGCCGGCCGACCGCGCTCCGCCACTGAGCGACGACGGACGGCATGCCACGAGCCGGGCGGCGGCCTTGCCATTGCCCGGTCAGCCCGACCCGGAGGAGGGAAACGTCATGACTGTTGTCTACCGGAAACTTCTGCCGCAGGAATTCCCGCTCTACGGGGAGCATCTGCGGCGCCTGAACGCCATGGACCGCGGCTCGCGGTTCCACGCGGCCATCGGCGACGACGCCATCGGCCGGCACTGCGCCGGGCTGGCCCGAGCCCCCGTCTGGATCGTCGGCTGCTTCGTCGACGGCGTGCTGCGCGGTGCTGCGGAGCTGCACGCCGAGCCGCAGCACTGGCTCGACGGGGCGGAGCTGGCGGTCAGCGTCGAGCAGCCCTGGCAGGGACAGGGCATCGGGACCCAACTGGTTCGCCGCGCCCTGACGATCGCCAAGAACCGTGACCTGGCCCGCGTCGGCATGATCTGCCTGCGCAGCAATGTCCGCATGCGCCGCATCGCCCGCACGGTCCACGGTGCGCTGGAGACCGAAGCCGGCGATCTGGTCGCGGCGATGGAGGTCGGCGGCCCGACGCCCCAGTCGCTGTTCGAGGAGATGCTGGACGACGAGACGGCGCTGATCGCCCTGGGGCTGGCCTGGTGGGCCGATGCCATGACCGCGCTGGTGGGCCGGCCGGCGGCCCGGGCGGTCCCGGCGGCCCAGGCGGTCCGGGCGGCCCAGGCGGTCCGGGCGGCCCAGGCGGTCCGG
>CAZGMC010000020.1:36514-45638 GCA_964526565.1 uncultured Mycobacteriaceae bacterium
GGCGGCCCAGGCGGTCCGGGCGGCCCAGGCGGTCCGGGCGGCCCAGGCGGTCCGGGCGGTCCAGGCGGTCCGGGCGGCGTGACCGTTGTGCGCGCTCCGCAGCGGACGGGCGGCTGGCCCGACCGCGCCGGTGGCGCGGCCTGCAATTTCAGGTGGTTGCGCCGCGTGGCGCATGTGTATGCGGGCGGCGACCGGGCTTGGCGGCAGGAGTCCTGCCCGGTTCGGGATAATGACGATCCGCAAACCGATAGTCACGGTTTACTCTTGTTTCGCATTCCACTAGGGTGCAGACATAAAATAATCCATGAGTCGATTATGGAAATCGACACTCCGATTTTTCGCGGGCCTGCCTTGAGCAAAAAGCAGACCTTTTGATTTGCGTCAATCTCAAGGCGCGCGCCAATCCCGCATAGAAGCTGTGGTCCGGTTTCCGGCGACCCGGCGCACGCCCTGCGTCGGCCGACGGACCTGAACTGACAACGGGGCCCGCCCCCTGTCTGGCACATCGCCCGATGCTTTCAGCCGACCGGCCCCGACGGGGCGCAGGTGCCATTGGCCTTGGCGATGGCGCCCGCCTGTTGCCGGCGGCAAAAAGGGGCGTCCGGTGGGATCACCGGCAATGAAACGGGGGCCGTGCACCACCATACATGCGCGAGAGGAACCGCCGATGAAGCCCGATATCCTTGTCAAGATCGAGCAGAACCCGAAATACCAACAGCTTGTCAAATCCAGAACGCGGTTCGCCGTGATCCTGTCCCTGATCATGGTCGCGGTCTATTTCGCGTTCATTCTGCTGGTCGCGTTCGCACCGGGCGTGCTCGGGGCGCCGATCGGCGGTTCCGTGATCACCGTCGGCATCCCGGTGGGAATCTTTATCATCCTGTTCGCCTTCGCCCTGACCGGTGTGTACGTCGCCCGTGCCAACACCGAGTTCGACCGACTCACCCGCCAGATCGTTGAGGAGACGAAATAATGGGTCGCGGAATCCAATGGGGCGCGGCCGCTGCGGCGGGCGCGCTGGGTGTCGGGCTGGCGGGCGCAGCGCTCGCGGCCGGTGCCGACCTCGGCGACACGGAGCGGCAGCCGACGAACTGGGACGCCATCATCATGTTCATGGTGTTCGTCGGTGCGACGCTGGGGATCACGTACTGGGCGGCGAAGCGGACCAAGTCGGCCGCCGACTTCTACTCCGCAGGCGGCGGCATCACGGGCTTCCAGAACGGCGTGGCGATTGCCGGCGACTACATGTCGGCGGCCTCGTTCCTCGGCATCTCGGGCCTGGTGTTCCTGTACGGTTATGACGGCCTGATCTTTTCGATGGGCTTCCTGGTCGGCTGGCCGGTGATCCTGTTCCTGATCGCCGAGCGCCTGCGCAACCTCGGCAAATACACCTTTGCCGACGTCGCGTGCTACCGGCTCCAGCAGACGCCGACGCGCAGCCTGGCGGCGACCGGCGGCCTGGCCACCGTGATCTTCTACCTGATCGCGCAGATGGTCGGCTCGGGCAAGCTGATCCAGCTCCTGTTCGGCCTGCCATACTGGTTGGCGGTGGTGATCATCGGCGCGCTGATGATCCTTTATGTTACCTTGGGCGGCATGCTGGCCACGACCTGGGTTCAGATCATCAAGGCGGTCCTGCTGCTGTCCGGTGCCACCTTCATGGCGCTGGCCGTGCTGTACCTGGTCGGCTTCAGTTTCGAGTCCCTGTTCCAGACCGCCATCGACGTTTCGGAAGGCGTTCGGGCCACCGACATCATGGCGCCGGGCGGGCTGATCCAGTCGCCGATCGACGCGATATCCGTGGGCCTGGCCCTGATGTTCGGCACGGCGGGACTGCCGCACATCCTGATGCGGTTCTTCACGGTGAAGGACGCCGCGCAGGCCCGCAAGTCGGTGTTCTACGCGACCGGCTTCATCGGCTACTTCTACATCCTGACCTTCATCATCGGCTTCGGCGCCATCGTCCTGCTGTCGCCGAGCGGCCTGCAGGATCTCGGCCTGAACGCGGCCAACTTCCTGGTCAACGCCGACGAGAACCCGATGGGCCTGATCGGCGGCAACAACATGGCCGCCATTCACCTGTCCAATGCGGTCGGCGGCAGCCTGTTCCTGGGCTTCATCTCGGCCGTGGCCTTCGCCACCATCCTGGCGGTGGTGTCGGGACTGACCCTGGCCGGTGCCTCGGCCATCAGCCACGACCTCTATGCGACCGTGCTGCGCAAGGGCCAGGCCACCGAGGCCGAGGAGATCCGGGTGTCGCGGATCGCGACCATCATCCTGGGCATCATCGCGATCCTGCTGGGCATCGCGTTCGAGAACCAGAACGTCGCCTTCATGGTCATGCTGGCCTTCACCATCGCCGCGAGCTGCAACTTCCCGGTGCTGCTGGTGTCGATGTACTGGTCGAAGATGACCACCCGCGGTGCGGTGCTGGGCGGGTATCTGGGCCTGGCCGTGGCGGTGGTGCTGATGATCCTCAGCGGTTCGATCTGGACCGACGTCTTGGGCCTCGAGAACCCGCCGTTCCCGTACAAGTCGCCGGCGCTGTTCTCGATGATCGCGGCGTTCGGCGGGATCTGGCTGTTCTCACTGTTGGACGGCAGCGAGGCCGCCCGCCGCGAGCACAAGCTGTTCGAGGAACAGTACGTCCGCTCGCAGACCGGGATCGGCGCACACCAGGCTTCGGTCCACTGAGCCCGATCGGCACCGTGGCCTGAACCACCCGCAGACGGGCGCCCCGGAAGGCCGACGGCCTTCCGAGGCGTTCCGTGCGTTCCAGATGGATGCAACCGAACATGCCCAAGGCGTTCGATTTCTCCAGCCCGCCGTTCGACCGCCTGACACCGGCCGAGCGCGAACGCATGCGTGCCGCCCTCGACATCGCCTATGTGCCGGCGGGTGACACGGTGATCCGGGCCGGTGAGAACCCGACCTCGCTCCACATCGTCATCAAGGGCTTCGTCGAGGAATACGAAGGCGACGAGCTGGTCGCCATCCGTGGCCCCGGCGAAAGCTTCGACAACCAGGCACTGCTCGACGGCGCCGGCGAACACCGGTTCGTGGTCCGTGAGGACCTGATCGAATACCTGCTGCCGCGCCACCTGGTGCTGGAGATGATCCGCGCCAACACGGCCTTTGCCGCGTTCTTCTACCAGGACATTTCGCACAAGCTGGATGCCCTGGCGACGCTCAAGGGCAACCGCGAGCTGAACTCGCTGATGATGGCGCGGGTCAATCAGGCCTTCATTCACCCGGCCGGCTTCATTGACGCTTCAGCGTCGATCCATGATGCCGCCCAGAAGATGGAGGACACGCACACCAACTCGGTCCTCGTCCGCAACGGCGAGCGCGTCGGCATCGTCACCGGCATGAATACGGCCAAGGCCGTGATCCTGAACCGCCGGTCACCGGATTCGCCGGTCGGCGAGGTGGCCCGCTACGACCTGATCACGGTCAAGCCGGAGGATTTCCTGTACACGGCCCTGATCGAGATGACCAGGCACTCGGTCCGCCGCGTCGTCGTCAAGGACGGCGAGTCCTATGTCGGCGTGCTCGACGAGATCGACCTGCTCAGCTTCCTGTCCAGTCATTCGCACATCGTCGCCGTTCAGGTCGACCGCGCCACGACGAAGGAGGAACTGCAGGAGGCCAGCCAGAACATCATCCGCACCGTGCGCATCATGCACAACAATGGCGTCAAGGTGCGGTTCATCTCGCAGCTCGTGTCCGAGCTGACCCGTCAGATCCTGGCCAAGCTGTTCGAACTCGTCGCCACGCCGGACATCAAGACGCACACCTGCCTGATGGTCATGGGCAGCGAGGGCCGCGGCGAGCAGATCATGAAGACCGACCAGGACAACGCGCTGATGGTGCGCGACGGTACCGATCTGCCGAACCTGACGACCTTCCGGCAGGAGTTCACCAACACGCTGCTGGACTTCGGCTATCCGCTCTGTCCCGGCGGCATCATGGTCAGCAATGACCAGTGGTGCAAGCAGCAGTCGGAATACAAGGACGAACTGCGTCGCTGGATCTACATCCCGGACGACTACGCGCCGATCAATCTGGCCATCTTCCAGGATGCGGTGTCCGTGGCCGGCGACGCGACGCTGCTGGCCGACGCCAAGGAATACATGCTCGACCTGATCGAGACCAACGACGCCTATCTGGCCAGTTTCGCCCGCGCCATCGACACCTTCGCCACGCCCCTGGGACTGTTCTTCAACCTGATCGTCGACCGCTCGAGCAGGACCAAGGGGCTCGACATCAAGAAGGGCGGCCTGTTCCCGATCGTCCATGGCGTGCGCAGTCTGGCGCTGAAGTACCGGATCGACGAGACCGGCACGGTCGACCGCATCCGCCGGCTCGACGAGCTCGCCGTCCTGGAGCGGCACTTTGCCAACGAGTTGATCGAATCGTTCGCCTTCCTGCTGGAGCTCAGGCTGCGCCAGCAACTGTCCCGCGCCCCCGGCAGCCAGACCGGCAGTTCGAATCTCGTCAACCTGGACGCCATGTCGTCGCTGGAGCGCGACCTGCTCAAGGACTCGCTGTTCGTCGTCAAGAAGTTCAAGGAGATCGTTCGCCACAATTTCAAGCTGACGGTGTTCTAGCCCATGTTTCACGCGATCCACCGCACCGTGACCCGATGGCTGCTGCAGGAACCGGAATTCGCCTTCCTCTGGGAGCCGGACACGAGCGGCGAGGTTGTCAGCATCGATTGCGAGACCACCGGGCTGAACATGGACGTGGACGAGATCATCTCGATCTGCGCCATAAAGATCCGCGGCTCGAGAATCCTGACCAGCGAGCGCCTGGAATTACTGGTCCGGCCGTGGGTGGAGATCGACCGCGAGAGCATCATGGTCCACAGGCTGCGACCGATCGACGTGGCGGAAGGCCTGGTGGCGCCGGACGCGGTCGCCAGGTTCCTGCGCTTCGTCGGCAGCCGGCCGCTGGTCGGCTATTACATCGCGTTCGACGTGGCGATGATCAACAAGTACATGAAGATCATGATGGGCACCACGCTGCCGAACCGCCAGATCGAGGTCTCGGGCCTGTACTACAAATGGAAGTATCGGGGCCGGTCGGGACGCACCATCGACCTCCGCTTCAACACGATCATGGAGGAGCTGGACCTGCCCGTGCGGGATGCGCATGACGCCTTCAATGACGCACTCATGACCGCCATGATGTACGTGAAGCTGCAGAGCCTGACCGGTCGGTTGAAACGCGAGCGCCTGCCCATCATCCGGCGGCGCAGCCGGGAAACACCGGCGCTCCAGCCGGACACGACCGCACCGATCGGAGCGTTCGGCGCCGAGGCGAACAGGTAGTCCATGGCGGGCGATGGCGGCAACGTCATCGACCCGCACGACCTGGGCAGGCTGCGGCGCGCCCTGCTCGCCGAATCCCTGGCCATCGTCAACCGTTTCAAGGAGCTGGTGCGCCACCACTTCAAGCTGACGTACATGATGGGCGGCTGACCTGCCACTTCAGGCGGTGGCAACGTCAGGCGTTGGCGGCACGGCTGACGTGGCAGAGGATATGGTCGATGCGCCGCTGGTCGTCGCTGAGCGGCACCGCGACGATCCGGTAGCCGGCGCGGCCGCGGGGCGAATCAAAGACCTCCTCGTCGCGAATCGGTTCGCCGTAGTGGGCGACGTCGCGGCCGGTGGCCAGGATCCACTCGATGACGGGCTCGGTGAGCACGAGCGGCTGCCGGCGCGCTCCATCTCCGGTGCCGCCGAGACGTTCGGCCCGGCCGATGCGCGCCGTCCTGCCGTCGGTAGCGTCGCAGGCAAGCAGGAAGCTGTTCGGCCAGCGCCGGGAGATCTCCTCGCTGTCGACATCGCGCCACGACGGGAACCGACGGCCCTGACGCAGCTTGGCCCAGTAGCCGTAGATGTCGGGCGGCAGGCGCGACGGCTGCCGGCTTTGGACGGCGGCCGGTGCCGGTGCCGGCGCTGGTGCCGGCGGCGACGGCACGGCCTGGGCCGCGGGCGGCGTATCGGCCGCAGCCGCAGCAGACGTGCCGTTGCCCCTCGGATCCTGGTCTGAACTCAGTGGGGACGGGGGTGGGGGCGGGATTTGCGCACCGGGCTCGGCACCGGGCTCGGGCACGGCGCGGGACGCCAGTCCTGCCTGGTCGGCAGTGGCCGGCGGCCGCGGTGCTGCGTGCGGCGCCGGGTCCGGAGCGGCGGCACCATCGTTCGCAGCAGCGGCGGGCGGCGCCGCCGGAGCCGGAGCCGTAGCGGCGTCGTCGCTGTCGGCATTGGCGGGCGCCGAGGACAGGTCGCCGGCCTTGCGTCGCGCCGGTGCGGCCGTGCCGCGACGCCGCGTCAGCTGCAGCGAGGCCAGACTGGCGGCAGGATGGAGGCGTTCGCCGGCAACCGCCTCGTCGGCGCCGGCCGCAGCGTCCTCCTCAAGGGCAGGCATGGCGGCGCGCTTCATTCCGCTGTCTCTCCCCGCGGCAAGGACAGCCTCGCGGCCTCCTCGAGTTGGGCCAGGCACGAGCACTGGCCGCGAGTGGCGCGGACCGCGACCTGGTCGACATAGCTGTCGAGCGCCCTGACCAGCAGGTCCTGCAGGCTGAGCTGCATGTGCGCGGCCAGCAGCTTGAGCCGCAGGTGACGCACCTTGTCGAGCCGCAAGGTCAGCTTGGCCACCTCGTGGCGCACCGCTTCCGCCGCCCCGGCGCCAAGGCAGCAGCCCTGGGTCGCCGCCGGCCCGACCGGACCGGCATCCGGCGCCAGTGTCCCTGCGGGCGCCGGCGACTCGATGGCCGGGGCGTCCGGCACACGGCGCGGTGCGGCTGGCCGCTTCAGCGGGACCAGGGTGAGGTCGGCCGGGGCGGCACTGCCCTTGCGGGCCAGGAGCGAGCTGGTCAAGGCGGCGGCTTTCATCGAATCGGTCTCCTGTCGGTCAGGCACGATCCACCGCATGCCCCTGGGCGGTGCCAGACCGGCCCGGCAGGCCGTAGGCGGCGACACCGTTGGCCGCGGGTCGGGCGCCGCGGTCGAGGCGGCTGGCGAGGTAGTCCCACAGCGCCGCGACCTCGACCGCCGACCGGCCGGCATTGGGCAGCTCCATGACGGTGCGGCCGTCGATCATGCTCGAGGCGAAGTCGGTCCGATGGTGGACGATGGCCGGGGCCAGCGTGCCGTGCTGGGACAGGGCGAACACCGCCTCGGCGGTGATGCGCGCCCGCGGCGTCGCGGCGTTCATGACGAACACCAGCGGCTTGCCGAAGCTCTCGACCAGCTCGACCGTGGCGCCGGCGGCGCGCAGGTCGTGGGGACTGGGCCGGGTCGGGATGATGATCAGGTCCGCTACCCGGATGACGTGGGCGATGGTGGCGGTGATCGCCGGCGGCGTGTCGATGACCAGCAGCTTGACGCCGACGGCGCGGATGCGGTCCACATCGGCGGCCAGATGCGCCACCGATGTGCGGGCGAACAGGGGCGTTTCGGCCTCGCGCTCGTTCCACCACTCGGCCAGGCTGCCCTGGGGATCGGTGTCGATCAGGGCGACAGGTCCGGCGCCGCACCGTTCGGCCTGCACCGCCACGTGCCCGGCCAGAGTCGTCTTTCCTGAACCGCCCTTCTGCGAGGCGAACGCCACCACCTGCATGAGTCCAAGCCCCCCCAACTGACCGCGGCTTGCGCGGCGGCGCGGCCCGCAGGCGGGCCGGCATGCCGCGGCAATCCTCCTCCATGCGTCTGCGACTTTACCGTGCGTTTCTTAATTCGCCGTAAAGCAGTATGATGCAGTTGAGGGGATATTGGTCGAAATACTCAAGATTTACTTTGAAAATGTCGAAGACGATTTCGGCTGCGGCCGGCCGGCCGGCCGCAGCCGTGCCATTGCCGACGGCCGGTCATGCAGCCCCTGCGGTTGCTGTCGCGGCCGCGCAGCCCCGGGTGAGGGCCTTGGTCATCCACACGCCGGGCATGGAAAGCCCGCCGGGCAGCAGGAACGTGGCCGGGCCCTCGACCAGATAGCCGAGCCGCCGGTGCAGCGGCGATCCAGGTCTCGATCAGCTCCGACCGGTAGTGCGCCGCGCCCAGCCGCCGCAGCGATGCCCGCGCCATGCCCTCCAGCGCCGCCCCGTCCGCGGGTGCGGCACGGCGCACGGTGAACACCATCCACGACATGATTGCCTCCCGTTCTCGCAATCCCTCCCGTCGGGCCGCATACCATGCGATGCAGCCGTGGCCCGGTTGTTTGCGCCGAAGCGGTGCCGGCTGCTGTGCCGGGGATCCCAGTGCCTCACAAAGGCGTGAGCGGCCGGACGGGTGGTGCGGCGGCTTGACGGCGGCTTGATCTTGACAATGAAGCCGGCACCGCACCCCATGCGAACGGGGCATTGGTCAGGATTGCTCAACGAGAAGACGAGACGCTGAATGCTGAAGCTGTACGACTATCTGCCGTCCGGCAACGGCTACAAGGCGAGGATGCTGCTGCACCGGCTCGGCGTCCCGTTCGAGCTGGTCGAGGTGGACATCCTCAAGGGCGAATCGCGCACGCCGGAGTTCCTGGCGCGCAATCCCAACGGCCGCATACCGGTGCTGGAGCTGGCGGACGGCACCTGCCTGGCCGAGTCGAACGCGATCCTGTTCTATCTGGCCGAAGGCACGGGCTTCCTGCCGGACGACCGGCTGGAGCGGGCGCGGGTGCTGCAGTGGATGTTCTTCGAGCAGTACAGCCACGAGCCCAACATCGCCACGGTCCGCTTCTGGCTGACCCATGATGCGCTGACGCCGGAGCGCGCGGCGATGCTCCCCGCCAAGACGGAACAGGGCCACGCCGCCCTCGCCGTGATGGAAGGCCACCTGACCGGCCGGCCGTTCTTCGTCGGCGACGGCCCGACGATCGCCGACCTGGCACTGTATGCCTACACGCACGTCGCCCCCGAGGGCGGGTTCGACCTGTCCGGCTACCCGGCCGTTCGCGCCTGGCTTGACCGGGTCGCGGGGCAGCCAGGGCATGTGGCAATGTGACTCTCTAAAATCAAGCCATGAATCCCGACAGGACATCCAGGGGCAGCATAACAAAGATCTTGGTATCTCCTTGATCCAATCCGAGCTCGAACATTTGTCCGCAAGCCGTGGCCCAGAAAACACTG
>CAZGMC010000020.1:45738-50074 GCA_964526565.1 uncultured Mycobacteriaceae bacterium
TGGCCCAGAAAACACTGCTGCCGATCTGATCAGGCGACGGAAAGGATAAAGAATTGCGGATCCTTTTTGCACTCACGGCAGCATACCTCCCGGAGTTTACCGGTGGAATTGAATCAAACATTCATGAAGCCTGTGCTCAACTTCAACAGCACGGACATGCTGTCGCGACCTTGGCGCGCTTTCGCAAGCGGGGCCTACGCTCCCGGCGGCATCTCTTGTGGCGACTGTTGTGCCTTGAGGGATCCGTCGTTGGTGACAATGAATTGGGGTACCAGACCTTCAGAAGTAACCGTCCGCTCGCCTCTCTACCTCAGGTCTGCGAGCAGTTTCAGCCGGACGTGGCGGTCATACAGCGCGGCCGGCTGCGCCTGCTTGCTGGCGCACTCCTCAAGCAGAACATTCCGGCCGTCACATATCTCCATAATGCCAACTTCGATACTGAGGACGATATCTACCCATATCACCCGGGGATAACATTCATTGCATGTTCCAGGTTCATCGCAGACGCTTTCGATAACCGGTTCGGCATCAAGGCAAACGTCGTTTTTCCGCTTGTTCAGCCCGAGTGGTACCGGGTCGAGACATGCCGCCAGGTCGTCACGTTCATCAATCCGACTCCGATCAAGGGCGTGGACATTGCTTTCGCTCTAGCCAAGCGGCGCCCGGACATTCCCTTCGAGTTCGTCGAGGCGTGGCCGCTGGATCGCTGGCAGCTCCGCGCATTGAGAAAGCGGGCACAAGCGCTGGGCAATGTGACTGTCCTCTCGCGGACAGATGACATGCGCCGCATCTATGCACGCTCAAAGCTGGTGCTGATGCCGACCCGCAATGAAGAGCCGTTTGGCCGCGTGGTTGCGGAAGCGCAGGTGAGCGGTATTCCCGCGATTGCCACGAAGTGTGGCGGCCTGCCCGAAGCGGTCGGTGCCGGCGGCATTCTGGTCGATCCGGCCGCTCCCATCGAGGGCTGGGAGGGGGCGCTCGCCGCACTCTGGGATGATCCGGCGGAGTATGCCCGGCTGAGTGATGCGGCCTTGGGACACTCGACCCGTCCGGAGATCCAGGTTGACAGCCTGATGGACCGGTTCACAGCGCTTCTGTCCCGTCACGCCATGACAGGCCGGGCAGCGCACGACCGGTCCAGTGGGCGGTAACGGGGCCGCCCGTTTCGGCCATCAGGCGGTCGGCTTGGGCCCAAGGCCGATCAGGCCTTTGAGGTACTTGCGCGTATAGCGCCATGACAGGGCCCGGCCCGGCGTCAGCTGCAGGGCCCGGTGAAAGTAGACCCGCGCTTCCACATGGCGGCCGGCCAGGTAGCAGGCCCGGAACAGGGACAGCATCTGCATGCCTTCGTATTCGCCCCGAAACGCCAGGCAAGTGGGGGGCAGAACGTGCGGATCGAACAGCAGCTCGATTACGGCCAGCATGTCCGCCGACCGCCGCATCGCCCGGTCGATCGACTTGTCGTGGTCGGCGGTGTAGGCAACGACCGGCGCCGCGAACGAAGCACAGCGACCGGTCGCCAGGACCTGGCCATAGAACACGACATCCTCGGCCAGCCGCACGGACTCTGGGAACTGCAGCCGCCGCAGCACGCGGCTGTGGACGAGCGCCGTGCCGGGCGCCAGCGGTCTGGGGCGCCGCCGCAGGAAGTCGCGGAAATTGACCGCCGCATTCCCGGTCAGTGGGGGCGCGGGCAGCGTCCTGGCTGTCCCGTCCGGCCGGCACTCCACGAAGCCCCCGAAGATCATGTCGAGCTCGCCGTGCCCGCGGTATGCGGCCTCGAACCGGTCGAAGGCCTCGGGCAGGAACCGGTCGTCGGCGTCGAGGAACACCAGATACCGGCCGGAGGCATGCCGCGCACCGGTGTTGCGCGCCGCCGAGGGGCCCCGGTTCTGCTGAGGCAGGTAGACCACCGGCAGCCCGCTCCCGGCGCGAAACCTCTCCACCACCGCGGCGGTATCATCGCTTGAGCCGTCGTCCACGACGACGACTTCCGTGTACCGTTCCTGCACCCGGATCGAGTCCAGGGCTGCGCCCAGCACCGCGGCGCAGTTGTAGCTGGGAATGATCACCGAGACGGGCGGGAGGGAGGCACCGGCATCCGGCGGCATGGCGAAAGGTCCTTACGCTGGGTCAAGCCGCTGGCGCGTCCGCACATCGGCGGCAATGGCGACTGCGACCGGCATCCAGAAGCACAGCCACTCGTAACCGGCGTTGGCAAGAAGATGGCCGAAGTCGAAGCTGCCGGTCACCACGATGAACGTCAGCAGCCACAGCGCAAGACCGGAGCTCCCGGCCCTGACGGACCGGCATGCCGCCAGGAAGGCCGCGCCGAGCAGGCAGATCAGCAGGACCGCCGACGGGATGCCGCCATGGATCTGGCTCGCCAGAATCAGGTTGTGCGGGTGCGTGATGACCGTTCCCTGTTCGAGAACCACATCGACAGTCACGTTGACGCCGAAGCCCAGGATCGGGCGCTCGGCGACCCTGTCCAGATAGAGGCTCCAGAGCTCGAAGCGGTGCGAATCGGCGCGGGCGAGGAACGAGCCGATGTCGACCAGTCCCGAAACCTCCAGTGTGACGAAGACGCCAAGACCCACCATGAGCACCACAAGCGCAGCACGCCCGCGCAGAACCGTAAGCATCAGGATCAGCGTCGCCGTCAGGCCCAGCATCGGCCCTCTGCTCTGCGTCAGCACCACGACGGCCACCAGGGCGACGAGAACGGCACCGAACAGCATGCGGTCCATGACACCGGCATCGGCCCGGACGGCACGGGCGGCGGCCGCGACCGCCGCAACTCCGTACGCCGCACCGGCGATGATCGGGTGTGCCGGCAGGCCGATCGGCGACAGGCGGCCGCCGGCTCCGGATTCGCCGAACTGGACGATCACGGAATAGAGCCCCGCGGCCGCCGCCGCCGTCACCAGCGCCTGGCACAGCCAGGCCTCGAACCTTGGCTCGTCGAGCAGCGTGGCCGGCAGGATCGTCAGGAAGGTCGCGAGGCAGGCGAACTGCCAACCGAACCGTTCGACATTCGCCCAATCCGCCTGCCCGGACCAGGCCACGCTCACCCAGAGGGACACGGCATAGGCGATGGCCAGCCACCAGACCGGCGACCGCACGACCCGTTCCACCAGCCTGGAATCGAACGCGACGGCGAACGGCCCAAGCACGGCAACATAGTAGATCAGACGGTGCAAGTGCAGCTTGTCGAGCACGAAGAACGAGGCCAGGAACAGGCACAGGCCGAACGGCACGACGTGCCACTGCCGCAGGGCGTCGCCGGCCATGGCCAGCGAACTCGGCCGCGTCGGCTGTACGGAGCCGTTGTCGCCGTGCGTCGGATGCCGTACGGACAGGTTCAGCATGCCGTTCGGTTACCCTCCCGTTACGGGCGGTGGCGCGTGCCCTACAGACGGCTGCAGACTTGGCCTCATGCAGCAGCCCGCAGGGCGTCCGGATGAGCGTTGATTCGAGGCGACGTTGGTCTCCCTAGGCCCGGTTGACAGCCCATGCAAGTCATGGCCGACTCCAGACCGCCTTCGACAGGTCTTGCGGGCAGCACCCTGTGGATGTACGCGATGGCACCATACCGTCTAGACAATGCGGTCCGGTGTTGAAAAGGCTGAATCCGGCCACGCGTTGAACTACCATCGGCGCGGGAGACCGGCCGTTCGACAAGCGCCGTGGGCAAGGGAGAGGGACACGTGGCCGCCGTTGATCTGAAATCGCTCGTGGGCAAGCTGAACGATGTCTGCCGTCGCACGCTGGAGGCGGCGGCCGGACTGACGCTGTCGCGCACGCACTACAACATCGAGATCGAGCACTGGCTGCTCAAGCTGCTCGAGCAGCCCAACACCGATCTGGCCCTGCTGCTGCGCCAGTACGACATCGAGCAGTCGCGCCTCGTGACCGATCTGACGCGGGTTCTGGACAAGCTCAAGACCGGCAATTCCCGCCCGCCGGCACTGTCGCCGCACGTCGTCGCCCTGGGCCGCGAGGCCTGGGTGCTCGGCTCGCTGCAGTACGGGGCGCCGCGGGTGCGCTCCGGCCACCTGCTGGCCGCCCTGGTGCTGGACGACTCGCTGGCGCCGCTGGCGCGCGAGGCCTCGGCCCAGTTCGCCAAGATCCCGCCGGATGCGCTCAAGCGCGACCTGCCGGCGATCACCGCCAAGAGCAGCGAGGCCGAGGCCGAGAGCGCCGCCGCCGCCGCTGCGGCCGACCGGGCCGAGGCGGGCGAAGGCGCGCCGGGCGCCGGCCCGGCCGGCCGGCCGGGCAGCGCGGCGCTCGACCAGTTCACCATCGACCTGACCGAGCGCGCCCGCAAGGGCGA
>CAZGMC010000021.1:0-44232 GCA_964526565.1 uncultured Mycobacteriaceae bacterium
TCGGCGGGCTTGTCGGCGGGCTTGTCGGCGGGCTTGTCGGCGGGCTTGTCGGCGGCCTTGCCGGCGCTCTTCGCCGTGCCCTTGCGCCCGGCCGGCCCGCGGCCGGCCGGGGGCTCGCCCGGCGGGTGGGAAGGGCCGGTGACGGCGGCGTCGACCACGCGGTTGTCGCGGAACTCCAGCTGCAGGGCGGTGCCGACGGTCAGGGCGTCGGGGGCGGTGACCGGCTCGCCTGCCCCGTCGCGGACGACGACGAAGCCGCGGCGCAGCACGTCCTTGTAGGAATAGCTGTCGAGCAGCTTGCCCAGTGCGTCGAGCCGGCTGCGCGCCCCGTCCAGGGTGCGGTCGAGCGCCGCCGGCAGGCGCTCGCCGACCTCGGCCAGGCGCGCCTGCCGGTCGGCCAGCAGGCGGGCCACCGGCACGTGGGCCAAACGCCCGGCCAGCGGCTCGAGGCGCTGGCGGTGGCGGTCGAGCAGGAGGCGTTCGGCCGCGGCCAGCCGCGCGGCGAACTGGTCCAGGTGGCGCCGCGTCTCGGCCAGGGGCCGGCGCGGGTGGGGCAGGGCGGCGGCCAGCGCGGCGACGGCGGCGTGGCGCCGCTCGATGAGCGCCGGCAGGGCGCGGTCGAGCCGCTCGGCGCGGTCGTCGAGGCGCTGCATGGCGCCCTCCAGCAGGCGCAGCGGGTCGCCCAGGCCGCGGCCCAGCGACTCGACGCGCAGCCGCCGGTCGTCGAGCAGCCGCGCCATGGCGCCGACGCGGCGCCGCTCGCGGTCGAGCAGGTCGGCCTCCAGCTCGGCGCGCACCGGCACCGCCATCTCCGCCGCGGCGGTGGGGGTGGGCGCGCGCCGGTCGGCGGCGTGATCGATCAGCGTCGTGTCGGTCTCGTGGCCGACCGCAGCGATCAGCGGAATCGTGCCGGCGGCGACGGCGCGGACCACGGCCTCCTCGTTGAACGGCATCAGGTCTTCCAGCGAGCCGCCGCCGCGGGCGACGATCAGCACGTCGGGGCGCGGCACCGGGCCGTCCGGCGCCAGGGCGTTGAACCCGGCGATGGCCTCGGCGACCTGGGCGGCGGCGGCCTCGCCCTGCACGGCGACCGGCCAGATCAGCACGCGGCGCGGGAAACGGTCGGCCAGCCGGTGCAGGATGTCGCGGATCACCGCCCCGGTCGGCGAGGTGACCACGCCGATCACCTCCGGCAGGTAGGGCAGGCGGCGCTTGCGCCCGGCCTCGAACAGGCCCTCGGCGGCGAGGCGGCGGCGGCGCTCCTCGAGCAGCTTGAGCAGCGCGCCCTCGCCGGCCAGATCCATCTGCTCGATGACGATCTGGTAGGACGAGCGGGCGGCATAGGTGGTCAGGCGCCCGGTGCAGACCACCTCCATGCCCTCCTCGGGCTTGAGCGACAGCCGGCCGACGGTGCCGCGCCAGCACACCGCCTCCAGCACCGCGGTGGCGTCCTTGAGCCGCAGGTAGAGGTGACCGGAGCCGTGCAGCTTCGGCTGCGAGATCTCGCCGCGCACGCGCACGCGGCCGAAGCGGTCCTCGACCACGCCCTTCAGCGCCGCCGACAGCTCGGTGACCGAGAACTCAGGCAGGTTGGCGCCGGCGGCGGGGGCGGCGGGCGCGGGAGTTCGGGCAATGTCTGGCATCATGGCCGGGCCATGGTACAGTCCCCGGCACCGGAACCCAAGGCATCCGCCGCGCCGGCCGCGGGGCCGGGGCGGTGGCAGCGAGAGAGAGGACTCATGAAGGTGCTGGTGGTCGGTGGCGGCGGGCGCGAGCATGCGCTGTGCTGGGCGATCGCACGGTCGCCGCTGTGCGACCGGCTGTACTGCGCCCCCGGCAACGCCGGCATCGCCGCCGCGGCGGAGTGCGTGGCGCTGGGCACGGAAGACCTGGACGGGCTGGTCGGCTTCGCCCAAGAGGCGGCGGTCGATCTGGTCGTGGTCGGGCCCGAGGCGCCGCTGGTGCTGGGCCTGGTCGACCGGCTGCAGGCGGCGGGGATCCGGGCGTTCGGACCGACCGCGGCGGCCGCCGAACTGGAGGGCTCCAAGGCCTTCGCCAAGGACCTGTGCGTGCGCCACGGCATCCCCACCGGCGCCTACCGGTGCTTCACCGAGCCGGGGCCGGCCAGGGCCTTCGTCGCCGGGCGCGGCGCGCCGGGCTGGCCGCCGGCAAGGGCGTGGTCGTCGCCGAGACGGTCGCCGCCGCCGAGGCGGCCATCGATGCCGCTCTGGTCGAGGGCCGGTTCGGCGCCGCCGGTCACAGGGTGATCGTCGAGGAGTGCCTGACCGGGCCGGAGGTGAGCGTGTTCGCACTGTGTGACGGCACGCACGTGCTGCCGCTGGCCAGCGCCCACGACTACAAGCGCGCCTTCGACGGCGACCGCGGGCCCAACACCGGCGGCATGGGTGCGGTGTCGCCGACGCCGCGGCTGACGCCGGACCTGGAGGCGCGGATCGTCGCAGAGGTGATGGTGCCGACGGTGCGCGCCATGGCGGCGGCGGGTCGGCCCTATCGCGGCGTGCTCTATGCCGGGCTGATGCTGACGCCGGCCGGGCCGCAGGTGCTGGAATACAATGTCCGTTTCGGCGACCCGGAGTGCCAGCCGCTGATGCTGCGCCTGGAGTCGGACCTGCTGCCGGCGCTGCTGGCCTGCTGTGACGGCACGCTCGACCGGGTGCGCCTGGACTGGCGGCCGGAGGCGGCGGTGTGCGTGGTCATGGCTGCCCGCGGCTACCCCGGTGCGTACGAGAAGGGCGGCCTGATCGCGGGGCTCAAGGCCGCCGAGGCCGACCCCGCCGTCAAGGTCTTCCACGCCGGCACCCGGGGCGTCCCCGGCGCCGGCATCACCGCCGCCGGCGGCCGCGTGCTGGGGGTCACGGCGCGGGGCCGGGATGGCGCCGAGGCGCGGCAGCGGGCCTACGCCGCCATCGCCAGGATCGACTGGGAGAGCGGATTCTGTCGGGGGGACATCGGCGCGCCATGACACGCATGAGTGCCGGTTGGGTCCCGGTCCGGAGCGATCACCACAGGGCACGCCGGGATGCGACGATCCGCGATGCGGCGCATACCTGCGCTCTCACGGCACCTTGGACGAGACCAGCGGTCGCGGCGCCGGGACAGGCCGCAGGAGACGGTCCATGCTCCTCGACATCGTGCACAACATCCTGTTCATCGCCGTCCTCTATGTCGGCCTGCCGTTCGCGATCATCGCCCTGGTGGTCTGGGCGATGGGCCGACGGCACCGCCACCGGTGACAGGCGCATGGTGCCAACGTGAAGAGCCCGGCAGGCGTCGCGTCGCCCTTTCCCCCCCGAAGGCACCGCGCGCCCACCGAGCTCGGGACCGTGCGAACACAGCACCCGCGAAACCCTTAGACCCACAAATAGAGACCTCGCGTTGACGCATGTCAATACGGGCCATTATTTGCCGGAGACCGCAATGTTAACAGTAATCATTCCAAATGCTGTCCGGCATGCGGCAGCTGTTTCTCGTTCTGCAAGGAAACGGCGAGCCGCGGTCCCGGCCGGCGGGGACGGACACCGATGAGCCACGGCGGTGCGGTGGCCGCCGGCCATCCGGACACGGTGGCGGCGGCTGCGGAGATCCTGGACGACGGCGGCAACGCCTTCGACGCGGCGCTGGCCGCGCTGTGCGCCGCCTGTGCCACCGAGCCGGTGCTGGCCAGCCTGGGCGGCGGCGGCTTCCTGCTGGCCCGGCCCGCACACGGCGCGGCGCGCGTCTACGATTTCTTCGCCCACACGCCGCGGCGGCGCCGGCCGGAGGGCGCGGTCGATTTCCGTCCGGTGACGGTGGACTTCGGTGCGACGACGCAGGAGTTCCACATCGGTCTGGGCGTTGCCGCGACGCCGGGCACGGTCAAAGGGCTGTTTGCCGTCCACGAGGACCTGTGCCGCCTGCCGATGACCCGCATCGTCGAGCCGGCGGCGCGGCTGGCCCGCGACGGTGTCACCGTGCGGCCGATGCAGGCCTGCATTTTCCGCCTGGTCGCGCCGATCCTGTTGGCCTCGCCGGCCGGACAGGCGCTGTTCGCCGGCGCTGCCGATCACGACCGGCCGCTGGCCGAAGGCGAGACGTTCCGCTGGCCGGCCCTGACCGACCTCCTGGAGACCCTGGCGCGCGAGGGCGAGCGGCTGTTCTACGAAGGCGAGATCGCCCGCACCATCGTCGCCGCCGGTGAGCAGCACGGCGGCCACCTCGACACCGCCGACCTGCGCGGCTACCGGGTCGAGCGGCGCCGGCCGCTGGAGCGTACCTATGACGGGGCGCTGATCATGACAAACCCGCCGCCGGCCGCCGGCGGGATCCTCGTCGCCCTGGCGCTCGACCTGCTGGACGTGAAGGCGCTGCGGACGGGCGGCTTCGGCAGCCCGGAACACGCCCGCCTGCTGGCCCGCACCATGCGTCTGGTCAACCGCGCCCGCGCGGAGTCAGGGCTGGCCGACGACCCGGAGGCGGCCGCCGCCGCCCTGGCCGATCCGGCCCTGCTCGCCGCCTATCGCGCCGAAGTGGCCGGGGCGCCGCGGGCCCACCGCGGCACCACCCACATCAGCGTCGTCGACCGCGTCGGCAACCTGGCCGCGGTGTCGCTGTCGAACGGCGAGGGCTGCGGCTACCTGGCCGACGGCGACGCCTTCATGCTGAACAACATGCTGGGCGAGGAGGACCTCAACCCGCACGGCTTCCACCGCTGGGGGCCGGACCGGCGGCTGTCGTCGATGATGGCGCCGACCGCGGCGCTGGAGCGCGACGGCAGCCTGACGGCCCTGGGCAGCGGCGGGTCGAACCGCATCCGCTCGGCCATCCTGCAGGTGCTGGTCGACCTGCTGACGTTCCGCCTGCCACTGGCCGATGCGGTCGAGGCGCCGCGGCTGCACCACGAGCGCGACCGGGTCGACATCGAACCGGGCTTTCCCGAAGCCGCGATCCGCGCCGCCGCCGCCGAGGCGATGGAGCATTCGGTGTGGCCGGACCGCAACCTGTTCTTCGGCGGCGTGCACGCTGTCCATCGTACCGGCCACGGCGGCCTGGCCGGCCACGGCGATCCGCGCCGCGGCGGCCACGCCGCCGTGGCCTGACCGCTGCGGCGACCGCAGCGGCTGCGGCGCCCGGGACGGGCCGCGCTTCAGGCGGCGCGGACGCGGGCAACGAAGGCGTCGACCTCGCGCTGCAGCAGCTCGGACTGGGTGGCCAGGCCGGCGGCCGCCTCGGCGACCGTGTGCGACGAATCGCCGGCGGCGCGGGCGCCGTCGCGCACGGCGGCGATGTTGGCCGAGACCTCGGTGGTGCCCTGGGCCGCGTTCTCGACATTGCGGCTGATGTCGCACGTCGCCGCGCCCTGCTCTTCGACGGCCGAGGCGATCGCCGCGGACGTGCTGTTGATCTCGTCGATGGTTCGGGCGATCAGCTCCATGGCCTTGACGGCGTCGCCGGTGGCGCCCTGGACGCCGGCGATGTGGGCGGTGATCTCCTCGGTGGCGCGGGCGGTCTGGTTGGCCAGCGACTTGACCTCGGAGGCGACGACGGCGAAGCCCTTGCCGGCCTCGCCGGCCCGCGCCGCCTCGATCGTGGCGTTGAGGGCGAGCAGGTTGGTCTGGCCGGCAATGGCGGTGATCATCTGCACGATGTCGCCGATCGTCTGGGCCGCCCCGGCCAGGCCGTTGACGGTCGTCTGGGTGCGCGCCGCTTCGTCGGCGGCGCGGCAGGCGATGCCGGTGGCCTGGCTCGCCTGACGGCCGATCTCGCCGATCGAGGCGGCCAGCTCCTCGGCCGCCGCAGCGACCGTCTGCACATGGATGGAGGCTTCATCCGCGCCGGCAGCGACGGAGTCGGCGCGGCCGCCCGCATCCTGGGCGATGTCCGACATGGCGGCGGCCGATTCGCGCATCTCCGTGGCCGCCGAAGAGACGGCCTGGACGATCTTCGACACGGTGCCCTCGAACTGATCGGCCAGGTCCAGCATGGCGCGGCGGCGCTCCTCCTCGGTCTGGCGCTTCATCGCCTCCTGGTTGCTGCGCATCTCTTCGCGCTCCAGGGCGTGGTCGCGGAAGGTGACCAGGGCGCGGGCCAGGCTGCCGATCTCGTCCTTGCGCTCGGCGTGCCCGGTCCGAATCGCCGTGTCGCCGTCGGCCAGCCGCATCATGCCGTCGGTGATGGCCGACAGCGGCCGGGTGATGCTGCGGCCGACGAGCCAGCCGCCGCCGCCCACCGCCGCCAGCAGGACCAGCAGGATGGAGCCGAAGACCAGGGCCTCGTCGCGGAAGGCGGCATCCACGTCGTCGACATAGATGCCCGAGCCGATCACCCAGCCCCACGGGCGGAACAGCAACACATGGCTGAGCTTGGGGTGCAGTCCGTCGCTGCCCGACCGTGGCCAGTCGTACGCGGCATCGCCCGTGCCGGTCCGCCGTGCCTCCGTGACCATCTCGGCAATGAACCGGTTGCCGCTTTCGTCGGCCAGGCCGCTCAGGTCCTGGCCCTGCAGCGACTCCTGGATGGGGTGCATGAGCATGATGCCCGCGGTGTCGACGATGAAGAAGTACTCGTTGCCGTCGTAGCGCAGCGCGCGCAGGGTCTCGAGGGCCTGGGCCCGGGCCTCGTCCTCGCCGAGCTCGCCGGCCGCGGCACGGTCGGCGAAATGCGCGACCATGGCCGTGGCCGTCTCGACGAGCTGGGTCAGCCTGACCTGCCGCTCGGCCATCAGGCTGTCGCGAAGATTGACGAGGCCGAACAGCGCGACGGCGATCATGCCGGCAAGAGCGGCGGCCACGATCAGCATGATCCGGGCGTTGATCCGCAGGTTCCTGAACATTTTGCTTGCTCTCTCTTCATTGCGGCCGTGGTGGCGCGGCCGTGGGAGGGCACGAGGCCGCTGCGGCGCCCGCCCGGTGTCTCCGGGGCCGGGCTCAAGACCTCGCTTTCGGTATCGCCCTGCCGGTGCACCCGAATGCAGCCGGGACACCGCTTGGCATCAGGCCCCTGCCGGCTGGACCGGCGCGGTAACTCCCACTTATGCAGGGGGGAAATTCAAAAAATGGTAAATTATCTAAGGAATCGGGATGGCACGGTTCCAGACGGCGGCCGGGTCCCATCGCGGCGTGGCAGGCGCATGCACGGGCTTGCGCAGTTTTCCCCGGACCCGATAGGCTTGCCCCGTCCTGACCGCTCTGACGCGCGCACCATGCGAACACGTTCCGGCCGGCTCCTCGTGCTGCCGCTGCTGACCGTCGCGACGGTCGGGCTGGCGGTCGGCTGTGCCGGCGAGGGGACCTCGGAGCCCATGGGCGGCGCCGTCCGGATACGGCCGGACGAGGGCGCGGCTGCCGTCGCTCCGGCGGCGCCGCCGGCCGACCCGGCAGCGTCGGCCCTGGCCGGTGCCGCTGTCCCGCCGCCGGATGCGGATGCGCCGGCGGCCGCCGAGGTCGTGATGCAGGGGCCGTGGCGCGTGGTCTGCGTTCAGGAGGATGAGGTCGTGTTCCGGCACGACCGGATCTTCAGGGTCTGGGAGCCCGATCACGAGCCGCCGCAGTGGGTCTACCAGACGGCGGACGGGCTGCGCTTCCGCGGTCGCATGGGCACCGACCTGAACTGCATGTTCGAGCGAATCGGCAACTGACCGGACGCAGCATTCCATCCCGGAATCTGTATTGCGTCAATCTGTCTCAACATTTTAATTTTTTCAACACAGTGCGCCGTCTTCAATGCCGGCCGAAGACGCGAATTGGCCTTGGGTGGTTCAGGATTCAGTTGACATGGTGCCTTAAAAACACGCACCATCCCCCCTGGAATAGCGCCATTTCGGCGGTGAAAGGCTTCCCGGATCGCGGTCCTTCCGGCCGCAGCTGCACGGACAAGGGGGCCGTTCGGCCTGTCATCGCGCCTGCCGGCACCGCCCGCAGCAGTCCTGGAGGCATCATGCGTTGCATGCCCGCACGTATTGGCCAAGCGACCGCCGCCGTCGTGATGGCGGCAGTGGCGTATGGCCTGCCGGGCGACGGTCTCGGCGCGATGACACTGGTTGAGGCCGTTCGGTACGCGCTGACCACCAACCCCGAGATCGGCGAGGCGCAGGCCAACCGCATCGCCATCGACCACGAGCTGGCCCAGGCGCGCGGGCTCTATCTGCCGCAGGTCGACCTGGAAGCGGCGGTCGGCCCGGAATGGACCGACAACGTGACGACGGCGGCGCGCGGCGAGTCCGGCGGCGACTGGCAGCCGCGCTGGGAGCTGTCGCTCGTCCTGCAGCAGCGCATCTTCGACGGCTACGAGGCGCGCAGCGAGGTGGAGCGCCAGGCGGCGCGGGTCGACGCCGCGGCCTATCGGGTGCTGGAGCGGTCGGAGTTCATCGGCCTGGATGTCGTCCAGGCCTATCTCGATGTGCTGCGCAATGCCGAGCTGACCGAACTCGCCCGGCAGAACGTGCTGGTCCACCGGCAGATCCTGGGCGACGTGCTGCGCCTCGTCGACGCCGGTGAGGCCAGCATTGCCGACGCCCAGCAGGCCGAGGAGCGCCTGTTCAACGCCGAGCGCATCGTCGTCGACTTTGAGCGCGATTTCGATGAGTCGCGCATCACCTATCTGCGCGTCATCGGCCAGCCGGCCGGCGAGCTGCTGCTGCCCGACCCGCCGACGGACGCCGTGCCGGCCGACCTGGAGACGGCCGTGGTCTTGGCCATGGAGAGCAACCCGACGATCCGGATCGGCCTGGCCGAGCTCGATGTCTCCTACGCCGAGTTCCGCGGCTCCGAAGCGCCGTTCTATCCCAGCGTGTCGCTGGAGAGCACCGCCTCGATCAACGACAACGTCGACGGCCTGCTCGAGGAGGAGCGTCAGTTCAACGTGCTGCTGGTGGCCCGCTACCGGCTGTTCAACGGGTTCATCGACCGCGCCAACCGTCAGGAGCAGGTCGCCCGCATCGACGAGGCGCGCCACCGGCTGGACCGGTTCCGCCGCGACGTGGAGGAGCTGGTCCGCCAGTCGTGGAATACGCTGCACGCGGCGATCCGTAACATTCCGGTGCTGGAGCGGCAGGTCCTGGCGTCGCGCCAGGTGGTCAGTTCCTACCGCGAGCAGTACGCCATCGGCGCCCGCACCCTGCTCGACGTGCTTGATGCCGAGAACGATCTGTTCAACGCCCGCGTCGCCCTGGCCAGCACGCGCTTTGCCGCCGTGTTCGGCCAGTACCGGGTGCTGGCCAGCACCGGCACGCTGCTGCCGACTATGGGGCTGGAGGCGCCGGCCTCGGCCCGCGCCAATGCCCGCGACTTCGTCGGCGGCGTGACGGCGCCGCCGGTATCCCGGATCGAACTCGACGACGACCTCTATCCGCGGCGCCAAGACTGGGAGCGGCGCTGAAGCACCGACGCCGGACCGGACCGCCAGCCCCCGGCACCCAACCGGCACCCAACCGGCAGCCGGCGGCCGGCCCCGGTTCAAGGCAGGGCGGCTCGCTGAAATTGCGGACCATCGGGCGACAAACGTTCTATCTGATAGTCGGACATTAACCCTTTCCGGTTAAAGTCCGTGCCGCGCAACTGCACGGCGGATCCATGTTCGCTCCCGGCACTGCCGCCGCCGCACCGCCGGCCGCGGATGAAGAAACGCAGTGGGATCTCGGTCCTGGCGCTCCGGCCGGCGTGACCGCCCATGCGGATGACCCGCTGCTGAGCTGCCTGGTCGTGCTGACCCGGCACTTCGAGCGGCCGATGTCCGCCGATGCCCTGACCGCCGGCCTGCCGCTCAAGGACGGCCGCCTGACGCCCGACCTGTTCGGCCGCGCCGCCATGCGCGCGGGCCTCGGCACTCGTCTTGCCAGGCGGCCGCTGTCGGGCATTCCCAACCTGGTGCTGCCGGCGGTCCTGTTGCTGGACGACCGGCGCGCCTGCGTCGTGCTGCGGCGCGAGGACGACGGCACGGCGACGGTCATCGACCCGCTTGCCGGCGACGGCGTCGCCCGCGTGCCCGTGGCCGACCTGGCGGCGGACTATGCCGGGCACGCCCTGTTCGTGCGCCCCGAATACCGCTATGACGGCCGCCTGACCGAGGACGACCGGCCGCGCCCGCGGGCCTGGTTCTGGGGCACGATCGGCCGGCTGTGGCCGACCTATGTGGAGGTCGTCCTGGCCGCGGCGCTGGTCAACGTGCTGGCCCTGGCGTCGCCGCTGTTCATCATGAACGTCTACGACCGGGTGCTGCCCAACCAGGCCTTCGCCACGCTGTGGGTGCTGGCCGCCGGCGTCGCCATCGCGCTGGGCTTCGATTTCCTGCTCAAGACGCTGCGTGCGGCGCTGATCGATTCGGTCGGCCGGCGCGCCGACGTGCTGCTGGCCAGCCGCATTTTCGAGCAGGTGCTGAACATCCGCCTCAAGGCGCGGCCGGCTTCGACCGGCGCGTTCGCCAACCAGTTGCGCGAGTTCGAGACGGTCCGCGAATTCTTCACCTCGGCGACGCTGGCGACGCTGACCGACGTCCTGTTCATCGGCCTGTTCGTGTTCATCATCTCGCTGATCGCCGGGCCGCTCGCCTGGATCCCGGCGATCGCCGCAGTGGCTGCCATCGTCATCGGCCTGATCGTGCAGATCCCGCTGGCGCGCAACATCCGGGCGACGCAGCGCGACGCCGCCCAGAAGCACGGCGTGCTGGTCGAGACGGTGAGCGGCCTGGACACCATCAAGAGCCTGGGCGCCGAGGGCAAGATGCAGCGCTCGTGGGAGCACTTCGTCGGCGCCACCTCGCGCACCGGGCAGCGGGCCCGCTTCTACCAGTCGCTGAGCCTGAACCTGACCGGGCTGATCCAGCAGAGCGTCACCGTGTTCACCGTGATCGGTGGCGTCTACCTGGTCAGCGAGGGCGAGATGACCATGGGTGCGATCATCGCTGCGGTGATCCTGGGCGGGCGGGCGGTGGCACCGCTGACCGGCCTGGCCGCCACGCTGTCGCGGGTGCACCAGGCCGTCGCCGCCCTGGGCATGCTCAACGCCCTGATGCGCATGCCGGTGGAGCGCCCGGCCGACCGCAGCGTCGTCAGCCGGCCCATCGGCGAGGGCCGCATCGAGTTCCGCGACGTCGGCTTTGCCTATCCCGGGACCAGGGTGCCGGTGCTGCGCGGCGTCTCGTTCAAGGTCGCGCCGGGCGAGCGGGTCGGCATCGTCGGCCGAGTCGGCTCAGGCAAGACCACCCTGGTGCGGCTGCTGATCGGCCTCTACGAGCCCGATGCCGGCGCCGTCCTGATCGACGGGGTCGACCTGCGCCAGTACCACCCGGCCGACGTGCGCCGCGGCGTCGGTCTGGTCATGCAGGACGTGATGCTGTTCCACGGCTCGGTGCGCGAGAACATCGCCCTCGGCGCGCCCCACGCCGACGACGCCATGGTGCTGCGCGCCGCCCGCCTGGCCGGGGTCGACGCCTTCGTCGGCGGCCATCCCGACGGCTACAACCTGTCGGTCGGCGAACGCGGCCAGAGCCTGTCCGGCGGCCAGCGCCAGGCCGTGGCGCTGGCCCGGGCGCTGCTGATGGACCCGCCGATCCTGGCGCTCGACGAGCCGACCAGCGCCATGGACAACCTTTCCGAGGAACAGTTCATACGGCGCCTGGCAACCGTGCTGGCCCTCGGCCGGACGCTGCTGCTCAGCACCCATCGCGCCAGCCTGCTGCGGGTGGTCGACCGCCTGATCGTCCTCGATGAGGGCCGCGTCATCGCCGACGGGCCGCGCGACGCCGTCCTGGACAGCCTCAGGCAGGGCCTCAGGCCGAACGCTGCGCAGGCGCACGGGGCGGACAGCACCGGCGCCGGCGGACCGGCCCCGGCCGGAGCCCCGGCCCCGGCTCCGGCCCCGGCTCCGGCCCCGGCTCCGGCCCCGGCCCGGCTCCGGCGGGCGACGGTGACGGCGCGGGCCGCGGCACCGGCCGCGAGCGCCGGGGGTGGTGCTGCCGGGGACCGGACCGCCGGGGGCGACGGCCGCGACGGGAAGCGCGCCACGGAGGATGGCACATGACCGCGCCGGCAGCCCCCGGCCGCCGCCGCCGGCCGCGCCGCCGCGCCGATTTCGACTATGCCGGCGACGTCGAGGCGGCGCTGTACCAGGGGCCACGCCTGGCCACCCATCTGCTGCTGCTGGCCATCGCCGCGCTGTTCGGCAGCGGCATCGCCTGGGCGTCGTGGGCGACGGTGGAGGAGGTGACGCGCGGCTCCGGCCGGGTCATTCCATCGCGGCAGATCCAGGTGGTGCAGACCCTGGAGCCCGGCATCGTCGAGGAGATCCTGGTCGCCGAGGGCGAGCTGGTCGAGCTGGGCCAGGTGCTGGTGCGCATCGACGACACCGGGTTCTCGTCGGAGCTGGGCGAGTTGCACGCCCAGCGGGCCGCCCTGCGCGCCGCCATCGCCCGCCTGACGGCGGAGGTGACGGGCGAGGCGGAGATCGACTTCCCGGCCGACCTGGAGGAGGAGTCGCTTGAGGTCATTGTGGACGAGCGCAGCCTGTTCGAGGCGCGCCGCCGCGAGCTCGACTCGCAGCTCGCCATCCTGCGCCAGCAGGCCGAGCAGCGCGAGCAGGAGCTGGAGGAGCTGCGCGGCACCGCCGAGCAGCAGGAGGGCAGCCTGGCCCTGGCGCGGCAGGAGCTGGGCGTCTACAGCGGCCTGTCGGCAGGCGTCGTGCCGCAGGTCGAGATCCTGCGCCTGCGCCGCGAGGTCAACGACCTGGAAGGTGCCCTGGAAGGCACCCGCCGCGCCATTCCGCGGGTCGAGTCGTCGATTCGCGAGGCCTATGAGCGGATCGAGGACCAGTACCTCGGTTTTCGTGCCGAGGCGCAGCGCGAGATGAACCAGCGGCGCGCCGAGCTTGCCGTCATCACCCAGTCGCTGCGCGCCGCCCAGGACCGGGTGACCCGCGCCGACATCCGCTCGCCCGTCAACGGCATCGTCAACCGGCTCAACGTCAACACCGTGGGCGGCGTCGTGCACCCCGGCATGACCATCGTCGAGATCGTGCCGCTGGAGGACTCGCTGCTCGTCGAGGCGCAGATCCGGCCGAGCGACGTGGCGTTCCTCAGGCCGGGCATGGCGGCGACGGTTAAGATCACCGCCTACGACTACGCCATCTACGGCGGACTGCAGGGCGCGGTCGAACGCATCAGCGCCGACACCATCACCGACGAGGAGACGGGCGAGAGCTTCTACCGCGTCATCGTGCGCACCGACGAGACCCACCTGGGCACGGCGGCCAACCCGCTGCCGATCATCCCCGGCATGATCGCCTCGGTGGACATCCTGACCGGCGAAAAGACCGTTCTCGACTACCTGCTCAAGCCGCTGGTGCGCGCCCGCAGCGAGGCGCTGAGGGAGCGCTGACGCCGATGGCCGAGTACCGCACCGCCTCCGTCCCCGCCACCCGCGGCCTGCTTGCCGCGGCGGTGATGGCGCTGGCCGGGCTGGCTGCGGTCTTCGGTCTCGGCCTCACCGTCGCCGCCGGGTCGGCAATGGCCGGGCCGGCGGACGGCGCCGGCCGCACCATGGGCCTGTTCGGCTCGCTGGAGTTCAGGACCGGCAACCTGGCGGCGATCCGCCAGTGGGGCGCGGTGCTCGAGCGCATGGCGGACGAAGAGGCAACCATCGCCGCCTGCGACGAAGACATCCGGGCCTGCCCGTCGCCGCGGGTGGTGGCATGGCGGGCGCTGGTGCGGTCGCTGCAGGACCGGCATCCCTTGCGCCAGTTGCGCGAGGTCAATGCCTTCGTCAACAGCATCGTGCCCTACCGCATCGATGCCGAGAACTTCGGCATGTCCGACTACTGGACCTCGCCGCTGGAGTTCCTGGCGAATGCCGGCGACTGCGAGGACTTCGCCATCCTCAAGTTCCGCACCCTGCAGGAACTGGGCTTCAGCAACGAACAGTTGCGCATCGCGGTGGTCAACGACACGGTGCGCAACCTGCCCCACGCCGTCCTGGTCGTCGAGCTGGAAGGGCGGACCTTCATCCTCGACAGCCTGATCGATGTGGTTGTGGGGCACGAGGCCCTGCGCCAGTACGTCCCGCAATACTCAGTCAATCGCACCCACCGCTGGGCGCACATCGCGACGCCCGAACTGGCGGCGCGGTTCTATGGTTCCCTGTCGCAATAGACCGGCCATGATGACGATCTCTCACACCGATGCCAGCGCGCTGTTGTCCGACGACCTGCCGCAGGAACAGCGCTCCGGGCGCCGCTGGACGCTGCTGTGGATGGCGCTCGGCATGATCGTGGTCGTGGCCGCGATCGCCTATGCCGGCGCCTTGATCGTGCAGCAGCGGCGGGCCGAAGTGATGGCCACGCTGGAATCGCGCCTGACGCTGCTGGCCGCGGGTGCGGTCGACGTGGTGGAAACCTGGCTGGCCGGCGTTGCCCACCTGCCGGCCCACCTCGTCAACAGCGACCAGTTCCGGCTGTTCGCCACCGAACTGCACCTGGCCGGCGCCGATTCGGACTTCGCCGCCCAGCTGGCAGCGCAGACGCCGTACATGGCCGAGGCCTTGACCGAGTTCGTTCGCCAGTCCCCGGCCACCGCCGCCTACCTGCTCGGCGCCGACGGCAGCGTCAACCTGAGCAGCGCCGGCGCCCCGGAGCCCGATGCCGCGCAGCAGCGCCGGGCCGGCGACGCCGTCACCGGCAGCCGCGTCGTGTACGCGCCGCTGCGCGCCTTCGATGCCGGGGTCGTGCTCGACGTGTACCTGCCGGTGCGGGCGCTGCAGGGCTTCGATCCGGCGGCCGAGCCGGAGCCGGTCGGCGCGTTCCTGATGACGCTGCCGGTGCACGAGCGGCTGGCCGCGCTGCTGGCGGCCGATCCGCTGGCCGGGCCCGGCGAGCACCGGGTCATCGTGCAGCGCGACGACGACGGCTGGACGCGGCTGGACGCCGTCGCCGGCCGGCTGACGGTGGCGGGGCTGAGCGACGTGCCCGCGGGGTTGGAGCCGGGGGCGCTGCTGGCCTTCGCCCCGCGCCCGGCCCTGGCCGGCGGCGGGACCGCCTTCTCCACCGGTCTGCCGGTGCCGAGCCTGCCCTGGCTGGTCGTGCAGGAGGCCGAACGGACCGCCGCCCTGGAGCCGGTGGCGGCGACGCGCTGGACCGTCATCGTCTTCGGCGCCCTGGCCCTGCTGTTCGTCGGCGGCCTGCTCGCTGCCCTCTGGTACAACGAGCAGAGTTCGCACAACCGGGCGCTGGCCACGCAGTTCCGGACGCTGGCCGGGCGCATCGAGGCGCACCGCCGGCTGCTCAGCGGCATCACCGGCTCGATCGACGAGTTCATCGGCCTGAAGCGGCTGGACCATACCTATGCCTGGGTCAACCAGGCCTTTGCCGAGGCGCTGGGGCGGCCGGTCGAGCAGGTGATCGGCCGCAGCGACGAGGACCTGTTCGGCCACGCCACGGCACGGCGTCTGGAGGCCCTGGACCGCGAGGCGCTGAAGCAGGGCGGCACGGCGCCGATCGAGCTCAAGGTCCATTTCGGCGACACGTTGCGCCATCTGCAGATCACCAAGGTGCCGCTGCTGCGCGACGATGGCGGCGTCGACGGCGTCGTCTCGGTGAGCCGCGACGTGACCGAGCTGGTCGAGCAGCGCCGGCAGCGCGATGCCGTCGTGCGGCAGACGATGGACGCCCTGGTCCGCACCGTCGAGCTCAGCGACCCGCACCTGGCCGGCCATTCGCGCCTGCTCAGCGGGTTCAGCGGGCTGGTCGCCCGGCACATGGGACTGGCGCCGCGCGACGTTGCCACCCTGGAGTTGGCCGGCAACCTGTCGCAGATCGGCAAGCCCCTGGTGCCACGCGAGATCCTGACCAAGCCCGACCGCCTGACGCCGGGCGAGATCCAGGTCATGCAGACGCACATCGAGCACGCCGCCGAGATCCTCCGCCAGATCCCCTTCGACCTGCCGGTGCACGAGGCGGTCAGCCAGATGTACGAGCGGCTGGACGGGTCGGGCTATCCGCAGGGACTGGCCGGTGACGAGGTCAATCTGCTGGCCCGCATCCTGGGCATCTGTGATGTGTTCTGCGCGCGCATCCGGCCGCGGTCCTACCGCAGCGCCATCACGCCGGACTTCGCCCTGACCATCCTGGCCGAGCACCCGGACAAGTACGACGCCGCGGCGGTGGCGGCCTTGCGCGAGGTGAGCCGATCCATTGAGGGCGAGAAGCTGCTGGCCACGGCCGCCGCCGCGTAGGCTTGGGCGCCGCGTAGGCTTGGGCGCCGCGTAGGCTTGGGCGCCGCGTAGGCCCGGGCGCGGCGTAGGCCCGGGCGCGGCGTAGGCCCGGGCGCGGCGTAGGCCCGGGCGCGGCGCAGGTTCGGGCGCGGCTCAGGTTCGGGCGCCGCTCAGGCGGATGGCCGCGACTGCCCGTCGAACGACAGCAGCGGTGCGTAGAGGTCGGGCCGGCGGTCGCGGAACACGCCCCAGGCGGTGCGCATGGCCGCGATCCGGTCGAGGTCGAAGGTGGCGGTCAGCACCGCCTCCGCGTCGCAACCGGCGCGGGCGACGATCTCCCCCGTCGGCCCGGCGATGAAGGACGACCCGTAGAAGGTGATGGTGCAGCCGGCTCCCTGTTCGCGGCCGATGCGGTTGGCGGCGACCAGGGGCACGAGGTTGGCGCCGGCGTGGCCCTGCATGACGCGGGTCCAGTGGCCGCGGCTGTCGAGCAGGGGGTCCTGCGGCTCCGATCCGATCGCCGTCGGGTAGAGCAGCACCTCCGCACCCTTGAGCGCCATGACGCGGGCCGCCTCCGGGAACCACTGGTCCCAGCAGACGGCGCAGCCGAGGCGGGCGAAACGTGTCGGGAAGACCTGGAAGCCGGTGTCGCCCGGATTGAAGTAGAACTTCTCTTGATAGCCCGGCCCGTCAGGGATGTGCGACTTCCGGTAGGCGCCGACCACCGAGCCGTCGGCATCGACCACCGCCAGGCTGTTGAAATGGGCATTGTTGGCCCGTTCGAAGACGCTGAGCGGCAGCACCACGCCAAGCTCTGCCGCGACGGCGCGGAACCGTTCGACGACCGGGTGGCCGTCGAGGGGGTGCGCCAGGGCGAACCGGGCGGCGTCCTGGTCCTTGCAGAAATAGGGGGTCGCGAACAGCTCCTGCAGCAGCACGACCTCGGCCCCCTGCGCCGCCGCCGCCCGCACCAGCCGTTCCGCCCTGTCCAGGTTCGTCCCGCTGTCCGAACCGCAGGCCATCTGAACGGCGGCGACCGTGACCGACTTCATCGCGTGTCCTTCTCTGTCTCTCGCTGCGGTGAGCCCGTGCAGGCTGGTGACGTGGTGCCTCCATCCGGTGCGGCCGAACCCGTTCCATCCATTTTTCTTCGGCAACGCGGCAATTCGCCCACTTCGATGCCGCCGTGGCGGGTCGCCTGATCGCTATACGATAATACTCAACCCAAGGAATTGTGCCACTTCCGGATTTCATTTCAAGAAAGCAAGCGTCTGTTTTCGTTCGCAGATCCCATGGTTGCGTGACCATGAGATATTGAAAAACCTTGACCCTTATGCTATCTTGACGGCTCAAATTGCAAGACTTTCGTGGGGCGAACGCGGATGACAGCCGTTCCGGCCGCAGGCTCAAGGTGTTTCGCGCTGCGCCATGGACGCCTCGGTGATAAATCCACATCTTCCTTATTGATATGATTGGCCCCAGCCGCATCCGGATCTTTGAGACCGCAACGGACCGTTCCGTACCCGCGACGCCAGAGCGCTGCGAACCTCACGTTTATTCACGAAGATCCTTGAAATTTCATTGGCAGCAGCCAAACAGGAAAAAGTTGCACCTCGGTTGACTGTGTGGATAAAATGAAAGAGTATGCTATGTATACGATGCAGGATCGTGACGTTCGGGTGGACAACGACGACGAGCTTCGTGCCAGCGGGTACCCGCAGCCGACGACCGGCATTGCCGCTCTCCTGCGGGATGCCCATCGCACACTTTCACGAGTCCTGGCCACGCAGATCGCCGCTCATGGCGTGACCATCGGGCAGTGGTACTTCCTGCGGGCCCTGTGGACCGAGGACGGCCTGACCCAGCGCGAACTGAGCCATCGCGTCGGCATGATGGAGCCGACCACGGTCACCGCCCTCAACGGCATGGAGAAGCGCGGCCTGGTCGAGCGCGTGCGCAATGCCAGCGACCGCCGGAAGATGAACATCTACCTGACCGACAAGGGCCGGTCGCTGCGCGGCACGCTGATGCCGATCGAGGAGGAGATCAACCTGCTGGCCGTCGCCGGCCTGCCGCCGCACCAGCGCGAGCTGTTCGAGCGGCTGCTGTGCCGGCTGATCGAGAACCTGGCCGAGGACGACACCTGACGGGCGGCCCGCTCACGGAGTCGCAGGCGTCGAGATGAGAGAGCCGGCGGTCTCCGTCATCACGGTGTGCCGCGACCATATCGGCGGGCTGTGGCGCACCCATGCCAGTCTGGCGTCGCAGGCATGGCAGGACTTCGAGTGGCTGGTCCAGGACGGCGCGTCGCGCGACGGCACCGTCGCGCTGTTGCCGGACCTGTGCCAGCCCCGTCCGGATTGGCGCAGCGAACCCGATGCCGGCCCGTTCGACGCGATGAACCGGGCACTGGCAAGGGCGACGGGCACCCATGTCCTGTTCCTGAATGCCGGGGACACCCTGGCCGCTCCGGAGACGCTGGCGATCCTGGGCGCGGCGGCCGGGCAGGTGCCGGCACCCGATCTCGTCTATGGCCACGCCTGGGAGGAAACGGCCGCCGGCTGGCGGCTCAAGCGCGCCCGCTCGCACCGGCTCGCCTGGTACGGCCTGTTCACGCACCATCCGGCCATCGCCTACCGGCGCGCCGCCATCGCCGGGCTGGCCTATCCGGCGCGCTATCGCATCGCCGCCGACTACGCCTTCACCCTGCTGGCGTTGAACCGGGCGCGGCACGTCCGGCGGCTCGCCGTGCCGCTGTGCCGCGTCGAGGTGCCGGGCCTGTCGGCGCGCGAGGCGGCCCTCGGCCGCGCCGAGCAGGCCCGCATCCGGCGCGAGATCCTGGCCCTGTCGGGACCGGCCCACGGGCTCGTCACCGCCGCGCAGTCCGTGGCCTTCGCCTTGAGGCGCCGCTGGCCTGGCCTCTACGCCCGCCTGCGCTTTGGCCGCCGCCGGCCGCCAGAGCCGGGCGACTCGCAGGCCGACCCGCCGCATGGCTCCGGCGGGCCGACGCCGACCTAGTCCGCCAGGCCGGCGCGCGCCGCCGCGGCCACCTGCGGTGCCTCGTCGCCGGCCAGCCGCGTCAGCACCGGCCGGTAGCGACGCGCGTCCAGGTCGGCCAGCGCGACCGCCACCGCCGCGCGGACCGCGGGATCGGGATCGGCGGCGTGGCGGGCGATGCGCGCGCCGTCCTCCGGCTCGTCCAGAGCGGCGAGGGCGTCGATCAGCGCCGCTGCCGGCCGCCGCGCCAGCTCGGTCAGGATGATGGCCCGGCCGGCAGCATTGCCGGCCGCGGCCAGGGCGATCGCCAATGTCTCTCAGGGGATCAAACACCGCCCACCACCGCGGCCCGCGCCAGGCCGAAGGCGGCGCCGGCCAGGACGGTCCAGTGGACGCCGACCTGCCAGCGCAGCAGGACGGCGGCGGTCGCCACGGCCACGGCGGCGGCGACCGGCTCGGGCCGGCCGGCCGGCAGCAGCGCCGCCTCGGCCAGGAACACGCCCAGGTTCAGGATCACGCCGACGACCGCGGCGGTGATGGCGCCCAGCGCCGCCGTCGCCGCGGCGCTGCGGCCCAGGCGCTCGACATAGGGGGCGCCGGCGAAGATGAACAGGAAGCAGGGCAGGAAGGTCACGTACAGGGTCAGCGCCGCGGCCACGGTGCCGGCGGCGAACGGCGGCAGGCCGGCCGGCGCGGTCCAGCCGGCGAAGAAGCCGACGAACTGGGTGACCAGGATCAGCGGCCCCGGCGTCGTCTCGGCCAGGGCCAGGCCGCGGATCATGTCGGCCGCCGACAGCCAGCCGTACGTGTCCACCGCCGCCGCGGCGATGTAGGGCAGCACCGCATAGGCGCCGCCGAAGGTGACGAATGCCGCCGTCGTGAACAGCCGGGCGATGCCGGCATAGGGCTCCGTGCCCAGCAGCGCCAGCACCGCCGCCACCGGCACCGCCCACAGCACCGCGAACAGCACGACCAGCCGCACCGTGCGCCACGGGCCGGGCAGGGGGTCGGCATCGAGCGCCGCCGCCGCGGCCGGCCGGCCGAAGGCGCCGCTGCCCAGGCGGGCGGCGGCGGCGCCGACCAGCCCGGCGCCCAGCACGAGCGCCGGGAACGGCACGTCCAGCGCATGGATGCCGACGAACGCCGCGCCGGCCAGCGCCAGCGCCGGCCAGCCGTTCAGGGTGCGCCGCCCGAGCCGCCACAGCGCCACGGCGATGATGCCGACGACCACCGGCTGCACCCCGTCGAACACCACCGCCACCACCGGCACGCCGCCGTACGCCGCGGCGATCCAGGCCAGCGCCAGCAGCACCACCGCCCCCGGCAGGATGAACAGGATGCCGGCGGCCAGCCCGCCGCGCACCCCGTGCAGCCGCCAGCCGACGAAGGTGGCGAGCTGCTGCGCCTCCGGCCCCGGCAGCAGCATGCAGAAGTTCAGCGCATGCAGGAAACTGCGCTGGTCGATCCACTGCCGCCGGTCGACCAGATCGGTCTGCATCAGTGCGATCTGCCCCGCCGGGCCGCCGAAGCTGATGCAGCCCAGCCTGAACCAGTAGGCCAGCGCCGCCGCGAACGTGGGATGGCCGGCACCGGAGGGTCGGTTCGCTGCGGCCATCGGCTGTCCCTTGCGCGTTGCGGAGATACCGGCGCGGGCGCGCGCGAGGGGCATGCCAGTCGGCGTGCGCGGTGGCAAGCGGGAACGGGGAGTCCCGGGGACGCCGCATGCCATTCCCGGGGTCTTGGGCACGTGCCGGCCCGGCCGCGTTCCCGCATCATGATGCTGCACGATAAGCTTTTGGCCGGACTAGGACTTCCGGCCTCGTGCAACATTTACAGCACTTGCAACACGGAACGCCGGATGCTGCACGGTTGCGGGCGCCGGCCCGTCATGGCGGCAGGGGGGCGGCCCCGTCCGGATTGATGCGCATGCCCGCCTGCTGCCGGTGGTCTGGGCGGTTGTAGTGGATTTTCTAGATGCAAGAGCCTCGACTGTGTCACTTTGCCTATCAATGGCTTATATTCCAAGATCTTGGATGAAATATAATGCATTGATCGTGGCGGCAACGGGCAAACTCATGACAAAGCGCCTGCGCTGCCCTAGAGCCCCAGACATGCGATCCGTAGGCTGGGCTGCCAGCGTCTCCCCGCGGTCAAAGCTGGGCTTCGCAAGCTCAGCCCAGCCTACTACATTGCACAATATCTCATGGCGACCCCCTGTCACTTACAAGTGAGACAAGCCAATGGGGGAAAGCGGGTTGGGCCGGTGCGGCCGGGCGGGCGGTTATCGCGCCTTTCCTCGGTGGCGGCCGGCTGCTACATCAGGGGCATGCTGGCCGCCTGCCATCTCGATCCGCCCTGGGCCACCGGCCGCGCCGCGACGTTGCGCCGGCGGCTGCGGCGGCGCGTCCCGTGAGCCCGCCCGAGGCGGCGGCGCGTCCGGTGGGGCCGCCCGAGGCGGCGGCGCCGTCGCGCGTCGGCCGCGGCATCGTCGCCATGATCCTGGCGATGGCGCTGTTCTCGTCGATGGACGCCGTCATCAAGCACCTGCGCACCGACTACACGGCGCTGCAGATCGTGTTCTTCCGCATGGCGTTCGGGGCGGTGCCGATGCTGGCCCTGATCCACGCCGAGGGCGGCCTGCCGGCCCTGGTGACGCGGCGCCTGCCTGCCCACCTGATGCGCAGCGTGCTGACCCTGGCGGCGCTGGTCTGCTTCTTCCATTCGTTCCGGCTGCTGCCGCTGGCCGACGCCTATGCCATCACCTATGCCGCGCCGCTGATCGCCACGGCGCTGTCGCTGCCGCTGCTGGGCGAGCGGGTCGACGCGCGGCGCTGGGCGGCGGTGCTGGTCGGCCTGGCCGGCGTGATCGTCATCCTGCGGCCGGGCGGCGGCGTGCTCAGCGGCGGCGGCATGATCGCCTTGGCCGGAGCCGCGCTGCTGGCGGTCAACGTGGTGCTGCTGCGCCAGCTCAGCCGCACCGAGACCAACGCCGCGATCGTGTTCTACTTCACCGTGGTGGGCACGCTGGCATCGGGCGTGCTGATGCCGTTCGTCTGGCGCTGGCCGGAGGGGACCGACTGGGCCTGGCTGATCGCCGTCGGGCTGATCGGCGGCCTCGGCCAGATCTGCATCACCGAGGCGCTGCGCCAGGCGCCGGTGGCCGTGGTCAGCCCGTTCCAGTACAGCCAGCTGTTGTGGGGCACGCTGTTCGGCTTTGTGGTCTTCGACGACCTGCCGGGCGGCGCGGTGATCGTGGGCGCCGCCATTGTCGTCGCCTGCGGCCTCTACGTGCTGCAGCGGGAGACCGCCGCTGCCCACCCGCGCGATGTCCGGCCGGGCTGAGCCGGCCGAATTGGCGAGGCCGGCCCCCGTCGCGCTCAGGATTTCTTGGACGAGCGTTTCTTCGGCTTGTCCTCGATGGTCTCGGCCTTCTTCTTCGGCTTGGCCTTGGCCTTGCCGGTGGCCTCTGACGCCGCGGTGGCCAGCGCGGCGACGGTCTCCTTCGCGGCCCCAACCGCCACATCGGCGACGCCCACCGCGGCCTCCTCGATCTTTTTCGCCTTGGATTTGGCCTTGGGCTTGTCCTCGTCCGCCTTGTCCGCTTTCGCCTTGGCCCCGGACGTCTTGAGTGCGGGTTCGGGCGCAACGGCCGGCTGTTCCGCCTCGACCGGGGCGTCCGGCGTCTCGACGGACGGAACCGGCGCCGCGGCGACGGGTTCGGGTTCGGCGCGTTCCGGCTCGGCGGCGGCCGGAGCCGCGGCGGTGCGCTCCTGCGTCAGGTCTGCCACGGCCATGCGCCAGTGGTCGACGTCGCGGCCGTGGGGGCGGCCTTCGCGTTCCCAGATTTCGTAGGCGCGCTGCTGCACCTGCGAATCGTCCAGATCGGGCATCGAGTGCGTTCCTCCTCGTTCGTTCTTTCAGGCCGCGGCCACGCGCCGGACAGCAATAACCGCAGCATGAGCAGACACGAGCGGATCGAAGATATCAAGTGAGCCGACGGCCAGGGGCCATCGTCTCCCGGTTCCGCCGGACTGGTGCGTGCTTGAACGCGGCAGCCCCGGCCTGGCCGCCGGCCGGGACCGGCACTGTTGACGGGGGCCACCCGCGGTCAGTACTCCCACTCGAAGTTGACGCCGACGCGGCCCGACGAGTTGGTGCCGACGCCGCTCTCCACGGTGATGTTCGGCGTCACCTCGATCTCGACCTGGACCTCGCTTTCGTTGGTGCCCGTCACGTCCTGGCGGACGCCCAGGTAGACGCCCTCGCTGACGTAGCGGCCGGCCTCGACCGAGACGTCGCCTTCCTCGTCGGACCCGATGTCGAGCCGGTCGAGGCCGAGGGTGCTGCGCACGTCACCGAGGATGCCGCCGGTGCCGCCCCAGCCGGCCAGTGCCGCCGCCGATTCGGCGAGCTGGATGGCCTGGAACGGGGTCAGCTCGCCCCGTGCCTGGCCGAACAGGAGCTGCGACAGGATCTCGTCCTCCGGCAGCGCCGGGCTGGAGGTCAGTTGCAGCGCCGGATCGTCGGCCGGGCCGGTGATGCCGATGCCGATCTCGAAGCCGGAACTCTGCGTCGTCGCCAGGAAGTCGAGCCGCGGCGTCAGGTCGGGGCCACCCAGGAAAGTGATGTCGCCCTGGTCGAAGGTGAACTGGTTGCGCAGGAAGTCGAAGGTGCCGCGGCGCATGCTCAGGCCGCCGCGCACGTTCGGCTCGTCGGCGATGCCGGTGATCCGGAACTCGCCGCCGAACTCGGCATTGATGCCGCGCCCGCGCACGAAGATCGCCTGCGGCGCGCGGACCGCGATGTCGAGCACGATCTCCAGCGGCGGTCCGCCCGCCTCTTCGTCCGGCTCAGGCGGGCGGCGCGCGGCGATCTCCGGCGGTACGTTGACCTCCTCGACCTCGATGGTCGGCACCGAGACCGGCAACTGGTTGGGCACGCGGATCTCGGCCTGGTTGATGGTCACGGTGCCGGCGACGACCAGCCGCTCGGTCAGGTCGCCGTCGATCGACAGGTCGGCGGTCAGCACCGCCGTGAAGATGTCGGTGGCGATCGGGTCGGCCCTGTTCATGGCGACCTGCAGGTCCACCGCCAGCCCGGCGGCCGGATCCAGGCCCACCGTGCCGTTGATCGAGATGGTGCCGCCGTTGGGCGTGCGCGCCGAGAACTCGCGGACCACCAGCCGCTCGCCCGCGGCGGCGATGGTGGCGCGGATGCTGGCGAGGCGCAGGCCCAGCAGTACGTCGTTGTAGCTGCCGTCGGCCAGGGCGATCGTGCCGGACACTTGCGGATTGTCGAGCGTACCCTGCACCGCGAGGTCGATGGTGATCGTGCCCTCGGCCGTGGCGCCCTGGGCGGCCAGCACGGTGTTGAGCAGGGCCACGTCGACATCGCCCTCGACCTGGGCGCTGAGATTGCCGCCCGGCGGCACGGTCGGCACGCCGTCTGCCATCACCAGCGGCAATCGGGCGGTCGCGGCGATGCGGCTGTCCCGGACTGCGACCTCCGCCTGCGCCTGGAGCTGGCCGCCCCGCCACGCGCCCTCCAGGCTCAGGGCCACGTCGCGCAGTCCGTAGGCCCGCGCCGCGCCGAAGCCCACATTGGTGGCCTGGAAGGCGAACGTGCCGTTCGGTGCGGCCATGCTGCCGGACAGGCTGGCGCGGCCGTTCAGCGTGCCGCTCAGGTCCAGGTCCGGCGCGAAGGTCTGCGCCTGGGCGAGCGCCAGGCCGTTGACCTCTACCTGCAGGTCGAGCGCCGTCTCGCCATAGCGCCCGGCGACGACGATGTTGCCGTCGGGCAGCGCCAGCACCAGCCGGTCGATGGTGATGCCGGCCGGGGCGATCTCGATGGTCGCCGGCTGGGCCAGCGTGACCGGCAGGTCGGCATGGCGCACCGCGAGCTGGGCCAGGGCAATGCGCGTCGTCTCGCCGGCCATGGCGATGGTGGCGCGCAGCTGCGCCGACACCGGGTCGCCGTCGGCGTCCAGCGCCACGGCCAGGGTGTCGAGGCCGCCGCTGGCGGTCGCCGTGAGCTGCGCGATGCTGAACGCGCCGGACGAGATGCCGCTGGCCGTCAGCCGCGCGTCGATGACCGGCGCCTCCAGGGCGTTGGTCACGGTGGCGTTGACGGTCGCGGCATTGATGGTGGCGGCGTCCGCGGCGGCCAGGTTGCGCGCCTCGACCGTCGCCTCGACGCGCTGCCGGCCCTGCGGCGTGGCGAAACTGGCGTTCAGGCTGGCCGCGCCGGCCAGCGGCACGCCGGCCAGGTCGGAGAAGTCCGACAGGTTGGCGACGTTGCCGGTCATTTGGCCGTCGAGCATCCCGGCAAAAGTGGCGGTGATCGCCCCCGACAGACCGGCGCTGCCGATCGAGACGGTGAGCGGGTCGAGCTGCACCGCCTCGTCGAGCACGACGAAACGGGTCGACAGGCTGGTGTCCAGGCCCGAGACGACGGCGGCGAGCTCGACCCGGCCGATCGGCTGCGGCTGCAGGCTCTCCAGGTTCAGGGTGATGGTGGCGGTCGGAATCTCCCGTCCGGCGGCGACCAGGGTCTCGGCGTCGATGGTGGCCCGCACCCGCGGGTCGGCGAACGAGCCGCCCAGGGTGCCCTGGGCGCGGATCGACCCGGCCAGCGTCGGGTCGACGGCGGCCAGATCGGGCAGCACCAGCCGCCAGTCGCCCTCCAGCTCGTCCTCGGCGATGCGCAGCGTGTCGGCGTGGAGCGTCGCCCGCGCGGCGTCCACCGACAGCGTCTCCACCGTGATCGCCCCGTCGGCGGCCCTGGCCGCGTCCAGCGCCAGCTCGGTGCGGGCACCGAGCAGGTTGTCCACCTGGGGAATGCCGGTCTCGACCGAGTCCAGCGTGGCGTCGAGCATGGCGCTCATGGCGCCGTCGGCGGCGACCTCCGCCGCGGCGCTCAGCGTCACCGCGCCGGCCAGCGGCATGTCGGCGATGGGCGCCAGTAGCGACAGGTTGGGGATGTCGGCATCGAGCGTCAGGTCGGCCTGCTCCCCCCAGTTCTGCAGCGTGCCCGCCGCCGTGATCGACGCCTCGCCCAGGGTCACGGCCAGCCGCTCCAGGTCGACCGCGCCGCCGCTGGTCATGGTGCCGGCCAGCGACCACTCCAGGGCCTGGGCCAGCAGCGGGTCGAGCGCCGGGTCGTCGACCGACAGCCCCGACAGCGCGCCGGTGCTGCGCACCTGCAGGCGCTCGGTGCCGTCGTCGGCGGTGCCGGCCGGCTCGGTCTGCAGCCGTGCCGTGAGCCGGTCGGCGGTGATGTCGGCAGCGGCGATGTCCTGCACGGTCAGGTCGGCGGTCAGGGCCGGGGCGGCGATGTCGCCGCCGGCTTCGGCCTGCAGCGTCACCTGCCCGAGCGAAAGGTCTGGCGCGGTCACGTCCTGGGCGCGGATGGTCGCCGTGATGTCGGCCTGGTCGAACGGGCCGCTGGCGCGCAGCTCGGCGGCGAGGGCGCCGACTGCCATGTCCGCCTGGCGCAGCGCTGCGGCCTCGACGTCGGCGGTCACCGTCGGTGCGTCGAACGGGCCGGCGATCCGGCCGGCCGCGGTCAATCCCTGCCACGCGGTGTCGGGCAGGATGCCGGAGAACGCCGCCGGGTCGCCGGCCTCAATGCGGTAGCCCAGGTCGGCCGTACTGGCAGTGAGGTCGACGGTCCCCTCCAGGCCGACAGTTCCGGCCGGCGCCCGGACCTGCGCCTGCTCGATGGCGATGGGCCCCTCGTCGGGCACGGTTGCCCTGGCGGCCAGGGTGACGCCGCCGGCCACCAGCGGCTGCAGCTCGGAGTCGAGCAGCGGTGCCACCTCGGCGGCGGCGTCGAGGGTGAACCGGTAGGCATTCTCGATACGCTCGATGCGCGCTTCGGCCTCGGCGTCGAGCACGTCGCCGGCGCTGGCGTCGAGCGTCGCCTGCCAGTCGCCGATCGGCCCCTCGCCGCTCAGGGTCACATTGACCGGCGGCAGGCCCGGCAGGGCGGCGGCGCGGGCGATCATGCCGCCGGCCGGCTCCGACACCTCCAACTGGGCCGTCAGCCGCTCCTCGGTGGGCAGGTAGCGCAGGTTCAAGGCGGCCCGGCCGGGCGTGTCGTCGGTGCGGGTGATCTCGGTGCGCAGCAGTACCGGTTCGTCGGTGCCGGCCAGCTGCAGTTCGCCCTCGACCGCCAGCCGGGCACGGGCGCCCAGGACCGGCGCTTCCAGCACGATCCGGTCGACGGCGAACCGGTCGATGTAGACGTTGACCGGCAGTTCGGGGATCAGGCCGGCCGGGTCGAACGGCCCGGCTTCCTCCTCTGCCGGCGGCTCCGCGGGCGCGGCCGGCGTCTCGGGCAGGCGCTGCACGCGCACCGGCCCGGCGGTCAGGCTGGCGACGCGCAGGTTGCCGCGGACGAGCGCCAGCGGCGACCATTCCAGGCTGAGCTGGTCGATGGTCATCCAGGTGCCCTGGTCGTCGGCCACGGCGATGCCGATGATGGTGATGCTGCCCAGGCCGCCGCGCACCACGCCGAGCTGCAGCTCAAAGCCGGGGCCGCTGACCAGGTCCTCGATCAGCCCGGTGATCAGGCCCTGGGCGGCGGCCCGGTCCGGCGCCGCCGGGGCCAGCGGTGCCGCCAGCAACACGGCCAGCGCGAGGCGGAGGAGGAGGCGGCGCATCAGAACGACTGCCCTATGCTGATGTAGAGGCTGACCGGCGGCTGATCGTCGCGGTCCTCCGGGTTGATCGGCGCGGCCAGGTCGAGCCGGATCGGCCCGATGCTGGTGTAGTAGCGGACGCCGAGGCCGCCGCCGAAGCGCGGTGTCTCCTCGAAATCCGGGAACGCGCTGTCATAGACATTGCCGCCGTCGACGAAGGCGACCAGTCCCCAGTTCTCCAGAATGCGCTGGCGGACCTCGACGCCGACCTCGAACAGGCTGCGCCCGCCCTGCGGATCGCCGAACCGGTCCTCCGGGCCGATGCTCTGGAATTCATAGCCGCGCACCGAGCCGCCGCCGCCGGCATAGAACCGGCGGTCGGCCGGGATCTCCAACGTGTCGGCGCCGGTGATGCTGCCCACGCTCAGGCGACCGGCGAGCACGGTGTCGCCGTCGGTGCCGAAGTCGTAATAGGTGGATCCGGTGGCGCGTGTCCGGAAGAAGCCGACGCTGGAGCCGACGAACTCCGGGAAGGGCTCGACCAGAACCACGGCCTGGGCACCCTCGGTCGGGTTCAGCGTGTTGTCGGTGTGGTCGAAGCGGAAGCTGAACGGGAAGCTGACCAGGAAGAAGTCTTCGGTCACGCCGGCGTCGGTGACCGTCTGGTCGGCGATGGCGAAGGCGCCGCTGACCTCGATGGTATCGCTGATCACCCGCGAGATGCCGACGGTGCCGGTGAACGCCTCGCGCTCGAACGCATCGGGCTGTTCGTCCACATATGCCACCGAGGCGAACAGATCCTGGTCGACCGTGGCGAAGATGTCCGGCTTGTTGAAGCTGATGGAGAAGCTGCGGTCGACGTCGCCGATGGCGTTCTCGCTGACCCGGGCGATTTCGCCGCGAATCGTCAGCGTCTCGGCCTGGCCGAACAGGTTGCGGTGGCCCCAGAACACCCTTCCGCCGAAACCTTCGTTCGTAGAGTAGTCCAGGCCGAAGCCGACGAAGCGGCGCGGCCGCTCCTGCACCTCGACGGTCACCGGCAGCTGGCCTTCGGCATTCAACCGGTCGGCGGGGTCGATCTCGACGACTGAGAAGACGCCCAGGTCGAGCAGGCGGTTGCGCAGCTCGTCCAGCGTCTGCGGGCTGTAGGGTTCGCCCGGGTCGTAGGGGATGCGGCGGCGCACGAACTCTTCGTTCATGCGCTCCAGGCCCTCGATCTCGACCGGGCCCAGCGTCGCCTGCGGCCCCGGTGCCAGGGTGAAGGTCAGGTCCATGGTCTGCGTGGCATAGTCGACCACGGCGCGGCGCGACGGCACTTCGGCAAACGGCCGCTGCTGGCGGCGCATCTGCCGGACCATGCGGGTCTCGGCGCTGAGGATGCGGTCGGCACGGGCCGGGCCGCCCTCCTCGATGGGCAGGGCAGCGCGGTCGATCTCGACCGGCGGGATGCCTTCGGGCGTCTGCTGGTCGAAGGTGATCGACTCGATGGTGTACTGCGGGCCCGGATCGACGGAGATGGCCACCTGCACCGGCGCCGCCGCGCCTTCCAGCCGATCCAGCAGTTCCGGGTCGGTGAGCGGCACGCCGTTCAGCGTGATCGTCACCTCGCCCTCGTAGTAGCCGTACGAGCGCAGCGCGGCGCGCAGCCGCTCCACGTCGCCCTCGGCGCGGCGCACCAGCCCGGCGATGCTGGGCGGCGGCTCGTCGGTCAGCAGGTTCAGGTTGGAACTGGCGGCAAGTGCCGTGACCAGCTCCTCGTCCTCGGGTTCGGGCAGGGTGACCTCGTAGGGCACCTGCGCCAGCGCCGCCGGCGCCGCCAGCCACGCCAGCACGGCCATCAGCAAGGCCAGCCGCCGCGTGCTCATGCGCGGCGCCTGCGAATTGGGAGATGGCCGGTCAGAGGCCTGGGTTTCGCAAAGGGCATCAACATATAAGGCAGGTCTGTTCTTCCGGGAAAGCAAAGCTTAACGCGAGGCGCCTTGCACGGCACCGCGCCGGCCCTATAGTCGCGCGCGCCGGTGCCGCCAGTGCGCCCCTGAAGTGCACCCAGAAACGTGAGAGACCCGCATGGAGTTGCGCAACATCGCCATCATCGCCCACGTCGATCACGGCAAGACGACGCTGATCGACGCGCTGCTGCGGCAGACCGGCGCCTTTCGGGAGAACCAGGCGGTGGGCGAGCGGGTGCTCGACTCCAACGAGCTGGAGCGCGAGCGCGGGATCACCATCCTCGCCAAGTGCACCTCGCTCGAGTGGCGCGGCGTGCGGATCAACATCGTCGACACACCCGGTCACGCCGACTTCGGTGGCGAGGTGGAGCGCATCCTCGACATGGTCGACGGCGTCGTGGTGCTTGTCGATGCCGCCGAAGGGCCGATGCCGCAGACCAAGTTCGTGGTCGGCAAGGCGCTCAAGCTGGGGCTGCGCCCGATCGTGCTGGTCAACAAGGTGGACAAGCCCGACCAGCGCGCCCACGCCGTGCACGATGCCGTGTTCGACCTGTTCGCCGCGCTGGGCGCCGACGACCACCAGCTCGACTTCCCGACGCTGTTCGCCTCGGCCAAGCTGGGCTGGGCAGCGGCCGATCCGGACGGCCCGCACGACCAGGGCATGGCGCCGCTGTTCGACCTGATCCTGAAGCACGTGCCACCGCCGCGCCGCATCGAGGGCGAGGCGCCGTTCGTGATGCTGGCGACGACGCTGGAGGCCGACCCGTATCTGGGCCGGGTCCTGACCGGGCGCATCCACAGCGGCACGATCCGGCCGAACATGACCTTGAAGGCGCTGGACCGCCGCGGCGCGCCGATCGAGCAGGTGCGGGTGAGCAAGGTGCTGGCCTTTCGCGGGCTGGAGCGCCAGGGCATCGACGCCGGCGAGGCCGGCGACATCGTCGCCGTCGCCGGCTTCCAGAAGGCGACGGTCGCCGACACCCTGTGCGACCTGGCGGTGACCGGACCGCTGCCGGCCCAGCCGATCGACCCGCCGACCCTGGCGATGACCTTCTCCATCAACGATTCGCCGCTGGCCGGGACCGAGGGCGACAAGGTCACCTCGCGCCTGCTGCGCGCCCGCCTGCTGCGCGAGGCGGAGGGCAACGTCGCCATCAAGATCGCCGAGACCGAGGCCAGGGACGCCTTCGAGGTGGCCGGGCGCGGCGAGCTGCAGCTTGCCGTGCTGGTCGAGACCATGCGCCGCGAGGGCTATGAGCTGTCGGTCAGCCGGCCGCGCGTCGTCATGCGCAGCGATCCGGACACCGGCCAGCGGCTGGAGCCGATCGAGGAGATCACCGTCGACGTCGACGAGGAGTTCGCCGGCGTCGTCGTCGAGGCGCTGTCGCAGCGCAAGGGCGAGCTGGCCGACATGCGCCCCTCCGGCGGCGGCAAGCAGCGGCTGGTGTTCCTGGTGCCGACCCGCGGCCTGATCGGCTACCACAGCGAGTTCCTGACCGCGACCCGCGGCACCGGCGTCATGTACCGCGTGTTCCACGCCTATGCCCCGTTCAAGGGCGCCATCCCCGGCCGGCGCACCGGCGTGCTGATCGCCCACGGCGACGGCGACGCCGTGGCCTATGCCCTGTTCGGCCTGCAGGACCGCGGCGCCCTGATGATCGGCGCGGGCACGCGCGTCTATCGCGGCATGATCGTCGGCGAGCACAACAAGGGCACCGACCTGGAGGTCAACGTCCAGCGCGAGAAGAAGCTGACCAACATCCGCGCCGCCGGCAAGGACGAGAACGTGACCCTCACGCCGCCCATGCCCATGACCCTGGAAAAGGCGCTGGCCTACATCGCCGACGACGAGCTGGTCGAGGTCACGCCAAAGAGCATCCGCCTGCGCAAACGCCTGCTCGACCCCAACGAGCGCAAACGCGAGAGCCGCAAGGCCGACGCGGCGGCGTAGGGGCGTGAGCTCCCAACCTGCAGCCCATGTGGGCCGTATGTGCGTTCTTTGCCGTGGCTTGACCCCTGGGGGTGCTGCAAGCGCACCGGGCAAAAAACTGACCTCTCGAAAGTGGATTTCTCTTCGGATGGCCTTCTTAAAAGCCACCCCGTAGGCTGGGCTGAGCTCTTGCCAAGCCCAGCATCCTGCCGCAAGCGCGGCGACGCCGGTTTTTCTCCGGAATGCTGGGCTTCGCAAGCTCAGCCCAGCCTACTTAGATTGTGAATAAACTCAATTTATCGTCGCAGGCGTTCTGAAGAAATGGACAGCCTTGGGCTTTTTTGGTACGAAGAGTTTACTCCGATGCACTACCAAAGTGGCGCATATCGGACAGATTGTTCTTCAAATAAGATCTTCAGGGCGGCACCAATGAAGAAGATCGACAGGTCCGAAAGAATGAAACTGAATCGAAACAGAAAGTTGCGTGAGGCTCCACAACACGTTGCTGATCGCGCACTTCTTGAAGATTTGGCGGAGAGAGTGAGGTACGGGGGCAATCCGGAACACAAGAAGAACCCAGGCGATTTTGGTCTGACTCCGCCTGCTCAAGCAAGGCCGCACAAAACCTTATGCGATGCAGTCCATATTGTCAGTCGGACAGAGGCGGAAGCCCTTCTAAAGGAGGGGTTGCGGAAAGGGCTCATCAGTGAGCAAATGAATAATCATTGGCCGAAGCACGTATGGGCTGTAACCAGCGCTGGTAAACCGGTGGAGGCTGTTCGCGAAACTGGTGATGGCGGTGTTTACCACGGTTATCCGATGCAATCCCATGATCCTCTCTGTCAGAGGGTGCTGGAGCGTTGGCAGCGATGACAATGCCAGAATTCTCCATTCTGCCTGAGTGGATTGCGTACGACACGGGACCTGTTGAGGTGCGGCAGACGTTGGCAAACCTCAAGATTGTTGCCAATGGATGCCTCATAACCCGGATGGAAGACGCATCTTCGAAGACCGTTCTGCCCTATGCCAGGCTTTCCGCTTACCATCTGGCTCTCTGGTTCGCGTCTTCTTGGTGGCGCCTGCGCTGGGAACCTGCGCCGGAGGGACAACAGACTGTCGATTGGCGGATGGCGCATGATGCGGCAGCGGCCGGGCACGGCTTCGTCTGGCCGCGATTGCGCTTCGTGCCTGACGGGGAAACGATAGAGATCACCTCCCGGCCCTTCGGCCCCAATCCTGCCGAGCCGGTCATATATCTTTCAAACTGCCAAAGCTGGATACCGGCTGGCGCGTTCGAAGATACCATTGACGCGTTTATTGGGTGTGTTCTCGGCCGCCTTGAGGAGGGCGAAGTACACGAGACAGAGCTTCATGCTCTGTGGCAGGAGGTCCTGGCCGAGCGTGCCGATCCCGACCTGGCAGCGGATCGCAAGCTGGAGGCCATGCTTGGTTTTGATCCGGGCGAAGCGCCCGAAGGCCTTGTTGATGACTTCCAAAACCTGGCTGCGGAAGCCGGCGACTCGGCCATGGCCGAGATTGCGCCGGCGTGTGCCGGCAACGACCCGCTGGCTACGTTGGCGAGAATAACCCACCTTGCCCGCACGACAGGAATGGAAGGACGAATTGACCTGCCGGCGGCGCTGCGCACGGCCGGCAGAGGAGTTGGCCGTCGGGATCTTGCGCCATGGGACATTGGCCGAGCCCTGGCACACACCGCTCGCGAAGCCTGGGGATTGACGGCCGGCCCGGTATCGGATGAAGCGCTGGCCGACATGCTGGCAGTACCAAAGGCTGAGCTGCTTGATGATCGGGGTACGCCCACCCGACAGCCGCTGGGCTTGGCCGTGCGTCTTTCGGATCAGGAACGGATGAGGTTTGTCTTCAGGAGAAAGAACCGCCCTGGTCGCCGCTTTGAAGCCGCGCGCTTCGTCGCCGACCATGTTCATGCCCCGGCCGCGGACACCTGGCTTCCCGAGACGGATGCAAAGACGGCGCGCCAGAAGGTGCAACGCGCTTTCGCCGCCGAGTTTCTTTGTCCGATTGACGAGTTGAGGGATTTTCTTGAAAGTGATTACTCTGAGGATGTGCTCACGGATGCAGCCGAACATTATGGCGTTTCGTCGCTGATGGTCAGCAGCCATCTCGCCAACCATGGCCTATTGTCTCCGGAAGGCTTGATCGCATAGCCATTTGAAACCGTTCCCTCTCCGAGCGAACGGCGATGCTGTCCACTCTGTAAGGCCGCAGCCGATTGCAACCTTTACAGCCACCCCGTAGGCTGGGCTGAGCTCTTGCCAAGCCCAGCATCCTGCCGCAAGCGCGGCGACGCCGGTTTTTCTCCGGAATGCTGGGCTTCGCAAGCTCAGCCCAGCCTACGGAGCTCGCTCACAGCGCCCTTCCCCGCCATGGCACCACGGCCGGCACCCGGGCGCGGTAGTCGGCATAGGCCTGGCCGTAGCGGCGGAGCAGGGAACGCTCCTCGAACCAGGTGCCGATGCCGAGATAGAGCGAGCCCCACACCGCCGTCGCCAGGCTGAACGGGTCGCGTACGTTGCCCCACAGCAGCAGCAGGCCGCCCAGGTACAGGGGATGGCGGACGTAGCGGTGCAGGCCTTCGACGCGCAGCGGCTCGTCCTCGGGCGCCGTGATGCCGCGGCGGTGGTGGCGCACCTGGGTCAGGCCGCCGAGCCGGCCGAGGTCATAGCCGGTCAGGCCGACCAGCAGGATCGCCGCGCCCAGCCCCTGCACGGCGTACAGGGCCAGGCGTACGGCCTCCGGCAGCACGTACGCCGGCGCGTCGCCGAGCAGCCAGCGGCCGAACAGCCAGACCGCGGCGATGTGGACCGCCGCGAACCCGTTGTACGCCAGCCGGTACCAGGCGCCCAGCCACGGCCGCAGCCGGTCCTTGACCCGATCGCGCGCCAGCAGGCTGTGGCCCAGCCCGAACCCGGCCCAGGCCAGGGCGTACCACAGGTGGGCCAGTAAGAAACCGCTCATCGCCTCGTCCGCAGCGCCCGCGTGGTGGCCGGCGGCCGCGCCGGCCCGACCGCCGGCGACGGCACTGGTCCGGCCGCCGCTGGTTCCGGTCCGGTCGCCGTCATGCCCGGAACCGTCCGCGGCAGCGCCGTCACTGCGCCAGCCGCTGGATGGTCGCCGTGGTGCTGTGCCCCGGCGCCAGCCGGGCCAGCACGACGCAGCCGCCATAGCCCTGCACCAGGTCGGCGCCGACCACCCGGTCCACGGTGTAGTCGGCACCCTTGACCAGCACGTCGGGGCGCAACGTCTCGATCAGGCGCAGCGGCGTGTCGTCGGCGAACGGCACCACCAGGTCGACCACCTCCAGCGCCGCCAGCACCGCGGCGCGGGCCGTCTCGTCCTGCACCGGCCGGCCGTCGCCCTTGAGCCGCCGCACCGAGGCATCCGTGTTCAGCCCGACGATCAGCCGGTCACACGCCGCGCGCGCCTGGTGCAGCAGCGACAGGTGGCCGGGGTGGAGCAGGTCGAAACAGCCATTCGTAAAGCCGACGCGCCGGCCCTCGGCCCGCCAGCGCCGGACCCGCTCCAGCGCCGGGGCGGTGTCCAGCACCTTGGCCTCGCCGCGCGCCCAGCGCTGATGGCGCACCGCGGCGCTCAGGTCGTCGGCGCGGATCGGCGCCGTGCCGACGCGGCCGACGACGATGCCGCCGGCCAGGTTGGCCAGCCGCGCCGCGTCCGGCAGCGAGGCCCCGGCGCCCAGCGCGGCGGCGATCGTTGCCGCCACGGTATCGCCGGCACCGGACACGTCGAACACCTCGCGCGCCTCGCCGTGCAGGTGCAGGGCCGGGCCGTCGCCCGGCACCACCGACATGCCGCGCTCACCGCGCGTCGCCACCACCGCCATCACCGCGGCCTCGGCCAGCAGGCGGCGGGCGGCCCGCTCCACCTGAGCGTCGTCGGCGGTGGCTACGCCGGTCGCCTCGGCCAGTTCCTTGCGGTTGGGTGTCAGCACGGTGGCGCCGCGGTAGCGCGCGAAGTCGGGTCCCTTCGGGTCGGCAACGACCGGCCGGCCGGCGCTGTGGGCGGCGTCCAGCACGCCGCGGATCACGCCCGGCGCCAGCACGCCCTTGGCGTAGTCGGACAACACCACGGCGGCGCAGTGGGGCAGCGCCGCCTCGACCGCCGCCAGCAGGCCCGCGGCGGTGGCGGCGGCGACCGGCGCGGTGGTCTCGCGGTCGGTGCGCAGCAATTGCTGACCACCGGCGACGAAGCGGCTCTTGATGCTGGTCTGCCGGCCGGGCTCGACGACCAGGCCGTCGGCGCGGCCCAGGCCGGCCGTGACCAGCTCGGTGACCTGCGCCCCGGCGCGGTCGTCGCCGATCGCCGCGACGAATCGGCAGCCGGCGCCCAGTCCCGCCAGGTTGGCGGCAACGTTGCCGGCGCCGCCCAGCATGACGGTCTCGCCGCCGACGCGCAGCACCGGGATCGGCGCCTCCGGCGAGATGCGCTCGACGTGGCCGTAGATGAACCGGTCAAGCATCACGTCGCCGATGCACAGGACCGTGACCGTGCCCATCGCCCCGACCAGGGCACCCAGGTCGCCCGCCTCGTCCATCACGCCGCCCCTGTTGTGCTGAGCCAACGGTCTAGTGCCCGCGTCGGCGGCGCGCCGCAAGGGGCGAGGGGTCGCGGCCGGTCTTCATGCGACGTTAACTGTTCTGCGTGTTCCATGGTTTCGACATGTTCCGAAAATTGCTGGCCGGCGGGACCGGCGGGACCGGCGGGCCGGACCGCCGCAGCGCCGCAGCGCCGAGGGATCCCCGGCCGTGAGCCTTCGCGACCTGCGTTCCGACGTGCTCGTCCGCGAGCCCTGGCACAGCCAGGAGCGCGCCCTGGTCGACTTCGCCGAGCGCATCGGCAAGCGGCGCCAGGACCGCATCGCCGTGCAGATTCACTTGTCGCGCCTGCAGTCGCACAATCGGCGCGACCACCACGTGCGCGTCGCCCTGGGCACCTTCGACGAGCTCGTCAAGCAGTTCGAGGGCGAGCTGTTCCACCTGATGAACCACGACATCGTCTTCGCCTGCAAGGGCGCGCGGATCGAGGACATCGAGGACGCGGTGATCCGCCTGCGCTACCTGTTCGGCGAGGATCCGCTGACCCGCTATGGCGACGACCAGACCGGCGGCGGCTTCTGCACCTGGTTCGTCATGGAGCGGGACTACGACCGGTTCCTGGAGTCGGCGCGGCGCATGCACGATCTGGCCGAGGCGCACAAGCGCGACAGCCTGCGGGCCAAGCGGACCGCGGGTCTGCCGCAGGTCGACAAGCGACCGCTGACGCCGGCGCTGCTGGCGGTGCTGGAGGAGCGGCTGAGCCAGGCCGACCTGTCGGCCATGGTGCGCAACCAGCCGATCTGCGCCATGACCCGCCATGACCAGCCTGAGCCGGTGCTGACCGAACTGTACGTCTCGATCGACGACCTGGAGACGACACTGGCGCCCGACGTGTCGCTGCGCAGTGATCCGTGGCTGTTCCGGCGGCTGACGATGACGCTCGACCGGCGCGTGCTGACCGAGGTGCTGCACCGCAGCGACTCCAGCCAGCGGGCGCTCAGCCTGAACCTGAACGTTGCCACCCTGCTGTCGCCCGAGTTCCAGCGCTTCGACCAGGCGCTGGGTTTCGGCGTGCGCGACCGGCTGGTCATCGAGCTGCAGAAGGTCGACATCTTCGAGGACATGGGCGCCTACATCTTCGCGCGCGAATACATGCGCGAGCGCGGCTACAAGGTCTGCCTGGACGGCCTGACCCACCTGACCCTGCCCTATATCGACCGCGAGCGGCTGGGTTTGGACCTGCTGAAGGTGTACTGGAGCGGCGACCTGGTCAGCGGCATGCGCTCCGACATGTTGCGGGACCTGGAGCGCCATGTCCGCACCTGCGGCCGCGCCCGCGTCATCTTCTGCCGCTGCGACAGCGACGACGCCATCCGCCTGGGCCACGACCTGGGCGTGTCACTGTTCCAGGGCCGGCACATCGACCGCCTGCTGGCGGAGAGGCGGCCGGGGGTTTAAAGCAGAAGTCAAGGCATTGGCCCCTTCTCACCCCGACCGCACCTGCCCGACGAAGCCTTTCACATTCTCCGTCAGCAGGTCCGTCTGCCGGGCCAGGTCTTCCGCCGCGCTCAACACATGCGCAGAGGCGGTGCCGGCTTCGCATGCGGCCTCCGACACACCGGAAATCGCCGCGGTGACCTGGTGCGTGCCGGCGGCGGCTTCATGGGCGTTGCGGCCGATCTCGCGGGTCGCGGCGGTCTGCTGCTCGACGGCGCTGGCGACGCCGGTGGCCGTCTCCGACATCGACTGGATGCCGTCGATGATCCGGGCGATCGCCCGCACCGTGGACCGGGTGCGGTCCTGCATGGCGCTGATCTGGCCGGCGATGCGCCCGGTCGCGTTGGCGGTCTGGGTGGCCAGGTTCTTGACCTCACCGGCCACCACCGCAAAGCCCTTGCCGGCGTCGCCGGCGCGGGCGGCCTCGATCGTCGCGTTCAGCGCCAGCAGGTTGGTCTGATCGGCGATGCTCTTGATCAGGTTCAGCACGTCGCCGATGCTTTCGGCGGTGCCGGCCAGGTCCTGGACCTCGGCATCGGTGGTCCGCGCCGTCTCGGCCGAGCGCAGGGTGATGTCCCGCTGCGTGTCGACCTGGCGGCTGATGTCGCCGATCGAGGCGCCGAGCTGCTCGGCCGCGGCGGCCATGGTCTGCACGTTCTGCGCGGCCTGCGCGGCCGCACCGGCGGCGGCGCCGGCCTGGGTGCCGGCCTTCTCGGAGATGGCGGACATGGCCTGGGCCGTCGCCTTCATGCCGGCGGTGGCGGCGGTAACCTGACGGACGATCTGGCCGACGCTGCTCTCGAAATCATCGGCCATCCGCTCCAGCAGGGCCGCCTTCTCCTGCGTGGCGGCGCGTTCCGCTGCGGCGTGGCGCTCTTCTATGCGGCGCTTGTCCAGGGCGTTGTCGCGGAACACCCGGACCGCCGCCGACATGGCGCCGATCTCATCGCCGCGGCCACCATAGGGGATCGCCGCCTCCAGGTCGTCGGCGGCCAGCCGGCTCATCACCCCGGTCAGCACCGGGATCGGCCGCAGCATGAAGCGATAGGCAACCACCACCGCGACGACCGACACCAGCAGCACCAGCGCCGCCGACCAGCCCAGGCGGGCGCCCACCGCATACAGGATCGTGTCGACATTGCTGCGCAGCACCCCGGCATAGAGGATGCCGATCACCCGGCCGTCCGGCGCAAGGATCGGCTGATAGACGGTGTAGTAGTCCTCGCCCAGGATGGTGGCCTCGCCCTGATAGGTCTCGCCGCGCATCATGTAGGGGTAGACCACGCCGTCCCGTCCCAGCGGCGTGCCCACGGCGCGCGAGCCGTCCGGCTTGATGATGTTCGTCGTGCGCCGCCAGAAGTCGCGGCTCTCCTCGTCCCAGACGAACACCGTGCCGGTCTCGCCGGTCAGCCGGCCGATCCGGTCGATCAGGGCGTGGTCGGAGAAATCGGGGATCGCGTCGATGACCAGCCGCTCTATGTCGTTGCCGCGCCGGCGCACCTGCAGGCCCGGATGGGCCTCCTGCAGCAGGTCGGCGGCGATGCGCAGGCTTTGCGCCTGGCGCTGCGTCGCCTGCCGTTCGACCTCGCCCCGGATCTGGGTCAGCGCGGCGACGGCGCAGGCAATGATGGCCACCGCGATCAGCAGCGTGGTCAGCAGCGAGAATCTGGTTGTCAGCGTCAAGCTGTGCAGGCGGCTGATCACCGGACACCCTCCCTGTTTGTACGCATTGTTAGTGTGGGCATCATATTGATTAATCGTGAATGAGCCGTAAATCCTATGTAATCTGGCCGCCCGCAGCGTGCCCGCCCGTGCACGGCCAGCCGCCGCTGGTGTATGGTCAGGCGGCCATGGCCGACCTGCCCCGCACCCGCCTGTACGTCGCCGACGGCCTTGCCGAAGGCGTGCCCGTCGCTGCCGCGCCGCAGCAGGCACACCACCTGCGCGCGGTGCTGCGCCTGGCGGCGGGCGACCGCGTGCGGCTGTTCAACGGCCGCGATGGCGAGTGGCTGGCGGTGATCGCCGGGCTGGGCAAGGGCCGGGTGTCGCTGGAGCCGGTCGAACGCATCCGCCCCCAGGCGGCGGTGCCGGACCTGTGGCTGTGCTTCGCGCCGATCAAGCGCACCGGCATCGATTTCATCGCCGAGAAGGCGACCGAGCTGGGTGCGGCGGTGCTCCAGCCGGTGCTGACCCGCCACACCGACGTGACCCGCGTCAACGTCGAGCGCCTGCGTCTCAACGCGATCGAGGCCGCCGCGCAGTGCGAGCGCGTGGACGTGCCGGAGGTGCGCCAGCCGGTCACCCTGGACGCGCTGCTGGCCGGCTGGCCGGCGGAGCGCGCGCTGGTCATTGCCGCCGAGAGCGGCGCCGCAGCGCCGATCACGGCGGTGGCGGCGCGGCTCGAAGGAACCCCGGCGGCGCTGCTGGTCGGGCCCGAGGGCGGGTTCGCCAAGTCCGAACTTGACCGTTTGGCCGATCTGCCGTTTGCTCATCCCGTCGGCCTCGGCCCGCGCGTATTGCGTGCCGACACCGCGGCGATCGCGGCCCTGGCGTGCTGGCAGTGCCTGGCCGGCGACTGGTCGCAGCGGCCCGCCCACCGTACCTGAATGGACCGCGCCGCGGCTGCGACGCGAACAACCCTATCGGCCACACCTCCGGACCCACACCCATGACCGTCGTCTGCGAGCCCAGCGTGAAACCGTCCAGCCCGCCGGTCACCGACAAGCGCCAGCTCGTCGAGTACCTGGAGGCCGGCTGCAAGCCCCGTGATCTGTGGCGGATCGGCACCGAGCACGAGAAGTTCGTGTTCCGTCTCGACGACCTGCGCCCGGTGCCCTACGAGGGGCCGAACGGCGTCGGCGCCCTGCTGCAGGGGCTGACCCGCTACGGCTGGCAGCCGGTCCACGAGGGCGACAACATCATCGCGCTGCTCGACGGCCAGGGCGGCTCGGTGACGCTCGAGCCGGGCGGGCAGGTCGAGCTGTCCGGCGCCCCGGTCAAGACCATCCACCAGACCTGCGACGAGATCCAGGAGCACCTGCGCGAGGTGCGCGAGGTCAACCAGGAGCTGGGCGTCGGCATGATCGGCCTGGGTTTCCAGCCCAAGTGGCGGCGCGAGGACGTGCCGTGGATGCCCAAGGGCCGCTACGCCATCATGCGCCGCTACATGCCGAAGCGGGGCCGGCTGGGCCTGGACATGATGCTGCGCACCTGCACCGTGCAGGTCAACCTGGACTTCGAAAGCGAGGCGTGCATGACGCAGAAGCTGCGCATCGGCCTCGCCCTGCAGCCGGTGGCCACGGCCCTGTTCGCCAACTCGCCGTTCACCGACGGGCAGCCCAACGGCTTCCAGAGCTTCCGCAGCCACATCTGGACCGAGACCGACCCCGACCGCTGCGGCGACCTGCCGTTCGTGTTCGAGGACGGCTTCGGGTTCGAGCGCCATGTCGACTACGTGCTCGACGTGCCGATGTACTTCGTCTACCGCGACGGCACGTATATCGACGCCGCCGGCCAGTCGTTCCGGGACTTCCTGGCCGGCCGGCTGCCGGCGCTGCCGGGCGAGCTGCCGACCATGGCCGACTGGGCCGACCACCTGACCACCGTGTTCCCCGAGGTGCGCCTGAAGAAGTACCTGGAGATGCGCGGCGCCGACGGCGGCCCGTGGCGGCGCATCTGCGCGCTGCCGGCGCTGTGGGCGGGCCTGCTCTACGACGCCGATGCGGCCACCGCCGCCTGGGACCTGGTGAAGGACTGGACGGCGGAGGAGCGTACGGCGCTGCGCCGCGACGTGCCGCGCCACGGCCTGAGGACACCGTTCCGCGGCCGCACTGTCCGCGAGCTGGCGCTCGACGTGCTGGCCATCGCCCATGCCGGGTTGGAGCGGCGCGGCCGCAAGGATGGCTTTGGCGAGACTGAGGCGCACTTCCTCAACCCATTGTCAGTCATCGCCGAGTCCGGGGAGACGCCGGCCGACCGCAAGCTGCGCTGCTTTCACGAGGAGTGGCACGGCGACATCGACCCGATCTTCACGAAGTTCGCCTACTGATGCCGGGACAGGGAGCGGACGATGCGGGGCAGGGTGGACTGGATGTGGGTCGGCGAATGGGCGTTGCGCATTTTCGTCGCCGTTTTCCCGCTGGTCACGTTCCTCTATCTGGTCAGCACGCCGGTGGTGCGGCCGGGCGGCGTCGTGGACGCCTTGCCGGAGGCCATGCTGCTGGGGCTGATGGTGGCGGTGCCGGTGACGCTGGTCGCCGTGGCGGTGCTGGCGTTCCGCTCGGCGCGCGGCGGCGGCCGCCCCTGACTCCCGTGCCCATCTGCGCCCCTGGCCCCTGCCGGCCGGTGCCCCGCAACGAAGAGCCAGACCGATGACCGACGCCCAGTTCAACCCCAAGGCGCCGCTGACGCTGCACCACGAGACCGTGCGCGGCGACTGGATCGACTACAACGGCCACATGAACGTGGCCTACTACGTGCTGGTCTTCGACCACGCCACCGACGCCGTGCTCGACCACATCGGCATCGGCCCGCACTACGTGGCGGAGGGCGGCGGCTCGATGTTCGTCGTCGAGACCCACGTCACCTATGACCGCGAGCTGACCGAGGGCGATTCGGTGGCCATCGACACCCAGCTGCTCGGCTTCGACGCCAAGCGCGTGCACCTGTTCCACCGCATGCGCCACGCCGACGACGGTTTCCAGGCGGCGACGACCGAGGTCATGCTGCTGCACGTCGACCAGGAGACGCGCCGCTCGGCACCGATGCCCGAGGCGGCACGGGAGCGGCTGGACGCCGTGCTGCGCCGCCATGCCTCGCTCGGCCGGCCGGCCGAGGCGGGGCGGGCGCTGGCGCTGCCGCGGCGATGATCGGTGTACGGTGAGCGGTGCCCGCCGACCGGGCCACAGCCCCGGCCCCTGGCCTTCCAGCCCGTGGACCCATGCGGCCGTCCGGTTCCTGACCCGCGGCAGAGTCGTATTCTTGCGGACAGGTCGCCGCGGGGGCTTTGCCTGGCGGCCTGACCGGTCTAAACCTTTCGTCATGATCCGTTTTCTTCTCGCGGCCCTGGTGGCGGCCCTGGGCGTCACGGCGGCCGTGCCTGCCGAGGCCTCGTGCACCGATCCGGCCCAGCCCGGCGTCAACTGGCGGCGCTGCTATCACGACGGCCGCAACCTGTCCGGCGTCGACCTGACCGACGCACGGCTGCGCGACGCCACCTTCCAGCGCTCGATCCTGGACGGCGCCATCCTGACCGGCGCCGATGCCTTCCGCGCCAGGTTCATCAGCGCCAGCATGGTCGGCACCATCCTTGATGAGGCACGCCTGTTCGAGGCGGACCTGACCCAGGCCGACCTGACCGGCGCCAGCCTGCAGAACGCCGACCTGCGCAACGCCCGCTTCGTCCAGGCGACCATGCGCCGCGCCGACCTGACCGGCGCCCGCCTGGCCGGTGCCGACCTGCGCAATGCCGACCTGTCCGGCGCCACCTGGATCGACGGCCTGCGCATCTGTGCCGAGGGCTCGTTCGGGCAGTGCAACTGAGACCGGCCGCGGCCGGGCCGACTCATGCCCAGGTGATGTCCGGCAGCGACAGGCGGCGGGGCGGTCCGCCGTCGATCCGGGCCAGGGTCAGCTCCAGGCGCGGTCCACCGTCGCCGCCGGCCGTGTCCGGCGCGATCAGGCCGGTCGCGGCCAGGGCGAGAACAGCCGCGGCCGGGGCGAGGCCACGGGGCAGGACCAGCCGCATCCCGACGATCTCGGTCAGGCCGGCCGGGCGCTGGCGCCGTCCGGCCCGGCCGTCGGTCCAGGCGTCGGGCCGGGCGTCGGGCCGGGCATCGGGCCGGGCGTCGGGCCGGGCATCGGGCCGGGCATCGGGCCGGGCTGGGCCGGGCGAGCGGAACAGGAACGGCTGACGCGGATCGTCGCTGTCCGTGGCCACCGGGATCGTCAGCCCGGCCGGCAGGAACGGCGCGGCATAGTCCCAGGTGGCGAACGGCAGCGGGTCGGGGCCGCGGACGGCGATGCCGAACGGGCTGGCGCCGCTGCGCCGCCAGTCGGCGCGCTCGGCCAGCCGGGTGCGCGCCACTGCCGGGGCGGCGAGCTCGGCGGGATCGACCGCCCACAGCAGCTCCAGGTAGGCATTGTCGAAGCAGTAGCAGGCATTGGCCGTGCCCTGGCCGGGATGCCGCCGGCGGTAGCTCTCCCATAGCCCGGCCGCGTTCAGCGCCGCCGCCTCGGGCGCGCCGGGGGCGGTGAACACGAACACGTGGTCCAGTTCCAGATTGGCCATGGCGATTCTCCGGGCGCGGCCGGGCAGTGCCGCGCTGGCGCTTTGTTAACGGGATAAAGATTATGCCTTTGCCGGGCTGGCGCGGCGGGGTCGCCAGCGGCATTCTCGCCGCCGGTTCGGCCCCCTCGACCGATCGCCATGCCGGCCG
>CAZGMC010000021.1:44332-47148 GCA_964526565.1 uncultured Mycobacteriaceae bacterium
GCCCCCTCGACCGATCGCCATGCCGGCCGCCGGGCCGTCCGGTCCGGAACCCGGCAGCAGGGAGGCGCCCCGTGCTCTCCAGACGGCAGCTCTTCACGGTTGGCGCCGCCGCCGGCGTAACGGCACTGGCCCCGGTGCCGGCATCCGCCGACGAGGCCGCCTTCGACGTCCATCTGGATACCAGTGCCCTGCCGCCGCCGGCTCCGGCCGTGCCGCGCTGGCAGGGCGACGTCCGGCGCAGCGGCATGCTGCGGTCCGGCCCCGGCAGTGGTACGGTGCGGCCCGAATACCGCGGCAGCGGCACGGCGCGCGGCGCCCTGGCCCGCAGCGGCCAGCCGCGCGGCAGCCTGGCCATGAGCGGCACGGCGCGGGCCCCTTATGGGGCCACCGGCACCTTCAACGACCCGTCGGCCGAGCGTGCCTACCGGCCGCGCCAGGACCGGCTGTCGCTGTACAACGTGCACACGGGCGAGCAGCTTGCGGTGCAGTACGTCGCCGATGGCCGGTACGACGCTGCGGCGCTGGCGCGGGTCAACCATGTCCTGCGCGACTGGCGCGAGAACGCAGTCATCGACATCGATCCGCAGGTCATCGACATCCTGGCGACGATCCAGAACGCCGCCGCGACCCAGGCGCCGGTCTACGTGCTGTCCGGCTACCGCACGGCGCGGACCAACGCCCTGCTGGCGCAGACCAGCCGCCTGGTCGCCCGCAACAGCCTGCACATCCGCGGCATGGCGGTGGACTTCGTGCTGCCCGACCGCGATCTGGCGTCCCTGCGCGACCATGCCATCGCCCTGCACGCCGGCGGCGTCGGCTACTATCCACGCCACGGCTTCCTGCACGTGGACAGCGGCCGCTTCCGGACCTGGTCGGCCTGAGCAGCGCCGCGCCGTTCCGGAGCCGGTTTCACCGTTACGGGCGCAGCCGGGTATAGAGGGCGCGGATGTACTTGCGGTCCATGGCGGTGAAGTCGCCGCGGGCGATGTCGCCCTTGAGGTCGAGCAGGTCGCGGCGCGTCTCGTCGCTCAGGTCGCACTCGCCCAGGATGCGGTCGATCAGGGCGTCGTCGGGCAGCGACTCGATGTCGCCCGTGGCCGCAGGGTCGGGCCTCGGTCCCGCGCCGGTGCGCCGTGGCGTGTCCGCCCCGACCTCTGTGTCCCCGATCTCCTCCTCGTCCGCCGCCTGATCCCAGTCGTCCTCCTCCTCCTCCTCGTCTTCCTCCTCGTCCTCGTCCCAGACGAGCAGGTCGTCCCAGGTCAGCCCGGCCTCGGCGATGCGGCGATGCACCTCGCGGGCGACGGCCAGTACCTCGGCATCGTCGCCGCTGCCCAGACGTTCGAGCAGATCGATCAGGTCGTCGCGGTCGATCTCGGCCATGCTTCTCGTCGCCTCCGGGCATTCGACGGATCGGGACGCTTATTGCCCGGCCGGCGCCGCCGTGCAACCCCCAAGCGGCGGTCAGACCAGCTCGTCCAGGGTCTGGCGGACGATGTGGACGATCTCCTCCTCGTACGGTGAGCCGTCGTCGCCACCTTCGCCGCCAGTCTCGCCCAGCACCAGGCGCAGCTCCAGCGTCGTGGTGGGGACGTAATGGGCCACCTTGTCCAGTGCCTCGTCGTTCAGCACCGCCGCCGCGGCGACGCCCGCCCGGATTGCCTCGGTCGCCCGCCAGGCGCGCAGGGCGCCGGCCACGACACTGGCGATCTGCGCCGACTCCTCCCTGTCCTTCATGTCGTGATGGAGGACCAGCAGGCGCCAGCCGCCGGGGGCGAAGGCGGCCTCGATCCGCTCGGCATCCACCGAGCGCAGGAAGGCCGACACGGCCTCCTCGTCCTGGCGTGCCGTGGCGCCGTCACGAATCTCGAACGTGCGCACCCTCAACGTCATGACGGTCCCTCCCGCGATGATGCCTTCGGTGATAGCCGGACTCCTGTTAAAAAGCCGTGATGTTAAAAAGCCGTGACGCCAGCCGCCTTTCCAGACTGCTCAAGAGCGCCGCGCCGGACGATGACCATTGATCCAGACCATCGCCGTACCGCCCCCGCCCGCCGCGGAGCCGCACCGTGACGGCACCGGCAGGGCGTGGCGGCGGGGTCCGTCCGGGCGTGGCGGCGCGGCGCGACGAGCTGGTCTGTGCGACGATCTTCCTGACGCGACTGCCGCTGCGCTGGGCCGGCGTCCTGCCCGACGACCTGCTTGGCCGCAGCGCCTGGGCGTTTCCCGTGGTCGGGATCGGCGTCGGCCTGGCCGGCGCCGCCGGGTTCGTCGCGGCGGCGGGCATCGGTCTGGCGCCGATGGCGGCGGCAGTGGCGGCGGTGGCCGTGCAGGTGGCGGTGACCGGCGGCCTGCATGAGGACGGGCTGGCCGACACCGCCGACGGCTGCGGCGGTGGCCGTGACCGCGAGAGCAGGCTGGCCATCATGCGCGACAGCCGGCTCGGCACCTTCGGGGCGCTGGCGGTGCTGCTGGCGGTGCTGGCGCGGGTGGCGGCGCTGGCCCAGCTCGGCGCCGGCGCCGGCGGGGCAGCCGTGGCCGCGCTGGTGGTCGCCGGGGCGGCGTCGCGGGCGGCCATGCCGGTGCTGATGCGCACCCTGCCGCCGGCGCGGACCGACGGGCTCGGCGCCAGCCGCGGCCGGCCGGGCCGCACCGGCCTCGCCGTCGCCGTGGTCCTGGCTGCGGTCGTTGCCGTTGCCGTGGCCGGGCCGTGGCCGGGGGCCGGGCCGTGGCCGGGGGCCGGGCCGTGGCCGGGGGCCGGGCCGTGGCCGGAGGCCGGGCCGTGGTCGGGGGCCGTGGCGCTGGCGGCGGCCGTCGTG
>CAZGMC010000022.1:0-45449 GCA_964526565.1 uncultured Mycobacteriaceae bacterium
CCTCCGGAGGCAGAGGTCGCAGGTTCGAATCCTGCCGGGTCCGCCACAGTCATTCATTTCATTGTCAAATGACCTTCATGGTCCAATGACCTTCATGGTCAAATGAGCGGCACACCTCGAGGCGAAGCTCAGGGTGGGGCGGGCCTGTCGGTCGTTCTTCAATGGCCGCCCGCTATTGCGTGGCTTCCGCGCCTGCCGGCTTTTCCCTGACCTCCGGGCCGGCCTCGGCCGGGGCGTGAGTGCCGCGGCCGCCCTTGACGCGCTCGCGCAGCCACTGGAACACCACATAGAGCACCGGGATCATCAGGATGCCGACCAGCGTGGCCAGCAGCATGCCGCCGAACACGGTGGTGCCGATGGCCCGCCGGCTGGCCGCGCCGGCGCCGGTCGCCACCACCAGCGGCAAGATGCCGAGCAGGAACGAGAACGCGGTCATCATGACGGCCCGGAAGCGCAGGCGCGCCGCCGTCACCGCCGCCTCGACAATGGACAGCCCGGCCTCGCGCTGTTCCTTGGCGAACTCGACGATCAGGATGGCGTTCTTGGCCGCCAGGCCGATCAGCATGACGAAGCCGATCTGCGCGTAGACGCTGTTGTCCAGCCCGGTCAGCCACAGCGCCAGCAGCGCGCCCAGCACCGCCACCGAGATCGACAGCATGACCGAGACCGGCACCGACCAGCTCTCGTACTGGGCAACCAGGAACAGGTAGGCGAAAATGAACGCCAGCGCGAAGATGACGGGTGCCTGGCCACCCGACCTGATCTCCTCCAGCGCCTGGCCGGTCCACTCGAAGCCGTAGCCGTCGGGCAGGGCCTCGGCGGCGACCCGCTCCACCGCCGCGATCGCCTGGCCGGAGCTGAAGCCCGGCGCCGGCTCGCCGTTGATGCGGGCGGAGCGGAACAGGTTGTAGCGGGTGACCAGCTGCGGCCCCAGGATCGTCTCCACGGTCGCCAGGGTGCGCAGTGGCACCATGTCCCCACCGGCGGTGCGCACGTGGATCCGGCTGATGTCGCCGACGCTGGTGCGGAACGGCATCTCGGCCTGCAGCATGACCCGGTAGACGCGGCCGAACAGGTTGAAGTCGTTGACGTACAGCGAGCCGAGATTGGTCTGCAGCGCGGTGAAGATCTCGGTGATCGGGATGCCCAGGGTGCGCGCCTTGTCGCGGTCCAGGTCGACGTAAAGCTGCGGCACCGAGGCGCTGAAGGTGCTGAACACACCGGACAGCACCGGGTTCTCGTTGGCGGCGACGATCAACCCGCCCATGGTCGAGGCCAGCTCCCGCGGTTCCTGGCCGCCCAGCGCCTGGAGTTGCAGCTCGAAGCCGCCGGTGGTGCCCAGGCCGGGGATCGGCGGGATGTTGAACGCGAAGACGTTGGCCGTGGTGATGGCGAAGAACTGGCCGCGCAGCCGCTGCAGGATGTTGTTCAGGAACAGCTGGGGATCCTGGCGCTCGTCCCACGGCTCCAGCACCGCGATGACCAGGCCGGCATTCGAGGAGACCGCGCCGCTGACCAGGCTGAAGCCGGGCACCGAGACCACGTTGGCGACGCCCTCGGTGTTCATCAGGATGTCGGTGACCTGGCCGACCACGGCCTCGGTGCGCGGCAGGGCGGCGGCGTCGGGCAGACGGATGTCGACGAAGAACGCGCCGCGGTCCTCGCTGGGGATGAACCCGGTCGGCACCGCCTGGACCAGCCAGTAGACGCCGGCAAAGGTCAACCCCAGGAACACCAGCCCGATCACGATGCGTCGCAACAGATAGCGCACCGCGGCGACATAGCCGTTGCGCGACCGCTCCAGGAACGACTCGAACCGGCGCAGCAGGAAGCCGCGGCTGGGCCCGCCCGGCTTGAGCAGCACCAAGCACAGCGCCGGGCTCAGCGTCAGGGCATTGATCGACGAGATCACGACGGCGACCGAAATGGTCACCGCGAACTGCTGGTAGAGCCGCCCGGTCACGCCGGGCAGGAACATGGTCGGCACGAACACCGCCAGCAGCACCAGCGTCGTGGCGATCACCGGGCCGGAGACCTGCTGCATCGCCTTGCGCGTCGCGTCCCTGGGCGACAGCTTCTCCTCTTCCATCAGGCGCTGGACGTTCTCCACGACGACGATGGCGTCGTCCACGACCAGGCCGATGGCCAGGATCAGGGCGAACAGCGAAATGGTGTTCAGGGAAAAGCCGACGGCGAGCAGCACGGCGAAGGTACCGATCAGCGACACCGGGATGGCGATCGTCGGGATCAGGGTCGAGCGCCAGTCCTGCAGGAACACGTAGACGACCAGCACGACCAGGACGAAGGCCATCGCCAGGGTGATGATCACCTCGTTGATCGTCTCGGAAATGAACAGCGTGGTGTCGTAGACGATCGCCCATTCCAGGTCTTCGGGAAAGCGCTCCGCCTGTGCTGCCATCAGCGCGCGGACGTCATCGGCGACCGCCAGGGCGTTGGCGCCGGGCGACTGGTAGACGGCGACGACGGTGCTGGCGGCGCCGTTGAGCTGCCCGAAGGAGGCATAGGTCTGCGACCCAAGTTCGACCCGCGCCACGTCACGGATGCGCACGGTCGAACCGTCCGGGTCGGCGCGCACGATGATGCTGCCGAACTCGGCGGGATCGCTCAGCCGGCCGCGCGCCTGGATGGTGAACTGGAACTGCTGCGTCTCCGGCGCCGGTGCCGCACCGATCTGGCCGGCGGCGACCTGTACGTTCTGGTCGCGGATGGCGTTGATCACGTCCTGGGTGCTCAGACCCAGGGCGGTCAGCCGGTCCGGGTCCAGCCAGATGCGCATGCCGTAGTCGAGCGCGCCCAGAATGGCGGCGTCGCCGACGCCGGGCAGGCGAACAATGGCGTCACGCAGGTTGATGGCGGCAAAGTTGCTGAGGAACAGCTCGTCGAACGTGCCGCCGGGCGAATACAGGTTCACGACCAGCAGCATGTTGGTCGACTGCTTCTTGGTCGACACGCCGCGCCGGCTGACCTCCTCCGGCAGCGACGGCAGGGCCAGGGCGACGCGGTTCTGCACGTTGACCGCGGCAATGTCCGGGTCGGTGCCCACCGCGAAGGTGACGTTGAGGACGTAGCTGCCGTCGTTGGCGCTGGTCGACGACATGTACAGCATGTCGTCGACGCCGTTGACCTGCGCCTCGATCGGGGCCGCAACCGTCTCTTCCACCACCTGGGCGCTGGCGCCGGGATAGGCCGCCGTCACCTGCACCTGCGGCGGCGAGATGTCCGGGAACTCGGCCACCGGCAGCCGGGTCAGCGCGATCAGCCCGGCCAGCGAGATGACGATGGAGATGACGAAGGCGAACTTCGGCCGGTCGATGAAGAAGGCGGAGATCATGTGCCTATCCTTCGGCGGCCGGCGCCTGAACGGTCGGATTGACGACGATGCCGGGCCGGACCCGCTGCAGACCCTGGACGATGACCAGGTCGCCCTCGTCAAGCCCGCCCTGGATGACCCAGGAGGCCCCCTCCTGCCGGCCGGTGGTCACGCGCCGGATCTGGACGGTGTCGTTCTCGTCGACGACCAGCACGAAGGCCCCGGCCTGGTCTTGCTGCACGGCCGACTGCGGCACCGTCAGCACCAGTTCCGGATCGCTCCCACTGGCGATCACGGTGACGAACAGGCCGGGCTGCAGCAGGCTGTCCGGATTGGGAAACACGCCGCGAATCGGCACGGTGCCGGTGTTCGGGTCGATCCGCGGCGAGGTGTAGTTGATGCGCCCGCCGTGGTCGTAGGCGCTGTTGTCGGGCAGGCGCAGGCGCAGCACGACATCGCCGACCTGCAGTCCCCCTTCCCGGAGGTTGCGGCGGAACTCGATCAGGTCGCGCTCGCTAAGATTGAACATCACATGGATCGGGTCCATGGACGTGACGCTGGCCAGCACGCCGCTGTCCGGCCCGACCAGGTTGCCGACGCTGAAGGTCGCCCGGCTGGTGCGTCCGGCGAGGGGGGTGGTGATCCGCGTGTAGCTGAGGTTGAGCTCGGCCTGGCGCAGCGCCGCCTCGGCGGCCGCCACGTCGGCCTCGGCCTGGGCGGCGGCGGCGACCGCGTCATCGACGGCGGCCTCGGAAATGTTGCCGCGCTGGACGAGCTGCTGGGCACGCCGTAATGCATTCTCCGTCTGCGGCACCGCTGCCTGGGCGCGCTGCAGGGCGGCCTGTGCCTGGGCCACCGCCGCCTCGTAGGGATCGGGCTCGATCAGGAACAGCAGGTCGCCCGCGGCGACGTCGTCGCCCTCGTCGAAGGCGCGCTCGGTGAGGAAACCCGTGACGCGGGCGCGCAGGTCGACATGGTCGGTCGCCTCGACCCGGCCGACGAACTCGACCCGCTCGGTCACCGGCTCGCGCACCACCGGCGTGACCGTCACCGCCGGCGGCGGCGCGGCGGCCGCGGCCTGACCGCCGTCGTCGGACCCGTCACAGGCGGTCAGCGGCAGGGCGAGGGCGGCGGCTAGCAAGACGGCCGCGCCGGCCGACGCCCTGCCGGACACGGTAGGAAAGATCATGGCCATGGATCCGATCCTTGCGCGACGCCCTGCGCTGCTGCGAACGCTTCAGGCCCTCTGCCCTTGTCCCAAAGGATCCCGTCCGGACATGCCTGGGCCGAAGCGGGACCGGGGTAACCTCATCCATTGCGGTTCGCGTGGAAACGCCGCTCTTGGTGACAGGGTACGGTCCGCCCATCCCGCGTTGCCTACTGCGCGCTCCTGATGTCGCGCAACGGGATCCATGTCCCGTCATCCTGGCGGCAGAGAACCGTCGTCACCGTGCGCGGCGCGCGGCCCCGCGTCGTGATGCGATGCTGCAGGTCGCGGCAACTGTACCCCTGCTCCTCGAACTCGCCCATCACCGAAATGGTGCCGCTGGAGCCGGTATTCGGGTTCTGCCAGGCCCTGACGTCCCCCACCTGCGCATCGTCCATCTCGTGGCGAGACGTGCGCTGGATGATCTCGATATCCTCGCGGTTCAGGTCGGCAATGGTGTCCAGGAAGGTCACTCCCAGCTGCGCATTGGCCGCCGTTGCCGCCATTACCAGCATGCCCGCCGCGGCCAGGCTCCCGATCATTCCGCGCATCCCGCACTCCTCCTCAACGCTTCGCTTCAGCCTTGCATGGACATCCAGCTTGTCCCCGGAGCACATGTATAGCCCTGCTTGATGCTGAAGAGATACCCCCATCGCGCCGCGGTGTTGCCGCAGGATCCGGCGCGGCGGCGGGTCAGCAGGCCATAGGCGGCAGGGACAAAGTAGAAGCTGACGATCGTCGCCAGCACCGTGCCGCCGGCGATGGCCATGGCGAACGGTGGCCAGAAGCCGCCGCCGGCCAGCAGCAGCGGCGTGAAGCCGCCGGCCGTGGTCAGCGTGGTCGAGACGATGTGCCGCGAGGTCCGCTCCACGACGATCCGCCGCAGTGCCAGCGGCTCGCCGGCCCGCGCCGCCGGGTCCTCGTTGAACGCCGACATGACAATGATCGCGGCGTTGATCGCCAGGCCGACCAGCCCCATCAGGCCGATCATCACGGTGAAGCCGAGCGGGTGGCCGGTCACCGCCACGGCCAGCAGGCCCAGCCCGAACGCCTGCCCGGCCACCGCGAACACCACCCCGGCCAGGCGGAACGAATTGAACGTCGCGGTCACCGCGGCCAACATCAGCACCAGCAGCACCGGCACCGCAGCGGCCAGGTTGCCGACGGCCTCGTTGCGCTCCGCCGCCTCGCCGCCGAGCTCCAGGCGATAGCCCGCCGGCAGCTCGAATCCGGCCACGTCGAGCCGCGCGTTGAAGGCGTCGAGCACCGCCTGCGGCAGGGCGCCGGCCGCGATGTAGCCGTACACGGCATTGACCCGCTCGCCATTGCGGCGGCTGATGGCGCTGGCGCCCGGCACCAGGTCGATCCGGCCCAGCGCCGCCAGCGGCGCACCGGCCAGGGCGGCGTCGCGCCCGGCGGCGGCCGGCACCGCCAGCTCGGCGGCCAGCAGGGCGTCCAGGTTCGCCCGGTCGGCCCCGTCGACGCGGACCCGCACCGGCAGCTCGCGCTCGCCCTCGATGATCGAGCCGCCGAGCGCACCCTCCTGGCGGGCGTCCAGGCGGCGGGCCACGTCGGCGAGGCGCAGCCCGGCGCGGGCCGCGGCGTCCTCGTCGACCGTGACCATGACCTTCGGCTCGCCGCCGGCGACCAGGGCACGGGTGTGGGTGACCTGCGGCGTCGCCGCCATCACCCGGCGCACCTCCTCGCCCAGGGTGCGCAGGGTGGCCACGTCCGGGCCGAACACGCGCACCTCCAGCGGCGCGATGAATGGCGGGCCCTGGTTGATCTCCTGCACCAGGATCTGCGCCTCCGGGAACGCCCCGTCGAGCTCCCGCTGCAGCCGCGGGATGAGCCGCCCCGCGGCCCCGGCCGAGGCCGTGTAGACCTGGCCCTGGGCATAGTTCGGCACGCCGTCCTCGTCCATCACCACGTTGTAGTAGTTGGAGGGCGCGGCGGTGCCCAGCACCCAGTCGGCGGCGCGAACCTCCGGCTCGGCCGTCAGCCGCGCGTGCAGCCGCTCGACCACGTCGCGGGTGCGGGCGATGGAGGCGTCGGGGGGCAGCCGCACCTCGATGTCGATCATGTCGCGGTCGGCGGGCGGGAAGAACTGCTCGGTCATGGTCGTCGCGGCGTACAGCCCGGTCAGTGGCAGTACCGCGGCCAGCAGGATGGCGGTCCGCGGAAAGCGCAGCGCGGCGTCGATCGAGGCCGCGAACAGCGCCGTCAGCCGCGGCACGCGGATCCCCGTGGCCAGCCAGGACCGGCGGCCCGGCACGATCGGCCCCGGAAACAGGCCGGCCAGGGCGGCGGTGACGGTCATCGCCACCAGGAACGACACGCCCAGCGCCGCGATCAGGGCCAGGGCGATGCCGCCGACGAACTCGCCGGCTGGGCCGGGCAGCATGGCCACCGGCATGAACGCCAGCATGGTCGTGAGCGTCGAGGCGAACAGCGGCACCGCCAGCGCCCGCACCCCGGCGCGCACCGCGTCGGCCGGCGCGGCACCGGCAGCCAGCCGGGCGCGCACCGCGTCGGTCACCACGATCGAGGCGTCGACCACCAGCCCCAGGGCGACGATCAGCCCGGTCACTGACATCTGGTTGACGGTCACATCGGACCAGTACAGCACCGTCAGCGCGCCCAGGCTGGTCAGCGGCAGCGACGCGCCGGCGATCAGCGCCGCCCGCCAGCCCAGCGTCACGGTCAGCACCGCCAGCACGATCGCCATGCCCAGCGCCAGGTTGCCGGCCAGCCCGGCGAAGCGCGCCTCGGCATAGGCGCTCTGGTCGAACAAGACGCGCAGGGTGACGCCCTGGGGCAGGCCCTCGGCGAAGCGGTCGAGCGCCGCGCGCACATCGGCCGACCAGACGTCGACGCGGCCGCCGGGACCCATGCGCGTCGCCACGACCACCGCCTCGCGGCCGTCGACCAGGGCGATCTCCACCGGCGGGTCGGCGCGGCTGCGGGAAACCTCCGCCACGTCGCCGAGGCGCACCGTGGCGCCGTCGCGTGTCGTCAGCGGCACCGCGGCGATGCGCTCCAGGGTCGCGAAGGCGCCAGCCACCTCGATCAGCAGGTCGGCGTCGCCGGTGCGCAGCAGCCCCGCCGCCGCCTTGGCGTCGGCCTCGGCCAGCGCCGCGGCGACCCCGGCCTCGGTCAGGCCGAGCGCCGCCAGCCGGGCGGAGTCGATGTCGATCAGGATTTCCTCGTCCGCCTCGCCGATCAGGCGCACGGCGTCGGTGACCGGACGATTGCGCAGGCGGGTGCGCAGCTCCTCGCCATAGCGGCTCAGGATGGCGGCGTTGGGCGGGCCGGCGCCGGCCCACTCCAGCGCGGCGATCACGGTGAAGGCCGGGAAGCGGTCGGGGTCGAGCGTGCTGTCGCCGGCACCGGCGGGCAGTTCGACGCGCGCCTCGGCCAGCTTGTCGCGCACCCGCGTCCAGACGGCGTCGGCCGCGGCCTCGCCGTATACGTCCTCGGCCAGTTCCATGCCGATCACCGACAGCCCGGCCTGCGAGGTGGACACCAGGGTATCGATCTCCGGGATCTCGCGCAGCGCCCGCTCCAGCGGCTCGCTCACCTGCGCCTCGATGCGCTCGGCCGAGGCGCCGGGCAGCGGCGTCAGCACCGTGGCGGCGCGGTTGGTGATCGGCGGGTCCTCCAGCCGCGGCACGGCGGCCAGGGCGGCCAGCCCGGCGGCGACGAGCAGGAGCAGGACCAGCGCCAGCAGGCGCGGCCGGTCGTACAGCGGTGCGGTCACGGCCGGGCCTCCGCAAGACGCGCGCCGGCCGGCACGACGCGCTGGCCGGGGACAACCCGGTGCGTGCCGTCGGCGACGACCAGGTCTCCGGGCGCCAGGGTGCCGCGCACGTACACCCGGTCGGCCTCGGCGTGCAGGATCTCCACGTCGGCGCGGCGCACCAGATGGGCGCCGCCGTCCCCGGTGGCCTCGAGGGTGAACACCGTCCACAGGCCGCGCACGCCTTCGGTCAGCGCCGACCGCGGCAGCCAGGCGCCGGGCTCGGGCACCGTCTCGGACAGGCTGAGCCGGACCAGCGCGCCGACGGCGGGATCGAGCGTGCCCTGCGGAGCCAGATCGAACACGGCGGTGACGGTGCGGGTGGTCGGGTCGAGCGCCGGGGTCACGGCGCGCAGGGTGGCCCCGCCGGCCACCCCGCCGATGTCGACAGTGTAGGGCTGGCCGAGGCGCAGGGTTCGTGCCGCCGCCTCAGGCACACCGATGCGCGCCTCCAGCCGGCCGGTCTCGACCAGCCGCAGGACCGGCTGGCCGGGCTCGACGACGGTGCCCTCGTCGGCCAGGCGCGCGTCGATGCGGCCGGCAAAGGGGGCGCGCAGCACCGACTTGTCGAGGTCCAGGTCCAGGGCGGCGATCGAGGCGGTCAGCCGCTCCGCCTCGGCGGTCAGCGCCTGCGCCTCGAACCGCGCCTCGTCGAGGGCCTGTTCGGAGGCGTGGCCCTGGTCGACCAGGGTGGTGCGGCGGATCAGCGTCACCTCGGCCAGGGCACGGCGGGCCAGCGTCGCCTCGCGGGCGGCGAGCAGTTCGTCGCGGCGGCGCTGCAGCGGCTCGGTGTCGAGGACTGCCAGGGTATCACCGGCCGCGACGGCATCGCCGTCGTCCACCCGCACGTCAATCAACAGCCCGTCCCGCTCGAAGCCCAGGTCGCTGCGGCGGGCCGCGGCGATGCGGCCGGGAAAGTCACGTCTGCGGTCGTAGCCGTCCTGAAACTCGGCGGCGACGACCCGCACCGGCAGAGGCGGCGGCGGGGCCGGCGCGGCGGGGCTGTCGGTCGTCCAGGCGACGGCGCCGCCGGCCGCCGCCAGCACCAAGAGGGCCATGCCGGCCATCAGGGCGCGCAGCCGGCGCGGCGAGACCGTTGGCGGTCCGGTCCTCTCGCTGTCGGTTGTCGAGTGATGAAATTCCATATTCGTCACTCCCGGGCAAAAATAGAGAGGCGTCAGACCGCCCCGGCGCGCAGCGCATTGACGAGGAAGTCGGCCATGGCCGCGGCCTGGCCGGCGAGGTTCTCGTCGATGTGCTCGGCAACGACGAGGGGGTGGCAGAATTTCATGAGCGCGATGGCGGCGAGGTCGGCCGCCCGGTCCACGTCGCGGACCTGGAACTCGCCCGAGGCGGCGCCGTCGGCGATGATCTCGCGCAGCACGGCGCGCAGCGCCTGCTTGTGCGGGACGATCACGCCCCAGTGCTCGTTGATCGCCGCGGCGACCATGTCGTGCAGGCGCTTTTCCGCCATGTAGCGTTCGCAGGTCTGCTCGTGGATGCGCGCGGCGTAGGTGCGCAAGCGATCGGCTGCCGGCGCGTCGCCACGCGCAATCTCCCGCGCCAGCGCCTCCACCTGGCCCAGGTGGCGGCGGCAGATCGCCTCGTTGATGGCGCTCTTGCTCTTGAAGAAGCGGTACACGTTGGCTGGCGACATGCCGCAGGCGGAGGCGATGTCGGCGACCGTGGTCTTGGCATAGCCCACCTCGCGGAACAGCCGTTCAGCCTCGGCGATGATGCGCTGGTCGGTGGACAGGGCGGTGTCCATGGCGGCAGTGGTGCGGTGTCGTGCGCTGCGTGCGATGACTGACGATTTACGTTATTCGTCAGACACCATATCCGCCGGGGCCGGTCTGTCAAGGGTGGACAGTACCGCCGGAACCACCACCAGCCGGCCGCGCTGATCAGGCACGATCGCCAACCCAGGCGAGCGCCGCCTCCAGTCGGTCGTTGCCCCAGAACAGCTCGCCGTCGGGCGTGACGAAGCTGGGCGCGCCGAAAACGCCCATCTCGGCGGCTGCCTCGATCTGCGCCCGCAGCCGGTCCTTGTTGGCCTGATCGGCGGCGCGGGCCAGTACCGCCGCCGGTTCGTGGCCGAGCCGTTCGACGACGGCGGCGATCGTCGCCGGGTCGGAAACATCCCGGTTCTCCGCAAAGTTGGCATGGTAGACGGCGCGGCTGAACGCCGGGCACCAGCCTTCATCGGCGGCGATCAGCGCGACGCGGGCCGCCAGCACGCTGTTCTGTGGAAACCGGTCCGGGCGCCGCAACGGCAGGCCCTGGGCAACGCAGATCCGTTCCAGGTCGCGCCACATGTAGCGGCCCTTGGCCGGGTACAGGTTGAACGGCGAGTCGCCCCACCCCTGGCGGGCGAAGATCGGCCCGAGCAGGAACGGCCGCCACGCCACCTCGATCCCGGCGGCGGCTGCCATCGCCTCGATCCGCGCAGCGGCCGGATAGGAATAGGTGCTGGCGAACTCGTACCAGAAGGCAAGGGTGCGGGGTGCTGCCATGCCGGTTGACCGCCCGGTTCCGAAATGCCGAGGCAGAAACCGCCCGCCGCGGCCGAAATCCCCCCCTGATGCCGGTTCGCCGAGTGCCGCGTCAAGGCGCCGCGGCAATCGGGCCCGCCGCGCGGCCCAAACGGCCGGTCAGGGCGTTGCGAAGGCCCGGTCACTCGGCTATCCAGCCAGATGAACGCAGGGAACCCCGCTGCCGCCCGGCCGGCCCACCGGACCGGACCCGGGCGCGGCCGACGAGGACACCACCATGCTGGACAGACCCGTCAAGGAAATCGTCGCCAAGAAGCCGCTGGTGCGGCTGACGCCTGAAACCACGGTCGCCGAGGCCGCCACGGCCATGACCGAGAACCGTGTCGGGGCGATCCTCGTCTTCGACGGCGACGAGCTGTGCGGCATCGTCACCGAGCGCGACCTGGTCGGCCGTGTTGTCGCCCCGGCGCTCGGCCCGGCCGAGACCACGCTCCGCGACGTCATGACCGGCAACCCGACCGTGATCGAGACGACCGCCACCGGCCTGGACGGGCTGCGGGCCATGCACGAGCAGGGCTCGCGCCACCTGCCGGTGGTCGATGGCGGCCGCATCGTCGGCATCCTGTCGGTGCGCGACCTGCTGCGCTCGGCGGTCGAGGAGTTGACCCTCGACCAGACCATCACCCGCGATCTGTGGGAGGGCTTCCCCGTCTGACCGGCCCGACCTGACCGGCCCGACCTGACCGGCCCGACCTGACCGGCCCGGAGAGGGGGCCGCCGGCCGGGGCTGCGCTTCGCCGCACCGGCCCCTCTGGCATGCCGCTGCGCCGTCCCCATCTTGAGGCCGTGCTGCGCTGCAGCAGCGGTGCGGCTTGACCCGCTGTTGGGATGATGGGGACGGCGGCCATGCTCGACTGGTCGGACTGGCAGGCGTTCTGCGCCACGCTGGATGTCGGCGCGCTGGTGCCGGAGGGCTATGCCCGCTACCGGCCGGCCATCGTCGACGGCCTGGCGTTCTTCCTGAGCGGCCTGCCGGCCGAGCGCACCGTGGCCATCCTGGCCGAGCAGGCGGGGCTGCCGGTCGATGCCGGCCCCGACGACCGGCTGGCGGCGGTCGCCCGCCACTGTCCGGCGCTGCACAAGCTGGGTCAGGTGGTGGCCCGCGACCGGCGCCTGCCGTTGCGCCTGCGCGCGCTGCTGCAGGAGCTGGAGACCATGCCGCCCGCCGCCGGTCTGGATGAGCTGGCGGCGCTGCTGGCGGCGGAGCTGGGGCCGCTGGCGGCGCGTGGCGTGGTGCTGGACGAGCCGCCGCTGGCCGAGGCCAGCGTCGCCGTGGTCGTGCCGTTCACCTGGCACGGCGCGGACAACGGCGCGGTGCGGCGCGGCGTGTTCAAGGTGCTCAAGCCGGGCGTCGCCGAGAGGCTGGCCGAGGAGCTGGACCTGCTGCAACGGCTCGGCGGCGTGCTCGACGAGCGCTGCCACCTGTACGGCCTGCCCGAGATCGACTACGCGGCCACCTTCACCGAGGTGCGCGACCTGCTGCGCCGCGAGGTGCACCTGGACCAGGAGCAGGCGCACCTGGCGGCGGCGCGCGAGGCCCATGCCGGGATGTCCGGCGTGGCCGTGCCGGAGGTCTTCCCGGCGCTGTCGACGCCGCGGCTGACAGCCATGGAGCGCCTGGCGGGGCGCAAGGTCACCGACGTGGAGGCGCTGCCGGCGGCGGCGCGGCACCGTCTCGCCGGGCTGATCGTCGAGGCGCTGATCGCCCGGCCGCTGTGGTCGGCGGGGCCGGTGACGATGTTCCACGCCGACCCCCATGCCGGCAACCTGCTGGCCACCGACGACGGCCGGCTGGGCCTGCTCGACTGGAGCCTGGTCGGCACGCTGGGCAAGGACGACCGGGTGCTGCTGTCGCAGATCCTGATCGGCGCGCTGCGCCTGGATGCCCACCGCGTCGTCCGCGCCATTGCCGGCCTGGCCCGCGGGCCGGTGGACGAGGCGGCGCTGCACCGCGTCGCCGACAGCCACCTGGGCCGCCTGCCGGCCAGCGGCCTGCCCGGCCTGCACTGGCTGACCCGGCTGATGGACGAGGTCGTCACCGGCCTGCGCATCCGCTTCGGGGCCGACCTCGTGATGTTCCGCAAGGTGCTGCACACCCTGGAGGGGGTGATCGCCGACGTGGCGCCGGACTGGCCGGCCGACCGGGCGCTGATGCTGGCGTTCCTGACCCGGCTCAACCTGGAATGGGGGGCGCGCATGGTTGCGCCGCCGTTCGACCGCGGCTTCGCCACCCACCTGTCGAACGCCGACCTGGCCGAACTGGCCATGGCCGCACCGCAGACCGCCACGCAGCACTGGCTGCGCCTGCTGTCGCCGCCGACCTGACGGCCGGCGCGGCCGTGCGGCCGAGCAGGACGTTCAGATCGAGCCGCCGTCGGTGGTGGGCGGGGCGTCCTGCGGCTGGCACGCCTGACCGTCGTCGCGGGTCAGCATGTCCCAGAACGATTCGGCGTCGGCCACGGCCCGGCCCACGGCCGGCACCACCACGTCGCGGGCCAGCCGGTAGCCGAGCGTCGCGCCGAGCCCGGCCACCGTCGAGACGACGAACACTCCGGCGATGGGAGCCATCCCCGTTCCTCCTGCATCCCGTTTCCCGGCCGGGCACGGCTCCTGCGGACCCGGTTGCGCCGCGGGCCCCCTGCCCGCTCAGGCCCCGGCGGTGTCCGGCGGTTCGGCGAACTCCGCGTAGTCGCGGCGCCGGTTTTCCTCCGCCCATGCCGTCACCTTCGCCCAGGCCTCCTCGGTCGCGCCGGCGGCCGCGCCGGCCAGCGGCACGACGAGGTCCCGCGCCACCCGGTGACCGAGCGTCGCGCCGAACCCGGCCACCGCGGCCACGGCGAACACGCCCACGATCGGTGCCATCTGTTTTCTCCCCTGGGGCGCGCCCTGAAAACCGCGCCGTGCATGGTGCTCGATTACTGTCAGATTGTGGCGATTCCGGAGCGGAAAAAGGGGCGGAGCCGGGTTAACGGTGACAGTTTACTTGTTTCCCTTGTCCTGATTGCGACACTGGGCCTATCTTATCCAGGTAAATAAATAAACTGTCACTGATAAACCAAATCGCGAATGCCATTGCCCTGGACGGGATTGACTGTCGGCGATGACACGCGGCGGCCGATCGGCGAGGATTGGCGCCCCTGCGGCACACGCACTGCGAGAGGCGCATGCCATGTTCCCGAGCCGGCACCCGATCCGCGCGTGGCTGACCATCGCCGTCGGCCTGACCCTGTCCTGTGCCGTCGTGGCGGCGCTGCCGCCGGCTGTGGCGCAGGGCCTGCCCGGCCGCGCCGAGCGGGAGATGATCGCGCCGGACGCCTGGCCATGGACGGCGATCGGCCGGATCAACCGGGCCGGCCGCGGCTTCTGCACCGGCGTCCTGATTGCGCCGCAGCGGGTGCTGACCGCCGCGCACTGCCTGTACGACTCGCGCCGCCAACGCTGGATGCCGCCGCGGACCGTGCACTTCGTCGCCGGCTACCACCTGGACCGCTACCTCGCCCATTCGGTCGGGCAGGCGCTGCATGTCGCCGCCGGCTACCGGCCCGGTCCGGACGAGACGGCCGACATCCGCGACCTGGGAACCGACTGGGCGGTGGTCGAGCTGGCCACGGCGCTGGCGATCGAGCCGATCCCCTGGCAGGGCGGCACGGCCGGCACGGCCGGCATGGCCGGCTCGGGGACCGCACCAGGCGACGGGCCGGCGACGGCGCTGGTGGTCGACACGCCACTGGTGCTGGCCGGCTACCGGCGCGACCGCGCCCATGCCCTGTCGGCCGACACCGACTGCCGGCTGCTCGAGGCGCGGCCCGACCTCGGCCTGCTGGTGCACGATTGCGCGGCGACGTACGGCGACTCCGGCTCGCCGTTGCTGCGGGAGCGCGACGGCGGCTTCGTCCTGGTCGGGCTGCACGTGGCGCTGGCCGGCGCTGGCGACAGCTATCGCGGCCTGGCCGTGGCTCCGGCCGCCCTGACCGGCACCGTGACCACCCCGCCGCCGACACCCGGCGGCGGCTGACGCGGCGCCGCACGCGGCTACAGAAAACTGTACGGATCCACATCCACCGTCACCCGCACCGCGGCCGGCACGTCGACAGCGGCGAGCCAGCCGGCGATGGCCGCCTGGATGTTCAGGCGGCGGTCGGCGGTGACCAGCAGGCGGCGGCGGTGGCGGCCGCGCAGCACCGCCAGGGGCGCGTCGGCCGGGCCCAGCACCTCGATGCCCTCGCCCTGGGGGGCGGTGCGGCCCAGCGCCTGGGCGACGCGGTCGACCTGGGCCTTGTCCGGGCCGGCGACGATCACCGCCGCCAGCCGCGCGAACGGCGGCATGCCGGCGCGGCGGCGCTCGGCGATCTCGTGCGCCAGGAAGCCGTCGCGGTCGCCGGCGACCAGGGCGGCGATCACCGGGTGGTCGGGGTGATACGTCTGCAGCAGCACCCGCCCCGGCCGGTCGGCCCGCCCGGCGCGGCCGGCCACCTGGTGCAGCAGCTGATAGGTGCGCTCGACGGCGCGCAGGTCGCCGCCGGCCAGCCCCAGGTCGGCATCGACCACGCCGACCAGCGTCAGCATCGGGAAGTGGTGGCCCTTGGCGACGAGCTGGGTGCCGATCACCAGATCGACCTCGTGCTGCGCCACGCGGCGGACCAGCGCCTCGGCCTCGGCGGGGCCATGGATCAGGTCGCTGGCCATCACCGCCAGCCGCGCCTCGGGCAGCAGCGCGGCGGCCTCCTCGGCGACCCGCTCGACGCCGGGGCCGCAGGCGACGAACGACGCCTCCGCCGCGCAGCTCGGGCACTGTGCCGGCAGCACCGCCTCGTGGCCGCAGTGGTGGCACTTGAGCCGCCCGGCCAGGCGGTGCTCCACCAGCCAGGCGGTGCAGTGCGGGCACTGCAGGCGGTGGCCACAGCGCCGGCACAGGGTCAGCGGCGCGTAGCCGCGGCGGTTCAGGAACAGCATGGCCTGCTCGCCGGCGGCCAGCGTCCCGGTCAGCGCATCGGTCAGGGCCGGCGACAGGAACCGGCCGCGCGGCGGCGGCGCGGCGCGCAGGTCGACCGCCTCGATGTGCGGCAGCACCGCACCGCCGACCCGCTCCGGCAGGTGCAGGCGGTCGTAGCGGCCGGCCTCGGCATTGACCACGGTCTCCAGCGACGGCGTGGCCGAGACCAGCACGATCGGGATGCGGCCCAGGTGGGCGCGCACCACGGCCATGTCGCGGGCATGGTAGATGACGCCCTCCTCCTGCTTGTAGGCGGTCTCGTGCTCCTCGTCGACGACGATCAGGCCAAGGTCGGGATAGGGCAGGAACAGGGCCGAGCGGGCGCCGACCACCACCCGCGCCTCGCCGCACGCCACCGCCCGCCAGGTGCGCCGCCGCCGCGCCTGGGTCAGGTCGGAGTGCCACTCCGCCGGCCGCGTGCCGAAGCGGGCGGCGAAGCGGTCCAGCCACTGCGCCGACAGGGCGATCTCCGGCAGCAGCACCAGCACCTGCCGCCCGGCGGCCAGCGCCGCGGCGACCGCCTCGAAGTACACCTCGGTCTTGCCCGAGCCGGTGACGCCGTCGAGCAGAGTCGCGGTGAACCCGCCGGCATTCACCTTCATCACCAGGGCCTCGGCGGCGGCACGCTGGTCCGGCGTCAGGACGACGCCCGCCCGGTGCCGGTCGGGCACGGCGAACGGCGGCGGCGGCAGCGCCACCGGCTCGATCAGCCCGGCGGCGACCAGCGGCTTGAGCACCGCCATGCTGCAGCCGGCCTCGCGCGCCAGCTCCGACCCTGGCCGTGGCGGGCCGTCGGCCAGCACCTGCAGCACGCGCCGTCGCGCCGGCGTCAGGCGCAGGCCGGGCTCACCCGTCTCCCCCGCCTCCCCAGCCCCGTCCGCCCCGGCGGGTCCATCATCGGGCGCGGCGGGCGCGGCGCCGGCCAGGCGGTAGGCGACGACGGGGGCCGGCGGGTCGAGCGCCGCCGGCACGTTGAGGGTCATGCGCAGCACCGCGCCAGGTGGACTCATGACGTAGCGCGCCACCCAGTCGACCAGGGCGCGCCCCGCCTCGGCCAGCGGCGGCACGTCGAAGCGGCGGATCACGTCGCGCAGGCGCTTTGGCGGCAGCCGGCCCGAGCCGTCGCCCCAGACCACGCCGGTCACCTCGCGCAGGCCGAGCGGCACCAGCACGAAGTCGCCCGGCGCCAGCGTCAGGCCGTCCGGCACCCGGTAGTCGTACGCCTCGCCCAGCGGCCGCGGCAGCAGCACGCGCACTTCCCCTGTCCGAAGGGCGTGACCGGAACTGGCATCGTACGCCGTCATTGGCTAGACTGCGAATGGCATGCGACAACGCCATGCGCGGCGCCGGGTCGGCGCGGCGCCCAACGGGCCCGACGAGCCCGACACGCACAACAAACCCGACGACGGGCCCAACGAAGTGACAAAGGGACGATCATGAAGTTCTTCATCGACACCGCCGACCTGAACGAGATCCGCGACCTGGCCGCCACGGGGCTGCTGGACGGTGTTACCACCAACCCGACCCTGGTCGCCAAGGCCGGCGCCAATTTCCTGGATCTCGTCGCCGACATCTGCAGCGTCGTTTCGGGACCGGTGAGTGCCGAGGTCGCCTCCACCGACTACGAGACCATGGTCGCCGAGGGTCGCCGGCTTGCCCAGATCGGCCCCAACGTCGCCGTCAAGGTGCCGCTGACCCCCGCCGGGCTGAAGGCCTGCCGCACGCTGACCGATGCCGGCACGATGGTCAACGTGACCCTGTGCTTCTCCGCCGGCCAGGCATTGCTGGCGGCCAAGGCCGGGGCCACGTTCGTGTCGCCGTTCGTCGGCCGGCTGGACGACCTCAGCCAGGACGGCATGACGCTGATCGCCGACATCGTCGAGATCTACCGCCAGTACCCGATGATCGCCACCGAGGTGCTGGTCGCCTCGATCCGCCACCCGATGCACCTGGTGCGCGCCGCCAGGATGGGCGCCGGGGTGGCGACGATGCCGCCGGCGGTGATCCGCCAGCTGTTCAAGCACCCGCTGACCGACCGCGGGTTGGAGATCTTTGTCGCCGATTGGGCGAAGACCGGCCAGACCATCCTGGGCGACGACCCGGTTGCCACCGACGTGGCGGCGCAATAGCGTCGTGCAGGGCCCCGAGGGCAAGGACAACAGGGCATGGGACGGGAACCGCAGAAAAGCGCCCCACAGGCCGGCAGCGGCCTCACCGCAGAGGACGTCGCCGCCTTCCTGACCGCACATCCCGATTTCCTGTCCCAGCATCCCGACCTGCTGCTGCACCAGACGCCGCCGCCGGCCGACCGCGGCGACGGCGTGGTCGACCTGCGCTCGTTCATGGTCGAGCGGCTGCGCGCCGAGGTCGACCGGCTGAAGCGCAACCAGCACGCCCTGCTGCACACCGCCCGCGTCAACCACAATCTCCGCAACCGGGTCCATGCCGCGGTGCTGTTCCTGCTGGAGGCGCCGACGCTGGAGCACCTGATCGAGACGGTGACCACCGACCTGGCGGTGCTGCTGGACGTCGACGCCAGCGCCCTGCTGGTCGAGTCCAACGGGTTCGACATCCCGCAGGTGCTGCGCTCGGGCGTGCGGGTGGTGGCGCCGGGCACGGTGCGGACGGTGCTGGACGGCCGGCCGGTGCGCATGGACGGCGCCATCCGCGGCGACGAGACGGTGTTCGGCCCGGCCGCCGGGCTGGTGCACAGCCAGGCGCTGGTCCGCCTGGACGTGTCGACCGAGACGCCGCCGTGCCTGCTGGCGCTGGGCAGCCGCAACCCGGAGATGTTCCACGCCGGCATGCGCACCGACCTGATGAGCTTCCTGGCCCGCGTCCTGGAACGCTGCATCCGCGCCTGGCTCGACCTGCCGGCCTGAGGAGCGGACCGCCGCACCCGTCTCCGGCCGGACCTTTACAGACACCATCCAACGCGCCTCTGACCAACCCGGCTTCAACGCTGTACCTGGCAATCTGCTTGAAGCCGGACTGGGCGATCATGCTGTCGCCCGGAACGAGTGTTCCGGAAGGCTGCCTGGCGGTCTGGTGATGCCAGCGGCCCTACATCCGCCGGCAGTGGAGCAGATAGTTGCGGTTGATCCGGAAGCGGCGCCGCTGGTGCGGGGTCAGCAGGCGGCGGGAGGCGACCACCCTCGCCGGCAGGCCGGCCGCGGCCAGGCGGGCGGGCAGGTCGGCGCCGTAGATGCGGTAGTGGTAGGGGTGGCCGTAGGCGGCCAGGCGCGCCGCCGGCGTGTCCAGGGACGGGTCGGACAGGGTGTGCGGCAGGTGCGGGTCGCAGGGCACCAGCACGATCGCCGTACCACCGGGGCGCAGCACGCGGGCCAGTTCGGCAATCGCCGCGGCGTCGTCGGGGATGTGCTCCAGCACGTGGCTGGACAGCACCAGGTTGACCGAGGCCGTGGCCAGCGGCAGCGCCGTCAGGTCGGCCTGCAGGTCCGCCGCCGGGTTGAACCGGTCGACCGATACATACCGCAGGTTGGGCCGGGCGCGCAGCAGCACCTCCAGGCACGGCTCGGGCGCCGTGTGCAGCACGCCGAGGCGCCGGCCGAGCAGGCGGGTGCGGCGCGTCAGGTACAGCCACAGGAAGCGGTGGCGCTCGACCGAGCCGCAGCGCGGGCACTGGCTGTTGCGCCGGCCGCCCAGGCCGAACGGCAGGAAGCGCGCCGCCCGCGTGCCGCACAGCGGGCACTCCAGCACGCCGCGGCCGACGCGCGCCTGGCGCCGCTGCCGGTAGAGCCGCTCGCGACGGTAGACATCGGCCTCGTCCAGGCCGCCGCGCGCGATCGCCGGCAGCAGTGCCTCCAGGCCGTGCAGCATGTCGCCCCGCCCCGCCCTGCCTCGCCCGGCCCGGCGCCCTACAGCCCGAACAGGCGCTGCAGGGCGCTGCCGCGCTTCTCCTCGTAGCGCTGGTGGTAGTCCTCGGCTGCGTAGAACGGTCCGGCGGGGACGATCTCGGTGGCGACCTCGCCGCGCACCCGGCCGGACTCCTGCAGCCGGTCCTTCATCGACTGCGCCGCCGCCTCCTGCTCCGGGTCGTGGACAAACACCGCCGACCGGTACTGCGAGCCCACATCGGGGCCCTGGCGGTTGCGCTGGGTCGGGTCGTGGATCGACCAGAAGGTCTCCAGCAGGTCCTCGTAGGAGACCTGCTCGGGGTCGTAGTCGACCTCCACCGCCTCGGCGTGGCCGGTGCGATCGGTGCAGACCTGCTCGTAGGTGGGGTTCGGTACGTGGCCGCCGGTGTAGCCGACGCGGGCATCCGTGACGCCGGGCACCCGGCGGAACGCGGACTCCACGCCCCAGAAGCAGCCGGCGGCAAAGGTGGCCTTGGCCATGTCGCGGTCTCTCCTCCCTCGACGCGCCCGGTTGATGTCGGGAATGGACGCGCGGGCAATAAGGTGGGGCAGGCCGGGCGGCGGGTAAAGCCCCTGTTGGCGACTGTCGCAAGTCGCTCCCGTTTGGTGCGCCCCATAGGCAAGAGCGTCATCAAGCGCACAATCATGTTACGACGAAAGGTGCCGCTGGGTACGCCAAGGCGAAGCCATGCAGGCTGCCACAGTCCTGGATGGATCCGGCATGGCGATCGCGACGGCGCGGATCGGTATATGAAGCTTTTTTTGCAGTGACGTCTTGGCCCGGCGGGCGGTAGTCTTCAGGTTTCGGATGCATCAGACAACCGCGGCGACCGGCCGCGACACTTTTGGCCGGCCGAAAGCGTTGTTGTCCCTGTCACGCCCTGCTTCGGGGGCGACGGGCCCGGCCCGGCGCCTCCCCGGATGGAGACGCCGGTGACCCCCACCCCTGGTTCCGCCCTGCGCACCCCTGGCGACCGTCCGCCCGAGTCCGCCGCCGACGAGAGCCGGCCGCACCGCTCCCTGCCGGCGCCGGTCGCCAATCCGGCACAGCCCCCGGCCGAACCCGCCGCCGCGACGCAACGCTCTGTGGCCGGCGTCGTCGTGCTGCACGGCGAGGTGCCGGGACGGCTGCGCCTGCGCGTCGAGGGGCTCAAGCGCTCGGCTGCATGCAAGCGCTCGCTGGAGGACGGCCTGCCGGCGGTGCCCGGCGTGCGCTGCTGCCAGGCCAGCATCTGGACCGGCACGGTGCTGGTCCACTTCGACCCCGACACGCCGATCGAGCGGGTCATCGCCGCCGTCGCCCGCACCGCGCCGGCGGCGGCGGCCAATTCCGGCCCCGGCCCCGGCCCCGGCCCCTGGGCCGGGGCTGCGCGACCGGACCGGGAGCGCCGCCGCCGCAGTGACGAGCAGCGCGGGCGCCGGGTCGCGCCGGCGACACCGCCGGCCCTGCCCGGCCAGGCCGGGCCGCCCTGGCACACCTGGGATGGCGACGCGGTGCTGCGCCGGTTCGAGGCCGACCTGTCGCACGGGTTGACGGCCGAGGCCGCCGCCGAGCGCCTGCGCCGCTGCGGCCCCAACGCCCAGCCGCCGCCCGTGCGGCCGTCGCGCTTCGCCCTGCTGCTGGAGCAGTTCGCGACGTGGCCGGTCGGACTGCTGGCGGTCTCGGCGGCGGTGTCGGTGGCCACCGGCGGCATCATCGACGCCATCGCCATCATGGGCATCGTCGCCATCAATGCCGGCATCGGCTACGTCACCGAGACGCAGACCGAGCGGACCATCCGCAGCCTGGCCGGCCCGACCTCGTACCCGATCAAGGTGCGCCGCGACGGCGACGTGCGCGAGGTCGACGTGGCATCGGTGGTGCCGGGCGACATCCTGGTGCTGCAGCCGGGCGGGCGCGTCGCCGCCGATGCCCGCATCGTCATGGCCCGCAATCTGAGCATCGACGAGTCGGCGCTGACCGGCGAGAGCGTGCCGGCCGACAAGCTGCCGGCCCGCCTGGAGCGCGCCGATGCGCCGCTGGGCGACCGGCACAACATGGCCTATCGCGGCACCGTCACCACCGGCGGCTTCGGCCTGGCGGTCACGGTGGCCACCGGGCCGCACACCGAGATCAGCCAGGTCGAGCGCCTGGCCGGCGAGACCGAGGCGCCGCAGACACCGATGCAGCGCCAGCTCGGCCGGCTCGGCACCCAGCTCGCCCTGCTCAGTGGCGGCGTCTGCGCCGGTGTGTTCGTGCTCGGCCTGCTGCGCAGCTTCGGCCTGGTGCAGATGCTCAAGGAGTCGATCGCCCTGGCCGTGGCGGCGGTGCCCGAGGGCCTGCCGGCCATGGCGACGACGACGCTGGCGCTCGGCATCCGCGACATGCGCCGCCACGGCGTGCTGATCCGCCGCCTCGACGCCATCGAGACCCTGGGTGCGATCGAGGTGCTGTGCCTGGACAAGACCGGCACCCTGACCCGCAACCGCATGACCGTGGTCGCGATCCACGCCGGCATGGCCCGCTACCGCGTCGACGACGGCCACATCGAGCCGGAGCACGGCGCCAGCCAGGGCGGCCCCGGCGCGGTGCACCGGCTGATCGAGATTGCCGCACTGTGCAACGAGGCCGAGCTGGTCGAGGGGCCGGAAGGGCCGGTCGTGGCCGGCTCGGCCACCGAGGGGGCGCTGGTGCGGCTGGCGCTTGACACCGGCGTCGATGTCGCGTCGCTGCGCCGCTCGCTGCCGCGCCGCCGGATCAGCTACCGCGCCGAGGGCCGCCGCTTCATGTCGACCAGCCATGCGCTGGACGACGGCCGCGTGCTGGTCGCCGTCAAGGGCAGCCCGCAGGAGGTGCTGGACCGCTGCCAGATCCATGCCCGCGGCGGCGAGCACTGCCCGCTGACCGCCGACGACCGCGAGGCGATTGCCCGGGCCAACGAGCACATGGCCCAGCAGGCGCTGCGCGTGCTCGGCTGCGCCTTCGCCGAGGTGGCGGCGGCCGACGACGGCGAGCACGAGCCGGACGAACTGGTCTGGCTCGGCCTGATCGGCATGGCCGACCCGGTGCGCCCCGGCGTGCGCGAGGTGATCGGCGAGTTCCAGCGAGCCGGCATCGACACCATGATGATCACCGGCGACCAGTCCGCCACCGCCTATGCCATCGCCCGCGACCTCGACCTCAGCCAGGGCCGCTCGGTGGAGATCCTCGACTCGGCCGACCTGGAGCGGATCGACCCGGAGGTGCTCAAGGCGCTGGCGGTGCGCGCCAACGTGTTCGCCCGCGTCACGCCGTTCCACAAGTTGCGCATCGTCCAGGCGCTGCAGCGCGGCGGCCGCGTCGTCGCCATGACCGGCGACGGCATCAACGACGGCCCGGCGCTGAAGGCGGCCGACGTCGGCGTCGCCATGGGTCGCGGCGGCACCGACGTGGCCCGCGACATCGCCGACGTGGTGCTGGAGGACGACGACCTGGCGACCATGGCCACGGCGATCGCCCGCGGCCGCAGCATCTACGGCAACACGCGCAAGGCCATCCACTTCCTGCTGGCGACCAATCTGAGCGAGATCCTGATGGTGCTGGGCGCCACGGCGCTGGGTGTCGGCCAGGTGCTGTCGCCGATGCAGCTGCTGTGGATCAACCTGATCAGCGACGTGTTCCCGGCCCTGGCCCTGGCCCTGGAGCCGCCGGAGCCGGACATCATGCGCCAGCCGCCGCGCGATCCGGACGAGCAGATCCTGTCCAGCAAGGACTTCCGCCGGCTGGGTGTGGAGGCCACGGTGCTGACGGCGGGGCCGCTGGCCGCCTATGGCCTGGCCGCGGCGCGCTATGGACCCGGACCGCTGGCCGGGACGATCGCCTTCAACAGCCTGGTCACCGCGCAGATGCTGCACGCCGTGACGTCGCGCTCGGAGTACCACACGATCCTGTTCGACCGCGAACGGCTGCCGCCCAACCCGTACCTGCGGACGGCCCTGCTCGGCTCGTTCGCCGCCCAGGGCGCGGTGCTGACGCTGCCGCCGCTGCAACGGCTCCTGGGTACGGTGCCGCTGGGGCCGGCCGACCTGGCCCTGACCGCCGGGGCCGGCGTGCTGCCTTTCGCCGTCAACGAGCTGATCCGGGTCTGGCGGCGCCAGCGCACCGGCAGCCACCAGTCGGCCGGCCGGCCACACGACGACCGCCCGGACCAGCACCCGGACGGCGGCAACGGCGATCCCGGCGAAGGGGAGTAGGACCCATGCTGCAGGACTTCGTGTTCACGTCGGAGTCGGTCACGGAGGGGCACCCGGACAAGCTCTGCGACCAGATCAGCGACACCATCGTCGACCACTGCCTGCGCGAGGACCGCCACGCCCGCGTCATCGCCGAGTGCGCCGTGTCCACCGGCGTCGTGTTCATCGCCGCCCGCTTCGCCACCACGGCGGTGGTCGACGTGGCCCAGGTGGCGCGGCAGGTGATCCGTCGCATCGGCTATCTCCGCGACGACTTCAACGCCAGGACCTGCAGCGTCATGACCAGCCTCAACGAGCTGCCCTGGGACCACTTCCAGCGCCTCGACGAGGAGCACATGAGCGACGCGGAGATCGACGCCGTCGCCGCGAGCAACCAGGCCACGGTGTTCGGCTTCGCCTGCACCCAGACGGCGGCGCTGATGCCGCTGCCGATCTGGCTGGCGCACAAACTGGCGCGGCGCATGAGCACCGCCCGGCTGACGCGGCGCCTGGCCTATCTGGACCCGGACGGGCAGGTGCAGGTGGCGGTGGAGTTCCGTGGCCGCCGGCCGCACCGCATCCACTCGCTGACGCTGCTGTCGGCGCTAGACGAGCGGGCGGCGCCGGACGCGGCGCGGCTGCGCGACGATGTCCAGACCCACGTCATCGAGCCGGCCTTCCACGACGAGCCGGTGCGGCCCGACGGCGACACCAACCTGGTGATCAATCCCGGCGACGCCTTCCTGGTCGGCGGGCCGTCGGTGCACGCCGGGCTGACCGGGCGCAAGACCGCCATCGACACCTACGGTGCCTATTCCCGCTTCAGCGGCGCGGCACTGAGCGGCAAGGATCCGTCGCGCGTCGACCGCGTCGGGCCCTATGCCGCCCGCCACGCCGCCAAGATGGTTGTCGCCGCCGGGCTGGCCGATGAGTGCGAGGTGCAGCTCAGCTACTCGATCGGCCGGGCGCGGCCGGTCAGCCTGCAGGTGGAGACCTACGGCACCGGCATCGTCGACGAGGCCGAGATCGCCAAGCGGCTGCAGCGCCATTTCGACTTCCGGCCGGCGGCGATCGTCCGGGCCTACGGGCTGCGTCGGCTGCCCGCCCAGGCGCGGCGCGGGTTCTATGCGCGGCTGGCCGCCTACGGCCATGTCGGCCGCATGGATGTGGGCCTGCCATGGGAACGCACCGACGGTGCCGCGGCACTGCACCACTAGGCAGGTGCAGCGCGGCCGCGCCACCAGGCCCGTCAGGCCCACCAGGCCCGTCAGGCCCATCAGGCCCGTCAGACCAGGGCGCCGATGACGGCGACGGCAGAGCGTTCCAGCAGCTTTTCGACGACGAAGCCCACGGCCGCCTTGCCGATCTCGTCGCCGAGGCGGTCGGCCTGTTGCGAGAAATAGTCCTGCGGGCGGTCCAGCACCACGTCGCCGTTGACGTAGCCGGCGCCGCGCAACGTCTCGATCAGGGCGGCGCCGGTGGTGGCCGCGGGATCATAGGTGACGGTGACGCTGCCGGTCAGCCGGGCGATGTCCACCGACAGCACACCCTGGCTGCCTTCCAGCAGCCGGCGGACGACGACCCCCTTGGCCTCGTTGCGCTTGATCGCCGCGAGCCGCACCCGCAGGCGGCCGGGGATATGATGAAGGTACAGGGTCATGGGGCCACTGCCGCAAATTGATGGCGCTCACGCCACCGGCAGTTACCCAAGTTCTGTTAAGAGGTTATGACGGATTAGTGATTCTTCGCCTTCACCCGAAATGGTTTTGCGGGCGGCATGGTCCTGCGGCCGGACCGGCCACTTCATCCGTCGTCGCGGCGCCCGACCCGTTCCAGCAGGACGATCGATGCGGCGTACCAGAAAAACGTGATTGCGGGCACGGTGATGTTGCCACGCGCCAGCTGGACCAGCCCCAGAATGAACAGCCCCAGCACGGCCGAGCCGCCCAGGCCAAGCGCGCCGCCGGTCTGCCGCCGCAGGAACGTATCGGCGGCGAAGCCGCAGGCGCGGGCCCGGTCGTCCACCTCCGGTATGGCCGCCGGCACCGGCGTGCGCACTGCGAACAGCCCGGCCGCCTCGGCCGCCGCCGCGAGTTCCGGCCACGACCGACTGTGGCGGATCAGCATGCTGCCAAGACGGGGGTTGACCTCGACGCCGTCAACCCCGTCAATCTCGCGCAGGCTGGCTGCAGTCTCGTGGAAAAACGCCTCGTCCCGCCGCTGCGCCGGGAAACGCAAGCGCACGCGCCCCGGCGCCTGATGCGTGACGTGCGCCTGGGCCCGCTCAGCCACCCTGGTGCTCGTGGTGCTCTTCGTGCTCGCGGTGCTCGCCGCCATTGCCGCCCGCCGCGGCCCCGGCCGGTGCCGTGCGCATTTCGGACGCCGCCTCGGCGACCAGATCCTCGACCGCCTCGCCCAACTCGGCGGCAACCTCGCGGCCGCGCTCGTAGGCGACCAGGCCGCCCTTGATCACGGTCTTGGCAAGGGGCTTGGCCACCCGCCCCACCGCCGGCACGAGCACCGGGGCCAGCACGGCCGCCCCCAGGCCGATCGCCAGCCCCGTCGCGGTGTTGCCCTTGAACAGCGCCTCAAAGACGTCCATCGATACCCTCCGTTCTTCGCCAGCCCCGCCGCCCTCGCCGGGACAACCAGTATAGTCCTCAATTGGTTCGGCACCGGACGCGGTGCAAGGCTGAATGTTTAAGTTATGTGACAAGGCTGGACGACCGCAAGCGCAAGCCTGCGGAAAAGGTGCGGGAAAGACCATACGGAAAAAAAGTCAGGCGCCTGAAGAGGTCGCCGCCGTCCGGATGGGAAGACGTGCCTCAATGGCGTCCCACACTTTTGCCTGCAGGTTGACGCCATCAAGGCGGTTGATCTCGTGGATGCCGGTCGGCGACGTGACGTTGATCTCGGTCATGTAGTCGCCGATCACGTCGATGCCGACGAAGATCAGGCCGCGTTCGCGCAGCGCCGGGCCGATGGCGGCGCAGATGTCGCGGTCGCGGCGGCTGAGCTCGACCTTGCGCGGCTGGCCGCCGGAGTGGAAGTTGGCGCGCGCCTCGCCGGACTGCGGGATGCGGGCGACGGCACCGACCGGCTCGCCCTCGATCAGCAGGATGCGCTTGTCGCCCTGGCGGATCTCCGGCAGGTACTGCTGGACGATGACCGGCTCACGGCCCAGGCGGGTGAACATCTCCAGGAGCGCGCTCAGGTTCTCGTCGTCGGGCTTGAGGTGGAACACGCCCGCGCCGCCGGCACCGAACAGCGGCTTTATTATAATGTCCTTGTAGTCGCGCCGGAACGCCTTGATTTCCTGCGGGTCGGACGAGATCAGCGTCGGCGGCATCAGCTCGACGAAGTGGGTGACGAACAGCTTCTCCGGCGCATTGCGCACGTGAGCCGGGTCGTTGACCACCAGGGTCTGCGGGTGAACGTGCTCCAGCAGGTGCGTCGACGTGATATAGGCCATGTCAAACGGCGGGTCCTGGCGCATCAGCACCACGTCCATTTCGGCCACGTCGAGTGCCGCCTGCTCGCCCAGGCTGAAATGCCCGCCCTTGACCGGCCGCACCGTCAGCGGCCAAGCATAGGCGATCAGCCGGCCGTGACGGAACGACAGCCGGTGCGGGTTGTAATAGTACAGGGTGTGGCCGCGCGCCTGTGCCTCCAGCGCCATGGCGAAGGTGCTGTCGGCGTTGATGTCGATGGTTTCGATCGGGTCCATCTGGATGGCGACGTGCAGGCTCATCGCGTGCCCCCGTTGGTCTTTGGACGCCCGCCGCGTCATCCCCCGTTCCGGTGCCGGAGCCGTCGGTCAGTGCAGGCGGGCCTTGAGGTGCTGTAGCAGAAGCGCCGCCTCGTGCAACAGCCTGTCGTCGTGACCCAGGGCCAGGAACCGCTCCAGCGCGGCGATGGCGGCGCCGGGGTTGCCCAGGCGGGCATGGAGGATGCCGGCCTCGCGCCACAGCGGCCCGTGCTCCGGGGCGATGGTCAACATGGCGCTGAGGGCATTGACGGCCTCGGCCGGACGGCCCTCCTGGAGCAGGCGCAGCTTTACATTGTTCTGCAGGCGCAGCAGCACGTCGCGGTCGCTGACCGTCGCATAGTACGCTGGGCGCAGCTCGGCCTCCGCGCCCGCCACGGTCTTGAGCAGGCCGCGCAGGTCGGCCGGCCCCAGGGCGCGGCCGTCGCGGAACGGATCGAGGATGGCGGGCATGTCGTCAGCCGCGACGCGAATCAGGAAATGGCCGGGGAAGGCCAGCCCGGCGGCGTCCCAGCCCTGGGCGCGGGCGGCATGCATGTAGAGGATGCCGAGCGCCACCGGCAGGCCTTTGCGCCGGTCGATGACGCGCATCAGGTTGGCGTTCTGCAGGTCGTCGTAGGTGCGGGTGTCGCCGGTATAGCCGTAATGCCCGGCCACGACCCCGGTCAGCGCCTCGGCGCCGGGTTTGGCCGCGGCGGCGACGGCGGCAGCCAGCGTGTCCAGGTGCTCCCGGTACCACGCCAGCCGCACCCGCGGCCGGTCCAGCGCTGCCAGCGCCAGCGCCGTTTCGGCCAGATCGATCTCCCCGTCCGGCTGGCGTCCGACACGCTCCAGCACGGCACGGACCTCGTCGGTGGCAAGGGCGGTCACGGCGCATCCCTCAGTCGATCCGGCAACGAGCGGCCCCGCGTGTCGATACGGCTGCCTACCCGGACCCGCGACAACGACACGGCCCGGACTCTGGTGCCGGAAGCGCCGGATGACGAGTCCTCGTTGGCCGCGTCATGGCACTGCGGCAAGCCTTGCACCGGGACGGTGGCGATAGCGGTGCCACCGGGAGCATCATCGGCTGGTCCTAGAACCTGGGAATGTCCGGGAACGGCAACTGGCCGCGGTGGATGTGCATGCGGCCCATTTCGGCGCAGCGGTGCAGCCTGGGGAACATCTTGCCGGGGTTGAGCAGCGAGTCGGGGTCGAAGGCACACTTCACGCGCTGCTGCTGGTTCAGGTCCAGCTCGTCGAACTGCACCTCCATCAGGTCGCGCTTCTCCACGCCGACGCCGTGCTCACCGGTCAGCACGCCACCCACCTCCACGCACAGCTTGAGGATATCGGAGCCGAACGCCTCGGCCCGCTCCAGCTGGCCCGGCTGGTTGGCATCGTACAGGATCAGCGGGTGCAGGTTGCCGTCGCCGGCATGGAACACGTTGGCGACGCCCAGGCCATAATGCCTGGACATCTCGGCAATCCGCGTCAGCACCTCGGGCAGCTTCTTGCGCGGGATGGTGCCGTCCATGCAGTAGTAGTCTGGCGCCAGCCGCCCGGCCGCCGGGAACGCCGCCTTGCGCCCGGCCCAGAACCGCGCCCGCTCCTCGTCCGAGGTGCTGACCCGCACCGACACGGCATTGCAGTCGCGCGCGATCGCCTCGACCCGGCGGATCAGGTGGTCGACCTCGGCCTCCGGCCCGTCCAGCTCGCAGATCAGCAGCGCCTCGACGTCCAGCGGATAGCCGGCATGGACGAAGTCCTCGGCGGCATGGATCGCCGGCCGGTCCATCATCTCCAGCCCGCCCGGCAGGATGCCCGCGCCGATGATCTGCGCCACCGCGTTGCCGGCGTCGGCCAGGGTGGGGAAGCCGACCAGCATGGCCCGCGCCGTCTCCGGCTTCGGCAGGATGCGCACCGTCACCTCGGTGACGACGCCGAGCAGGCCTTCGGAGCCGTTCATCAGGCCGACCAGGTCGTAGGCCTCGCTGTCCAGGTGCCGGCCGCCGAGGCGCACGACCTCGCCGTTCATCAGCACCATCTCCAGGCCCATCACGTTGTTGGTGGTCAGCCCGTACTTCAGGCAGTGCACGCCGCCGGCGTTCTCGGCCACATTGCCGCCGATGGTGCAGGCGATCTGGCTGGACGGGTCGGGTGCATAGTAGAAGCCGGCGTGCTGGACGGCGGCGGTGATGGCCAGGTTGGTCACGCCGGGCTGGGCGCGGACGCACCGGTTGTCCAGGTCGATCTCCAGGATGCGGTTGAACCTGCCCAGGCCCAGCAGGATGCCGTCGGCCAGCGGCAGCGCCCCGCCCGACAGCGACGTGCCGGCGCCGCGCGGCACCACCTTGACGGCGTGCTCGCGGCAATACCTCAGGACGCGGCTGACCTGCTCCGTCGTGCTCGGCAGGACGACGATCAGCGGCAGGTTGCGGTAGGCGGTCAGGCCGTCGCTCTCATAGGCGCGCAGTTCCGGCTCTTCGACGATCACGCCCTCACCCGGCACGATCGCCCGCACGGCCGCGATGATCTGGTCGCGCCGGTCGATCACGGCGCGGTCCGGCGGCGGCATGTGCATGGGTCTGGCCCTCCCGACCTGGCTGCGGCCCGCGACCCGGTTGATCCGGGCCTCGATGCGGCAGTCTAGCAGAGCGGGGCGGCAGTGCGAACGCCTGTCGGTGGCAGGCTGTGCCGCGCCGCCCCGGCCGAAACGTCGAAGGGCCGATCCTTGGACCGGCCCTTCCTGGTGTAGACTTTCCTGCTCGGCTTGACCTTCTGCCCCATGCGGCGAAGCACCACCGCATAGGGATTGCGCCGCTTGACCGCGTTCTTCCGGTCCATCATGACCTCCTGATCACAGAGCGTGTTTCCCTGGTCCGCCGCGGTCATCGTGTGGACGGTCATCGTGTGGACGGTCATCGTGTGGACGGTCATGGTGTGAACAGGGTGGTTTGCGCGCCCCGTCACTGCCGACCGATGGCCGCCTGCCACCCCGATGGCAGCGCGACCCGGTCAGCCCTGGCGCACCTTGTAGCGTGGATCGGTCTTGTTGATGACGAAGACGCGGCCCTTGCGCCGGATCACGCGACAGGCACGATGCCGCTTCTTCAGGCTTTTCAGCGAGTTGGTGATCTTCATTGTCCGCCTTCCCGGGCACCGGCACCCCGGCATGCCCTGCCTGATAAAATGCAAAACGGCCGAGCCCGGCCGCACGCGGGAACATAAGAAGACCGCCTGCAGCTGTCAATCCCGGCCGCGCCGCCCGTCCGCACGGTTGATCCCGTCTGGCGCCGCACCCTTCTACCCGGCCGGGGTCAGCGCGTCGAACCGGAACACGCGCAGGTCGCCCGCAGTCATCGCCGCGCTGCGCCGCGCCCACAGCGCCCCCTCGGCCAGCAGCTGGTCGCGCAGTTCGGGCTCGCCGGCAATCTCCCGCGACCACGACCGAGTGCGGTCCCAGGCCCGGATCACCAGCGTCCCGTACATGTCCGAAATGTCCTCGGCAATGCGGACGTCGAAGCCGCGGGACTTGAGCCGGTCGGTCATCTGCGACACGGTCCAAGGATGGGGCGTCACCGGTTCGGCGTCCCGCCAGGCATCGATGGCCGGTCCGCGGCTGGACGAATGCTTGACCACGAAGTCGATGATTAGGAACCGGCTGCGCGGCTTCAGGGCCGCGCGCACCGCCTCGATCAGCTCGTTCTTGTGCGACACGGTGAACAGGCAGTGCCGGGCGAGCACGGCATCATAGCGCCTGTCCAGAACCAGCCGCTCCAGGTCACACGCGGTGATCGACGCCCGCCGGGACAGGCCGGCGCGCACCGATCGCTCGTGGCCGAGGCGGGCCAGCAGCGGGTCGGGTTCCAGCCCGGTGACCCAGGCGCCGGTCGTCCTGACGATCAGCCGCGCCGCGCCGCCCAGGCCAGCCCCCAGATCGAGCACGCTGTGGGCCGGACCCAGCCCGAGCGGCCTGATCAGGCCATGCAGGTCATCGCCGGCCAGGGGGTCGAGAAAGCCCTCGCCCCAGACCCGCTCGGCGACGGCGATGCGGCCGGGCGTCCAGCCGGACGCCGCCGGGCCGGCGACGGTGCCGGTGTGGCTGGTGGCCGCCGCGGACCGAGGCGCGCCGCCGCCCAACCACTCCCGGATCTGCGAGGTCCATCCATTCATGGTTGTGGCTGAATCCTGAACATCTTGGCGGCCGCTTATGGGCTGCAACGAATACGGGCCCTGGCTGCCCAACAGAAATGGGTCAAGTCAGGTGACGGGCTGCATATCCGAACATGCGACAGGGTTGTTTACTTTTAGTTAATTCTTATGGCCAGCCCATGAATACCGCCTCGCCGGTTCGGATCAATCAGAAGGCGCAAGGCATTGCCATTCCTGCCCGGATTCTTCATGTCGTCACTGCACTTCGCGACTGGCATTGCATTTTGCGACTGGCATCGCGGCGCCACTGTCCCTGGCAGCCGTACGGGAAAGATCGTATTCTGCGGCGAGCGTATTAAGATCAACAGGTTGTGATCGGCCGACGGTATACGGACTGATTGGCCCGGACTTTGCTGACAGAAGACCATCGCGTCCAAGGGCGGTTCGCCTCAGTCGAATTGCTGATGGGCAGGAACGATAATTCGTGTAGTCTGGCAGGGTCTTGATGATGGTCCAGTTGAATCCGTCTTCCATGCGTTCTGGAACGCACCTCCGTGAAGTGAACACCACCACCGCGACGGCCCGGGCCGGCGCGCCTCAATTGCGCCTGCTGGTGATCGATCGCGACATGGCGGTGGCCCGGCCCTTCATGGGCCTGCGCTCCTTCGGCGCCAAGGTCACGATCGCCGCGTCGCTGGACGAGGCGGCGCGCAGCCTGGCCGCGCCGGTCGAGGCGGATCTGCTGATCATGGGCTCCGGGCTGCTGGGAGTCGATCCGCAGGCCTCCGTCGCACGCCTGCGCCGGGCCGATTCGGCCGTGCGCATCGTCGTCGTCTCGCAGGGCGCCTTCACGCGCCGCGAGGAGGTCGTCAACCTGCTGCGCGCCGGTGTCGTCGGCGTCGTCCCGGACAGCATGGCGGGTGCCCCGCTGGCCGCGGCCATGCAGGTGATTGCCAGCGGTGAGCGGTTCGTGCCGCCGGACATGCTGGTGTCGCTCGACGAGCCCGCCGGGGATGCCACACCGGCCGTGCCGTCGGTGCCGCTGTCGCGGCGCGAGCGCCAGGTTGCCGCACTGCTGGCACAGGGACTGGCCAACAAGGAGATCGCATGGCGCCTGCAACTTCAGGAAGTGACCGTCAAGGTCTACGCCACCTCGATCTACCGCAAGCTTGGCGTGCGCAACCGGACGCAGGCGGCGGGGCGGCTGCTGGCGCTCGGCTGGTCCTGATCCGGGGCCGGCTGGTCGCCCGGCGGCCGGAACCGGTCTGCCCTGGCAGGCCGCCCCTGGCCGGCCGCTCCTGGCCGGCCGCTCCGTGCAGACGTGCAGGCTGCGGTGCCGGCCCATGACAGGGCTGGCGTCGATCGACAGCGCCGCGCCGCAGCGGACAGGCAGTCCGCCCCGCCCCGCCGTCCGGCCAGACAGGGGAGCCCCGACGCTTGGTCTCGTCCAGGAGGCTGACCAGCCTGATGTTGGTGGTGCGGCCGCCGGTTGTCGCACGCTTCGTGGGCGAACTCAGCCTGTCGCTGGCAGCGATGACCGTGGTCCCGTGCGGGGTCTCGGCAGCGCTGGGCGAGACGGATCTGGCCGCGCGGCTGGCTGTCGTCGCCTTGATCTTCGCCGCGGTCGGCCTGCGCCTGCGCCGGCTGCCCGAGCCGGCCGGCATGCAGGTCAATGAGGCCCTGGTCACCCTGGCCCTGACCTTCCTGTTGGCCGCCGCCGGCATGACCTGGCCCTTGATGGCTGCTGGTCTGGCGCTGCCCGATGCCTTTTTCGAATCGGTATCGGCCGTCACCACGACCGGCCTCAGCACCGTGGTGCCCATCGAGGGCCATTCGACGGGCTTCCTGTTCACCCGCGCCTGGCTGCAGTGGTACGGCGGCCTGCTGATTGTCGTGCTGGCCCTGGCCCTGGTGGTCGAACCCGGCAGCGTCGCCAAACGGCTGTCGACGAGTGACCTGGACGCCGACGACCTGATCGGCAGCACCCGCGTGCGGGCGCGCCGCGCCCTCACCGTCTACGCGATCCTCACCGCCGCCTGCTTCGGGGTGCTGCTGGCCCTGGGGGTCGGTGTGTTCGACGCGCTGGTGCACACCATGACCGCCGTGTCCACCGCCGGCTTCTCGAATTACGAGAACAGCCTGGCCGGCATCGGCGGCTGGCCGGCCCGGGCGGCGGTCATGCTGTTCTGCCTGGCTGGCGCCATATCGTTCTCGGTGTACGTGTTTCCCCGGCGCGGCGACTGGCGTCGCTTCCTGACCGATGTGCGCGTCGTGACGCTGCTGGGCTGCTGCCTCGCGGCGACGGCCATTCTGGCCCTGGCGATGGCGCTTGGCGGCAACCACGACTGGCGCACCATTGCCGCCAATGCACCACTGATTGCCATCTCCGCCCAGACGACCACGGGGTTCGAGACCATCCCGGTCGCCGGGTTCGACCCGGCGGCCAAGCTGGCGCTGATCGTGGCCATGACGATCGGCGGCAATGCCGCGTCCACCGCCGGCGGCATCAAGATCCTGCGATTCCTGATCCTGGTCCGGCTGGTCCAGGGGTTCATCCTGCGGGCGTCGTCGGGCAGTCACGCCGTGATCACGCCAACGCTGGGCGGCCACCGGCTCAGCGACGAGGACTTCCGCGGCTGCGGCTCCGTCGTCGTGCTGTTCACCCTGGCCGTGGCGGTCGGCTGGTTCGCATTCCTGCTGTACGGTCATGCGCCGGCCGACGCGCTGTTCGAGGTGGTCTCGGCGCTGTGCACCGTGGGATTGTCGGCCGGCCTGACCGGGCCGGACCTGGAAACGCCGCTCAAGCTCGTGCTGTGCGCGCTGATGCTGGCCGGCCGGCTGGAGGTGATCGCCTTCGTGGTGCTGTTCTATCCGCGCACCTGGTTCAAGCCCTGACGCGAGGAGCCTTGCCATGCGCACCGTGTTCGTCGGCGCCGGCGCCCTGTCCGTGGCCACCGCCGAGGTCCTGATCCGTCACGGTCACGAGGTCGTCATCGTCGAGCAGGACAGGACCCGAATCGAGGCGCTGAGCGAGTACCTCGATTGCGGCTTCGTCAACGGCAACGGCACCAAGCCGGCCATCCTGCGCGAGGTCGACCCCGATCGCACCGATGCGCTGCTGTGCCTGACCAACAGCGACCAGGACAACATCCTGGCCAGCCTGATCGGCCGCTCGATCGGCTTCAAGCGCGTCATCACCAAGATCGAGGACGCGGAATACCAGCACATCTGCACCGAACTGGGGCTGACCGACACCGTGGTCCCGGACGAGTCGGTGGCGCACATGCTGGTCGACATGCTGGCCGGCAACGAATCGGTGGAGCTGACCGCCTTCGTCAAGGGCGGCGCCCGGTTCTTCCCGTTCATCGTCCGCGGCGGCGACGCCGGCCCGGTCGGCGAGCTGGACCTGCCCGAGCAGACCCGGCTGGTGTGCATCTACCGCGACAACAGCTTCCTGCTGCCCGAGGACGCCACACGGCTGAAGGACGGTGACGAGGTCCTGGTCATCACCCACGAGGACCAGGTCGAGCGGCTGCGCGAGCGCTGGGGCCGGCCATCCTCGCCGTAGCCGGGCCGGACGAGACTGCAACGGGCTTTCGGGCGCGGCCTGCGCTACCATATCGCTGGGACGAGCCGGCGCCGCTTCTGGCTGCGGCGCCACCTGAACACCACAGCGATCGGCCGACACGGCATGCGCAAGGACAGCGACGTTCTCGAGACCTTCAAGCGGGCCACCGCCGCCACCCTGCGGGCCATGGCGGCACACGAGGAGGTCACCGTCACCTTCGGCGGCGAACCGCCGGGCATCGTCGGCACCAAGGCGCGACTGCCGTCCCCGTCGCGCCTCATGAACCCGCTGGAGGCGGCCAAGGTGCGCGGCGCGGCGGATGCGGTGGCCCTGCGCCTGCGCCACCACGACGCCACCCTGCACGCCCGGCGCATGCCCACCGACGACACCGCCCGGGCCACCTTCGAGGCCCTGGAACAGGCCCGTTGCGAGGCGATCGGCGCCCGCCAGATGGCCGGCGTGGCCGAGAACCTGGCCGCGGCACTGGACGAGCGCTACCGCCGCCAGGGCTTCGAGCGCATCACCGAGCGCGAGCAGGCGCCGCTGGCCGAGGTGCTGCGCCTGCTCGCCCGCGAGGCCATGACCGGGGCGGCGCCGCCGCTCAACAGCCGCCGCGCCGTCGACCTGTGGCGCCCGTCGCTGGACGGCCGCATCGCCCGTGCCCTGGACCGTCTGGCGCGGGTGGTGGAAGACCAGGACGCCTACGGCCGCGAGGTGCGCCGCCTGCTCGCCGACCTCGACCTGGAAGCGGGCATGGAGGAGGAGCAGAACAGCGACGAGGAGGAGATCGCGGGCGAAAGCGAGCGCCAGGACGAGCCCTCGTCGGCACCGGAGCGCGAGGGCGAGGAGGTCGTCGCCGCCAGCGAGGCGCTGGACAGCGAGGGCGAACCCGGCGAGGACGTGGAGATGGACGCCGGCGCCGAGGAGGTCGAGGCCGAGGCGCGCGAGCAGTCGACCGCCGAGGAGCCCGACACCCCCGGTCAGCCTTGGCGGCTGGACAGCGACCGCGCCAACGATCCTGACGGGCTGTTCTACAAGGCCTCCACCACCGAGTTCGACGAGACGGTCGAGGCCGACCGTCTGTGCGATGCCGACGAGCTGGGCCGGTTGCGGTTGATGCTGGACCAGCAGCTGCAGCACCTGCAGGGCGTCATCTCCAGGCTGGCCAACCGGCTGCAGCGCCGGCTGATGGCCAAGCAGACGCGGGCCTGGGCGTTCGACCTGGACGAGGGGCTGCTCGATGCCGCCCGCCTCGCCCGCGTCATTGTCAACCCGCTGACGCCGCTGTCGTACAAGGAGGAGCAGGACACCGACTTCCGCGACACCGTCGTCACCCTGCTGATCGACAACTCAGGCTCGATGCGCGGCCGGCCGATCACCATCGCGGCGATGAGCGCCGACATCCTGGCCCGCACCCTGGAACGCTGCGGCGTCAAGGTGGAGATCCTGGGTTTCACGACCCGCGCCTGGAAGGGCGGCCAGTCGCGCGAGCGCTGGGTGCACCACGGCAAGCCGCAGAACCCCGGCCGGCTCAACGACCTGCGCCACATCGTCTACAAGGCGGCCGACGCGCCGTGGCGGCGGGCGCGCAAGAGCCTGGGCCTGATGCTGCGCGAAGGCATTCTCAAGGAGAACATCGACGGCGAGGCCCTGCTGTGGGCGCACAACCGCCTGCTCGGCCGGGCGGAGCAGCGGCGCATCCTGATGGTGATCTCCGACGGCGCACCGGTCGACGACTCGACGCTGTCGGTCAACACCGGCAACTATCTGGAACGGCACCTGAAGCAGGTCATCGACTGGATCGAGAGCCGGTCGCCGGTCGAGCTGCTGGCCATCGGCATCGGCCACGACGTGACCCGCTACTACCGCCGCGCCGTCACCATCGTCGACGCCGAGCAGCTCGGCGGCACCATGATCGACAAGCTGGCCGAACTGTTCGACGAGGCACCCAACGCCCCGCCCGCACTGGGCCGCCGCGCCCGCCACCGGCAGGACGCCCGCAGCCGGGCGCGGGCGTTCGGATAGGCTCGGCAGAGCCGGGCCTGTCGGCCAAGATCTGGGCCGGCAAGGGTCTGGGCCGGCAAGGGTCTGGGCCGGCAAAGATCTGGGCCGGCAAAGATCTGGGCCGGAACCGTGCGTCAGATGATTCCGAACCGGTTGAGGACGTGGGCCAGGTCGTCGCCGAACTGGGGGCCGCGGCGGATCAGGCCGGCGTTCATGGGCAGCGCCGCCAGGTCCGGGTGGTCGGGGGCCAGGCTGGTCAGCACGGCGACGGGAATTGTCTTGGTGACCGGCATGGCGGCGATGGCGCAGGCCAGGTCGACGCCCGACAGGCGCGGCATGACCATGCCGGTGACGATCAGGTCCGGCCGCGTCTGCACGATCAGCTCCAGCGCCTCGAACGGGTCGAGCACGGTGGCGACGGCATAGCCGCACGCCGCCAGCTCCCGCTCGATCACCCGCGCCGCGGTACGCTGGGCCATGACCAGCGTGATCTCGACATGGGCGATGGTGACCTCGGAGATGTCGAAGGTCGCCTTCCTGGGCAGCTGGCGGACCACCTCGGCCACCGCTTCCAGCGCCACGGTCTCGCCGTCGAGCACCGCGGCGATGTGGTCGGCGAAGGTCTGCAGATCGGCAACATTGTCCGGCTCAAGGCTGCGCAGGCCCACCAGGTAGTCCTCAAGCCGGTGCGTCAGCGGCCCCAGCCCCGGCAGGCTGACGGAGCGCGCCTTGAGGCGAAGGTTGACGGCATGCTGCAGCAGCAGCTTGGCGGCCGCGTTGCCATCAATGCCGCCGGTGCGCGACTGCTGCAGGCGCAGCTCCAGCTCGGCAACCACGTCACGCGCCTCGTCGAGGACCTCGGCCTCCGCCTGGCGATCGACCTCCTCCTCGGTCAGCAGTCCTCGCGTTTCGTCCGGCATGCGACGGCCCTCCGCTGGCATGGTTCAACCAACGATGCCCGCGGCGTATTAATTCCCTGCTAAAGGCAGAGAAAGGAACTCATTTGCCGGAGCGGGCGGGGCGCGGTCGTTGCGCCAGCGGCGCGGGCACACGTCGGTACCGCGGTCCGGCGTTCACGTCGCCGGGCGGGCGTCAATGCCGCGGCTGTTGAGGAGCTCGGTCAGCTCGCCGGTCTGGTACATCTCGCGGACGATGTCGCAGCCGCCGACGAACTCGCCCTTGACGTAGAGCTGGGGGACGGTCGGCCAGCTGGAGAAGTCCTTGATGCCCTGGCGCAGCGACGGGTCCGTCAGCACGTCGACGCCCTTGAACGGCACGCCCAGGTGGGTCAGCACCTGCACCACCGCCGACGAGAACCCGCACTGCGGGAACACCGGCGAGCCCTTCATGTAGAGCACCACGTCGTTGTCGGAGATGTCCTTGCGGATGCGCTCGAAAACCGCGTTCTCCACCATCGCCTCAAGCCTTCCCTGTTCTGTCGTCCGATCGTCCGTTGGTTGCCTCTCGCGCGCCGGGGGTCCGCCCCACGGCGCTCAGCCCTTGGGCACGCCGGTCTGCAGCGCCAGCGCGTGCAGCTCGCCGCCCATGCGGCCCTGCAGCGCCTTGTAGACCATCTGGTGCTGCTGCACCCGCGTCTTGCCGGCGAACGACGGGCTTTCAACATAGGCCGCGTAATGGTCGCCGTCACCGCGCAGGTCCTCGATCTGCACCTGCGCGTCGGGGATCCCCTCCCGGATCAGGCGGACGATCTCCGTCGGGTCCATGGCCATGGGATTACCCCTCCCTGTTCTTCACCCCGCCACGGCCATGTAGCCGGGCAGCCAACCCTGATGGGCCTTGTTCAGATGAGCGATCGATATGGCGTTGCCGCCTTCCAGTTTCAACGCGTCGCCGCCGGTGCAGCCGATGACGGCAGCCGGCACGCCGGCCGCGGCGGCGCGGGCCAGCACCGGCGCGGCGTCGGCCGCGGTGACCAGATAGCGCGCCTGGTCCTCGCCGAACAGCCAGCCGGCCAGGTCGGTGCCCGGCGGCACCACCAGGTCGGCGCCGAAGCCGCCGGCCATGGCCATCTCCGCCACGGCGACGTACAGGCCGCCGTCGCTCGCGTCGTGGCAGGCGCTGATCAGCGCGTCGGCGATCAGCTCGCGCACCAGCTCGCCGTGGCGCCGCTCGGCGGCCAGATCGACCGGCGGCGGCGGTCCGTCCTCGCGCCCGTGCATCTCGCGCAGATAGAGCGAGCAGCCCAAATGGCCGCGCGCCTCGCCGATCAGCACGATGGCCTCGCCCGGCGCCTTGAAGGCCAGCGTGGCGTGGCGCATCGCGTCGTCGAGCAGCCCGACGCCGCCTATGGTGGGCGTCGGCAGGATGCCCTCGCCGCTGGTCTCGTTGTACAGCGACACGTTGCCGGACACGACCGGGAAGTCCAGCGCCCGGCAGGCGGCGGCCATGCCGGCGGCACAGCCGGCGAACTGGCCCATGATGATCGGCTTTTCCGGGTTGCCGAAGTTCATGTTGTCAGTCAGCGCCAGCGGCCGGGCGCCGACGGCACAGAGGTTGCGCCATGCCTCGGCCACCGACTGGGCGCCGCCGCGCATCGGGTCGGCGACGCAGTAGCGCGGCGTGCAGTCGGTGGTCAGCGCCAGCGCCTTGCCCGTGCCGTGGACGCGCACGATCGCCGCATCGGCAGCGCCGGGGCCGGCCACGGTGTCGGCCATGACCATGCTGTCGTACTGGTCCCAGATCCAGCGCTTCGCGGCCAGGTCGGGGCAGGCGACCAGGCGCAGCAGCACCTCCTCGGGCGGCGCCGGCAGCGGGCAGTCGGCGGGACGGACCGGGGTTCGTGGCGGCGTCGGCTCCCACGGCCGCCGGTAGGCGGGCGCCTGCGTCACCAGCGGCGCCACCGGCAGGTCGGCATGGGTGCGGCCGCCCATGGTCAGGACCAGCCGGCCGCCGTCGGTGACCTGGCCGATCACGGCGAAGTCCAGCTCCCACTTCTCGAAGACGGCGCGCGCCAGGTCCTCGCGGCCGGGACGCAGCACCATCAGCATGCGCTCCTGGCTTTCCGACAGCATGATCTCGTAGGGGATCATGCCGGTCTCGCGCTGCGGCACGCGATCCAGGTCGAGGCGGATGCCCGCACCGCCCTTGCCGGCCATCTCCACCGACGACGAGGTCAGGCCGGCCGCACCCATGTCCTGGATGCCGACGATGGCGTCGGTGGCCATCAGTTCCAGGCACGCCTCCAGCAGCAGCTTCTCGGTGAACGGGTCGCCAACCTGCACGGTCGGGCGCTTGGCCTCGGAGTCCTCGGAGAACTCGGCCGAGGCCATGGTGGCGCCGTGGATGCCGTCGCGCCCGGTCTTCGACCCGACATAGACCACCGGCGCGCCGACCAGTCCGGCGGCTGAATAGAAGATGCGGCCGGCCGGGGCGATGCCCACGGTCATCGCGTTGACCAGGATGTTGCCGTTGTAGGCCGGATGAAAGCGCACCTCGCCGCCCACGGTCGGCACGCCGATGCAGTTGCCATAGCCGCCGATGCCGGCGACCACGCCGGCCACCAGGTGGCGCGTCTTCGGGTGGTCGGGGTGGCCGAAGCTGAGGGCGTTGAGGTTGGCGATGGGCCGCGCGCCCATGGTGAACACGTCGCGCAGGATGCCGCCGACGCCGGTCGCCGCGCCCTGGTACGGCTCGATGAACGAGGGGTGATTGTGGCTTTCCATCTTGAACACGGCGGCCAGGCCGTCGCCGATGTCGATCACCCCGGCGTTCTCGCCCGGCCCCTGGATGACCCACGGCGCCTGGGTCGGCAGCTTGGCCAGCCACACCTTGGACGATTTGTACGAGCAGTGTTCCGACCACATCACTGAAAAGATGCCGAGCTCGGTGAAGGTCGGCGTGCGGCCGACGATGTCGAGCATGCGGGCATATTCCTCGGCCGACAGCCCGTGCTCGGCGGCCAGTTCGGGGGTGACCTCGGGCTCGGCCGGGGCCGGCGAGGCAGCGGTCTCGACGTCGGACGGAACGGCGGTGTCGGACGGAACGGCGGTCATCGCAGTGGCACCCCGGCACAGGCGGCGGATGCCCAGGTTATACAAGGCCGCCGCCGCCCGCGTCCAACCTGTCGTCGGGATGCGCGCCGCGCGCCACGATCAGCCGCCCGGCGATCCAGGCCGGATGCAGCAGCGCGCCCGACACGGCGGTCCGGAGCGACGACAAGAGCACCGCACACCGCCCGGGCAGCAACCGTGCCCGACCAACCCCGCATCGGGACGACTGGGAGTTGCCGCCTCTTGATCATGCGCTTGATCTGGTTTATTCATGCTGTCCGGTTTCCACGGAAACGGATAGGATGCGATGCAAATCGTCGGGTTCTGGCCGCGTGCGCTCGCCTGCACCATCGATGCCATCCTCATCGGCATGGCGCTGTTCGCTGTGGAGTTTGCTGCCGGCGGCGCGATCTACCACACGACCAGCTACGGAACGCCTTATGAAGGCGCAGGGGCCGCGGTCAACCTGACGCCGCCGGGGGCGATCGTCGCGCTGCTTGGCGGCTGGCTGTATTTCGCGCTGATGGAAAGCTCGGTGTCCCAGGCCACGGTCGGCAAGATGGCGATCGGCGCCAGGGTCACCGATCTGTACGGCAACCGCATCAGCTTCGCCCGCGCCACCGGGCGCTACTTCGCCAAGATCCTGTCGGCCGGCATTCTGTTCATCGGTTGCGTCATGGTTGCCTTCACCTCGCGAAAGCAGGGCTTGCACGACATGGTTGCCGGCTCCCTGGTGCTGAATCGCGGTGATATGCCGGCCGGAGTCCGCGTTCCCATGGCCAGCGTTTCAACGCTTGCGACGGATCCGGCGGAGCAGCGACCTGAGGTTGCCAACGCTTGACCATGCATTGCAGACAGGTCTAGGCATGCCGCGTAACGTGCATGAACAGGGGTGGCAGACCATGCCCTATGTCGGGTTCTGGCGGCGCGTTCTCGCCTACATCGTCGACGGCATTCTCATCAACGTGGCGCTGTTCGTCCTGCACATCGTGACGGGCGGCGCCATCTACCAGAGCGCCACGTACGGCAGCCAGTACGATGGTGGGGTGGGGTTCGAAGTGAACCTGACCGCGCTGGGCACGATCGTCACCGTCCTGGGCGGCTGGCTGTATTTCGCGCTGATGGAAAGCTCGGCGTCCCAGGCCACGGTCGGCAAGATGGCGATCGGCGCCAGGGTCACCGATCTGTACGGCAACCGCATCAGCTTCGCCCGCGCCACGGGGCGCTATTTCGCCAAGATCCTGTCGGCCATGATCCTGCTGATCGGCTACATCATGGTGGCGTTCACCGCCCGCAAGCAGGGCCTGCACGACATGATCGCCGGCACCCTGGTCATGAACCGCAGCGCCGTCCCGGCCCAGGCCCAGGGGCCCGCCGCCTACGCGCCGCCGCCCTCACCGGCCCCACCGGCCCCACCGGCCCCACCGCCGGGCGGATCGCACCAGCCGCCGTCGGGCCGCGACTCCGATCTCCGTCGCTGAGGGGTTGCGGCCACGCCCGTCGGCCGAATTCCGGACGATCGGGATTGGCCGGCCACGCATGGCCTTGCACAACAGACTGCCAAACCGACTGGGGAACAAGGATGAACAGGTACGCAGTGTTGAGGCATGTATCGGGCGGCGTCGTCCTGGCGGCGGCTGCGGCCGTCTCCGTCATGCCCGTGGCGGCGCAGGACGCGGCGCTGCCGGGGCGAGCGAGGCCGTCATGGTCTCAGAAGTCACGGCCGACGACGTGGCCGAAGGGGCCGAGAGCGCAACGTTTGAACTCATCGCGGGCGAGGGCTACACCGTCGCCCCCGGGCACCACACGATCGACCTTACCCTTGAGGACGGACGGCGACACGCCGGGCCGGGGCTGGTGACATGGCCAGGAGGCGCGGCCTTTGCCCCTCGTCGCGGCGCCGTGTCTGCGTCGTTTCGCTCCGCCAACAAGAAACAACGCGCCGAAGGCACGCCTCCGCACGGTTTCATCCAGAGGACCCGGCCGGGCGCCGGGGTCTTGCGAATAGACCGCGAGGCAGCGACGACACCGCACGGCCGTGGCCTGGTCGTCCACAGTCCGCGCACCATGCCGTCACCGCGAGCGCAGCGAAGCGGCCCAGTCCCGGCGTCGCCCGTCCCAAGAGCCAGGGGTCGCGCCAGCGGCGCCACTGGATGGCTTCGCTGCCCTCGCAAAGACGGGTTGGGACTTGTTGTCGAAATATTTCACGTCCTTGGAAAACCGACCAGAACTCCGGCGGCTTGTCTCCTACCTCCCCATGGTTTCATCCAACGGGATCGGCCGGAACGGACGGTGCGAACTCGCGATGACGCGGGAAGGGGACGGGTACGGTCCTCGCGTATCCAGGAATCGCCGCCCTCACGTATCCAGAAAGCTGCGCAGCTTCCGGCTGCGGCTGGGGTGCTTCAGCTTGCGCAGGGCCTTGGCTTCGATCTGGCGGATGCGTTCCCGGGTGACGGAGAACTGCTGGCCGACCTCCTCCAGGGTGTGGTCGGTGTTCATGCCGATGCCGAAGCGCATGCGCAAAACCCGCTCCTCGCGCGCCGTCAGCGACGACAGCACGCGCGTGGTGGTCTCGCGCAGGTTGGCCTGGATGGCGGCGTCGAGCGGCTGGACCGCGTTCTTGTCCTCGATGAAGTCGCCCAGGTGGCTGTCCTCCTCGTCGCCGATCGGCGTCTCCAGAGAGATCGGCTCCTTGGCGATCTTCAGCACCTTGCGCACCTTCTCCAGCGGCATCATCAGCCGCTCGGCCAGCTCCTCCGGGGTCGGCTCGCGGCCGATCTCGTGCAGCATCTGGCGCGAGGTGCGGACCAGCTTGTTGATCGTCTCGATCATGTGCACCGGGATGCGGATGGTGCGCGCCTGGTCGGCGATCGAGCGGGTGATCGCCTGGCGGATCCACCAGGTGGCGTAGGTGGAGAACTTGTAGCCGCGGCGGTACTCGAACTTGTCGACCGCCTTCATCAGGCCGATGTTGCCTTCCTGGATCAGGTCCAGGAACTGCAGCCCGCGGTTGGTGTACTTCTTGGCAATGGAGATGACCAGGCGCAAATTGGCCTCGACCATCTCCTTCTTGGCGCGGCTGGCCTCCTTCTCGCCCTTCTGCACCGTGGCGACGATGCGGCGGAACTCGGCAATGGGCAGGGCAGCCGCCTCGGAGATCTCGCCGATGCCGCCGCGGGTCAGCACGATCTCGGCACCGTGGCGATCGGCGAAGCGCGTCCACTTGCCGTCCAGGCCGCGCACCCGATCCAGCCAGTTGGGGTCCAGCTCGTGGCCGTAGTAATGGTGCAGGAAGGCGTCGCGCGACACGCCGGCGTTGACGGCCAGGCGCAGCAGCTTGCCTTCCAGGCTGACCAGCTTGCGGTTGAGGCTGTAGAGCTGGTCGACAAGCTGCTCGATGCGGGCGCCGTTGAGGTGGATGTCCTCCATCAACTCGACCAGCTCGTGCTTGAGCCTCTCGTACTTCTGATCGGAGCCCTTGCCGGGCCGATCGCCGCGCTGCAGCAGGGCCAGGCGTTGCTCCTGGAGCTTGTGCAGCTTCTGGTAGGTCGCCTCGATCTTGTCGAAGGTCTCCAGGACGATCGGCTTGAGCGCCTCCTCCATGGCCGACAGCGAGATGCCGGCCTCCTCGTCCTCGGCCTCGGCGGCCTCCTCGGCGGCGGCGGCCTCCTTCTCGCGACGGCGCTCCTCGGCGACCGGGTCGTCCAGGATGTCGAACGGAATGGAGTCGTCGGCCCCGTCGTCCAGATCCTGCCGCCCGTCCGCAAAATTGTCCGCCGCCTCGGGCCCGGTGGCGCCGTTGCCGGCGTTGGCCTTGGCGACCGCGGGTGCGGCGCCGTCGCATCCCAGCGCGCCGTCCTGCGGGCCGCCGGCTGCCGGAATGGTCAGCATCACGACCCTCGCGCCGTCGCCGGCGGCGCCGTTCCCCGTCACGCCCTCTCCGGACATGTCGGCCGCGGCAGCCCCGCTGGCCGCAGCCCCGCTGGCCGCAGCCCCGCTGGCCGCAGCCCCGC
>CAZGMC010000023.1:0-23173 GCA_964526565.1 uncultured Mycobacteriaceae bacterium
CGGGCGACGAACATCACTCGCTGCCGGATGAGCTTGACGGTCACCACCTCGGGCGTGACCTCGACCCTCACCGGGTCGCGGAGGAACGAGGCTGCAAGCTTCACGATAGGCGGGGGCATCGTCGCCGAGAAGAGCAAGTTCTGGCGTTCGCGTGGAAGATGCGAGATCACGCGGCGAACATCATGCATGAACCCCATGTCGAGCATGCGATCCGCCTCGTCGATGACCAGGATGCGCACGTCGGCGAGCAGCACCTTGCCGCGCTCGAACAGATCCAGCATGCGCCCCGGCGTGGCGATCAGCACGTCGACGCCGCGGTCCAGCTTGCGGATCTGCTCGTCGAAGCTGGTGCCGCCGATCAGCAGGGCATAGCTCAACCGTTCGTACTTGCCGTACGTCTCGAAGTTCTGGGCGACCTGGGTGGCCAGCTCGCGCGTCGGCTCCAGGATCAGCGACCGCGGCATGCGGGCGCGCGCCCGCCCCTGAGCCAGAAGCTGGATCATGGGCAGCGTGAAACCGGCGGTCTTGCCGGTGCCGGTCTGGGCGATACCGACCATATCGCCGCCGTCCAGCACGGTCGGGATGGCTTGTGCCTGGATGGGCGTGGGGATGGTGTAGCCGGCGTCCTCCACAGCCCGAAGGATTTCGGACTTCAGCCCAAGATCCGCAAATGTCATATCGATTTCGTGGTTAACCCTTATTTTGAGGGCGGTTATGGGACGGCGCCCATAAGGCACGACCGGTCCCGTGGAAGTCAATCGCTTTTCCCGCGCTGTTATTTTGTGGCGGGACCGGCGCGTTCCAAGCGTGCTAGGCTGCCGTTGTTACGGTTGTGGCGGATTTTCGGGAGACCGCGCGTCATGCTGCTGGACGCTGCACGATCCACTCTGCTCGTCGTCGACATCCAGGAGCGGCTGGCCCCGGCCATCCACGGCATCGACGACGTGGTGGCCAACAGTGCCCGGCTGATCCGGGCGGCGCGGCGGCTGGCCGTGCCGGTCGTCGCCTCGGAACAATATCCCAGGGGCCTGGGCCATTTCGTGCCGCCGATCGCCGAACTGCTGCCGGACGGCGCGGTGGTCGACAAGGTGGAGTTTTCCGCCGCCGCCAACCCCGGCGTCACCGACCATCTGGCCAGGGCCGGGCGGCCCGAGGTGGTGGTCTGCGGCATCGAGGCGCATGTCTGCGTGTTGCAGACGGCGCTCGACCTGGCCCAGCGCGGGGTGCCGGTGACGGTGGTGCGGGATGCCTGCTCGTCACGCCGGCCGGAGAGTGCGGCGGCGGCCTGGGACCGGCTGGGCCGCCACGGCATCGAGCTGGTGACCACCGAGATGGTCCTGTTCGAGTGGATGCGCCGCGCCGATTCGCCCGAGTTCCGCGAGATCAGCAAGCTGATCAAGTGACCGCCCGGCCGGCGCTGGTGCTGCTGCCGGGGCTGGTGTGCGATGGCGCGTTGTGGGCGTACCAGGCGCAGCATGTGGCCGACCTGGCCGCTGTGCACATCGCCGATCTGACCCGCCACGAGTCGATCGCGGCGATGGCCGAGACGGTGCTGGACGAGGCGCCGCCGGCGTTCGCCCTGGCCGGCCTGTCGATGGGCGGCTATGTGGCACTGGAAGTGGTGCGGCGGGCGCCCGAGCGGGTGACGCGGCTGGCCCTGTTCGACACCACCGCCCGCGCCGACACGCGGGAGAAGGCGCGCCAGCGCCGCTTCCTGCTGCGCCTGGCGCAGCGCGGCCGGTTCAAGGGCGTGACGCCGCGTCTGCTGCCCCAGCTCATCCACCCGGACCGGCTCGGCGACGCGGCGCTGGCGGCGGCGGTGCTCGCCATGGCCGAGCGGGTCGGCCAGGCGGCCTTCATCCGCCAGGAGACCGCCCTGCTGGCCCGCGCCGACGGCCGCCATAACCTGGCCGCGATCGCCTGTCCCACGCTGGTCGTCTGCGGCCGCCAGGACGCGCTGACCCCGCTGGAGCTCAGTGAGGAACTGGCCCGCCTGATCCCGCGCGCCCGCCTGGCCGTGATCGAGGACTGCGGGCACCTGCCGACCATGGAACGCCCCGAGGAGGCGACGGCCCTGCTGCGGGAGTGGCTGACGGCGCGGTGGGTGGAATGACCGCCCGGCAAGCGTCGCGGACTGGCGGAGCGGGAACGCCACCGCTAGGATGCTGCCGCCCCTGGCTCCCGCTTCCGGATCCCGTCCCGCCATGTTCGCCATCGTCCTGCCGTCGATCGATCCGGTTGCCGTGGAGATCGGGCCGCTGGCCATTCGCTGGTATGCGCTGGCCTATCTGGCCGGGTTCATCGGCGGGTGGCGCTATTGCATCCACCTGGCCCGGCGCACCGAGCTGCCGCCGCGGCCGGAGCAGATCGACGACTTCGTCGCCTGGGCGGTGATCGGCGTGATCCTGGGCGGGCGGCTCGGCTTCGTGCTCTTCTACAACCTGCCGTACTATCTGGAGAGCCCGCTGGAAATCCTGATGGTCTGGCAGGGCGGCATGTCGTTTCACGGCGGGCTGCTCGGCGTCATCGCGGCGATTGTGCTGTTCTCGTACGTGCACCGGTTCTCGCCGTGGTACCTGGGCGACCTGGTCGCCGTGGTGGCGCCGATCGGCCTGTTCCTGGGCCGGCTGGCCAACTTCATCAATGCCGAGCTGTACGGCCGGCCGACCGGCGTGCCGTGGGCCATGGTCTTTCCGACCGACCCGGAGCGGCTGCCGCGCCACCCCAGCCAGCTCTACGAGGCGGTCCTGGAGGGGATCGTCCTGTTCGTGCTGCTCGCCTGGCTGGCGCGCACGGAGAGCGTCCGCCGCAGCCCCGGCCTGCTGGCCGGCATCTTCCTGATCGGCTACGGTGCGGCCCGCTTCCTGGTCGAGTTCGTGCGCCAGTACGGGCCGATGTACGGCGTGATCATCCCCGGCGTCACCATGGGCCAGCTGCTGTCGATCCCGATGATCCTGGCCGGCCTGTGGATCGTCTGGCGGGCCAACCGGCACCGGCCGGCATGACCACGCTGTCCGCCGTCCTGCGCCGCCGCATCGCCACGACCGGGCCGCTGACCGTCGCCGAGTACATGGCCGAGGCGCTGGGCCATCCCCGTTTCGGCTATTATGCCACGCGCGACCCGTTCGGCGCCGCCGGCGACTTCGTCACGGCGCCGGAGGTCAGCCAGATGTTCGGCGAGCTGCTCGGCCTGTGGTGCGTCGACGCCTGGCAGCGCCTGGGCGCGCCGGGGCCGGTGGCGCTGGTCGAGCTGGGCCCGGGGCGCGGCACGCTGATGGCCGATGCCCTGCGTGCCGCCCGGCTGGTGCCCGGGTTTCTGGCCGCGGTGCGGGTGCAGCTGGTCGAGCCGAGCCCGCTGCTGCGCCGGGCCCAGGCGGCGGCGCTCAAGCCGGCCGGGCTGGCGGTACCGCCGGCCTGGCACACCAGCCTGGGCGAGGTGCCCGAGGGGCCGCTGCTGGTCCTGGCCAACGAGGTCTTCGATGCCTTGCCGGTGCGCCAGTTCGTGCGCACCGAGAGCGGCTGGGCCGAACGCATGGTCGACTGGGACGAGGCGGCGGGGCGGCTGCGCTGGGTCCTGGCCGGGCCGGTCGGCGCCGCGGCAGCGCTGATCCCGCCGGACCGCGACACGCTGCCGCCGGGCCGTGTCGTCGAGGTGTGCCCGGCCGGGCTGTCGCTGGCGGCGGAGCTGGGCCGGCGGGTGGCGAGCCACGGCGGCGCGGTGCTGATCGTCGACTACGGCTATGCCGCGCCCGGCCCCGGCGAGACGCTGCAGGCGGTGCGGCGCCACGCTTTTGCCGACCCGCTGGCCGACCCCGGCGAGGCCGACCTGACGGCCCACGTCGATTTCGCGGCGCTGGCGCAGTCGGCGCGGGAGCAGGGCGCGGCGGTCCACGGCCCGGTCGCCCAGGGCACGCTGCTGCAGCGGCTCGGCATCGGCCAGCGGGCGGCGCGACTGGCCGCCGCGGCCGGCACCGCGGAGGCCGAAGCCGTCGCCGCGGCGCTGCACCGGCTGACGGCGCCGGAGCAGATGGGCACCCTGTTCAAGGCGCTGGCGATCGCCACGCCAGCGCTGGGCGCGCCGGCCGGGTTCGAGGCCGGACCGGCACCACCAGGGAGGGGACCATGATCACGCTCGGATCCCTGGATGCGATCGGCGCCGTGCGCCATGCCTTCTTCACCCGCGAGGGCGGCGTCAGCGGCGGCATCTATGCCTCGCGCAATTGCGGATTCGGCTCGGCCGACAGCGCCGCCAACGTGACGCGCAACCGCGACCGCTGCCTGGCCGAGCTGGACGCCGGCGCCACGGCTCTGGTCACCGCCTGCCAGACCCACAGCGCCGACGTGGCGACGGTGGCGGTGCCGTGGCCACCGGATGCGGCACCGGCGGCGGACGCCCTGGTCACCCGCCGGCCGGGCCTCGCCCTCGGCATCCTGACGGCCGACTGCGCACCGGTGCTGCTGGCCGACGCCGCGGCCGGCGTGATCGGCGCCGCCCATGCCGGCTGGAAGGGTGCGCTGGGCGGCGTGCTGGAGGCGACGATCGCCGCCATGACGGCCCTGGGTGCGGCGCCGGAACGGATCACCGCCGGCATCGGCCCATGCATCGGCGCCCGGTCCTACGAGGTCGACGCCGGCTTCCGCGACCGGTTCCTGGCCGATTCGGCGGGCAACCACGCCTTCTTCGTCGCAGCGCCGCGCCCCGGACACGTCCTGTTCGACCTGGCCGGCTATGTGGCGCAGCGGCTCGGCGCTGCCGGCATCGGCCGGGTCGAGGCGGCGCCGCACGACACCTGTGCCGAGGAGGCGCTGTTCTTCAGCTACCGCCGCGCCACTCACCGCGGCGAGCCGGACTACGGCCGCTGCCTGTCGGCCATTGCCCTGCCGGCCTGACGGCCATTGCCCTGCCGGCCTGACGGCCCCATGGTTCGGTCATGCCGTACCTGATCATGTTCACCGTCCTGTGCCTGTTGACGCTGCTGGTGTCGTGCATGCTGTAGGAGGCGTGCAGGAACGTTTTGCTGCACTGCGGCGTATGACATTTACATGGCGCCGCGGCCTGATGTATGGTGCCTGCGTCGGCCGCGCGGCGGCGCCGGTGCGGCCGCCCTTCCCGCCCGTCACTTGGCGAACCCGACAGCGGTTGCGCGACGACGAGGGCCTCCCCCGAAATGAGAATCATCGCCGGCAACAGCAATCGCCCGCTGAGCGAAGCGATATCCGCCTATCTCCAGACGCCGCTGACCAAGGCGAGCATCCGGCGTTTCGCCGATCTGGAGGTGTTCGTCGAGATTCTGGAGAACGTCCGCGGCGAGGACGTGTTCGTTCTGCAGTCGACGAGCTATCCGGCCAACGACAACCTGATGGAGCTGCTCGTCACCATCGACGCGCTGCGACGCGGCTCGGCCAGGCGCATCACGGCGGTGATGCCGTACTACGGCTATGCCCGGCAGGACCGCAAGACGGGCCCGCGCACGCCGATCTCGGCCAAGCTGGTCGCCAACCTGATCACCCGCGCCGGCGCCGACCGGGTGCTGACGCTGGACCTGCATGCCGGGCAGATCCAGGGGTTCTTCGACATCCCGCTGGACAACCTGTTCGCCGCGCCAGTGTTCGTGAAGGACATCAAGGACCGCAACAACAACGGCAGCGTGGTGATCGTGTCGCCCGACGTGGGCGGCGTGGTGCGGGCGCGGTCCATGGCCAAGCGGCTCGATGCCGACCTGGCCATCATCGACAAGCGGCGTGAGCGGGCCGGGGTGTCGGAGGTGATGCACATCATCGGCGACGTCGAGGGCCGCAAGTGCATCATCGTCGACGACATCATCGACAGCGGCGGCACCCTGTGCAACGCCGCGGTGGCGCTGATGGAGGCGGGCGCGGCCTCGGTCAGCGCCTATTGCACGCACGGCGTGCTGTCCGGCGGCGCGGTGGCGCGGGTCGGGGCGTCACCGATGGACGAGCTCGTCATCACCGACAGCATCCTGGCGACGGAGGCCGTGCGCGTCAGCCACAATGTCCGCCAGCTCACCATCAGCCCGCTGATCGCCGAAGCCATGAAACGCATCAGCGAGGAACGCTCGGTCTCCACGCTGTTCATTTGAAGGGCTCAGTCCAGCCAACCGTTCCCGTCTGAACTGCCCCGCGAGACAAATTCCCTCTCCCGCCAGCGAGGGCGGGCCAGGGAGGGGCAGATCGGGCCGGCGGCGTCAGCCGCGCACCCACCCCGCAACAGATCACACAGCCTCGAAATCCAGGGCCACGTCCAGGTTGGTTACGCTGTGGGTCAGCCAGCCCAGGGAAATCAAATCCACGCCGGTGGCGGCGACCTCGGCGACGCGGGCCGGGGTGATGCCGCCGGAGGCCTCGGTGACCACCCGGCCGGCGGCCATGTCGACCGCGCGGCGCAGCATGTCGGGCGCCATGTTGTCGAGCAGCACGGCGTCCACCGGCAGGCGCAGCACGGTCTCGAGCTGGGCCAGCGTGTCGACCTCGACCTCGATCTTGACCATGTGGCCGGCGAAGGCGCGGGCGCGGGTCACTGCCGGCTCGATGCCGCCGGCGACGACGATGTGGTTGTCCTTGATCAGGATCCCGTCGTCCAGGCCGAAGCGGTGGTTGACGCCGCCGCCGACGCGCACCGCGTACTTCTCAAGCGCACGCAGGCCGGGCGTGGTCTTGCGCGTGCAGGTGACGCGGGCGCGGGTGCCGGCGGTGGCGCGGGCGGCGGTATGGGTTGCCGTGGCGATGCCGCACAGCCGGCCGAGCAGGTTGAGCGCCACCCGCTCCGCCGTCAGCAGGCCGCGCGCCGGGCCGCGCAGCAGCGCCAGGATGGCGCCGGCCGCGGCGTCGCTGCCGTCGCCATGGTCGACGGTGACGGCGATCGCCGGGTCGATCTCCGTGAACGCGGCCAGGGCCACGCCCAGCCCGGCGATGCGGCCGTCCTGGCGGGCCACCAGGCGGGCCTGGGCCTTTGCGTCCGGCGGCACGACGGCATCGCTGGTCATGTCGCCGGCACGGCCCAGGTCCTCCTCCAGGGCGCGGCGCACCAGCGGCTGGTAGAGCAGCGGGTGGAGCGTCGGCGGCAGGGGGTCGTGGACTGCGGTCATGGTCGCCCGCCGTCACGCCGTCACGGGGGAGGACAGGATCTCGGCCGGCCGGCCGGCGAGCCGCTCCGGTGCCCCCGTCCCCGCGTACAGCACCTGGCGGCGCTGCCAGGCCGGGTCGCGTTCCGGGTGGTCGCGGCGGCAGTGGGCGCCGCGGCTCTCGGTGCGGCTTTGAGCGGCGACGGCGACCAGCCGCCCGACCAGACACAGATTGCGCAAGGCGGCCAGCGCCGCCACATCGTGCGCCGGCACCGGCCACGGCTCGCCGGGCCCCGGCGTCCAGCCGTCCAGCCCGCCCTGCAGCGCGCCCAGCGCCGCCACCGCGCGGCCCAGGCCGTCGCCGTCGCGGACCAGGCCGACATGGTCGTACATGGTCCGCCGCAGCGCCACCAGCCGGGCGCCGGCCGCCACCTCCGGCAGGGCCGGCCGTACGGTCACGCGCGGCAGCGGCGCCGGTGCCACCGGGGCGTCGTAGCGGGCCACGTCGGCGGCGACGCGGTGGCCGAACACGAGGCCCTCCAGCAGCGAGTTGCTGGCCAGCCGGTTGCCGCCGTGGACGCCGGTCGAGGCCGCCTCGCCGCAGGCCCACAGGCCGTCGACCGTGGTCCGGCCGTGGGCGTCGACCAGGATGCCGCCCATGTGGTAGTGGGCGGCCGGCGCCACCGGCACCGGGTCGACCCGCGGGTCCAGCCCGGCATTGCGGCAATGGGCGAACACCGTGGGGAAGCGCGCCGGGAAGCGGTCGCCCAGCGCCTTCGTGGCGTCGAGGAAGACCGGCTCGCCGGCGGCACGGCGGCGCCATACGGCGCGGGCGACGATGTCGCGCGGCGCCAGATCGGCGTCGGGGTGCTCGTCGGCCATGAATCGGTGGCCGCGGGCGTCGCGCAGCACTGCGCCCTCGCCGCGCAGCGCCTCGCTGAGCAGCGGCACCGGTGCGCCGGGGGGGGCACCGGGAACGGCCTGGGGCACGGCCAGCGCCGTCGGGTGGAACTGGACGAACTCCAGGTCGGCCAGCGCCGCGCCGGCCCGCGCCGCCATGGCCAGGCCGTCGCCGGTCGCCTCGGGCGGGTTGGTCGTGTAGAGGAAGGCCTGCCCGATGCCGCCGGTGGCCAGCACCACCCGCGGCGCCCGATAGGCGGTCCAACCGCGTGCCGGATCGTGGGCCAGCACGCCGCGCACCTGCCCGGCCTCGACCAGCAGGTCCCAGGCCAGCACGCCCGCGGCCAGGGTGATCGACGGCGCCTGCCGGGCCAGGGCCAGCAGCACGCGGACCAGGGCGCGGCCGGTGCCGTCGCCATTGGCATGGAGGATGCGGCGGCGCCGGTGGCCGGCCTCGCGGCCCAGGGCCGGGGCGCCGTCGGCGTCGGGGTCGAAGCGCATGCCGCTGGCGATCAGGCCGCGGATGCGCTCGACGCCCTCGGCGGTGAGCACGGCGGCCAGCGCCGGATCGGTCAGCCCGGCGCCGACCGCCACCGTGTCCTCGGCGTGCAGCAGCGGCGTGTCGTCGCCGCCCAGGGCGCAGGCGACGCCGCCCTGGGCCAGCCAGGACGAGCCGCCCTCGACGCGCCTGGTCAGCACGGTGACCGGGCGCGGCGCCAGGGCCAGCGCCGCCGCCAGACCGGCAATGCCGGAGCCGACGATGACGGTGTCGGCGTCGCGGACGGCTGGCGCAACGGCCCGCAGGCCGGGATCGTGGTACATGGGAACGACCTGTCGTTGCGCCGGCGGAAGACCCGCCGGCCGGTGTCGCGCACTACGCCCGCGCGCCGCCTGCGGATGGGGACGGGCGGCGGCGTGTCGCGCGGGTCAGGAGGGCCGGCGGCCGGCCGCCAGCATCCGCTCCACCGCCGCCCGCGCCCGCCCGGCCACCGCCGGGTCGACCTCGACGCGCGGCTGCATGGTCTCCAGCGCCGTGAGGATCTTGGGCAGGGTGATCCGCTTCATGTGCGGGCACAGATTGCACGGGCGGATGAAGTCGACGTCCGGGTGCTCGGCGGCAACGTTGTCGCTCATCGAGCACTCGGTGACCATCAGCACGCGGCCCGGCTTGTGCTGCGCCACATAGTCGATCATGCCCGCGGTCGAGCCGACGAAATCGGCCTCGGCCAGCACGTCCTGTGGGCATTCGGGATGGGCGATGACGACCAGGTTCCGGTGGGCCTGAGCGTAGCTGCGGATCTGGGCGCCGGTGAAGCGCTCGTGCACCTCGCAGGCGCCCTGCCACAGGATCACCTCGACATCGGTCTGGCTGGCGACGTGGCGGCCCAGGTGCTCGTCGGGCAGGAAGATGACCCGCTTCGCTCCCAGCGACTCCACCACCTGCACGGCGTTGGCCGAGGTGCAGCAGATGTCCGACTCCGCCTTCACGTCGGCCGAGGTGTTGACGTAGGTGACCACCGGCGCATCCGGATAGCGCTGGCGCAGCAGGCGCACGTCGGCCCCGGTGATCGACGCGGCCAGCGAGCAGCCGGCGCGCACGTCGGGGATCAGCACCGTCTTGCCGGGATTGAGCAGCTTGGCCGTTTCGGCCATGAAGTGGACGCCGGCCATGACGATCACGTCGGCCTCGGTCGCCGCCGCCTTCTTCGCCAGCGCCAGGGAGTCGCCGACGATGTCGCCGACGCAGTGGAAGATCTCCGGCGTCATGTAGTTGTGCGCCAGGATCACCGCGTTGCGCTCGGCCTTCAGCCGGTTGATGGCGTGGACGTAGGGCGCGTGGACCGGCCACTCGATCTCCGGCACGACCCGCGCGACCCGTTGATACAGCGGCGCGGTGGCGCGGGCCACCTCCGGCGTGTAGGGCAGGTACGTCGGCGCGGCAGGCGGGCTGTCGAACGGCGTCATGGTGCGCTTTCCCCGGTTGAGAGGGTACGGGCTTTATGCTCAGTTTGAGCATTAAGAATTTGTTATGCTCGCAAAGAGCATAAGTGGGTGTCAATGGTTTTTTGACAAGGGGAGCCGCCGCGATTGTTCCTGTGCCGTCGGCCCGGCCGCGCAGTTGGGGCGGCGTCATTGCGTTCAGGCTGTTTGCGGGCGCGGCATGACCGTGTCGCAGCTGTGGGAATGCCGCCACGCATGGTGCAGGGCGGCGACTGCCGCACTCGCGTGGCGCTCGCATTTGCGAAAACAGTTCGGCAGCGGATCGCTTTCCGCTATAGTGCACGACCCCGTCCGGCTTTCCCGAACCGGGTGGCGACCAAGGGGGAAACAGGGCACGCCAGGGCCGGAGCGGGCCGAATAAGAACACGGAAAGCGATGAGACTGACGATCGAACGCGCCGCCTTGCTCAGGAGTCTCGGCCATGTCCAGAGCGTCGTCGAGCGCCGCAACACGATCCCGATTCTGTCCAACGTGTTGATGCGCGCCGAGGACGGCAGGCTCAGCCTGGCGGCAACGGACATGGACATCGAGATCGTCGAATCGGTGGTTGCCGAGGTGCAGGCCACGGGCGCGACCACGGCGCCGGCTCACACGCTGTACGACATCGTCCGCAAGCTGCCCGAAGGCAGCCAGGTGGAGCTGGACTGCGCCGGCGATGGCGGCATGCTGACCCTGCGCGCCGGCCGCTCGCGCTTTCAGCTGAGCTGCCTGCCGGCAGAGGACTTCCCGGTGATGGCCGGCGGCGAGCTGCCCAACCATTTCGCGCTGCCGGCCCGCGACCTGCGCCTGCTGATCGACCGCACGCGGTTCGCCATCTCCACCGAGGAGACGCGCTACTACCTGAACGGCATCTTCGTCCATGCCGCCAAGGCCGAGGCCACGGCCGTCATGCGCGCCGTGGCCACCGACGGCCACCGCCTTGCCCGCGTCGAAATGGCGCTGCCGGAGGGGGCAGAGAACATCCCCGACGTCATCGTGCCGCGCAAGACGGTCAACGAGCTGCGCAAGCTGATCGAGGAGTCGACCGACAGCATCGACCTGTGGCTGAGCGACACGAAGATCCGCGTTGCCATCGATTCGATCGCGCTGACCTCGAAGCTGATCGACGGCACCTTCCCGGACTACGAGCGGGTCATCCCCACCGGCAACGACAAGACGCTGGAGGTCGATGCCAGGCTGCTGCAGAAGGCGGTCGACCGGGTCTCCACCATCTCGACGGAGAAGAGCCGGGCAGTGAAGCTGGCGCTCGAGCCGGGCAACCTGACCCTGTCGGCGACCAATGCGGAGCAGGGCAGCGCCACGGAGGAGATCGAGGTCGATTATCAGGCGGATGCCATGGAGATCGGCTTCAACTCACGCTATCTATTGGATATCACCCAGCAGATCGAGGGCGATGCCGCACAATTCTCGATGGCCGACTCCGCCTCGCCGACCATCATCCGCGACGTTGCCGACGCCAGCGCACTCTATGTGCTGATGCCGATGCGCGTCTGATCCAGCCGTCTCAAGGGGATCGAGAGACCCGGATGACGCCACAGGCGGGCTTGGCCGCCCCACTGGATCGCGCGGCACTGCGCCGGCTGGCCGTGAGCCGGCTGAGCGTCACCGACTTCCGCTGTTATGCCGAGGCGCGGCTCGACGCCGACGGGTGGCCGGTCGTGCTGACGGGGCCCAACGGCGCCGGCAAGACCAACCTGCTGGAGGCGGTCTCGTTCCTGGCGCCGGGGCGGGGCCTGCGCCGGGCCCGGCTGGACGCGGTGACACGCCGCCCGGCCGAGGGCCGCTATTGGGCGGTGGCGGCGCGCGTGGCGACGCCGCATGGCGAGGTTGCCATCGGCACCGGCCTGGACCCGGCGACGCCGGGCGCCGGCCGCCGCACGGTGCGCATCGACGGCCGGCCGGCCGCGGGTCAGGCGGAACTGGGCGAGCACGTGGCCGTCCTCTGGCTGACGCCGCAGATGGACCGGCTGTTCATCGAGGGGGCGGCCAACCGGCGGCGGTTCCTGGACCGGCTGGTGTTTGGCTTCCATCCCGACCATGCCGGCCAGTTGTCCGCCTACGAGCAGGCCATGCGCGAGCGCGCCCGGCTGCTCAAGGACGACTGCCGCGACGACGCCTGGCTGGCGGCGCTGGAGGAGGCCATGGCGACCAACGGCGTCGCCGTCGCCGCGGCCCGGCGCGAAGTGGTCGGCCGGCTGCGCGGCGCCGCCGCACGGGCCGGGTTCGCCGCCGGCGACGAGCCGCCGTTCCCGCCGGCGGCGGTGACCGTCACCGGCACGGTCGAGGGCTGGCTCGACGAGATGCCGGCACTGGCCGCCGAGGACGCTTTGCGCGCCCGGCTGCGCCAGACCCGCCGGCTCGACGCCCTGGTCGGCGGGGCGGCGGAGGGGCCGCACCGCAGCGACCTGGTGGTGCGCCACGCCGGCAAGGACATGCCGGCCGACCAGTGCTCGACAGGCGAGCAGAAGGCCCTGCTGGTCGGACTGGTGCTGGCGAACGCGCGGCTGCTGGCCGGCGAGCGCGGCGCGCCGCCGCTGCTGCTGCTCGACGAGATCGCCGCGCACCTGGACGCGCGCCGCCGCACCGCCCTGTTCGAGGAGGTGCTGACCCTGGGCGCCCAGGCCTGGCTGACCGGCACCGACGCCGGCCTGTTCGCCCCGTTCGGCGATCGAGCCCGGCATTATGGTATAGAGGACGCGCAGTTGCGCGAATTGCGGCCGCCACCGCACCCGTGACACGACCATGACCGACACCCAAGGAACGACCCCGATGGCCGAGCCGAGCCCCGTGCAGATCTCCAAATCCGAATACGGCGCCGACTCCATCAAGGTGCTGCGCGGCCTGGATGCCGTGCGCAAGCGGCCGGGCATGTACATCGGCGACACCGATGACGGCTCCGGCCTGCACCACATGGTCTACGAGGTGGTCGACAACGCCATCGACGAGGCCATGGGCGGCTACTGCGACACCATCGTCGTCGAGCTGGACGCCGACGGCTCGGCCACCGTCACCGACAACGGCCGCGGCATTCCCGTCGATATCCACCGCGAGGAGGGAGTCAGTGCCGCCGAGGTCATCATGACCCACCTGCACGCCGGCGGGAAGTTCAATCAGGACTCCTACAAGGTATCCGGCGGGCTGCACGGCGTCGGCGTCAGCGTCGTCAACGCGCTGTCGGAGACGCTGGACCTGACCATCTGGCGCGACGGCCGCGAATGGCGCATGCGCTTCCGCGACGGTGAGCCGGAGGCGCCGCTGGCCGTCACCGGCCCGGCGCCGGCGGTGGATGGCGGCCGGCCGTGGACCGGCACGCGCGTGTCGTTCATCCCCTCGCCGCGGGTGTTCACGAAGACCGAGTTCGACTTCGGCACGCTGGAGCACCGCCTGCGCGAGCTGGCCTTCCTGAACTCGGGCGTCACCCTGACGCTGATCGACCGGCGCGGCGTGGAGACGAAAAAGGTCGAGATGCACTACGAGGGCGGGCTGGAGGCGTTCGTCGGCTATCTGGACAAGGCCAAGGCGCCGCTGCACAAGCCGCCCGTCGCCGTCGCCGCCGAACGCGACCGCATCACCGTGGAAGCCGCCCTGCAGTGGAACGACAGCTTCCATGAGACGATGCTGTGCTTCACCAACAACATCCCGCAGCGCGACGGCGGCACCCATCTGGCCGGCTTCCGCGCCGCGCTGACGCGGCAGGTCAACAACTATGCGGTCGAAAGCGGCATCGCCAAGAAGGAGAAGGTCGCCCTGTCCGGCGATGATGCGCGCGAGGGACTGACCTGCGTGCTGTCGGTCAAGGTGCCCGACGCCAAGTTCTCCAGCCAGACCAAGGACAAGCTGGTGTCGTCGGAGGTCCGTCCGGTGGTCGAGGGCGTGATCAACGAGGCGCTGGGCACCTGGTTCGGCGAGCACCCGGCCGAAGCCAAGAAGATCGTCCAGAAGGTGGTCGAGGCGGCCTCGGCGCGCGAGGCGGCGCGCAAGGCGCGCGAGCTGACCCGGCGCAAGGGCCTGCTCGACGTGGCCTCGCTGCCGGGCAAGCTGGCCGACTGCCAGAGCCGCGACCCGCGCGACAGCGAGCTGTTCATCGTCGAGGGCGACTCCGCCGGCGGCTCGGCCAAGTCGGCGCGCGACCGGCGGTTCCAGGCGATCCTGCCGCTGCGCGGCAAGATCCTCAACGTGGAGCGGGCGCGGGTCGACAAGATGCTGAGCTCGGCGGAAATCGGCACGCTGATCACGGCGCTGGGCACCGGCATCCGCGACGAGTTCGACATCTCGAAGATCCGCTACCACAAGGTCATCATCATGACCGACGCCGACGTGGACGGCAGCCACATCCGCACCCTGCTGCTGACGTTCTTCTTCCGCCAGATGCCGCAGATCGTCGAGCAGGGCTATCTGTACATCGCCCAGCCGCCGCTCTACGGCATCACCCGTGGCAAGGGGCGTTTGTATCAGAAGGGTGACCGCGAGCTGGAGGCCTATCTGATCGACGAGGGCCTGGTCGAAGTGGTGCTTACCGCCCACGACGGCACCCAGCTGGCCGGCAACGACCTGCGGGCGGTCGTCGAGCGGGCGCGCGAGGTCCGGCACCTGCTGGAACCGCTGGCGCGCAAGGTCGGCAACCCGTTCGTCGTGGAACAGGCGACGGTGGCCGGCGGGCTGCGCGCGGCCGACCTGGCCGACGAGGCAACGGCGCAGCGGCTGGCCGACACCATCGCCGCGCGGCTTGACCGGCTGTCTCCCGAGATCGAGCGCGGCTGGCGCGGCCGGCCCTCGGGCGACGGCGGGCTGGCTTTCGAGCGCACGCTGCGCGGCGTCACCGAGCACCGCACCATCGACGGCGACCTGATCCATTCCGGCGAGGCGCGGCGGCTGGCGGCGCTGGGCGACGAGCTGGCGGCGACCCATGCCGAACCGGCGACGCTCGGCCACAAGGGGCAGACCTGGACGGTCTACGGGCCGGTCGGCCTGGTCGACCAGGTCATGGCGCTGGCCCGCAAGGGCATCGCGATCCAGCGCTACAAGGGCCTGGGCGAGATGAACCCCGACCAGTTGTGGGACACGACGCTCGATCCGAATGCGCGCTCGCTGCTGCAGGTGCGCATCAGCCACGCCGAGGACGCCGCCGACATCTTCTCCACCCTGATGGGCGACGTCGTCGAGCCGCGCCGCGAGTTCATCCAGGACAATGCTTTGAACGTGGTGAACCTGGATGTGTAGGATCCGGGTTCGGTGGGGCTGGCCTGACGGTGGGCGGCATCCTCTCGACGTTTTCGAAGCTTATGCGGGAGGGTATTCTGGCCTGCCTGGAACGTGAGGCCCAAGTGAAACGGCCGGCAGGGTCAGGGGCACCGGAATGGACGCATTGCCGACCGCACGGGCCGGACCGTAAGACATGGCGGGTGCGGGGCCGCTGACGGCATCCGCGCGTTACAGCCGACGGATCGCTGCATGTTCCAGACACCTGCCTTCCTGCGCTGCCCGCGGACCGGCTCGCCGCTTTCGCTCAAGGACACGGACACGCTCGTCGCGGCCGAGGGCGGCTGGGAATACCCGGTCGTGTTCGGCTTTCCCGACCTGCGCCTGTCCGACCCGCCCTATGTCAGCCGGGCGGAGGAGCGCGAGCGTGTGGCCCGGCTGGAGGCGGCGGCGCCGTCGCTGACGTTCGACGCGCTGGTCGCCTTTTACGAGACGGAGATCAACCCGCACATTTCCCAGGAGCGCCGCCGCAAGGCCATGGCGCACCGCCTGTCGCTGCCGCAGCGGGCCAGCGAGCGGGTGTTGCGGATGATGGACGCGGCGGGAGTGCAGCCGGCCGAGGCCGGGCCGATGATCCTCGACCTCGGCTGCGGCTCGGGCGAGGCCGTAGGCGCGCTGGCCGGGCTGTCCGGGGGGCGGGTCGTCGGCCTCGACATCTCGCTGGAAGAGCTCGTGTTCGCGCGCAAGCTGCTGGCCGGGCAGGGCGTCGCAGCCGACCTGATCGCCGGCAATGCCGAGGCGCTGCCGTTCGCGGACGACACCTTCAGCCTGGTCTACTCGCCGGACGTGATCGAGCACGTCACCGACCAGCGCGCCTATCTGGCCGCCGCCGCCCGGGTGCTGGCGCCGGGCGGCCGGCTGCTGCTGAACTCGCCCAACCGGTACAGCCTGGTCGCGCCCGAGCCCCATGTCGGCATCTGGGCGCTGGGCTTCGTGCCGCGGTCCTGGATGGACCCGGTGTCGCGGCGCCTGGGTGGCGGCCCGTATACCGGCAAGCGGCTGGTCTCGCTGCCGGAGTTCCGGCGGCTGCTCGGCGAGGCGTTCCCGGAGGTGACGGTCCGGGTGCGGCAGAGCAACCCGGCGGCGACCAGCCTGCCGGGCCGCCTGTTCCACTGGTTCCGGCCGGTGTCCGTGCCGCTGTTCGCGCTGGTCGACCATGAGCACGTCGCGGTGGCGCGCAAGACCCTGGCGGGACCGGGGGCAGCGACGCGCCGGGCGGCCTGAAGCCGCTGCCGGGCCCGCGCCGGCATGCGGGACGACCCTTCGGCCCGGCCGCGTGAGCCCGGCATCAGGCCGGCCCGGCCACAATCTCCCACCGCAGGGTCTGGCCGAGACCTTCGGCGGTGTTGCCCAGCGCGGCCAGGCAGGCCTCGGCGCGGCGCTCGGGGATGCAGACGGCGAAGCGGATGGTATAGGCGTCGCCGTCGTCGCCCGGCACGGTCTGGCACGTCATGCGCACGATGTTGGCGTCGAAGTCGCCGAACACCTCGGCCAGGCGCGCCACCAGGCCGGGGCGGTCGTGGCCGGTGCACTCGACCCGGTGGGTGACCCGGCCCGTCGCCGCGTGCAGCGGCCCCAGATCGAACCGGTGCACCTCGATGCGGGCGCCGGCGAGCTCCGGCAGGTCGGCCAGGGCGGCCGTAACGGCATCGGTGTCCACCGTGTCGGGCAGCTCGCACAGGCTGGAGAACTCCGCCCCTTCACCGAGCACGGTGAACGAGGCGTCGCCGAGATTGGCGCCCAGGTCGAACAGCCGCGCCGCAATGCCCGCGACGAGCCCGACGCGGTCCGGGCAGAAGACGGAAACGAGCGCGTGATAGGCCATGGCCTCGAGCCTCCCGGTTTCGGGGTTCGCATCCGGTGCGGCCAGCCCGATAGCACCTGAATTGGCCTGGGGCAATTGCGACGGGGGAACGCACGGCGGCTTTCGGGGGCGGCACGGGCCTGCACACTCCTTTTGCATCGCAAGCATTTGTGTCGCCGCTTCGTGAAAAAACCGGTATGTCCCCATGCCCTGTCGTATTGACGGCCATGGCGCCCATCACGGTGGCCACCATGGCGGCGGGTTCATGGGTGGCGCGCTGCAGACGGCAATGGCCGTGGCCGGCGGCGTGATCGTCGGCAACATGCTGGCCGACCTGCTCATGCCGGCCGAGGCCGCCGCCGAGCCGCTCATGGAAGAGCCGCCGCTCGAGGCGCCGGCCGAGATGGACTTCGGCGAAGACGAGCTCTGACCGTTCACTGCCCGGCGCATCGGTCCGCATGGCCGGTGCGCCGGGTTTCGTATTGCCACTGGTCAAGATAGACTGTGGCAGCCCTTGATCGCCAAGGCAGAGGCTTCGTGGCGCTCCTGAACACCGCATAAACAGCACCCTGTCGTAAAACCTGTCGTAGGGCGGCCGGAGCGCAGCGACGCCCGCCGAAGGGCGGGTACACGCCTTTGCCCACCTTGAGCAGAATGCCAGTTGCTCAAGTTCAAAAACTGCCGATGCTCGACGACGCGCTGCGGTTCCGGGCACTGGCGCGGGGGGATGGGATTGCCGCGGGGTCGCGGCGGTGGCTGTGCCATGGTTCGGCAGACAGGTTGGGCGAAGAGAATGTCAGGTTTCGCTGCGCACACCCAACCTGCGGGTTATGCCTGCCGGCCATATCCCCTGAACATCTCATACACCGCCCGCATCTCCTCCGCCGACAGGATGGTCGGCTGGCCAAGCTGCAGGGCGTGCCAGTACTGGCTGGCCAGGGTTTCCACCTCGACGGCCAGGGCCAGGGCGCGGTCGAGATCCGGGCCGAGGGCGATCTGGCCGTGGTTGGCGAGCAGGCAGGCGCGGCGGCCGTCCAGCGCGCGCCGGGCGTTCCCGGCCAGCGCCGCCGTGCCGAAGGTGGCGTAGTCGGCGCAGCGGATCGAATCGCCGCCGGCCACGGCGATCATGTAGTGGAATGCCGGGATGCCGCGGCGCAGGCAGGCCAGGGTCGTCGCGAACAGCGAATGGCAGTGGACGACCGCGCCGGCCTCGGGCCGTGCCGCCAGGATGCCGGCGTGGAAGCGCCACTCGGTGGACGGCTTGCGCTGGCCGGAAGCGCACACCCCGTCCAGGCCCATGACGACGGCGTCCTCCGGCGCCATGTCCTCGTAGGGCAGGCCCGACGGTGTGATCAGCAGGCCCTCGGTCACCCGCAGGCTGACATTGCCGGAGGTGCCCTGGGTCAGACCCGAAGCACCCAGCCGCCGCGCCGCCGCGACCAGCGCCTGCCGCGCCGCCGCGTCGCTCATGGTGCGCCCGCCTCGCTGTCGTACCGGTCGATCAGGGCGCGCGCCTCGGCGAGCAGGGCGGCGCCGTCGTAGCCGCGGATGTTCATCTGCTCGATCCAGGCGGCGATCACCGGCTCGGTCGCCGCCACCCAGCGCGCCGCCTCCTCGCCGGCAATCACGTCGACCTGGTTGCTTTCGGCCAGCGCCGCCTCGCGGCCCGGCTGCTCCGCCGCGTCCCAGGCGGCGCCGGCCGCCTGTGCCAGGGGCAGGCCGCTGTTGGCATCGATCACGGCGCGCAGGTCGTCGGGCAGGCCTTCGTACACGTCCCGGTTCATGGCGAACAGGAACACGGCGGTGTAGAAGCCGCGTTCGCCGGCGATCTCGGTGTGATACTGCACCAGCTCGGGCACGCGCAGCGCCAGCGCCACCTCCCACGGCAGCACGGCGCCGTCGATCACGCCGCGGGCCAGCGCCTCGGGCACGCCCGGCACCGGCATGCCGACGGGCACCGCGCCCAGCGCCTCCAGCGCCATGTTGGTGACGCGGCTGGGCGCACGGACCTGGCGGCCGGCCAGGTCCTCCATGCGGGTCACCGGCCGGTCGCGCAGGTGGAAGGTGCCGGGGGCGTGGACGTGCAGGGCCAGCACGTGCACGTCGGGAAACATCTCGTCCTGGTGGTTCTCGTAGAAGGCCTGCACGGCCTGGCTGGTCGCCTCGGCACCGGCGGCGACGAACGGCAGCTCGAACGCCTCGACCAGCGGGAACCGGCCGGGCGTGTAGCCGGGCAGGGTCCACACGGCGTCGACCACACCGTCGCGCGCCTGGTCGTACAGGCTGGGCGCCGAGCCGCCGAGCTGCATGGTCGGGAAGATCTGCACCTCGATGCGGCCGTCCGACTGCGCCTCGACCCGCTCGGCCCACGGCACCAGGAACTGCGCGTGGGTGGTGGAGCCGGCCGGCAGGAAGTGGTGGACGCGCAGCGTCACCTCCTGGGCAACAGCCGGAGAGGCGATGGGCATGGCGGCACAGGCCGCGGCGGCGGCCAGGGCGGCTGCGGCAAGGCGGGGGAAGCTGGGCACGGCAACACCCTCCGGTTCGGGCGCCGCGGCCGGCGCCGGTCACCATTTACCGTATGCGCGCGCCGCGGCGGCGGCAACGGCGATGGTCGGCCCTGGGGTCGGCCCCGGATGGTCAGCCCCACAGCGCCGGTGCCGGCGGGTACACGAACGGGCCGGCATAGCGCAGCGCCGGGTCGCGGTCGCGGGCCAGCAGCAGCGGCCCGTCCAGGTCGACGAAGTCGGCGCCCTGGGCGACCAGCACCGCCGGCGCCATGGCCAGCGAGGTGGCCACCATGCACCCGACCATCACCCGGAATCCGGCGGCGCGGGCGGCGGTGCGCAGGGCCAGCGCCGCGGTCAGGCCGCCGGTCTTGTCCAGCTTGATGTTGACCACCTGGTACCTGCCGGCCAGGGCCGGCAGGGAGGCGGCGTCGTGGCAGCTCTCGTCGGCGCACAGCGGCACCGGACAGTCGATCCCACGCAGCGCCGCGTCGTCCGCGGCCGGCAGAGGCTGCTCGATCAACTCGACATCGAGGGCCGCCAGCGCCGGCCCCAGGGTGCGCAGGTCGTCCGCCGTCCAGGCCTCGTTGGCGTCGACGATCAGGTGGCTGGCCGAGGCGTTCTCGCGCACCGCCCGCACCCGGTCCAGGTCGTCCGCGCCGGTCAGCTTGACCTTGATCAGCGGCCGGTCGCGGACCATGCGCGCCGCCCCCCCCATGTGCGCCACCGCGTCGACGCCGATGGTGTAGGCGGTGACCTGCGGCCGCGGCGGCTCGAGGCCGGCAAGCTGCCAGACCGGCGTGGCCGTCAGCTTCGCCTCCAGGTCCCACAGCGCGCAGTCCACGGCATTGCGTGCGGCACCGGCTGGCAGGGCGGCCTGCAGGGCGGCGCGGTCCATGCCCTGGGCGACGGCCGGCGCGACCGCCTCGATCTGTGCCCTGACGCTCTCCGGCGTCTCGCCGTAGCGGGCATAGGGCACGCACTCGCCGCGGCCCACGGCGCCGCCCTCGGCGATTGCGCAGACCACGACGATGGCTTCGGTCTTGCTGCCGCGGGAGATCGCAAAGTGGCCGCGGATCGGCCAGGCTTCGCGGTGGAGGGTGACCTGGCGCACCGGCCGGGCCCGGTCAGCCCAGCGCATCCACGATCGCCGCGACGCCGGTGCGCAGCGGGTCGACGCAGGGCAGGCCGTAGCGGTCGCCCAGGTCGGCCATCAGGCGGTCGGCCTCGGCCGGGGCCAGCGCGGCGGTGTTCAGCGCCAGGGCGACGACCTTGGCCTTCGGGTTGGTCAGGTGCGCGCAGCGCTCGTTCAGCGCGATGCACTCGCCGAGGTCGGGCAGGGGCCAGCCGGGCAGGCCGCGCATGTGCGCCCGGCCGGGCTCGTGGCACATGACCAGGGCGTCGGGCTGGGCACCGTGCAGCAGGCCCAGCGACACCCCGGCGAACGACGGGTGGAACAGCGAGCCCTGGCCCTCGACCACGTCCCAGTGGTCGTCGGTGTTGGGCGGGGACAGCCACTCTGTCGCGCCGGAGATGAAGTCGGCGACCACGGCGTCCACCGACACGCCCTCGCCGGCGATCAGGATGCCGGTCTGGCCGGTGGCGCGGAAGTTGGCATTGACGCCGCGGGCGTGCATCTCGCGCTCGATGGCCAGCGCGGCGAACATCTTGCCCGACGAGCAGTCGGTGCCGACCGTGAGCAGCCGCTTGCCCGGCCGGCGGTAGCCGGTGCCGACGCCGAACGTGCGCGTCGGGTGGCGCACGTCGAACAGGTCGCGGCCCTCCAGGTGCGCCACCTCGCGCACCGCCGGCAGGTCGGCGACCTTGTCGTGCAGGCCGGAGGCGATGTCCAGGCCGAGCTGCAGCGCGCGCACCATCACGTCCTGCCAGGCGGCGGAGATCACCCCGCCGGCGTTGGCGACCCCGATGATCAGCGTGCGCGCCCCGGCCGCCGCCGCCTGCTCCAGGGTCATGTCAGGCAGCCCGACGTCGGCCCGGCAGCCCGCCAGGCGGAGCTGCCCCAGGCACCACTCGCGCCGCCACCGTGCGACGCCGTCCGCCGTCTTCGCCGCCAGCTGGTCCGCCGCGTCGCCGAGGAAGAGGAGGTAGGGATGGGGGATGGGCACGGGGCTTTCTCCGGGACTGGTGGGCGGCGGATCAACCGCGTATCGTAACGACAGGCCCTGATTTGTACACGAAAAGAAATTGCCAATGGTAGGCTGGGCTGAGCGTGCGAAGCCCCGCTTCGAGCGCACCTCGTTCGTAGCCAGGTGCCCGCCCCAGGCCCTTCGGCGTATCTCGCACAGTTGCCAGGCGCCCGACGCCGCAGACAGGGACGAGCATCCGCCATGACCTTCCAAGTTTATCATCTCGGGGCCGACATCTCCAAGGCCACCATCGATTGCCATCTGCTGCCGGCCGACACGACAAGCGGCCGCACCAGGACCGGCGCCGGCGCCAGCTTCCGCGTCGCCAACAGCCCCGCCGGCTATGCCGCCCTGGAAACCCGCCTGCGCGCCAAAATCGACACCGGCGCCCGCGTCCTGGTCACCGCCGAGACTACCGGCGACTGTGAACGCGGCCTGCACCACGCCCTCACCCACGCCGGCATCCCGGTTGCCATCGTCAACCCCAAGCGCAGCCGCGACTTTGGCAAGGCCCTCGGCCAGCTCGCCAAAACCGACAGGCTCAACCGCGGCAAGCAGTCGCTGGTCGCCGACATCAAGGACCCGGCCGACATGGCCCTGCTGCAACGCATCGCCGCACGCGCCGACGTGTACATCCAGAACCTGGCGCCGGGGGCGGCGGCCCGCGCCGGCCCGGGCAGCGACGCCCTGCGCGCCCGCCACCCGCGGCTGATCACCTGCGATATTTCAGGTTACGGCGAGGATGGGCCGTACCGCGACATGAAGGCGTACGACCTGCTGATCCAGGCCGAATCCGGGCTGTGCAGCGTCACCGGCACGGCGGACCAGCCGGCCCGCGTCGGCGTCTCGGCGGGCGACATCGCTACGGGCATGTACGCCCACCAGGCCATCCTCCAGGCCCTGTACGCGCGCCAGCGCACCGGGTGCGGCCGCGGCATCAAGGTCTCGCTGTTCGACAGCATGGCCGACTGGATGAGCGTGCCGTACCTGCAGCACCGCTATGGCGGGCGCACGCCGCGGCGCACCGGGCTGCACCATCCGTCGATCGCGCCCTACGGGGCGTATGCCTGCGCCGGCGGGGCACAGATCCTTCTGTCCATACAGAACGAGCGGGAATGGCGGCGGCTGTGCGACGAGGTGCTGGGCGACGCCGCCCTGACCGACGACCCGCGCTTCCACGACAACCCGGCGCGCGTCGCCCACCGCCCGGCGCTCGATGCCGTGCTGGCCGCCCGGTTCGCCGGCCTGGACCGCGAAGCGGCGGCGGCGCGGCTGTTCGCGGCGGGCATCGCCTGCGGCCGGCTCAGCACGCTCGACGACGTGGTCGCGCACCCGCAGCTGCGCCGCGTCACCGTGCCGACCGCGGCCGGGCCGGTGGAGCTGCCGGCGCCGCCGCCGATCCTGGACGACGCCTCTTTCGATCCCGGCACTGTGCCCCCCGGCACTGTGCCCCCCGGCACTGTGCCCCCCGGC
>CAZGMC010000023.1:23273-37489 GCA_964526565.1 uncultured Mycobacteriaceae bacterium
CTGTGCCCCCCGGCACTGTGCCCCCCGGCACTGTGCCCGAGGTCGGGGCCCACGACGCCGCCATTCGTGCCGAGTTCGCTGCCGCCGCTGCGGCGGCTGCCAACATCCAGGAGACCGGTCGATGACCCCGCCCCGGCGCAAGCACACCGACGTGATCCGCGAGCACCTGCCGCTGGCCGGGCGGGTGGTGGTGGACGTGGGCTGCGGTGACGGTGCCCTGGTCCGGTTCCTGGCCCGGCAGGGGGCACGGTCGGTGGGCCTGGACTGCGGCATTGCGGCGCTGGCCCCGGCCCTGGCCGCCGAACCGGCCGGCGGCGAGGCCTATGTCGCCGGGCTCGGCCAGGCGCTGCCGTTCGCCGAGAGCAGCCTGGACGTGGTGGTGTTCTTCAACAGTCTGCACCACGTGCCCGTGCCCGACATCCCGCTGGCGCTGGCCGAGGCGGCGCGGGTGCTGCGCCGCGGCGGCCATCTGTACGTCATGGAGCCGCTGGCCGAAGGGCCCTACTTCGAGCTGGTCCGCCCGGTCGAGGACGAGACGGCGGTGCGCGCCGCCGCCTGCGCCGCGGTCTGCGAGGCGCGCGCCGAAGCGGCGTTCGACGACCTGGCCGAGGTGGTCTACGACGCCCCGGTCAGGCTGGCCAACTTCGAGGCCTTCCGGCGCCGGATCGTCGCCGCCAACCCGGCCCGGGCGGCGGCCGTCGCCGCCCAGGAAGACCGCCTGGCCGCCGGTTTCGCCGCGGCGGGCGAGCACCGCGACGGCGCCGTCTGGTTCGCCCAGCCAAGCCGGCTGAACCTGCTGCTGCGGCGATAGGGCTTGCGCATGCCCCTGTAGGCTGTGCTGAGCCCGCGAAGCCCAGCATTTCCTGGCGTCGCAGCCAAAGCTGGGCTTCGCAGGCTCAGCTCAGCCTATGGCGTGCCGCTTTCCCCGGCCGGTCGGTTCGCCGAACTTGGACCGCCGCCGCGCCGGGCCTATGATCGTCACCGGCATGGATGACGCAACACCCACAGAGCTTCAGGCCCCGGCGCGGCCCCAGGAGGGCTACCGCGTGCTGGCGCGCAAGTACCGGCCGACCACCTTCGCCGAGGTGATCGGGCAGGACGCGCTGGTCCGCACGCTGACCAACGCGCTGAGGTCCGGGCGGCTGGCCCACGCCTTCATCCTGACCGGCGTGCGCGGCATCGGCAAGACGAGCACGGCGCGAATCATCGCCCGCGCCCTGAACTGCATCGGCCCCGACGGCACCGGCGGGCCGACCGTGACGCCGTGCGGCGTGTGCCGCCACTGCCAGGCGATCGCCGCCGACCGCCACGTCGACGTGCTGGAGATGGACGCCGCCTCCAACACCGGCGTTGACGACGTGCGCGAGATCATCGACGGCGTGCGCTATGCCCCGGCCATGGCGCGCTACAAGGTCTACATCATCGACGAAGTGCACATGCTGTCGCGCAACGCCTTCAACGCGCTGCTGAAGACGCTGGAGGAGCCGCCGCCGCACGCCAAGTTCATCTTCGCCACCACCGAGATCCGCAAGGTCCCGGTCACGGTGCTGTCGCGCTGCCAGCGCTTCGACCTGCGCCGGCTGGACGAGGCGACGCTGATCGGCCACTACACCGCCATCGCCGAGAAGGAGAGCGTCGCCGCCGAGCCGGAGGCGATCGCCATGATCGCCCGTGCCGCCGACGGCTCGGTGCGCGACGGGCTCAGCCTGCTCGACCAGGCCATCGCGCTGGGCACGCGCGCCGACGGCGGCGCCGACGTCACCACGGTGCTGGTCCGCGACATGCTGGGCCTGGCCGACCGCACCGCGGTGATCGCGCTGATGGAGGCGATCGTCCGCGGCCAGGCGACGGCGGCGCTGGAACGGCTCGACGAGCTGCACCGCGGCGGCGCCGACCCGGTGGTGGTGGTGCAGGACCTGCTCGATGTGACCCACTTTCTCACAAGGGTCTCGGTGGTGCCGGCGCTGGCCGAGAGCGCGGCGGTGCCGGAGGCCGAGCGCAGCCGCGGTTCGGCCCTGGCGCGCGGCCTGTCGATGCCGCTGCTGCAGCGGCTGTGGCAGATGCTGCTCAAGGGCCTGGACGAGGTGCAGGCCGCGCCGGTGGCGGCGGCGGCGCTGGAGATGGTGGTCATCCGCGTGGTCCACGCCGCCAGCCTGCCGACGCCGGGCGAGCTGTTGCGCCGGCTGGAGAGCGGCGAAGCCGGCGGTCGTGGCGGCGGTGGCGGCGGCGGCGGCGGCGGCGGACAGGTTGCGGGCGGTGGCGCGCCGGCGCTGTCGGCCGGGCGGGGCGGGCCGGCGAACGGCTCGGGTGGGCCGGCCGCAGCCATGGGCCATGCGGCGCCGCAGGCGGCGTCAGCCGGCCGGGCGTTCGACGGCGGGAGCGGCAACGGCACGGCCATGGCCCGCCAGGCCGAGATGCCCGAACCGGCGGAGGCCGCCGCGCCCGCCGGGCCGCTCCTCATGCCCCCCGACTTCCGGGCCATGGTGGCGCTGTTCGAGGAGCGCGCCGACCCGCACCTGCACGGCCAGCTCTACGCCAACGTCCACCTGGTGCGCTATCAGCCGGGCCGGGTCGAGATCCGGCCGCGGGACTCGGCGCCGCGCACCCTGGCCAGCCAGGTCATGGCCCTGCTGCAGGACTGGACCGGCGAACGCTGGGTCGTCACGGTGTCGGCCGAGCCGGGCGACCCCACATTGAGCCAGCAGGACCGGGCCGCACAGGACCGCCTGCGCGCCGAGGCCGAGGTTGACCCCATCGTGCGGGCGGTGCTCGCGGCCTTCCCCGGCGCCACGGTCAAGGCCGTGCACGACACCATGGCGGCCGCGCCGGCGGACGGCGCGGCGGACGCCGCCGAACCCGGGGTCGCGGCCGCGGCGCCCGACCCGGACGAGATGGAAGAGGATTGAGCCATGAAGAACCTGGGCAACATGATGAAGCAGGCCCAAGAGATGCAGGCCAAGATGGCCGAGATGCAGGAGCGGCTGGCGGAACTGGAGATCAGCGGCCAGGCGGGCGGCGGCCTGGTCACCGTGACGATGAACGGCAAGGGCGAGCTGCGCGCCGTCAAGATCGACAAGTCGCTGGCCGACCCGGAGGAGGTCGAGGTCCTGGAGGACCTGATCGTCGCCGCCGCCAACGACGCCAAGGGCCGCGTCGAGGCGCAGATCCAGGAGGAAACCGCCAGGCTGATGGGCGGCATGAAGCTGCCGCCCGGCATGAAGCTGCCGTTCTGACCGCCTTGCCCGTGCTGCCGGCGCGCCGGCCGGGACCGGAGCGGGGACCGGGGCCGCACCCCGGTTCGGGTCCGGTCGGGGGGTCCGTGCCAACATGATCGGTCCGGAGATCGAGCGGCTGATCCAGCTCCTGGCGCGGCTGCCGGGGCTGGGGCCGCGCTCGGCGCGGCGGGTGGCGCTCTACCTGCTGCGCCACCGCGAGGGCACCATGGCGCCGCTGGCCGAGGCCATGGCCGCCGCCGCCGCGGCGATCCGGCCGTGCCCGGTGTGCAACAACCTGGATACGGTCGAGCCCTGTACCGTCTGCGCCGACCCGCGCCGCGACGACACGGCGCTCTGCGTGGTCGAGCAGGTCGGCGACCTGTGGGCGCTGGAGCGCACCCGCGCCTTCCGCGGCCGCTACCATGTGCTGGGCGGCACCCTGTCGGCGCTGGACGGCGTCGGCCCCGACGACCTGGCCATCCCCGCCCTGGTCAACCGCGCCCGCCGGCCGGAGGTGCGCGAGGTGATCCTGGCGTTGAACGCCACGGTGGAGGGCCAGACCACCGCCCACTACATCACCGACCGCCTGGCCGAATGCGGCGTCGCCGTGACCCGCCTGGCCCACGGCCTGCCCGTCGGCGGCGAGCTCGACTACCTGGACGACGGCACTCTGATGGCGGCCCTGAAGGCGCGGCGGGGGGTATAGGGCAGGGTGCTGTACACACGGCAACGCGTTCAGGGTGGCGGGCTGGAGGGCCACCGAATCTGGCGGAGACCCTGGTGTTCCATCCGGCGGCCCGGCGGGCGCACACGGCAGCCTCCCCGACCCTGCAGCGAGCGTGGCATCAGGCGGGATGGTCGGTGCCAGTCCCACCAGCAGGATGGTGTTTTATGGTACAGGTCGACCGCTTCAGTATCCGAAATGATTCCTGGCATTCTGCGAAATATATTCGCCAGAACGGCCGTCATCGCGAGCGAAGCGTGGCGATCCAGTGGTGCCGCAATCGCGATTGATGACTTGCTGAACTGGCGGCGCCGGGTCTGGATCGCCACGCTTCGCTCGCGATGACGGTCAGGGTCTTGCCCAGAATGGTGCTGCTGTCCTCAATGTTTGTTGACTGCAACACTACCGGGCGCTTTCTTTTTAGCTGGGCAAGCGGTTGCCAGCAGCGGCGGGCGCCATGCCCAATCGCAAGGGGTAGTAGGAGACACGTCAACGGTGCAGCCCGCTGGCATTACGCGTTGGCCAGAAGTAAGGGCCGCCAGTATCAAATATACAGACTCGCATTACCGTCCCGTCTTTGCGAGCGTAGCGAAGCAATCCAGTGGCGCTGCACGCCGGGTCTACGGCCTATCGGACTCGGCAGCGCCGGGACTGGGCCGCGGCGCTTCGCTCGCGCTGACGGTGTGGGTGCGAACCATGGACGTCTCCGCCGCAAGCAAGGGAGGAGACAAGGCGCGCTTGCGGCGACTCCGTGCGCAGGGGAAACAGGCAGCCGTGTCCATGCCATGACGTCGACAGCGTCAGCCGGGCGCGTCCCGATCGCCCTCGTCCGACTCGATCGCCGCCTGATCGGCCAGCATTTGCCGGTGCCGGCGATCGAACTTGCTGCCGGGGAACCGGGCCGCATACTCCTCGATCAGCGGGATCGCCCCGCGTGGTGGACGGCGGATGGCGGCTATTCAGCCGGGCGGGCCAGGGCGGGTTCGGTGCGGATGGGGTGCTCCAGGCGGTCGATCATCTCCTTGGGCACGATCTGCCAGAACTTGCCCTTCTCCAGCTCCCAGTCGTTCAACAGCTGCGCCGCATAGCGCGACTGGGTCTCGCGGGCGTGCTCGGCGACCAGGTCGCGTACCAGTGATCCGTAGTAGTCGGTTTCGATGCGCTGGTGGATCACGCTGTCGGGGTTGATGCGGGTGTCGAAGGTGCCGTCCACGTCGTAGACGAAGGCCATGCCGCCGGTCATGCCGGCCGCGAAGTTGTCGCCGACGCCGCCCAGGATCACGGCGACGCCGCCGGTCATGTACTCGCAGCCGTTCGAGCCGCAGCCCTCGACCACCACGAAGGCGCCCGAGTTGCGCACACAGAACCGCTCGCCGGCCTGGCCGGCGGCGTACAGCCGGCCGCCGGTGGCGCCGTACAGCACCGTGTTGCCGACGATCGTGTTCTCGTTGGTCTTGAGCGGGCTGGCGGCGCGCGGCCGGACGACGATGATGCCGCCCGACAGGCCCTTGCCGACATAGTCGTTGGCGTCGCCGAACACCTCCAGCTTGACGCCCTGCACGGCGAAGGCGCCGAGCGACTGGCCGACCGAGCCGCGCAGGCGCAGCGTGATGTGGCCGGGCTGCAGCCCCTTCATGCCGTACTGGCGGACGATCTTCGACGACAGCCGCGTGCCGACGGCGCGCATCGTGTTCTCGACGTTGTAGGTCAGCTGCATCTTCTCGCCGACCTCAAACAGCGGCTTCGCATCCTCGATGATCTTGGCGTCGAGGGTGTCGGGCACCTCGTTGCGGCCGTCCAGCGTGCAGTACATGGCGTGCCTGCCGGGGTCGGCCTTGGCCAGCAGCGGGTTGAGGTCGAGGTCGTCGAGATGGGCCGCGCCGCGGCTGACCTGGTGCAGCAGCTCGGTGTGGCCGATCACGTCCTGCAGCGAGCGGGCGCCGAGGCGGGCCAGGATCTCGCGCACCTCCTCGGCCATGAAGGTGAACAGGTTGACCACCTTCTCGGGCGTGCCGGTGAACTTCTCGCGCAGCTTCAGGTTCTGGGTGCACACGCCGACCGGACAGGTGTTGGAGTGGCACTGCCGGACCATGATGCAGCCCATGGCGATCAGCGAGGTGGTGCCGACGCCGTACTCCTCGGCGCCCAGGATGGCGGCGATGACCACGTCGCGCCCGGTCTTGATGCCGCCGTCGGTGCGCAGCCGCACGCGGTGGCGCAGCCGGTTCAGCGTCAGCACCTGGTGCACCTCCGACAGGCCCATCTCCCAGGGCACGCCGGCGTACTTGATCGAGGTCTGCGGGCTGGCGCCGGTGCCGCCGGAATGGCCCGAGATCAGGATCACGTCGGCATTGGCCTTGGCCACGCCGGCGGCGATGGTGCCGATGCCGGTGCGCGCCACCAGCTTGACGCAGACCTTGGCGTCCGGGTTGATCTGCTTCAGGTCGTAGATCAGCTGCGCCAGGTCCTCGATCGAATAGATGTCGTGGTGTGGCGGCGGGCTGATCAGCATCACGCCGGGGGTGGAGTGGCGCAGCCGGGCGATGTCGATGGTCACCTTGAAGCCGGGCAACTGGCCGCCCTCACCGGGCTTGGCGCCCTGGGCGACCTTGATCTCGATCTCGCGACACTGGTTCAGGTACTCGGCCGTGACGCCGAAGCGGCCCGAGGCGACCTGCTTGATCGACGAGTTCCAGTTGTCGCCGTTCTTGTCCGGCTTGAAGCGGGCCGGGTCCTCGCCGCCCTCGCCGCTGTCGGACTTGGCGCCGATGCGGTTCATGGCGACGTTGAGCGTGCCGTGCGCCTCCGGGCTCAGCGCACCCAGCGACATGCCGGGCGTGACGAAGCGGCGGCGGATCGCGGTGATCGATTCCACCTCTTCCGTCGGCAGCGGCTCGCGGGCCGGGCGGAAGTCGAGCAGGTCGCGCAACTGCATCGGCGACTGCTTCTGCAGGGCCTCCGAATACTTCTTGTAGTGTGAGTAGTTGTCGCTGGCCACGGCATGCTGCAGCATGTGGAGCAGCGTGCCGTCGAAGCCGTGGCGCTCGCCGCCGCGGCGGTACTTGTAGAAGCCGCCGATGGGCAGGGCAATGACGTCCTCGTCGAAGGCGCGCCGGTGCGCCTCGACCAGCTTCTTCTCGATGCCGGCCAGGCCGATGCCGGAGATGCGGCTGGGCATGCCGGGGAAGTATTCGGCGACCAGCGAGCGTGACAGGCCGACTGCCTCGAAGCAGCAGCCGCCGCGGTACGACGAGATGATCGAGATGCCCATCTTGGACATGACCTTGAGCAGCCCGTCGCCGACCGCCTTCTTGAACCGGGCCAGGCACTGCTCCAGGGTCAGGACGCCGAACAGGCCGCGGCGCTGGCGATCGGCGATCGCCTCCTGGGCCAGATGCGCGTTGACGGTGGTGGCGCCGACGCCGATCAGCACGGCGAAATAGTGCACATCCACGCATTCCATCGAGCGCACATTGAGCGACGTGAAGGTGCGCAGGTGCTGGCGCACCAGGTGCGAATGCACCGCTGCCGTGGCCAGGATCATCGGCATGGCGGCGCGCTGGTCGGCGATGTACTCGTCGGTCAGGATGATGTGTGTCGCGCCGCCGCGCACCGCGTCCTCCGCCTCGCGGCAGATGCGCCGGATCGCCTCGCGCAGGGCGCCGCGCGTGGTGGTGATTTCGAAGGCGCAGTCGATCTCCGCCGCCGTGTCGCCCATGTACTCGCGCATCGCTTGGTATTCGGCGTTGGTCAGCACGGGAGACTCGAGCTGGAGCAGGTCGCACTGCCGCTCGTTCTCGTCGAACACGTTGCCCAGGTTGCCGAGGCGGGTGCGCAGGCTCATGACCCGCCGTTCGCGCAAGGAGTCGATCGGCGGGTTGGTGACCTGGCTGAAATTCTGCCGGAAGAAGTGGTGCAGGCCGCGGTACTGGTCGGACAGCACGGCGATCGGCGTGTCGTCGCCCATGGAGCCGATCGGCTCCTTGGCCTCGTCGACCATGGGGTGGAGGATCATCTCCAGGTCCTCCATGGTGATGCCCATGGCGACCTGGCGGCGGCGCAACTCGTCCCTGGGCAGTTCCGCCGGCTCCGCCCCGACATCGGCCATCAACGGGTCGAGCAGCTTGATGTTGCCGATCCACTGGTCGAAGGGCTGGCGCTGCGCCAGCATCTCCTTGATCTCGCGGTCGTGGTAGAGCCGGCCCTCCTGCAGGTCGACGACGATCATCTGGCCGGGGCCGAGCCGTCCCTTCTCCACCACCAACGCCTCGTCGACGCGGACCATGCCGGTCTCCGACCCGGCGATGATCAGGCCGTCGCCGGTGAGGGTGTAGCGCAGCGGGCGCAGGCCGTTGCGGTCCATGCCGGCCAGCGCCCAGCGGCCGTCGCAGGCGGCGATGGCGGCCGGGCCGTCCCACGGCTCCATCACCGCGTTGCAGTAGCTGATCAGGGCGGCGTGGCTGTCCGGCTTGGTCTGGTCGGCCGCCAGCGCCTCGGGGATCAGCAGCGACTTGGTCATCGGGCCGGGGCGGCCGCCGCGACAGAGCAGCTCGAACACGTTGTCGAGCGAGGCGGAGTCCGACCCGCCGGCCTGGATGACCGGCTTGATGTCCTCGACGTAGTCGCCGAAGATCGGCGCCTCCATGCGCGTCTCGTGCGAGCGCATCCAGTTGATGTTGCCCTTCAGCGTGTTGATCTCGCCATTGTGGGCGAGCATGCGGAAGGGCTGGGCCAGCCGCCAAGTGGGGAAGGTGTTGGTCGAATAGCGCTGGTGATAGATGGCGAAGTTCGAGACGAACCGGTCGTCGAGCAGGTCCGGATAGAAGGCCGTCAACTGTTCGGCCAGGAACATGCCCTTGTAGACGATCGACCGGCTGGACAGCGAGCAGATGTAGAACTCGTTGATCGCGTCGGCCTTGGCCAGCTTCTCGATGCGGCGACGGATGACGTACAGGTCCCGCTCGAACAGTTCGTCGGTCTCGCCATTGGCGTTGGCGATCATGATCTGCTCGATCTCGGGCCGGTTCGAATTGGCCTTCTCGCCAATGATGTCGACGTTGATGGGCACCTGGCGCCAGCCGTAAATGTAGTAGCCGAGGTTGAGGATCTCGCTCTCCACGATGCAGCGGCAGCGCTCCTGGGCCTCCAGGTCGTTGCGCGGCAGGAACACCATGCCAACGGCGATCGGCCCGGCCATGGGCTCGTGGCCGGTGGACTGGACGTGTTCGCGGAAGAAGGCCTGGGGGACCTGGACGGCGATGCCGGCGCCGTCGCCGGTCTTGCCATCGGCGTCGACGGCGCCGCGGTGCCACACGGCCTTCAGCGCGTCGATGGCGGCCAGCACCACGTCGCGCCGCGGCGCGCCGTCGAGCGAGGCGACGAAGCCGACGCCGCAGGCATCGTGCTCGTCGGCCGGATCATAGGCGTGGGCGTCGGCGAGGCGGGCGCGGTTGGCCTCGTACTCGGCGACGAACCGGGCGCCGGTGGTCATGCGGGTGTCGGTCATGGCACTCGCCTCCTTGTCTTCAGCCCGGTGCGTCCGGCAGGGACGGGCGGGCGATGTATTGCCTGATCTGGTCGAGCGTGCCGGTCAGCGGCGCGATGGCGGCAAACGCCCCGTTGATGCGGTCCGCCTGGAGGTCGGGGTTGAGCGGGTAGTCGTGCGCCAGCCGGTTGCGCAGATCGGCGAGATTCTTCCATTGCGCAGCGCTGACGATGGCGCCGCGCGCCTCCAGCCGGTCGGCGATGGCCGGGGCGGGCTGGCCGCGCACCGCTTCGCCCTTGGCCATCAGCAGGGCGCGGAAGACGCGGCGCTGCAGGATATCCTGCAAGTTTTCGACGCGTTTGATGAGGGCGTCAATGGATTCGAGGTCATCTTCCCGCATAGAGCCGATAACGGAAGCGGCCACCGGAAAAAGACGCCCCAAACGTTCCTGCGAACGCCGCAGCCTGACGGCCACGGTGTCTGCCTTGCCAAGGGCTTCCGCAAGGAACTTCTTTGCTAGATCTGTCGATTCCGGCCCCTGGGTCTCAACCTGATCGCGCGATTGCGCCGCCGCTGCCGCGTTGGACAGACTTACCCCCGTCGTCGCCGCCAGCCGGTCGATGGGCCGCAGCGGCTCGCCGCGCTCATGGACGACCACGTCGATCTTTTCGTCGCCCAGCCGGTCGCCCAGGGCGACCCTGAACCGGGCTTCGGTCGCAAGGCTGCGGCGGCCCGGCTTGACCTCGACATGGAGGTCGATGTCGCCGCCGCGGCGGCGGTCGTCGACACGGCTGCCGAACAGGCGCACGCTGGCGTGCGGGCCGAAGACCGCCGCCGCCGTGTAAGTGATCGTCCTGACTTCGCGCTCGTTCAGCCGCATTCCGATCCGCCCTGCTCGCCCGGAAGGAAATCAAGATCCAGGATGTCGTCGACAGTGAATGGACAGTCCTCTGGAAAGGTCTCGACCGGTAGCCTGGTCTCGCGCGCTGCATCGCGGCGGGCACGCTGATACACCTTGGCCAGATCCGCGTCTCTGGTTTCCCCGGAAGCCGTCAGCAGATTGAGGCTGGGACTGGTTTCAATCACCTGCTCAATGCTCCGTCTGCTGTTCATAATCGAGTTTTCCCAGCTTCGGGTGCGTTTTTGCGGCTGGTATCTCCATTTCAGCAAATGAAGAAGCAGAATGCGAAGGTAGCTGTCGCGGCTCTGTCGCTGAGACTTGCCCAATAACTCCAGCTCCTCCGCAATGTTGGCATAATCCAGCTCTGCAACCGCAACCTTGCGAGCCAAGCTTGCCTGTTCGTCAGCCCATTCGTAGAGATCGATGTCGTAATCCCTGCTGATATCCATTTTCCGCACCCGCTGCCACGACATTATATCAAGCCAAACTGTCGCATCCATGACAAGGTGGATGCGGGAAAAGGCGGCTGCAATCTGCCGTTGTCTCAGAGTCGGTAAAACCTGCTGAACATCAGCGCGATGTCCAGTTTGCGAATTATCATAAAGCAGAAGCCAGACGTCAACCGTAGTACTATACTGGCCACCTGCCCTTTTTGCTTCCTTGTCGACAATCGCGCTTGCCAGCTCGTTGAGGAACCGGTCATTTGCCTGCTGTGCCGAAAAACCGGACTCTTCACGCTGCTCGGTTGGCCCTCGCCCCTGGTCGCCAAAACGGCCACGCAACGGCACGACTTCCAGGTCTTCGAAGCGACCTTCCATTATTCTTTGATCATTTCGCGCGGCCTTTTCCGCATCCAAACTCAATGCAACTTGCCATTCGGGGCTTGTTACCTGACGAACCTCAACGCCAATAATCGGGCTATCGTCGACAAACTGTAAAACAAAATCAGGCTCCTTCAATTCTGCCCGGCCGCGCCACACGTAAACCGGATAATGCAAATCGTGAGCCCGCTTCAAAGCTACAAGAAGACGACGCAGGACATAATCTTCCTGATCCGCCTTGGTGTCATGATGTTTTCCAACACGCGGCGGAACATATTCTCCAAAACCGCCGAGATCGTCGGAAAATGTAGCCGCCGACTGAAGCACAAGCAGCGGCCGCCTCTCAGTCAGTTGCGTGGTTTTGCTGTTCGCGATTGATGCCATTCCAGGCGTCCTATGCCGCCGCCGCCACCCCGGTGCCCGGTGCGGCAGCGGCCTTCTCCTGAATATAGGCATGCATGGCCGCGGCGGCGTCGCGGCCGTCGCGGATCGCCCAGACGACCAGGGAGGCGCCGCGCACGATGTCGCCGGCGGCGAACACGCCATCGACATTGGTCATGAAGCTGCGGTAGTCGACCCGCACCGTGCCCCAGCGCGTCACGCGCAGGTCGGGCGAGCCGAACAGGTGCGGCAGGTCCTCCGGATCGAAGCCGAGCGCCTTGATCACCAGGTCGGCGTCGACCGTGAACGCCGAGCCCTCGATCAGCTGCGGCGCCTGCCGGCCGGTGGCGTCGGGCACGCCCAGGTGGACGCGCACAGCGCGCACGGCGCGCACCACGTCGTCGCCCAGGAACGCCTCCGGCGCCGCCTGCCAGACGAACTCGACGCCCTCCTCCTCGGCATTGGTGACCTCGCGCATCGATCCCGGCATGTTGGCGCGGTTGCGGCGGTACAGGCACTTGACCGAGGCGGCGCCCTGGCGCACGGCGGTGCGCACGCAGTCCATGGCGGTGTCGCCGCCGCCGATCACCACGACATTCTTGCCGGTCGCGTTCAGGCTGCCGTCCTCGAACGCCGGCACGTGGTCGCCCAGGCCCTTGCGGTTGGACGCGGTCAGGTACTCCATCGCCGGGACGATGTTGCGCAGGCCGCTGCCGGGCGCCATCAGCTCGCGCGCCTTGTAGACGCCGGTGGCGATCAGCACGGCGTCGTGGCGGCCGCGCAGCTCGTCCAGCGAGGCGTCGCGGCCGACCTCGAAATTGGTGTGGAAGACGATCCCTCCCTCCGCGAGCAGCCGGGTGCGGCGCTCGATGACGAACTTCTCCAGCTTGAAGTTCGGGATGCCGTAGATCATCAGGCCGCCGATGCGGTCGTAGCGGTCGTAGACGTGGACCTGGTAGCCCTTCTTGCGCAACTCCTCCGCCGTCGCCAGGCCGCCGGGGCCGCCGCCGATGATGCCGACCGACTGGGGCCGCTCGCGCCGCGGCACCGGCGGCTTGACCCAGCCCATCTCCCACGCCGTGTCGGTGATGTACTTCTCGACCGAGCCGATGGTCACGGTGCCGTGGCCGGACTGTTCGATCACGCAATTGCCCTCGCACAGCCGGTCCTGGGGGCAGATGCGGCCGCACACCTCGGGCATGTTGTTGGTCGCCGAGGAGACCTCGTAGGCCTCCTCCAGCCGGCCTTCGGCGGTCAGCTTCAGCCAGTCCGGAATGTTGTTGTGCAGCGGGCAGTGCACCTGGCAGAAGGGAATTCCGCACTGCGAGCAGCGGCTCGATTGCTCTTCCGCCTTGGCGCGGGCATACTCGCCATAGACCTCGTGCCAGTCCTGGCGGCGCTCGTCCGCCGTCCGTTTGCTCGGCATTTCCATCGCCGTGTTGACGAACTTCAGCATTTTCTCGGGCACGGCTGGGCTCCTTCGCGTGGTGCGGGCTCGAGGCCGCGGGTAACGGGTCCGGGGCGCAAAAGACCGGCCCGCACGGCGACACGGCGCGGGCACTCCGCTATCTAAGTCAATCGGGGAGCCCGTGCACCCGCAAAATCGTGGTTCGGGCAGCATGGCTGACGCATTTTTGGCCGCCGGCGCGCACTGTTGTGACAGATTTCTTAAATACCGCATTGTTATCGCGGAATTTAGGGCGCATTTGCGGCCTATTGCCCGGCGCCGCCGCGGATGGCAGTCGCCGCGGAGCCATGGTATAAGCCCGCCGCGTCGCGGCCCCGTCCCGGTTGCCGCCCTCCGCTTCGGGAACCACCCTTGCCGCTGCACCACATCGCCGTCCTCGCCCTGGTCCAGGGCATAACCGAGTTCCTGCCAATCAGCTCCAGCGGCCACCTCGTCCTGGTCCCGGTGCTGACCGGCTGGCGCGACCAGGGACTGGTCATCGACGTGGCCGTGCACGTCGGCACGCTGCTTGCCGTGGTGCTGTATTTCCGCCGCGATGTCGGCCAGATGATCCTGGGGTTGGTCAGAGTGCTGGCCGGCGGGCGGGAGCGCGAGGCGCGGCTGGCCCTGCAATTGGCCATCGCCTCGGTGCCGGCCTTCGCGGTCGGGCTGCTGCTGCACGAGCTGGCCGGCGGCCTGTTCCGGCCGGGGGTGGACAACGTCGTGTTCGTCACGACGGTGATCGCCTGGACGACGATCGCGTTCGGCGTGCTGCTGTGGCTTGCCGACCGGTTCTGCATCTCGGTGCGGCGGGTCGAGCATCTCGGCTATCTCGATGCCGTGCTGGTCGGCCTGGCGCAGGCGCTGGCCCTGATCCCCGGCACCAGCCGGTCCGGCATCACCATGACGGCCGGCCGCGCCCTGGGCATGGAGCGGGCCGAGGCGGCGCGGTTCTCGCTGCTGTTGTCGATCCCGGTGATCGCCGGCGCCGGCGCCCTGGCGGCCAAGGACGTGTACGAGGCCGGCGACCTGGTCCTGGGCCAGGATGCGCTGCTCGCGGCGGCCCTGGCCTTCGTTTCGGCCCTGGTCGCGATCGCTCTGATGATGCGCTGGCTGCGGCGGGCCAGCTTCACGCCGTTCGTCGGCTACCGCCTGCTGCTCGGCGCCGGGCTGCTCTATTACCTCTACGCCTAGCGCCCGGCACGGGCGTGCTGAGCCTGGCGCCCGGCGCGGGCGTGCTGA
>CAZGMC010000023.1:37589-44742 GCA_964526565.1 uncultured Mycobacteriaceae bacterium
CGGGCGTGCTGAGCCTGGCGCCCGGCGCGGGCGTGCTGACTCGGTCGAGGCCGAACGGAACCGCCCTAGCGCCGCACGATCAGGAACATCTGGCGATCGCCGTCGCGGCTGTGCGCGAGCAGCTCGCCGCCATTGGCGTCGCACATCACGCGGAAGTCGATTTCGGCGCCCTGCATGGTGGTCAGCACGCGCAGGCGCGCGCCCGGCGGCAGGCGGCGCAGCATCGCCGCCGCCTTGGCCACCGGCAGCGGGCAGGCCAGCCCGGTCGCGTCGAGCGTCACGGCAGACGGCGCGTCCGCCCCCGTGGGACGGCTTGCACCCGGCGCGGCCCCCACGGCGGGTGGGGGAGCGGCGCCGCACGGGTCGAGATCGGTCATGACCTGATTTCACCGCCGGACGCGCCCCGCTGTCAACCGCCGCAAGACCCCGCCACGGCAACGGGCTCGGGTTGGCGCGGTGTGGGCAATACGAGCGGCCGGTTCTGCTGACCGATGCCGGATGCCGTCTGCCAGAGGCGCGGTCCCCACCCACGGTCGGGGTCGCGCCGTGCTCGATGCCGCCCTGACCGGAGGTGAGCAGAGTGGTCGCAGCGACCGAACCAGGGACGCCATCATCGGCGAGGCCAGGGCGGACTTGTGCGATGAGCAGGTTCAGGCTTTCCAACAGCGCCGTCCTACCCCCCCTCGAACACATACGCCGTCGGTCCGCGCTGGTGTTCGTCGATGGTCAGGCGGTGGTGCAGGGGGGGGTAGGCGCGCTGGGTGCAGTCCAGGCGTTCGCACAGGCGGCAGTGCAGGCCGATCGGCACGGCGATGTCCTCGTTCAAAAGGTTCACACCGTCGGCGTAGACGAGCTGGGCGGCGTGCTCCGCCTCGCAGCCCAGCGCAATCGCGTGCACCTGGCCCGGCGCCCGGTACCCGGCGCCCGACTTGCCGATGGTGCAGGCTAGGCTGAAATAGCGGCTGCCGTCGGGCATGGCCGAGACCTGGGTGTGGATCCGCCCCGGCCAGCGGAATGCGTCGTGCACGTTCCAGCGCGGGCAGGCGCCGCCGAAACGGGCGAAGTGCAGGCCGTTGGCGCTGAACCGCTTCGACACGTTGCCGGCCTTGTCGACCCGGATCAGAAAGAACGGCACGCCCTTCGCCCCCGGCCGCTGCAGCGTGGTCAGCCGGTGGCACACCTGCTCCACCGACGCGCCGAACCGGTGCTGAAGAATTTCTATATCATAGCGCACCGCCAGCGCCGCCCGGTGGATGCGGTCGTACGGCATCATCACCGCCCCGGCCACATAGTTGGCCAGGCCGATGCGGGCCAGCCGGGTGGCCTCCTCGCCCGGCAACGGCGCCTCGTCCAGAATCCGGTCGAACAGCGCGCGAAAGCGCAGCAGCGCGATCTGTACGGCGAGCTGGAAGGTGCGGCTCGGCGCCGGCAGCATCTCCGACAGCAGGATCCGCCGGCCGTGCCGGTCATAGCGCCGGCGCAGCGGCCCCATGGCGTCGACCGGCATCAGCTTGACGCGGATGCCCAGCTCGCGGTCCAGATAGGCGCACAGCCCCTGGTAGACGTCACCGGGATCGAGCAGGCCGCTCAGCCAGACCTGGTCGGCGGCGGACTCCAGCGCGTCGAAATGGTTGTTCTGCGCCTCGAAGAAGTCGCGCGCCTCCTCCAGCGCCGAACCGGCCGTGCCGCTCGCCTCGCCGCCCTGACGCCGCGCCGCCTCGGCGGCCAGCAGGCGCAGGTCTTCGCGCGCGTCGCGATAGGCACGGTACAGCGCCAGCACGCCCCGCGCCGCGGCCGGCGCCGCCGCGGCCAGCTCGGCGATTTCGGTGCGGTCGATGTCGCTGCCCTCGAACAGGGCGTCGCCGAACACCTCCTGCAGGCCCGAGGCGAGCCGTCCACCGTCGTCCTCGGCGAAGGCCTGCAGGTCGACGGCGAACGCCTGACCGATCTTCAGCAGCAGCGGCACCGAGACCGGCCGCTGGTTGTTTTCGATCAGGTTCAGATAGCTGGGCGAGATGCCCAGGCGTTCGGCCATGCGCGCCTGGGTCAGTCCCTGCTCGCGGCGCAGGCGGCGCACCTTGTGGCCCATCATCGCCTTTTTCGCCATGGCCGGTTCCCCTGTGGCGGTGCGGTGGTGGCGGTGCGGTGGTGGCGGTGCGGTGGTGGCGGTGCGGTTGCAGGTGGGCGCCGCCGGCATTGCGGCTGCCGCCGCCGCGGACTTTCAAGAATTACATATTTACCATATTTACACAAGGGACATTGACAACGCCACAACTTTACGAAAAGACATTCGTTGAAATCAAATCGGCTGTCAACATCTGTAGGGGGGAGGTGCGCCGCGTCATTACAAAATCCACTCCGGCCCGCCGCCTCCCCTCCGCCGAACGAGAAACGGGCGAACGAGAAACGGGTCGAGCCCAGGAGGCAGGAAAGGATCACCATGGCACCGCTTGATATCGGCACGCAGATTACCGACAAGGCGCTGCACGAGCGCCGTTTCGAAGGCATCAAGCGCGACTACACCCCGGCGGACGTCGAGCGGCTGCGCGGTTCCTACAGAATCGATCACACGATCGCCCGCCTCGGCGCTGAGCGATTGTGGGAGCTGCTGCACAAGCGGGACTTCGTCAACGCCCTGGGCGCGACCACCGGCAACCAGGCCGTGCAGATGGTCCGCGCCGGGCTGGAGGCGATCTACCTGTCCGGCTGGCAGGTGGCGGCCGACGCCAACGACGCCGGCCAGATGTACCCGGACCAGAGCCTGTATCCGGCACACTCGGTGCCGCACGTCGTCAAGCGCATCAACAACGCCCTGCTGCGCGCCGACCAGATCGAGCATGCCGAGGGCGGCGCCAAGCGCTACTGGCTGGCGCCGATCGTCGCCGACGCTGAGGCCGGCTTCGGCGGCAACCTGAACGCCTTCGAGCTGATGAAGGCGATGATCGAGGGCGGCGCCGCCGGCGTCCACTTCGAGGACCAGCTGGCGTCGGAGAAGAAGTGCGGCCACCTGGGCGGCAAGGTGCTGGTGCCGATCCGCTCGTTCATCGGCACGCTGAACGCCGCGCGCCTGGCCGCCGACATCTGCGGTGTGCCGACCATCCTGGTTGCCCGCACCGACGCGGAAAGCGCCCGCCTGATCACCAGCGACGTGGACGAGCGCGACCTGCCGTTCATCGATCGCGAGGACCGCACGGCCGAAGGCTTCCACCGCATTACCGCCAAGGAGCCGATCGAGTACTGCATCGAGCGCGGCAAGGCCTTTGCGCCGTATGCCGACCTGCTGTGGATGGAGACCTCGACGCCGGACCTGGCGCAGGCGAAGCGCTTCATCGAAGGGGTGCGCAAGGAGTTCCCCGACAAGATGTGCGCCTACAACTGCTCGCCCAGCTTCAACTGGAAGGCCAAGCTGGACGACGACACCATCGCCAGGTTCCAGCGCGAGCTGGGCGCCATGGGCTTCAAGTTCCAGTTCATCACGCTGGCGGGCTTCCACAACCTGAACTACCACACCTTCATGATGGCCAAGGGCTACAAGGAGCGCCAGATGGCCGCCTACTCGGAACTGCAGCAGGCCGAGTTCGCGGCGGAGAAGCTGGGCTACACGGCGACCAAGCACCAGCGCGAGGTCGGTACGGGCTATTTCGACGCCGTGTCGATGGCCATCACCGGCGGCCTGTCCTCGACCACCGCCATGGCCGAGTCGACCGAGACGTCACAGTTCAAGTAGGGGCGGTCCAGGTAGAGGCCGTTCAAGCAGGGCCAGTTCAAGCAGGGCCCAGATCGCACCGGGGCGCTCCCGGCCGGCACCGGCCGGCGGCGCTCCGGGACCGAGGCCCGGGCCGGCAGCGGGGGGGACGCAGCCGGCCCGGCATTGGGGTCGCCGACCGGGGTGGGAACGGCCCGGTCGGCGGCCCCAGTTCGTTCCACACTATCCTTTCGACCACAATATCCTTTCGCAGCCTGCTGGCGTTCCAGACCCGGCCTTGATATACGGAGTCGAGGGGCGTACTGCCCGAGCCGCGGGCCCGTGGCTGTCCGGGCCGTGTCTGCCGCACCCATTGCGGCGGCAGGATGCCGTCGCCCGTCGTCTGCCAGTCGAGGAGGCCAGTGGCGTGCCGGAATTCAGAAAGGTCGTTCGGGGGTTCCTGAACTTCCGGGAAAGCACCTACAAGCAGAACGAGGCGCTGTTCCGGCAGTTGGCGCGCAAGCAGGAACCGAAGGTGATGGTCATCGCCTGCTGCGACTCGCGGGTCGACCCGGCAATCGTCACCAATGCCGAGCAGGGCGACCTGTTCGTACTGCGCAACGTCGCCAACCTGGTGCCGCCGTGCGAGCGCGAGCACGAGCCAACCCGCCACGGCACCAGTGCGGCGCTGGAATTCGCCGTCACCGGGCTCCAGGTCAAGTACATCATCGTCCTCGGCCACTCGGGCTGTGGCGGCATTCGCGCCCTGGTCACCGCGGACCCGACCGTCAGCGCCGAACGCTCGTTCATCTATCACTGGATGCAGATCGCGCGGGAGGCGCGCGAGCGGACGCTGGCGGACAAGGCCGATGCGCCGCTGGAGGAGCAGCTGCGCTATTGTGAGCAGCAGGGCATCCGCCAGTCGCTCGACAACCTGATGACGTTCCCCTGGGTGCAGGAGCGGGTCGCCGCCGGCACCCTGTCGCTGCACGGCTGGTACTTCGACATCGGCGACGGCAAGATGTACTATCTGGATCCTGAGACCGGCACGTTCGAGGAACTGGTCACGGTGCCTACGCTGCAGTCGGCGGCGGGGTAGACGCACCATGGCTGTCGGCCTCCGTCCCGCCCGCCAGGACGATGCCGCGGCCATCGCCCGGCTGTTCCTGATCTCGTCGGACGGGCTGGCGGCTGGCCCGCGACGTGCCACCGGCGCGCCGAAAGTCCATTCCGCTAGAGAAACAGAATCGCCGCCAGCAGGCCCAGCCCGATGATCGTGCCGATCAGGGTGATCAGGACGATGCGCGACGACTCCATGGCGCCCGCGACGGTGCCCTCGCCGGGGGCGGCGACGGCCGCGGCGGCGGCGTCTTCGAAGGTGGCGTAGTCGCGCTCCTCGGCATCGGGCTTCCAGCGGCCCGACGGCAGGCGGTACACGGTGCCGTGCTCGGAATACCAGCACTCGGTATAGCCGCGGCGGACCTCTTCCGCGTTCAGGTCGTCGAGCTTCTCGAAATAGGCGCCGGCGACGACGCGCTGCTGGACCTCCATGCCGCGCCCTCCGCTGTCCGGTCTTTTCCTTTCGTCCCGGCCACCGCGCCGGTCCGCCGGCAAAGCAACACGTCGGTCGGGCTCACCCGCCCGAGTCCAGCAGCCGGTCCAGGTCCGGCCCGGTGATCTGCCGTCCCTCGATCTCCAGGCTGGTCAGCGGCGCGTCGCTGGCGGTGCCGGCGAAGCAGCACACGGCGCGGCCGCCGCCCGGCGCATTGAACCGGGTCATGGCGGCGAATTCCACCGCCAGGCAATGCCCGTCCACCTGCGTCACGCCGCGAATCTCGGGCTCGCCACGGTAGCGCAGGAACGCGACCGCGGCGTCGGCGCACAGCCGCGCGGCCGGCGGCGGGGGCTCCTGGCCGCAGGCGGCGAGCAGGAGCAGGACGGTGACGGCGGCTGTCCGCCTCATGCGGGCTCCTTCGAAAGGCCTGCCAGCCGGGGCCGGGCGTGCCCGTTCCTTGTTCCACAGTGCGTCGCCGCGGGCAAGGCCGGGCGACCGGGCCAGGGACCGGGCCAGGGACCGTTCTGGCGCCCCGTCATTGCCGCAGCGAAAATGCAACACGGGGCGCTTGACGCGATGTAGCGACCGGCCTATATTCCGCGCGCTTTCTTCGGGAACTGGCCGTAGGCGTTGCCTAGACGCAGGTCTCGTGCATAGACTGGCATTGCCGGCGATCGATTGAGCACGATTGCCGCGTTCGACGAAGTGGCCCCCACCGAAGCCGATCAGCGGAGCTTCGCGGGAGGGGCCTTTTGCTTCGTTTCAGCGCAGTCCCGTGTCACGAGTCGCGTCTGGTCCGGCGCCGCCGGCCAGGCTTTGCGAAGGATCTTGAGCGAAGGGCGTCGACATGCCGACGATCAACCAGTTGATCCGCAATCCGCGGGAGCCGGTGCACAAGCGCAACAAGGTGCCGGCCCTGCTGGAATGCCCGCAGAAGCGCGGCGTCTGCACCCGCGTCTATACGACCACGCCGAAGAAGCCGAACTCGGCGCTGCGCAAGGTGGCGCGCGTGCGCCTGACCAACGGCTTCGAGGTGACGAGCTACATTCCCGGTGAAGGCCACAATCTTCAGGAACATTCCGTCGTGATGATCCGCGGCGGCCGCGTCAAGGACCTGCCGGGCGTGCGCTATCATATCATCCGCGGCACGCTGGATACGCAGGGTGTCAAGAACCGTCGCCAGCGCCGCTCGAAGTACGGCGCGAAGCGGCCGAAGTAGGCGGAGGCCTGGGCCATGTCGCGACGCCGGCGGGCGGAAAAGCGTGAAGTGTTGCCGGACCCGAAGTTCGGCGACACGGTGCTGACCAAGTTCATGAACAACATCATGCATGCCGGCAAGAAGTCGGTTGCCGAGAAGATCGTGTACGGCGCGCTCGACCGCATCCAGCAGCGCCTGCGTTCGGACCCGCTGCCGGTGTTCCATGACGCGCTGATCAATGTGCGCCCGCAGGTGGAGGTGCGCTCCCGCCGCGTCGGCGGCGCCACCTACCAGGTGCCCGTCGAGGTGCGGCCGGACCGGGCCCAGGCGCTGGCCATCCGCTGGCTGATCACGGCAGCCCGCAAGCGGTCCGAGTCCACCATGGTCGACCGGCTGTCGAACGAACTGCTGGACGCCGCCAACCAGCGCGGCACCGCCGTCAAGAAGCGCGAGGACACGCACCGCATGGCGGAAGCCAACAAGGCGTTCTCGCACTATCGCTGGTAACCGTCGCCGGGAGTCGATCGCATGCCCCGCAACACGCCTGTCGAGCAGTACCGCAACATCGGCATCATGGCCCACATCGATGCCGGCAAGACGACGACCACCGAGCGGGTCCTCTACTACACCGGCAAGTCCTACAAGATCGGCGAGGTGCACGAAGGCACCGCCGTGATGGACTGGATGGAGCAGGAGCAGGAGCGCGGCATCACCA
>CAZGMC010000024.1:0-43357 GCA_964526565.1 uncultured Mycobacteriaceae bacterium
GCGGGGCAAAGGTGCGGGCGGGGCAAAGGTGCGGGCGGGGCAAAGGTGCGGGCGGGGCAAAGGTGCGGGCGGAGCAACGGTGCGCGGCTGCCGTGCCGTCAGCGGCGCTCGGGCAGGTCGGGGTCCTGGCCGCTGATCCTGTCGGACCACTGGCGCAGGGCGGCGCCGCGGATCTCGGCCTCGATCCGCGCCAGCTGCTGGTCCAGGGGCACGCCGATGGAGCGCGTGTCGATGTCCCGCTTGATCGTGCTGAGGCGGCTGACCACGGCGCCCACCTCGCTGATCAGATGCTCGATCACGACGAGTGCATGCTGCCCGACCAGATAGGGGCCGATCTCCTCCCCGAAGCGGTTGAGAATCTGCTGCACCGCGGCCAGGTGCTGCTCGGCTGCCTGGCCGTCCAGATCCGCGCGGTGCAGGCCGCTTTGTATTGGCTGTTCTGTCATGACTGTTCCCCTGTCAGTGGCGGGCGGCGCTGCGCAGCACCGTGGCTGCGAGCCCCGGATGGGGCCGCCGCCGGTAGAATGGCGCTGAACTGTAGCTCGTGGCTGCGGCGGCGCCTAGGGTGCACGGGGAGGGTGGCGCAACCGTGTGTCATCGGCAACAGTGCCGGGGCAAGGCGGAGGGCCGGGCTTTTCCCGGAACGATCGCGACCGATATGAGTTCTCATCGCGACACTGCGGCGCAAACAGGGAACCGTGTCGCCAAGAAACTCTGCGTCACCGTCCGGTCATCGTTCCGCGAAGGCGCTGCACTTCTCGCACCGGGCGGGTTCGACACAAAAAGCCTGAAAACTTTGGAGGCATCACGCGGCCGACACTGTCGGTCACAAATCTGCCGGGCAGCCGCGTCCGGCAAAACGGCTACGTGGCAATTCCCTGCCATCCCCCAGCACGGGAGACGAGACATGACGGATCGAATCATTCGCAGCATCATCGACGGCCAGACGGTCGTCACGCTCGGCCCGGACACCAGCATCCGGCATGCGGCCATTGTCATGGCGGAGCACGGCATCGGCGCCGTTCCCGTCGTCAATGGCGGCCAGAAGCTGGCCGGCATCTTCAGCGAGCGGGACATCATGACCCGCGTGGTCGCCCACGGCCTCGACGTCGACGCAACCTCCATCGGCCAGGTCATGACGGCCACGCCGATGACGGTCAGCATCGACCGGCCGATGACCCACGCCCTGCACATCATGCACGAGAACGGTTTCCGCCACCTGCCCGTGGTCGACCACGGCCGGGTTGTCGGCATGGTCTCGGCGCGCGACGCGGAGCCGACGGAGCTGGCCGACTTCGGCGACAGCATGCCGTTCCGCGAGAGCGTCATGGAGAACCTGCGCTAAGGTTACCCCGACCTAAGCCGTTCCCAGGCGGGAAGGCCCGTTCCGGCAAGGTCCGGAACGGGCCTTTTCTTTTTTGGCCCGTGATGCTGCCGACCGGCGGTGGCGCGCCGTCAGGGGCCGGCCAGATCCTCCAGCCAGGCGGCGCGGTCGGCCGTGCCGGCGGCGCGGAAGGCGGCGGCGTGACGGGCGAACAGCTCGGCCAGCGCCACGAGCTGACCGCGGTTGCGCTCGGCCAGCTCGATCGAGACCACCTGCAGCTGGCCGTGCAATGTTTCCGTTTCGAAGTTCTGCGCGGCGGCGATAACGGTGTCGATGTAGACCTCGACCGTGTCCGCCAGCGTCGCCTCGGCCGTCGCCAGGGCCTGGCGGGCCCGTTCGGCCAGTTCCGGGTCGGTGCCGGCCGCGTCGAAGGCGGCGCTGATGCGGCGGCGCATGGCGACTCCGGCCAGATCGTTGCGGATGCCGGCGCCCAGGAAGGCACCGAGGCGGATCAGGCCGGCGGCCGCCCCTTCGGCACGGGAGGCGCGGGCCTCGGCGATGCCGCGCAGGGCGACAACGATGCGCTCCAGCCGGCGGCGCTCGGCGGCGGATTCGGCGTCGGCGGCCAGCCGGCCCAGCTCGGCCAGCACGTCGGCGCCGGTGTCGGCGGCCGGCCCTTCGGCACCCGCGCCGCCGTCGGTGGCCAGGGCGTCGAGCTCGGCGCGGATGGCATCGACGCGGGCCAGCGAGGTGAGCACCGGCGCACCGATGACCAGGCGGAAGCCGACGTCGTCGAGCCGGTTGGGGCCGGTCGTGGTGAACGGCGCCAGCTCCTGACGGAAGGCGGCGCGGATCGAGTCGCGCGGCGTGCGGAAGCTGCCGCCCTTGACGACGGCGCCGCCGGGCAGGCCGTGCAGCCGGCCGAGCCGGTTGAGCCGGAACGGCTCCAGGACGATCTCGGCGGCATTGCCCAGCATGTCGTAGAGGCCGAGCGGGTTGGGCCGCAGCAGCCCGGTGGGGTGCAGGTCGCCCGCCGCCGACCGGCTGCCCTGGAACCAGACATACTCGACCATGCCCTCGGGCATCGGGAAGACGGCCTCGCGGAAGTCCTCGGCGGAGACGGCAATGCCGCCGCGCGCGGCGTATTCCCATTCCGCCTCGGTGGGCAGGCGCAGGAAGCCGGGGGCGCCGTCCTCGCGGGGCAGGGCATCGGGGGCATGTTCGTAGAGCCAGCGGGTGTAGGCATCGGCGAAGGCCAGGGCGTCGAACCAGGTGACCCCGACCTGCGGCCGGCGGCCGGCCATGTCCGGCTCGGGGCAGCCGTCGGCGGCGTCCATCACGGCGGCCCATTGCAGGGCGCTGACCTCGTAGGTGCCGATCCAGTACAGCCGGCGGGCCGGGGTGTCCGGGTCGGTGAAGCCGCCGGCGACGTGGGCGTAGCGCGGCATCTCGGCATAGGCGCGGCGGGCGTCCTCGCGCCCCAGCAGCACCCGCCGGTCGGCCAGATGTCCCTCCGACGGCACCGCCACCGGCCGCAACGCCATCGCCCCGCCGCACGGCATGGGCAGAACCAGGTCGCCCGGCGCGGGGTGAGGGTTGTAGAGGGGCTCGGGCCAGGCGGGCTGCTGGGCCTGTGCCGCCGGGGCAGCCAGGCCCAGGGCGAGGAGGATGGCGGCTGCGATCCGGATCATGGTCATCGCCGGCCTTGTCGGGAGCAGTTGTAAAGTGCTGCAGCAGACTGGTGCCAGATTGTGGCGGCCATGCGCCGCGGCAGGGGCCGGCGACCGGGATTTCGTCTGGAGCTAGGCGACGCTATCCTGTCGACACAATATTTTCGCCCACCAAGCCGTCATTGCGAGCGAAGCGAAGCAATCCAGGCCCGGCGTCGCCCATTCAGTAAGTCATAGATCGCGCTTGCGGCGACACTGTATTGCCGCGCTTCGCTCGCAATGACGGGGAGCTTTGCTTCTGGTATGGCGCTTCTGCCGGCAATATCTGCAGTAGGAGGCCGTCGCACGGCCGCCGGCTCAAAACAAATCTCCCTCCACCTCTGCTGTCACGAAGAAGTACTGCCGCTGGGCCGGGGTCGGCTGGCGGGGGGTGACGCCGTGCAGGGCGTGGGGGGTGTTGACGAACAGGACGAAGACGTTGGCGGCGTAGGGGACGGTCCTGACCGCCTCCAGTTCCTCGGCCGGGATCTGAAAGCGGGTCAGGCCGGACGGCGTGCCGGTCTTCCAGCGCAGCAGGTCCAGGTCGCCGCCGACCGAGTCGTCGTCCGGGCTGCGCATGTAGAACAGGCCGGAGAACAGCCGGTTGGGCAGGTCCAGGTGGCCGCCGCGCACCGCCGAGGCCGTGCCGGTGACCGGTGTGTTGATCTCCAGCCGCGCGTCGCACAGCACGTCGGCCGCAGCGAAGCCGTCCTGATAGAGCAGGCCGAAGCGCGGCACGGGGTGGTCGTCCAGCCAGCGCGCCAGGCCGGGGTTGTGCGACGGGATGTGGTCGCGGAACAGGTCCAGCACCGCCCGGAAGAATGCCGGGCCGATGTGGACCCGGCAGAAGTCCGCCCACAGCGGGTTCATCCGCCCGTCTGCCAGGATCATGTTGGCGCTGTACGGGTAGCGGCGGTTGCTGGGCGGCTCGCCGTCGCACACGATGGAGCGGTAGCCGGGCATGCCGGCCACGAAGCGGCGGTACAGATCGGCCGGCATCGCGTCGGCGATGACCAGATGCGGGAACGGCTCCGCGATGATGTCGGCCGGCGTGGCCCTGGCGAGCAGCGAGTCCATGACAGTGTCCACGTTGGCGATACGACGGCAGCGCCATTCCGCCGTGATTCCCGCCGGGCGTGCAAGCCGGCCGGCGCGGCGTGGCCGGAACGGGTATTCCGTGCGCCGCTGGTGCTCCGTATTGGCGGATTGTTGCGGCGAACCCCATCTTAAGAAGGCATGCCCCGCGCCGCCGGGCCCGTCTGCCGTCACCCCGTCGCGGCGGCACCACGGCGCGACGGCCATTTGCCGAATGCAAGCAACAACAGCCGCCCAAGGCCGCCCCGATGACCCACGTGTTCCACCGCCATACCCACGTCGTGCCGCCGATGGCCGCCCGCGGCGACGGGGTGTACATCATCGGTGCCGACGGCCGCCGCTATCTGGACGCCTCGGGCGGTGCCGCGGTGTCGTGCGTCGGCCACAACCACCCGGCCGTGGTCCAGGCGATCAAGGACCAGATCGACCGGCTGCCCTATGCCCACACCGCGTTCTTCACGAACGAGCCGATGGAGCGCCTGGCCGATCGGCTGGTCGAGTCGGCGCGGCGCATCCCCGGCGCCGAGCTGGAGTGGGTCTATTTCGTCTCCGGCGGGTCGGAGGCGGTCGAGGCGGCCATCAAGATGGCCCGCCAGTACGTCCTGGAGACCGGCCACCCCGCGCGCCGGCGCCTGATCGCCCGCCGCCAGAGCTATCACGGCAACACGCTGGGCGCCCTGGCCGCCGGCGGCAATCTGTGGCGCCGCCGCCAGTTCGAGCCGATCCTGATCGACGTCACCCACATCGCCCCGTGCTACGCCTATCGTGACCGCGGTCCCGACGAGTCCGAAGACGAGTACGGCGAGCGCGTTGCCGGCGAGCTGGAGCAGGCCATCCAACGCCTCGGCGCCGAGACCGTCATGGCCTTCATCGCCGAGCCGGTGGTCGGCGCCACGGCCGGCGCGGTGCCGCCGGTGCCGGGCTATTTCAAGCGCATCCGCGAGATCTGCGACGAATACGGCATCCTGCTGATCCTCGACGAGGTGATGTGCGGCATGGGCCGCACCGGCAGCCTGTACGCCTGCGAGCAGGACGAGGTGGCGCCGGACCTGATCGCCACGGCCAAGGGGCTGGGCGCGGGCTACCAGCCGATCGGGGCGGTGCTGGTCAGCGAGGCGATCCACCAGGCGTTCTACAATGGCAGCGGCTTCTTCCAGCACGGCCACACCTACATGGGCCACGCCACCGCCTGCGCCGCCGGACTGGCCGTGCAGGAGGCGATCGCCCGCGACCACCTGCTCGACAACGTGCGGGTCAGGGGTGCGGCGCTGCGCGCGGCGCTGAATGCGCGCTTCGGCAACCACCCCCATGTCGGCGACATCCGCGGGCGCGGCCTGTTCCTGGGGCTGGAACTGGTCGCCGACCGGCTGACCAAGGCGCCGTTCGACCCGGTGCTGAAGGTCCACGCGCGGGTCAAGCAGCAGGCCATGGCGCGCGGCCTGGTCTGCTATCCCATGGGCGGCACGATCGATGGCAGCCGCGGCGACCACGTGCTGCTCGCCCCGCCGTTCATCATCGAGGATGGTCACGTCGACGAGATCGTCGACACGCTGGGCGCGGCGATCGATGCCGCGCTGGCCGCCTGAGCCGGCGGCGGGGCGATGATCGAGAGAGAGCCGGCACCGGAGAGAGTGGAGCCGCGGCCGGCCTTCGACCTGTTCAGGTTCGTGCGCGAGGAGGTGCGCTTCGAGCACGGCCAGATCGCCTCGCGCACCGCCTCGTTCATCGGCGCCCAGGCGTTCCTGGTGACGGCGTTCGCCATAACCTTCGCCAACCGGGCCCCGGAGCTCGAAGAGCTGCGCTGCCGGCTGCTTTATGGCCTGCCGCTGCTGGGGCTGGTGATCGCGGTGTTCGTGTACATCGCCGTGATCAGCGCCTGCCAGAGCCTGGCCCGCCTGCACCAAGACCAGGAGCGCGTCTCCGCCGGCCTGGGCATCATGCAGCCCATGGCCCGCGACCGCGCCCGCTATCGCCGCAGCCAGTGGTACCCGCAACTGCTGCCGTGGATCTTCGCGGCGTTCTGGACCGGCGTCACGGTGCTGGTGGTCGTGCCGGACTGCGGGATCGGCTGAGACCGACTTACGGGGACGGACTTGCGACTTGCGACTTGCGGTGACGACTTGGGGGGACAGTTTACTTGTTGCCCTGGACTGACGGGGACAGTTTATTTATTTTCCTTGTCCTGATTTTAACACTGGGCTGGATTATCCAGGTAAATAAGTAAACTGTCACCGTAAGTCAAAGCAGGTCGGTGTCGGCCCAGGCGCCGCCAGGATGATACAAATGCCGACAGGGCGGTGCGCGTCACCGGGTTCTCGGCCTGCGCCCGCAGGTCGCTGCGGATGCTCTGCAGATAGGCGGCCAGGGGCTCGTGGCGGGCTTCCAGCACGGCGCTCAGCTTGGCCTCGGCCTCGGCGCGCAGGCTGCCCTTGGCGCCCAGGTAGGCGACGAAGCCGACCGCCAGCGCCGAGACGACGCCCACCGCGATGACGATGAGCGAGACCTTGTGCGACAGCTTGAGGCGGACCCCGGATTTGTGCCCGTTGCCTTCAGCGTCTCGGGAGCGAGCGCGCATGATCTGAGATTCCTTCTCGGCCCGACGACCTCGGCCCGACGACCTCGGCCCGACGACCTCGGCCCGACGACCTTGGCCCGACGACCTTGGCTGGACGACCTCGGCTGGACGACGGGGCCGCCGTGTCCGCTGGCCCGGCACCGCGGGACCGCGCCGGTGAGCACCTGCAGCAACGTTGTCGTGAAAGGGTTCATAAACGCTTACCTTGAAAGAGAACCGTTGATTGCTTCGATGTCTAAAGTCGAAGGCAAGGCGGGACGCGGCCATGGCCGGCAGCGGCCCGGCAATTCTGTTCATTCAGCAGGGGTATTTACTTCCCGCACACGGTGCAGCGCCTTTCCGTACCGGATGAACCAAATGTGGCATCCGGCGTCGCAAAAACGATCACCAAAAACGCTGCAGCGTGATAGAGACTGTCACATTCCGGCTTTACGATCCGCCACCAGAACGGCGCGCCACTGCCGGCTGCGGTCTTGGCAACAGGAAGAGAAAGCGTCGTCGCGACTCTGCATGAACGGTGGCTTGTCAGGAAGAACCGGAAGATAATTTCTTTCGGCGGCAGGGGCACGGCGCCGGCTATGCGACCGGACTTCATCTTTACTACGTATGGGAGACCCAGACCATGGACCACATCACCGGAATCGAGATCTTCAATCCGTCGCTGGGCTTTGCCGAGTCGGCGCCGCTGCGCATGGCTCTGGCGCAGCCGATGGTCGGCATGCTGAACGCCCAGGCCAATCTGCTGTCGACGTTCAACACGTCGGCCGAGCGGTGGATCAACCGCCGTCGCGAAGACGCCGAGGCGGCGCGCGACACCCTGGACCGCATGGCCGGCTGCCGTGACCTGACCGACTTCATGGGCATCTACGGCGATTGGGTGCAGGGCAACATGCAGCGCATGTCCGATGACCTGGCTGCGCTCGGCGAGCAGGCCCAGGCGCTCTATGCCTGCGGCATGGCCGGCGCACAGCGCGTCGAGGAGCAGGCCAAACAGGCGGCGGAGCAGATGCCGCAGGCCATCGCGGCCTGACCGGCATACCCGTTCGGGGAGGGGGGGGACCGGCGGCTGGCGGCGCCTGCGGGCGCTGCCGGCCGCTGCGTCTTTGCGCCTTGATCCTTTGCGCCTTGATCCTTTGCGCCTTGATCCTTTGCGCCTTGACGATGCCGGCGGGCGGGCGACACCGTCCGTCGACAGCCACAGGCGGCGGTCGAGGCACGATATCATGCGGCCGGAGTCACGGCCGCAGCGGCGGCGGCCGCCTACTCGGCACCGCTGGCCGGGCCGCCCCGCGGGCGGCCTTTAGCGGACCGGCATGGCGTACATCAGCCCGCCGCGCGTCCACAGGTCGTTGACGCCGCGGTCCAGGCCCAGCGGCGTTTCCGGCCCGACATTGCGGGCAAAGATCTCGCCGTAGTTGCCGACGGCGCGAACGGCATTGTAGGCCCAGTCCTCCGACAGGCCCAGCGCCTCGCCCATGCCCGACGTCGCGCCGAGCAGGCGCCGCACGGTCGGGTCGGTGCTGTTGGCCCGCATGTCCTCGGCGTTCTGGCTGGTGATGCCCTTCTCCTCGGCCTGGATCAGGGCATAGAGCACCCACCTGGCGATGTCGAAGAACTCGTCGTCGCCGTGGCGCACGGCCGGGCCCAGCGGCTCCCTGGAGATGATCTCCGGCAGGACGACGTAGTCGCCGGGGGTGTCCGCCTCGGTGGCGCGGATCGCGGCGAGCTGCGAATGGTCCGAGGTCAGAACGTCGCAGCGGCCGGCGAAGAAGGCGGCATTGACCTCCTGCAGCTGCTCCATGACCACCGGCTCGAACCGCATGTCGTTGGCGCGGAAGAAGTCGGCCAGGTTGAGCTCGGTGGTGGTGCCGGCCTGCACGCACACGGTGGCGCCGTCCAGGTCCAAGGCGCTTTCCACGCCCAGGGCGCGCGGCACCAGCAAGCCCTGGCCGTCATGGAAGGTGACGCCGGCGAAGTTCAGGTCCAGGGCGGTGTCGTGGGTCAGCGTCCAGGTGGTGTTGCGCGACAGGATGTCGATCTCGCCCGACTGCAGGGCGGTGAAGCGCTGCTGCGCCGTCAGCGGCGTGAAGCGCACCGCTTCCGCCTCGCCGAACAGGGCGGCAGCCACGGCGCGGCAGTAGTCCACGTCCAGGCCGGTCCAGTTGCCCTCGCTGTCGGGGTTCGAAAAGCCGGCCAGGCCCGTGTTCACGCCGCATTGGATGTAGCCGCGGTCGCGGACCGCATCCAGCGTCTCCCCCGCCCATGCCGGCGCCGTGGCAGCCATGCCGACCACGGTGGCCGCGGCGGCCGCCGCGGCCATCACGATGCCTGTCCTCATTCTCCCCGATTCCCGGCGCAGTTGATGGTCTTGGGCCCTGCGGCTGCGTCGCGTACGGCGCTTCTTGTAGCAACTTTCCAGCGGAAACACATAAAAAATAGAGGACCTCGTTGCCTGTTGGGCGGTGCCGCGATCGGCGGGACGGAACCCACCGCAAGGCCCGCCGTTCTATGAGTTCAGGGCCGATCCGCCGGGCCGCACGGCCGGCATGCCGCAGCAGCAACGGGCGACCCCAATGCGAAGCCCCAATGCGAAGCCCCAATGCAGGGGCCCCAAATGCAGGGCCCCCAAATGCAGGGCCCCAAATGCAGGACCAAGGAGACGATCATGCCGATTCCCCTCGAGTTTGCGTTTCGCGGCCTTGAAGGCACCGACGCCATGCGGAGCCGCATTGAGGCGCAGGTCGCGCGGCTCGAGCCCTGGGAAGACGTCATCATCGGTGCGCGCGTATCGGTCGAGGTGGCTCAGCGCCACGGCCACAAGGCGATCGTCGAGATCCACCTTGAGGTCAGCGTCGAGGGCGACACCCTGTTCGCCAAGCGCGACACGCAGCTGCCGGAGCCGGCCAATCAGATGGGCTTCTACGCCACCCTGGGCGAGACGTTCGACGCCATGCTGCGGCAGCTCAAGGGGTACAAGGCCAGGCGCCGCCGCGACGTCAAGGTTCACGAGGGTGGCGGCTACGGGCGCATCCAGCGTCTGGATCCGGTCCACGAGCACGGCTTCATCGAGACGCCCGACGGCATCAACCTGTTCTTCCACCGCGCCGTCGTCGCCGAGGGCGAGTACGAGCGGCTGCACGAGGGCGCCGAGGTCGTCTACCGGATCGCCGAGGCGGAAGGGACCTACGGGCCCCAGGCGGCCATGGTCAAGCTGCGCCCGACCGAGGCCAAGGCGGGGCGGTGACGGGTTGGCCGTCCGGAGTCCGGCAAGCGGTTCAGGCTGTACGTGGTGGGGCCAACAAGCACGGGCGTTCGGCGGGATGGCCCGCAAGAGGCCGCAGGCTTCGGCGGGGTAGCGGACAGCCCTGGCCCGCTGTCACCGGATGGACAGACCGCGAAGGGAGACGTCGTTGGGCTGTCCGCTCCGTCACGGACGGGAGATCTCCCGCTCAAGCATCTCGCGGATGAGCCGGGTGTAGGGAATGCCTCGCATCCGGGCGCGTTCTTTTACAGCGTCGAGCAACGGTTTGGGCAGGCGCATGTTGAGCTGGGCGGCCTTCGGCTCGAACTCGAAGCGCACGGGCTTGAAGTGCGACAGGTCATAGTCCGTCAGGTCCGCCGTCTCGACGAAACGCTCGGCGTCCTCGTCACTCTGAAAGACCGGGATTTTCTTTTTCATGGTAATCGCTCTCTTTTCTGTGCATGTAGCGGGCGCTGATGGGCCGGATGTAGGTCTTTCCCCCACGCTCGCGGCGTGTGAACACGAGGAAGACGTATCGGCCGGTGTGCGTCCTGCCGATGGCGCGGAGCCGCTCCTCGGTCAGCGAATGCTCCGTGTCGACGAAGATGACGGGATCGCGGGTGAACAGGCTTTCGATCTCTGCGATGGACACGCCGTGCTTCTGGCACTTGTCCCGGTTGCCGCGATCCCAGTCGAACCCCGCGATTCCGGATATGGCCTCGTCCATGCCATGATACTAGACAAATGTGTAGACACGTCAACGGCGGGAACATCTTCCCTCATCCCGGCCGCCACTTCAGCCGCGTCCGACGGCCCGTCTCGCAACGCGTCCAAACGGCCGTTTTCTCCTGTCCGTGCGGTTTGGACCGACCTATGCCCGGATCGCTTGAAAGGCCGGATGTCGGGAGTTCAGACGGCCTGACAAGCCTCCATGCAACACGGTAGCCTCATTGCCGGGCCCTCCGGAAATAGCGTTTGACCGGACCCGTTTGCGTGCCGAAGATCGGGTTCACCGCATTTCCGTGACGGGCCCACCCACGCCATGACCGACCGCTACAAGCCGGACACCGTCCTGTCCAAGGCCGGGCGCGATCCCGAGCGCTTTCACGGCGCCGTCAATCCGCCCGTGTATCATGCCTCGACGATCCTGTTCCCGACCGTTGCCGCGCGGGCGGAGGCCGAGGACCAGCCGTTCGATCACTACAACTACGGCCGGATCGGCACGCCCACCTCCGAGGCCCTGGAGCGGGCCATGGCCGAGCTGGAGGGCGGCTACCGCGCCGTCTCGGTCTCCTCCGGGCTGGCGGCGATCACGGTGTCGCTGCTGGCCCTGCTCAAGGCCGGCGACCTCCTGCTGATGGTCGACACCGTGTACGGGCCGACGCGGCGGTTCTGCGATAACGTGCTGGCCCGGTTCGGGGTCGAGACAACCTATTATGACCCGCTGGTCGGCGCCGGCATCGCCGACCTGATGCGCGACAACACCCGCGCCGTGTTCCTGGAATCGCCGGGGTCGCTGACCTTCGAGGTGCAGGACGTGCCGGCCATCGCCGCCGTCGCCCGCGGCCGCGGCATCGCCACGCTGATGGACAACACCTGGGCGACGCCGCTGTTCTTCCAGCCGATCGCCCACGGCGTCGACGTGTCGATCCAGGCGGCAACCAAGTATGTCGTCGGCCACGCCGACGCCATGCTCGGCGTCATGACCTGCCGCGACGCCGCGACCTTCCGCACGGTCAAGCGCTGCGCGGTGCAGCTCGGCCAGTGCGCCGGTCCCGACGACATCTATCTGGGCCTGCGCGGCCTGCGCACCCTGGCCCCGCGGCTGCGCCAGCACCAGGAGAACGGGCTGAAGGTCGCCCGCTGGTTGCAGGAGCGGCCGGAGGTGGCCCGCGTGCTGCACCCGGCGCTGCCCGACGACCCCGGCCACCCGCTGTGGCAGCGCGATTTCACCGGGGCGTGCGGCCTGTTCGGTGTGGTGCTGACGGCGGGCTGGTCCGAGGCGGCGGTGGCGGCGATGGTCGACGGCCTGCGCCTGTTCGGCATCGGCGCCAGCTGGGGCGGCTTCGAGAGCCTGATTCTGCCGATGCGTCCGGACAGGGTGCGCACGGCCATCACCTGGGCGGCGCCGGGGCCGAGCCTGCGCCTGCACGTCGGCCTGGAAGACCCGGACGACCTGATCGCCGACCTGACGGCCGGGTTCGATCGCCTCAATGCGGCAGCCTGAAGCAAGGCGACGAGCATGGACGCACTGTTCGCGGCACTCCGCTTCGACGCCGACGGCCTGATCCCGGCCGTGGCCCAGCAGCACAACACCGGCGAGGTGCTGATGGTGGCATGGATGAACCGTGCCGCCATCGTTGAGACGCTGGACACCGGGCGGGTCTGCTACTGGTCGCGGTCGCGTGGCCGGCCGTGGCGCAAGGGCGAGACCTCCGGCCAGGTCCAGCGGCTGGTCGAGCTGCGCCTCGACTGCGACGGCGACACCCTGCTGCTGCTGGTCGACCAGGCCGGCGTCGCCTGCCACACCGGGCGACGCTCCTGCTTCTATCGCGCCGTGCGCGACGGCGCGCTGGTCACCATCGCCGCGCCGGAGCGCGACCCGGCCGAACTCTACGGCGGCAGCTGAGGCAGCGGCTGCGGTGCCGGCATTGGCCCGGCGCCATTGATCGTTCGGCGGCGCAAAGAAAACGTCTTGAAACCGGACAGGTCCGGCAGTGAGAGCGGGTCCGTTCGGCCCGGCCTTTCCTTGTCTTATTCGGCGGCTCACCGGATGGTATTTGATGCAGTGCCGATCGAATTCATGGCACAACAGGAAAACAAAACCAGCCGATTGAAGACATGTTTGGTGCCGCCCGACACATGCCGCCGTAATGCGGTCGGGTCGGATTGTTGTAATACCTCAGTGGTTATTTCGGGCCGATGGCTGGTCTCGGATCAAGGAAAACGCGATCGGTTGATCCAGATCAACGCTGCCCAAAAGGGGGGGCGGATACAAAAAGTCCGTCTCCAACCCTCCCTGTCTTCAACTGACAAACCGGGGCGTTCACCAGAACCCCCGGTACTTTTTTGCCTTCATGAGTGGTGCTGTGGCGACGGCCGGCTGTCCGCGCCGGCGGCGGCATGCCGTCTCGATGCCGTTATTTCGGCGCCGGGTGCCGCGACCGATGCATTATTGACAAACCGTTAATGGCGAGCGGCGCCGCTCACTGCACCTCGACACAGGTGGCGGAGAGGACGGCGACAGCCCCCTGCAACTCACGGGCGGCACTGCGGCAGGTGCGCAGGTCGGCGAACTCGATGCGCTCCACCGCCACCGCACCGGTGCTGACGCAGGCCGACAGGAAGCCGGGCGGGCAGGGCTGGCCCAGCGTGCCGACGATGAGAACCAGGACCACGAGGCTGTTCATCCGTTCCTCCCTGAGTGTCCCAGAGCGGCCCTGAGTGTCCCAGAGCGGCCCTGAGCGTCCCTGAGCGGCCGGGGACGACTGGTGATGGCGTTTCGGCCGAAGACCCTGTATGCATAGGCGCAGAGGCCGACAACCGGAAGGGCATGATGGGTCTTCTGCGAGCCTGGGCGGCCGTCGCGGCCCTCGTCCTGGCGACGGCGCTGCCGGGCGTGGCTCTGGCGGCGGCGGCCGGGGACGGCGCGGCAGTGCGGCTGGAGCTGCACAACGTGCACACCGGGGAGCGCCTGGACATCACCCTGCACGGTGGCACGGCACCGGACGCGGAGACCATGGCGGCCGTCGCCCGGCTGCTGCGCGACCACCGCACCGGCACCGTGCATCCCATCGACCCGGCGCTGATGCAGCTGCTGGCCGCAGTGGCAGGGCGGGTGGCCGGGCGGGTGGCGGGGCGAGTGGCGGCGCGGGTCGGGGTGGACGACGGACCGGTGACGGTGCAGGTGCTGTCGGGCTACCGCTCGCCGCAGACGAATGCGCTACTGGCCATGTTCAACCGGCACGTGGCGCGCGACAGCCTGCACATGCGCGGCCAGGCCATCGACATCCGCATCCCCGGCGTCGCCGCGGCGGACCTCTATGCCACGGCGCTGGCCCTGGGCCGCGGCGGCGTCGGCTACTATCCGGCCAGCGGCTTCGTCCACCTGGACACCGGGCCGGTGCGCACCTGGGTCCCAGGCGGCACGCCGGGCCCGGTCGTCGGTGCCTATGCCGGCAGCGGCTGGTCATCCTGGCAGGCGCCGGTGGTGCCGTTCCGGGCCGTCATGCCCGCTGCCGTGGCCGATCCGGGGCGACCGGCCGCGTACCAGCCGCCGCCGGCACCGTCGATGGGTGGCCTGTCTTTGGGAGGCGGCGCGCCGCCGGCGCCGACCCTGGGCGGGCTCGGCCTGGGCGGTGGCCTGGGCGGTGGCCTGGGCGGTGGCCTGGGCGGTGGCCTGGGCGGTGGCCCGGACCTCGATGCCTTTCCCTGACCTATGGCGACAGCTTGCGGACCCCGGCGTCGGGCGGGATCAGGCCCTGGGCGCGCGGGTCGGCGCGGAACGCCTGCTCGCGGCGATAGGGCACGAAGCCGGCCCGCTGATAGAGCGGCAGCGCCTTGGGGTGGTCCAGCGAGCAGGTCTCCAGCACGACGCGCCGCGGGCCGTCCCGCCAGGCGATGGCCAGGATCTCGTCGAGGAACCAGGGGCCCAGCGCCTTGCCGAAGAACTCCGGGATCAGGCCGAAATAGACGAGCTCGGTGGTCGCCTCGTCGTGGCGGAACAGCTCGGCGAAGCCGGCCGGCACGCCGGCCTCGTAGACCACATAGACGGCGGTGCGCGGATCCAGGATGCGCGCGGTCAGCGCCGCGTCGCCAAGGCGCAGCCGGTCGCCCCACAGCCACGGCGTGCCGACCGACTGGTAGAGGTAGCGGTACCAGGACAGCGTCGGCCGCTCGGCTCGCATCAGCGCCAGCTTGCCCAGCGGCGCCGGCCGCCCGGCCCGCGCCGGCGGGGCCGTCATCTCCAGATAGGTCACCGTGACCGGCAGCAGGCCGGAAAGCGCCGGATCGTCGTCCGCTGGCACGGCTGTCGACCCATGTATCCGTTACGAGGTCTGAACGTCACCGAACCATAACGGCTTCATCCGGTCTGTAAATCCCGTTCGGGCGGCAATGCCTGTGATGATTGGGGCGGCGGGCTCAGTCGGCCGGGCCGATCGCAACCGGCAGTTCGTCCCGCAAACCCCATTCCGCCCAGGAGCCGTCGTAGACGGCGGCGGCGCGGGCGTCCAGACGGTGCAGGGCGAGCGCCAGCAGGCAGGCGGTGACGCCGCTGCCGCAGCTCGCCACCACCGGACGAGCCAGGTCGATGCCGGCGGCGGCGATGCGTTCGGCCAGGCGGTCCGGCGGCAGCAGGCGGCCGTCGGGGCCGACCAGGTCGGGCCAGGGCAGGTTGCGGCTGCCGGGGATGTGGCCGGCGCGGCGGCCGGGCCAGACCTCCGGCACGGCACCCGTAAAGCGGTCGGCGCTGCGCACGTCGACGACCTGTTCGGCCCGCCGCTCCAGGGCCGCGGCGACCTGCTGCCAGGACCGCACCAGATCGGCGCGCGGCCGGGCCGTGAACGGTCGCGGCTGCGGCGCCGGCTCGCCGCTCTCGGTCGGGCGGCCCTCGGCCAGCCAGCGCGGCAGGCCGCCGTCGAGCACGGCGACCCGCTCGTGGCCCATGGCGCGCAACATCCACCAGCCGCGCGCCGCACTGACCAGACCGAAGGCGTCGTAGCAGACCACGGTGTCGTCGCTGCCGATGCCCAGCGCGCCGACCTTCGCCGCGCACACCTCGGGCGACGGCAGCATGTGGGGCAGGTCGGTGCCGAGGGCGGCGATATCGTCGACGTCGAACAGCACGGCGCCAGGGATGTGCCGGTCGGCGAACTCGGCGCGCAGGTCGCGCTCCAGGCCCGGCATCCAGAAGATGACGTCGACCGGCCGGACGCGCGGGTCGCCGAGGCGGGCGGCCAGCCAGTCGGGGTCGACCAGGTCAGGCATGGTGGGGTCGGGCATGGTGGGGTCGGGCAGGGGCGGGGTCAGGCAGGCCGGGGTCAGGCAGGGCGGGGTCAGGCAGGGCGGAATCGGCCTCCGGCACGTGCAGCACGGCGTCCGGCCCGTCGCCCTTGACCGTATCGACGATGCGAAGGTCCCCGCCGGCCCAGCGCAGCACGCCGGTATCCCCCGGCTGGCCGCCGCCGGTGGGATAGAACACCGTTCGGTCCAGCACGATGTCGTTGCCGTCTGCGGCGGTGCCGGTGGTGGTGCAGGATTCAAGGTACGGGTCGTCGCGGAACAGGAGGGTCATGGCGAGCCCACGGTTGAGGACAAGTGGAGTGTACGGCTATCGATCCATAAATCAACCATTGTCATTCCCGCGTAAGCGGGAACCTCGACGGCAATATGTGCGTCTGAAGCGACAAGCATGGCATCGGCGCTCATTACAGCCATCCTTACGCAACACCCGCGAGGTTCCCGCTTACGCGGGAATGACAGTGGGTTTACGGTGACGGTTTACTTATTGTCGCCTCAGAGAATGGATTACTGGCACAACTTGAGCCGGGAAGTATGTGAACTGTCACCGTAAACTCCAAAAGCACGGTGGGGCCGATGGTTACGAAACTGGCAAGCCGGCCATGGAACGCGGTATGATGGGATGTGCAAAGCCTGGAGTGCGCTCATGGCGCAGGACGAGTCCTTGACCGTCACCCTGCCGGCTGATCTTGCAGACCGGATCCGCCGGGCCGTGGAGGCAGGCGCCTATGCCTCGCCCGGCGAGGTGGTGCGTGAAGCTCTGGCCGACTGGTCGGACAAGCGCCGCCTCGGCGAGGAAGCGATTGATGACCTCCGCCGCCTGTGGCAGGACGGTCTCAACAGCGGACCTGCAAAGGATGGTCCCGCTGTCATGGCGGCGCTGCGGCGGCGATATGCCGTCCCGCCGCCCGAACGGCGCACCGCGCCCGACCGGCCGGCGAATGGCCGGATGCGCGTGTGAAGGCGCGGCAGTTCCGCCTACGCCGCCCCCCACCTCTCCCGCAAGCCCTCCCGGTGCCTTGCCAGCCAGTGCAGGCCGACCAGGGTGACGGCGTTGTTGATGCGCATGGCGTCGAGCTCGGCCAGGGCGTCGGCGAAGGGCAGAGCGAACACGCGGATGTCCTCGCCCTCGCCGGCCAGGCCGGCATAGGCGTCGGCCGTGGACGCGTCGACGCGGGCGACGAACATCTCCACCGCCTCGGCGACGGCGCCGGGGCTGGGCATGAAGCGGGCGATCGGCTCCAGGACGGTCGCCACCAGCCCGGTCTCCTCGTGCAGCTCGCGGCGGGCCACGTCCTCGGCGGTCTCGCCCTCGTGCATGATGCCGGCGACGATCTCGGTCATCCACGGTGCCCAGCCGGCGACCAGAGCGCCGGTGCGGAACTGCTCGATCAGCACGACCTCGTCGCGCACCGGGTCGTAGGGCACCACGGCCACGGCGCGGCCGCGGTTGAACACCTCGTGCTGCAGCTCGGCCGTCCAGCCGCCGGCGAACCGGCGATGGCGCAGGCGCAGGCGCTCGACCCGGAAGATGCCCCGGTAGCCCTCGTCGCGCGCGATCACCTCGACATCGTCGCCGGCGTCCATGGCGAATTCCTCATGCTGCGGTATGACAGGACCGGCCGCTGCGACCGTAGCGCAATCCTGCCGGCCGGCACCAGCCTCGCCATCCGCGTATACGGGCCGGATCCGGGCCGGATCCGGGCCACACGGCGCGGCTGGATGCGCCAACGCGTCCGGTTCGCCGGAAAGTTGCCCGAGGGGTCGTTTTGGTTTGACAAGGCGGCAAGCACTCACAATACTCCCCGCCACTTTTCTGCTCACCCGCCCGGCGCGACGCCAGACTTCCGGGCACTGCGGCCAATTGCCGCGCCGGAAAAACCAATCAAGCGCGGAAGTAATGCCCGGCCGTTACTTGGAGCGGGATGCCGACCGCCAGCACGAGGAGGCCAGCCATGAACCGCAGCGACCTGGAAAAGGTGCATCCCGCCATTCCGCGCCTCGCCGGGCAACTGAGCCGCGGCCGCATCGACCGGCGCGAGTTCCTGCGCACGGCCACCCTGCTCGGCCTGGCAGCGCCGCTCGCCTTCGGCGTGGCGGGGCGCATCACCGGTTCGGGAGTGCTGCCGGCGGCGCGCGCCCAGACTGGTGAGGGCCGGCGCGGCGGGGTGCTGCGCTGCTCCATGAACATCAAGGACTGCAGCGATCCGGCCATCTACGACTGGTCGGAAAAGGGCAATGTCGCGCGCCAGGTCATCGAGCCGCTGGTCAGACTCGGCTCCGACAACATCGCCCGGCCGTGGCTGGCGGAGCGCTGGGAGGCGTCGGAGGACCTCAAGACCTGGACCTTCCACCTGCGCCGCGGCGTCAAATGGAACAACGGCGACGACTTCATTGCCGACGACGTGATCGCCAACTTCACCCGCTGGCTGGACCCGGCGACCGGCTCGTCCAACTATGGCCGCTTCGCCGCGCTGCGCGGGCCGGAGGACGGCGACCCGATGCTCGACAACGCCGTGGAGAAGGTCGACGACCACACGGTGCGTTTCAACCTGCGCGTGCCCGACCTGGCGCTGCCGGAGAACCTGACCGACTATCCGGCGCTGATCGTCCACCGCCGGTTCGCCGAGGAGGGCGGCAACTTCGTGCAGAACCCGGTCGGCACCGGCCCGTTCCTGCTGCGCGAGTTCGCCATCGGCGAGGCGGCCGTCTACGAAAAGCGCGACCCGTCCGAATACTGGGGCGACGAGGTCTATCTGGACGGCATCCGCTACATCGACCACGGCGACGACCCGGCGGCGTCGCTGGCGGCGCTGGCCTCGGACCAGGTCGACCTGCTGTTCCGTCTGTTCAGCATCGACCAGGTGCCGGCGGTCGAGACGCTGCCGGGCATGCGGCTCTATCAGACGGTCACCGCGCAGACCGGCGTCGCCCGCATGAAGGTGACCGAGGCGCCGTTCGACAACCCGGTCCTGCGCCGCGCCATCCAGGCCTGCATGGACCGGCAGGTGCTGCTCGAACTCGGCAACCAGGGCTATGGCGAGCCGGCCGAGGACCACCACGTCGGCCCGATCCATCCCGAATACGCGCCGCTGCCGCCGCTGCAACAGGACTACGAGCGGGCACGGGCGCTGCTCGCCGAGGCGGGCCATCCCAACGGCCTGGACCTGTCGATCGACTGCGTCGCCCAGCCGCGCTGGGAGCCGACCACCTGCCAGGTCATCGCCGAGATGCTGCGCCCGGCCGGGATCAACCTGGCGGTCAACATCATGCCCGGCGGCACCTACTGGGACCGCTGGCTGACCGCGCCGTTCGGCTTCACCTCGTGGGCGCACCGGCCGCTCGGCGTCACCGTGCTCAACCTGGCCTACCGCAGCGGCGTGCCGTGGAACGAGACCTCGTACGCCAATCCTGAGTTCGACCGGCTGCTCGACCAGGCCAACGGCACCCTGGACGTGGACGAACGCCGCCAGGTCACGGCCGAGCTGGAGCGGATCCTGCAGAACGACGCCATCATCGTGCAGCCGTTCTGGCGCTCGGTCTTCACGGCCGGGTCCGACAAGGTGGAGGGCTTCCAGATCCATCCCGCCGAGGAGCACCACTACCTCCACACCCGGCTGCAGGCGTGACCGGCGGCGGCAGGCCGCACCGGCCCCGGCGGCCCCGGCGGCCCCGGCGGCCCCGGCGGCCCCGGCGGCCGAGGAGGGCGGGTATGGTCGCGGGTATGGTCGAGGAGGCGCCGACGGAGGCCGGGGCATGGTGATCTTCCTGCTGAAGCGCTTCGGCCTGATGCTGCTCACCATGCTCGCCGTCTCGGTGATCCTGTTCCTGGTGCTGGAGGTCAATGTCGAGACGCTGGCGACGCGCGTGCTCGGCCAGTTCTCCACCGGGGAGCAGCGCCGCCTGTGGCTTGAGGAGCACGGCTACCTGCGGCCGATCTGGGTGCGCTACGCCGAGTGGGTTGGCGACATGGTGCGCGGCGACTTCGGCTGGTCGACGCGGTTCAACGAGCCGGTCGCGGAGATCCTGTGGCCGCGGCTGGTCAATACGGCGGTCCTGGGCGCCTGCGTGTTCGCCGTCATGGTGCCGCTGTCGCTGACGCTGGGCGTCCTGGCCGGCATGCGCGAGGGCTCGGCGATCGACCGGTCGATCACGGTGTTCTCGGTGCTGACCACCTCGGTGCCGGAGTTCGCCAGTGCCGTGCTGCTGTCGTCGGTGTTCGTGTTCGCGCTCGGCTGGCTGCCGGGCACCAGCGGCATGACCGACGGCTGGGACTGGCGGCAGATGGTGCTGCCGGTGGCGGTGCTGACGCTGTACGGCTTCGGCTATGTGGCGCGGATGATGCGGGCGTCCATGGCCGAGGTCATGCAGAGCCCGTACATCCGCACCGCCGTGCTGAAGGGCCTGCCGCACCGGCGGGTGATCATGCGCCACGCCCTGCGCAACGCGCTGATCGCGCCGTTCACGGTCATCATCCTGCAGATCAACTGGCTACTGTCGGGCGTGATCGTCGTCGAGTACTTCTTTTCCTACAAGGGCTACGGGGCGCTGCTGCTGGAGGCGTCGCTGAACACAGACATCGACGTGATCCAGGCCTGCGCGATGATTGCCGTGGTCGTGGCGGTGGGCACCCAGACGCTGGCCGATGTCGGCTACACCTACCTGAACCCGCGCATCCGCTTCACGTGAGCCGCCAGGAAAGGGCCGGGGCATGACGGAACAGACCGTGCATGACGTGCAGCCGGCCGTGATCGAGCCGGCCGACGGGGCGGTGCCGCGCCGCCGCGCGTGGCGGGCCGGCCTGGTCGGGCCGCTGGCGCTGCTCGGCGAGAGCTGGATGGCCATGGTCGGCGCCGGGATCGTGGCACTCTGGGTGCTGGTGGCGCTGTTCGCCCCGCTGCTGGCGCCGTATCCGCCGACCCAGCAGCTGTCCGCCATGATCAATGCGGCGCCGCTGACGCCGGTGCCCGAGGGCACCGTGGTCGTCGCGTTCACCGACCAGGGCATGCAGCGCGTCCCGGTCCAGGGCATGTACCTGCTGGGCGGCGACGCCATCGGCCGCGACGTGCTGTCGCGGCTCGTCTACGGGGCGCGTTCGGTGCTGATCTACGCGCCGCTGGCCACGGCCTGCGCCTATGCCATCGGCATCCTGATGGGGCTGGTCGCCGGCTACCGGCGCGGCTGGATCGACGACGTGCTGAGCCGCCTCTCCGACCTGATCCTGGCCTTCCCGGTGCTGGTGCTCTACGTGGTCATCATCACGGTGATGGACCGCTCGGCGCTTAACATCGTGCTGGCGGTGACCTTCGCCAGCGCGCCGGGGATCATGCGCATCGTCCGCGGCCTGGTGCTCGACCTGCGCAACCGCGACTACGTTGCCGCCGCCCAGACCCGCGGCGAGAGCGCCTGGTACATCATGTTCGTGGAGATCCTGCCCAATGCGCGCGGGCCGCTGATCGTCGACGCCTGCCTGCGGCTCGGCTACACGACGATCACGATCGGTGTGCTCGGGTTCCTGGGGCTGGGCCTGCCGCCGCCGGACCCGAACTGGGGCAACATGATCGCCGAGAATCGTGGGGTTGCCCTGACCTCGCCGCACTCCACCCTGTTCCCGTGCATTGCCATCTCGTCGCTGGTGCTCGGCCTGAACATGCTGGCCGACGGCCTGCGCGAGATCTCGCTCAAGGACTGACGCGATGACCGCGACCGCCGCGCCCGAGGCCCCGCCGGACGACGCGCCGGTCCTGGACATCGAGAACCTGCGCATCTCCTATTTCACCCGTGCCGGCGAGATCCCGGCGGTCATGGACTTCTCGCTGACGGTGCGCCGCGGTGAGGCGGTCGGGCTGGTCGGCGAGTCGGGTTGCGGCAAGTCGACGGTGGCCATGGGCATCATGCGTCACCTGGGCGCCAACGGCCGCATCGTCGGCGGCACCATCCGCTTCCGCGGCCGCGACATGGCGGCTCTGTCGAACGAGGAGCTGCGCCAGGTGCGCGGCGCGCAGATCGCCATGGTCTACCAGGAGCCGATGGCGGCGCTGAACCCGAGCATGACGATCGGCGCCCAGCTCATGGAGGTGCCGCTCTACCACGAGCCGGGCTGCTCCCAGGCCGAGGCCCACGGCCGTGCCCTGGACATGCTGGCCGACGTCAAGCTGGCCGATGCGGAGCGGGTCATGGCCGCCTATCCGCACCAGATCTCCGGCGGCCAGCAGCAGCGCGTTGTCATCGCCATGGCGCTGCTGTCCAGGCCGGCGCTGCTGCTGCTCGACGAGCCGACCACGGCGCTGGACGTGACGGTGGAGGCCGGGATCGTCGAGCTGATCGGCGGCCTCAGCCGGCGCTTCGGCACGTCGATGCTGTACATCAGCCACAATCTGGGGCTGATCCTCGATACCTGCGACCGCGTCTGCGTCATGTATTCCGGCGAGGCGGTGGAGGAGGGGGCCATCGCCGACGTGTTCGAACAGCCGCGCCATCCCTACACCCGCGGCCTGTTCGGCTGCCTGGCGGTGCCGGGGCGGGACAAGAACACGCGGCCGCTGATGCCGATCCGCGGCCAGCTGCCGCTGCCCCACGAGCGTCCGCCGGGGTGCAATTTCGGCCCGCGTTGCGACCATTTCCGCGGCGGGCAGTGCGACACCGGCGACATCCCCATGCTGCGCACCGGCCCCGGCCACCGCGCCCGCTGCGTGCGCTGGGACGGGATCGACTGGGCCGGGCACCAGGTCCAGGTGGCGCCGCGCGTGCCCCTGGTGCCGGGCGAGGTGGTGCTCGCCGCCGAGGGCATGCAGAAGTACTACCCCGTGTATGACCGCTCTCTGACGGCGATCGTGTCGGGCCGGTCGGTGCGCCACGTCAAGGCCAACGAGGACCTGTCGTTCCAGGCGCGGGCCCGGCAGACGGTGGCCATCGTCGGCGAATCGGGCTGCGGCAAGTCGACCTTCGCCAAGGTGCTGATGGGGCTGGAACAGGCGACCGACGGCGTGCTGGTGTTCAATGGCGAGGACATCGCCACCAGGCCGGTGCAGCGGCGCTCGACGCGGCAGGTCGGGGCGCTGCAGATGGTCTTTCAGAACCCCAACGACACGCTGAACCCGAGCATGACGGTGGGCCGGCAGATCGGCCGGGTTGTGCGCAAGCTGGGCGCCGAGCGCGACCCGCGGCGCATCGAGGAGCGGGTGCTGCACCTGCTCGACCTGGTCAAGCTGCCGCGGGCATTCATAACGCGTCGGTCGCGCCAGCTGTCCGGCGGGCAGAAGCAGCGCGTCGGCATCGCCCGCGCCTTCGCCGGCAACCCGGCCATGGTCGTCGCCGACGAGCCGGTGTCGGCGCTGGACGTATCGGTCCAGGCGGCGATCACCGGACTGCTGATGGACATCCAGCGGCAGTCCGACACGACGCTGCTGTTCATCAGCCACGACCTGGGCGTGGTGCGCTATCTGGCCGACCGCGTGGTGGTCATGTACCTGGGCCGCATCATGGAGCAGGGCACGACGGCGGAAGTGTTCGCGCCACCTTACCACCCCTACACCGAGGCGCTGCTGGCTGCCGTGCCGATCGCCGATACGCGGTTCCGCCGCAAGCGCATCATCCTGGAAGGGGCGCTGCCGAGCGTGCTCGACCCGCCGCGCGGCTGCCCGTTCCACACGCGCTGTCCGCGCAAGCTGGGCCGCCTGTGCGAGGAGACGCCGCCGCCGCTGCAGCGAACCGAAAACGGGCATGCGATCTTTTGCCATATACTAATGGACGAGTTGCGTGTTGTAGAGCCGGTCATTACAAAAGCGGCTGAATAATGGTATCGGATGCATGCCGTACGCGTGTCGTCCGGGTTGGGCGCGCCGGAACGATGCCGGCCGGGCCCGTTTCGATCGTGATCCTTGATCGGTGAGGATTGGGGTATCACAATCCGGTTGAGGGGGAGGCCGGACCTGCTCATATGAATGAGCAGGTGACGTTCAGGGAGTTGAAGAGCATGGGCGAAATGACCGCGCAGCAGACGAGGCGGAGGAAGACGATTGCCGCCGATGGGCCCGATCCGGTGGATGTGCATGTCGGCATGCGCCTGCGTCAGCGGCGCACCCTGCTGGGCATGAGTCAGGAGAAGCTGGCCCAGGCGTTCGGTGTATCGTTCCAGCAGGTGCAGAAGTACGAGCGCGGTGCCAACCGCATCAGCGCCAGCCGGCTGCATCTGCTGACCAAGACACTCGACGTTCCGATCAGCTATTTCTTCGAGGGACTGCCGTCGACGGTGCACGAGCCCACTCAGGCGGAGACCGATGCCGCCGACCAGATGACCAGCCGGGAGACTCTGGAGCTGGTCCGGGCCTATTACCGGATCACCGACGACAACGTCCGCAAGCGCCTGGTCGATCTGGCCCGCGCCCTCGGCCGCGAGGACGAGGAGGAGGAAGACGAGGGCGAGCTGGTCGACGCGTCCTAGGGTCGGTCACCCGGCCGGCCGTTGCAGCCGCTGCGGCCGCTGTGGCTTCTGCGTGGCCCTCTTCGATACGGGCCCGTTTCAGGTCCGGAACGCTGCCGCCAACCGGCAGCGCCCGACCGGCAGCCCCCGACCGGCAGCCCCCGACCGGCTGCACTCATGCGTCGCGGTGCATGCAGCGATGGGTGTTGCATTGATAACGCCAGCGGTCCTGTCAATTGACCTGATGGCGGCAATCGCTGACGTCAGGCCAGCCCCTGGGCAACGAACCAGTCGCCGGCGCGCGAACCATGACACTTGTGATTACAGGATTCAGCCTTAAGGAAAACCGTCATTGCGAGTTCACACCGACCGTGCCGGCCGATCCCGCTGGGTGAAACCGTGGGGAGGCGCGAGGTGTACCTGAATGCACGGGCACGCATTGCCACGACGTCCTTGCGAGCGTAGCGAAGCAATCCAGTGGCGCCGCACGCCATGTCCATGGCATTTCGGACTCGACGCCGTCGGGACTGGGCCGCGTCGCTTCGCTCGCGTTGACGGTGCGGGTGCGCGCTGTGGACGTCCCGGCCGCGGCCGTGTGGTGTCGGCGCTGCTCTCCGCTCTCTTCGCACGGTCCCAACAGGCGGCCGATCCCGCTGGGTGAACCCGCGGGGACACGGGCAATCGGAGTATGGTTTTTGTATGGCAAACGGGTCGAACCCTGGAGTCAACCCGTCTTTCATGGAATGGCTCCCCGGGCCGGACTCGAACCAGCGACAAGGCGGTTAACAGCCGCCTGCTCTACCAACTGAGCTACCGGGGATCATGTCTGGCTGGCGTCATCAACGCCGCTGACCCGCTTATAGCAAAGCCCTGCCGGCGACGCCAGACCGGTATGACCGGTTTTCGATCATGAAATATGGGCAACGGCGCCCGACGGGCAAGGCATTTCCGCCGCAGCGGCGCTGCATGATGCACGAACAACACGCCGGCCCTGTGCATGCCACAGGGTCCGGATGCATGCCAATTGATATGATGACCATGATATGCGCATCGTGATAATCCGCAAAGAATAAGCAGACGATGTTGCGACATCGTGTTCAAGGCATCTGGAGACAGGTCGATGAATCGCGTCGATGGCCACAACCACTTCAATGCATCCAAACGTGCCGCAGACATCCCTATTGCGGCGTTTGCCATTCTTTTGCTCGCGCCGCTGATGCTGGCGATTGCCGCTGCGGTTGCGGTTGTCTACGGCCGCCCGATCTTGCGACGGTCAAGGATCCCCGGCGTGCAGAATACCGTGCTGCGGTTTCGTGTGACGGCTGCGAACGGCCATGCATCGGGTCTGGGGCGCTTTCTGTATCGCTGCCGGGCCGACGAATTGCCTGTCCTGTTTGCTGTCGTGCGCGGCAGGGTACCGCTTCGCCCCTGCCTCGGCGTCACGAACCAGCGCGGCACCCCCACGCCCCTGCCCGACGCGGCCTAGAAGAGCCAGTGCAGAAGGCTGCCGATCAGCATCCACAGGCTCAGACTGATCGCGCCCAGGAGCAGAAAGCTCCATCCGGCCGGGAAGCGTGGCTCTGGCCCGGCATCCTGCCGGGGCAGACTGAATGCCTGTCGCGATCTGTCCTGCCCGCGTGCGATACCGGACTGAAGCTCGTATGCCATCGCATCGCCCCGTCTCACTTGTCGCACCTCCAAAAAAATATATGAAAGGTCGCTTGCCACCGCAAGTCGATCGGCCGTGATCTTCCTGTGGCAAGACCGTTCGCACCGGTACGCCCGTGCGTCCACTCCTACGGCTCTTGCCCAGGGCGATGCCGCGGGTGCGAGGCCGGGGACGCGGTGCCGGGGGCGGGGACGCGCAGGTCGACCGTGACGGCGCCACCGCTGTCGGGCGCCAGCGCGGGAAGGGCGACCCGGCCCGGCGTGTGCCCTGTGTCGGCGAAGCGGGAGTGCCGCCGGCTCTCCGCCTCGCAGGCGTTGACCGGCGACCCGGCAAAGCCATAGCCGGCCGGATGGCCGACATGGTGCGTGCAGCCGCCGACCGAACGCTGCGACCACAGGTCGACCACCTCGAAGACCAGGCGGGTGGTGACGGGCAGGCCGGGATGGCGCCCGCCCGGTTCGTGGCGCGCCTTGAAGCGGACGCCGGCGATCGCCTCGAGCGGCGCGCCGGTGCCATGCAAGGGCAGCCGCCGGCCGTTGCAGAGAACCGCGTACCGGCCTTGAACGGGGCCGCGCACCAGCACCTGCAACCGGTTCATGGCGACGTCGGGGACGATACCCGCCGGACCCGCCGGACCCGCCGGCCCGGCCGAACCGGCCGGTCCGGGCATGGCCGGCCACGCCTCCAGCGCCTGCCGCACCTCCAGCCGGATGCCCATGCGCTCTACCGTGCCGCACAGGGGGAAGCGGGCCTCGAAATGCGGCCGGAACCAGTCCGGGTCCAGGGCCGTCCCGGCCTCGGCAAGGTCGTCCAGCACCTCACACAGGTCCGCCCAGGCGAAGTGCGGCAGCAGGAACCGGTCGTGCAGGGCCGGGCCCCATGGCACCAGCCTCCGCCGGTACGGCAGCCGTGCCCACCGCGCGACCAGGGCCCGCACCAGCAGCAGCCGGGCCAGGGCCAGCCGCGGGTGCGCCGCCATGCCGAAGGCGTTCAGGACAACTGTGCCGGGCATCCCAGGCACGGGCATCCCAGGCACGGGCATCCCAGGCACGGGCGGCCCGGCACCGGCCGGTACCTCGAAGCCAAACTCGCCGCGTCCGTCGGTTCCGACCAGGATCGGTCGCAGCACCGCCTCGACGAGATCCGGTGTGACCTCTGTTCCGGCAGCGTCGAGCTGGGCCAGCGCCAGGGCCAGCTCGTGCGGTGCCTCGACCTCTCGTTCGTCGCAGCGCGGCGCCGGCCCGGCCGGCCCCACCACCGGCCCACCGAACAGGTATGACAGGGACGGATGGTCGTGCCAGCAGGCCACGAGGCTGGACACCAGGTCCGGCCGGGCGAGGCCGCCCAGAACCACGCGGCTCTGTCCGGGCGGGACGGCGCGGCCGTCGGAGAGAAACGACTCGGCGCGCAGCCGCGCCTGGCGGGCGGCGGCATGGGCGGCGGTCAGGGCCTCAGCCAGGGCCGGCCACTCCGCTGCCGGTGCCGTGTCGACAGTGCATGCGCCGGACGCCGGACCGGGCCCGGCCGCCGCCGCCGGGCTGGCCGCAGTGTCGGCGACGGCGGCGGCCGACTCACCGGCGGCCGACTCAGCGGGGTCCGGCCGGGCACCCTCCGCGCCTGGAACGAACACCAGCCGTGTGCTCATGGGCAGGATCAAGCCGGCGTCGGCGAGGGCGGCGTCGATCCGCCGGCCGCACGCCTCGAGCGACGCCCACGCCTCATCTTCGTACGGCCTGGCCGTGCTCGGCGTCTCGGCGATGCGCCGGACCTCGAAGGCAAACGAGAAGTCGACCCCGGCCGGCACGTTGGTGCCGCTGACGGCAGCGGCGCTCTGCGGGTCGGGGGTGGCGGCGAGGGGAATGTGGCCCTCGCCGGCCAGCAGCCCCGAGGTGGGATCGAAGCCGATCCAGCCGGCGCCGGGCAGGTAGACCTCGGTCCACGCGTGCAGGTCGGCGCTGTCGACAGTAACCCCGGCGGGCCCCTCGAGCGGCACCTCGTCCGGCACGAGCTGGATCAGGTACCCGGAAACGAATCGCGCCGCGAGGCCCAGGTGGCGGCAGGCCAGGGTCAGCAGCCAGGCGCTGTCGCGGCACGATCCGCACTGCAGGGCGAGGGTCTGCTCCGGGTCCTGGATGCCCGGCTCCAGCCGCACGCCATAGGTCAGGTCGATGTGCAGGCGGCGGTTCAGCTCGACCAGCAGCGGCACGGTCTCGCCCGCCCCCCGGTCCACCGTCGCCAGCCAGGCGGCCAGGTGCGGCCCGGCCGGCGGGCGGTTCAGGAAGGGCTGCAGCTCCTTTTGCAGCCAGTCTTCATAGGCGAACGGGAACGCCGCGGCATGGGGCTCGACCAGGAAGTCGAACGGGTTGATCACCGTCATGTCGACGAGCAGGTCGACCGCGACCTCCAGCGCCTGCGCCGGTTCCTGGAACACGAGACGCGCCAGGTGGTTGCCGTGCGGGTCCTGCTGCCAGTACAGCAGGTGGCCGCGCGGCTCGACGTTCAGCGCGTAGGCCAGGACACGGCTGCGGCAGTGGGGCGCCGGCCGCAGCCGCAGGATGTGCGGGCCCAGCGCCACCGGCCGGTCGTACCGGTAGGTCGTACGGTGCGTCAGTCCGACGTGCTTCACCATGGCGAGGACCGATGGCCGATGGGCAGGCCCGCGGGTGCCGCCGCCGCGGCCCGGCGGCGATCGGGGGTCGGAAGATTCCCGTCGCACCATCGGAGAACTGGCGTTAATCTCCCCGTCAAAAATGACGCTACAACGATCCTGGGGAGCACCAGACGGCGATCGCCTGTCTCTCGATCCTGTGTCCGGAACCGGCGACAACGCCGGCTGAGGGGAGGGAGTTCGCCGATGACGATGCAGGCCGTGCGTGACGACGCGGTGCCGTCGCCAGTCCGGGGTTTGCTGGACGGCTTCGAGCCGGACGGATTCTTCTGCGAGCTGTCGCCGTTGCGGGCCGACAGCGCGCCGGACATCGGTCTCATCCAGCAGCGCCTGAACGCCGTGGACCTGAAGGATCTGCGCCGCCGGTCGCGCCAGGTCGATACCGACCTGTACAATCTGGGGGTCACTTTCACGGTCTACTCCGAAAAGGATGCCATCGACCGGGTGCTGCCGTTCGACGTCATCCCGCGCGTGCTGCTGCGCGACGAGTGGGCGACCATCGAAGCCGGCGTGATCCAGCGCGTCGCCGCCATCAACCAGTTCCTTTGGGATGTGTACCACGACCAGCACATCCTGAACGACGGGGTCGTGCCGCGCGACCTGGTGCTGGGCAATGCGAACTACCGGCCGGAGATGGCCGGCTTCGACGTCAGGCACGGCACCTACGCCCACATCGCCGGCATTGACATCGTGCGCGACGATGCCGGCCGGTTCCTGGTGCTGGAGGACAACGCGCGCACCCCCTCGGGCGTGTCGTATGTCGTAGAGAACCGGCGCATGATGCTGCGCACGTTCCCGGAATGGATGAGCGACATTGCGGTCCGCCCGGTGGAGGACTACGGCTTCCGCCTGGACCAGGCGATGCTCGACATCGCCCCCGATGGCGTCGACGAACCGCAGGTCGTGCTGCTGTCGCCGGGCATCTACAACTCCGCCTATTTCGAGCACGTCTTCCTGGCGCGTGAGATGGGCGTGCCGCTGGTCGAGGGCCGCGACCTGGTCGTCGAGGACGACCGCGTGTTCATGCGTACGCTGTGCGGGCTGGAACCGGTCCACGCCATCTACCGGCGCGTCGACGACCAGTTCCTTGACCCTGAGGTGTTCCGGCCCGACAGCCTGCTGGGCGTGCCCGGGCTGATGCGCGCCTGGCGCAAGGGCAATGTCGCCATCGCCAATGCCGTCGGCACCGGCGTCGCCGACGACAAGGCGGTGTACGCATACATGCCGCGGATGATCCGCTACTACCTGGACCAGGACCCGATCCTGGACAATGTCGAGACCCACATCTGCCGCGAGCCAGAGGCGCTGCGCTACACGCTGGACCACCTGGCCGAACTGGTCGTCAAGCCGGTGGGCGAATCGGGCGGCTACGGCATCCTGATGGGGCCGAAGACGACCAGGGCGGAACGCGCCGCCTTCCGCGAGCGGCTGAAGAAGCGGCCCGACAACTACATCAGCCAGCCCGTGGTCAAGCTGTCGGTGCTGCCGACGCTGACCCGCTCCGGCATCGGCCCGCGCCACGTCGACCTGCGCCCTTTCGCGGTGACCGGCCGGTCGACCTGGGTGCTGCCGGGCGGGCTGACGCGGGTGGCCCTGCGCCGCGGCTCGCTGATCGTCAACTCCAGCCAGGGCGGCGGGTCCAAGGACACCTGGGTGCTGGCATGAGACCCGCCGGCACCGCCGTTCCGCCGCCCGCACCCGCCTGACCGGAGACCGGATGCCATGGTCAGCACGCCCTTGCTTTGCCGCCATGCCGAGGCGTTCTTCTGGATGGCCCGCTATGTGGAGCGGGCCGAGAACATCGCCCGCATGCTCGACGTCACCCAGACGTTCGGCCACGACTCGAGCGGCGCCTTGAGCTGGATGCCCATCGTCCAGATCAATGCCGACGAAAGTCGCTTCCGCGAGGCCTACCCCGAAGGCGGCACCCAGGCCGTCAAGCGCTTCTACCTGACCGATACGGGCAATCCCTCGTCGGTGATCAGCGCCATCAAGGCGGCGCGGGAGAACGCGCGCTCGCTGCGGGCGCTGATCTCCACGGAGTTGTGGAGCCACATCAACGTGTTCCAGGGCGAGCTGGCGGCGCTGCGATCGGCCAACATCGCCGGGGCGAACCTGTCGCACGTGTGCGCCATGATCCGCAGCAACTGCCAGACGCACATGGGCATTGCCGACGGCACGCTGTTCCGCGGGCCGGGCTGGTATGTCTATCAGGTGGGGCGCCATCTGGAGCGCGCCGACCAGACGACGCGGCTGCTCGACATCAAGTACCACCTGCTGCTGCCGTCGCTGCGCGAGGTCGGCTCGCAGATCGACGTCAACCAGTGGCACTCGCTGCTGCGCACGGCCGGCGCCTATCACGCCTTCCGCCGCGTCTATCCGCGCGGCATCGCGCCGACGGCGGTGGCCGCCTTCCTGCTGTTCGAGACGGCGTTCCCGCGCGCCGTGCTGCCCTGCGTGCAGCACCTGGAGGAGCGGCTTGGCCATCTGGCGCGCGATTTCGGCGTGCCGGCCGACGCGCGTGTGGAGGCGTCGCTCCACCGCCTGCACCGGATGCTGGAGACGACCATCGACACGATCGTGGCAGACGGGCTTCACGAGTTCCTGGACGACCTGCAGCGCCAGTTCGTCACGCTCACCGCCGCGTTGACGGCGGCCTATTTCCAGCCGGACATGGCCGAGGCTGCGTGACCCCGGCTGCGTGACCCCGGCTGCGTGACCCCGGCGGCGCTCGCGCCGGGCCTGGAGGCAGGTGCCCATGAGCGATCTCGCCGTCCTGACCGCCATCGACGGGCCGGTCGCCACGGTCACCCTGAACCGGCCGGAGGCGCACAACGCCCTCGACGACCGGCTGATCGCCGGCCTGACCGGCGCCCTGCGCATGCTGGGCGACACGCCGGCCGTGCGGGCCGTGGTGCTGCGCGCCAACGGGGAGAGTTTCTCGGCCGGGGCCGACATCGCCCGCATGCGGCGCCTCGCCGAGGCGACCGAGGCGACCGAGGCGCCCGAGGCGACCGAGGCGACCGGGGCGCCCGGGGCGCCCGGGGTGACCGAGGCGACCGGGGCGCCCGGGGCGCCCGGGGCGCCCGGGGCGGAGGCCCTGGCCGAGGCGCGCGCCCTGACCGGCCTGCTCGACACGCTGGACACCCTGCCCAAGCCGACGCTGGCGCTGGTCCACGGTGCGGCGTTCGGCGGCGGCGTCGCCCTGGTCGCGTGCTGTGACATCGCCATTGCCGCCGACCAGGCAGCGTTCAGCGTGTCGGCGGTGAAGCTCGGCCTGGTGCCGGCGGTGACCGCGCCGTACGTGGTCGCGGCGATCGGCAGCCGCGCGGCGCGCCGCTGTCTGCTGACCGGCGAGCGGATCAGTGCGCTGGAGGCCCGGCGCCTCGGCCTGGTCCACGAGGTGGTGCCCGGCCACATGCTGGCGGCGGCGGGGGCGGCCGTGCTGACCCGCCTGGCCGAGGGCGGGCCGGAGGCCCAGGCCGGCGCCAAGGCCCTGATCCGCACCCTGTCGGGCCGTGCCGCCGGGCCGGCCGACGACGACACCCTCCGCCGCATCGCCGCCGCCCGCACCACGCCCGAGGCCCAAGAGGGCCTGGCCGCGTTCCTGGAGAAGCGCAATCCAAGGTGGCGGGAGGACTAGGCGGACCGGGCCGCCATCAGAACACGCGAATCGCCTCGCGCTGTCGAACCGAAGAGATAGAGCGCTGCCACACCCTCGCGGCGCAAGGAATCGACATATGCCGTTAGACTTTCAATTGCGACCTGGCGGTTCAAGATTGCCTCTCGGTCTTATTTGAATGCTGTCATGATCAATCATGGCATCCATGGATTGAACAGCGGTACCCCAGTCGCTGCCATATCCTTTGTGTTCCGCGTGACAAGAGTAAGGTCATGGCAGAGTGCCGTGGCAGCGAAAAGCGCGTCAATCCCTGGCAGCTTGGTGCCGCGTGCCTCCGCGGTACCGGTAAGAACTCCCCAATGATCCAGGACTGCCTCCTCCACCGGCAGGATCCTTCCCGAAAATCGCAAGCGGAGCTCGGCCATCCATCGCTCCAGTTGTTCCCGACGGTCGAATGCGCCAAGTTTTGCAATCCCTTTTCGGATCTCGGCAAACGTAAAAGCACTTAAGAACAGTGTGTGCTCGGTTTGTGCATCAAGCCACCTCAGAACTTTCGCATCAGGCTTGGCCCGTCCGGGTTCGGAAATCACATTGGTATCCAATAAAAATCCGTTCACGGATCATCGCTCCGCGATAAATCTGTGGACCGATCCAAATCAAGGTCTGCCAGTGGAGCGGCAGCCAGGAAAGACACCAGCGATACCTGATCGCGTGTCCTGGAAGCCAGCCGGTCATACTCCGCGGCAGATATCATAACGACAGCGCGGTCGTCTTCAACGTTAATTCGCTGCGGGCTTTGAAGCGCCAGGCGAACGACCTCAGGCAGATGCACCGCAGCTTCTTCTACAGACCATTCCGCACTCTTGCTGTCCATGGCTTACATCCCTGCTTCTTGTCGGGTGTCCAGGCCTGAAAAACCCTCTGCACTTGGTCTTGGACTGCGACTCCCGGAACTCGGCCCTGGGCACCGCCCAAAGCTTCCGACGATCCGTAAGTCGTGGCGGTGAGAATCCCTGCCAGCCATTTGTGTCGAGTGGGCGCACACTTCAATAAGCGCCCGCCGCCATCCGGGGGCAGGCCGCGGAACCGACACAGCCTCAAGGCGTTGGTCAAAGGCGGCGGTGGCCCGGGAGGCCTGCGTCTCGTCGCCTCACGCGCCGATCGTTGCAAAGCAGCACCAAGGCGCAAGGCGCGGCCTCATCCGGAAGTCGCAGCTCCGCCGCGTTGACGGCAGGCTGAACCTCTCAATATCTGAGTAGAGGCTGATCCCATCAACCGAAAAAAGGAGGCGAGGGGAATGCGCAAACTGGTTGCAGCCCTGTTGCTGCTCGGCCTCGGCGCCTGCGCCACCGCGTCTACGCAACAGGTGGTGGACAGGACGCCGGCCGAGCCGGCCCCGCCGCCCGCGCCGCCGACCTATCAGGACACGCTCGACCGGCTCGGGGTTGACTTCCAGGTGCCGGAGGAGGGCAAGGTCATCCTGGTCAACATCCCGGCCTACGAATTGATCGCCTTCGAGGACGGCGAGCCGGTGCTGCGCAGCCGGGTCATCGTCGGCACGCCGCGGCTGCAGACACCGGTCATGTGGACGGAAGTGGAGGCGGTGCGTTACCGGCCGCCATGGGCGCCGTCGCCCGAGATGATCCAGCGTGGCGAGTACCCGCCGGGCTACTACGCGCCGCCCGGACCGAACAACCCGTTCGGCCTGCTGGTGATGCTGCTGGACAACAATGAATACATCCACATGCACGACACCAACAACCGCAGCCTGTTCGGCCGCGACCAGCGCGCGCTGTCGCACGGCTGCGTCCGGGTCGAGCGCTGGGACGAGTTGGCTGCCTGGATCCTTGGTGTCGAGCCGGAGGCGGTGCACGACCGGGTCAATCGCGGCTACACGTACGATGAGCCGGTCGATCCGATCCCTGTCTACCTGGGCTATTTCACGTCCTTCCCCGGCGCCGACGGCGAGATGGCCGCCCATCCCGACGTCTACGGCCTCGGCACCACGGCCGTCCAGCCCATGCCCGAGCACATCGGCGGGTGACCGGACCCTTGGGGCCGGAGCCGCTGCGACTCCGGCCCCCGCGCGTTCCATCCTGAAATTGGACCTGCAATCGGGCGCAGACGGCCGCTAGCGCCCGGTCGCGAAGGCGCGCAACCGGTTTTCGTCACCGTTGAAGATGTCCAGGTCGACGGCCGTGCTGATGCCGTTGCAGCGGCCGCTGCCGCTGTACTGCCAGATCTGGTAGCTCGGCCAGGGGCTCGGCAGGGCCGGGCTGTGCACGCCGTACTCGGCCACCCACAGCGGATACTGCGAGACGTCGCCGGGATTGCCGATCTGCAGCCAGTAGGACCGGCCGGAGTAGATCATGGCGGTCTTGCCGACCGCGCGGCCCACCTGGTCGAGCCAGCTGCGCGCATCGGCGATGTACTGCTGCTGCCGCTCGGGCGTGTCCGGATCGGTGCCGTACTGGTCCCACTCCAGGTCCAGGGCCGGCGGCAGGTCGTCGGCCGGGTAGGCCATGTCGCCGCCGCTGAAAATGCTCATGAACAGGTCGACCTGCTCCGACACGGAGACGCCGAACCGGAAGAAGTGGTAGGCGCCGCGCAGCAGCCCGGCCGCCTTGGCGCCCTGCCAGTTCTCGGTGATCCGCGAGTCGCGGGTCCGGCTGAACGACGAGCGGATGTAGCAGAACTGCTTGCCCGACTGAGCCACCGCCGGCCAGTCGACCTGGTCCTGGTACTGCGAGACATCAACGCCGTGCGCGTCAGGCATGGCACCCTCCCTGAGCGTGTGCGCGGGATGCCATGCCTAGGCAAAAATAGAAGAATAAGCAACAAGAACGACCCCTGCGCGACGATCTGAAAACGGTGACGGTTCGCTGATCTGTAAGGAATAGAGTAAACTGTCACCGTTGTTCAAACTGTCACTGTTGTTCTTTGCGGCCCGGTTGGGCGGCGGCGATCAGGGCGAGCAGGGCATCGCGGCTGCGGGGCGTGGCGGCGCCGGGGTCGACGGTGCCGGCCCGGCGCAGCGACTGCCACAGGTCGTGGACGAACGGCGCGGGCAGGCGCGCCGCGGCCAGCAGCTCGCGGTCGGCCAGCACGGCCGCGGCCGGGCCGTGGCGCAGCAGCCGGCCGCCGTCCAGCACCGCCACGTCGTCGGCCCAGGCATAGGCCAGGTCGACGTCGTGGGTGGAGACGATCAGCGTCGTGCCGGTGGCGTGCAGGCCGTCCAGGGTGGCGAGCAGGCGGGCGACGCCACGGGCGTCCAGGCCGGCGGTCAACTCGTCGAGCAGCAGCACCTCGGGCCGCATGGCCAGGATGCCGGTGATGGCGACGCGGTGCTTCTGGCCGAAGCTGAGCATGTGGGTGGGCCGGTCGGCCAGCTCGGCGATGCCCATGGCGGCCAGTGCCTCGGCCACCCGCGCCCGCGCCCCGACCTCGGACAGGCCGGCATTGAGCGGGCCGAACGACACGTCCTGCGCCACCGTCGCCGCGAACAGTTGGTCGTCGGGGTCCTGCAGCACCAGGCCGACGCGGCGCCGCCACGCCGTCAGGCCGCGGCGGTCGTGGCGGGCGGCCTCGCCGCCCAGGCGGATCGTGCCGCGGTGCGGCTTGAGCGTGCCGTTGAGGTGCAGCAGCAGGGTCGTCTTGCCGCTGCCGTTGGCGCCCAGGATGGCCAGCCGGCTGCCGCGGCCGACGGCGAAGCTGACGTCCGCCAGCGCCGGAATGCCGCCCGGATAGGCATATTCCAGCCCCTCGACCTCCAGGAGCGGCGCCGTCACGCCGTCAGTCCGTGCAGGGCGAGGCCCGCCGCGGCCACCGCCGCCAGCGCCATGGCGACGTATGCATAGTCGAGCGGCGCCATGATCCAGTCCGGGGGCAGCACGCGCAGGTCGTCGCTGTGGCCGCGCGCCGCCAGCCCGATCTCCAGGCGCCGGCCGCGCGCCAGGGCGCGCTGGAACAGCCCGGCGGCGAGGTGGCCCAGCGAGCGCACGCTCCGCCGCGGCGTGGCATAGCCGAGTCGCGCCGCCTGGGCGCGCCGCGCCGCCACGCCCCGCTCGACGAACACGAACACCAGACGGTAGATCAGGAACATGAGCTCGACCACCGGCGCGGGCAGGCCGGCGCGGCGCAGCACGGCCAGCACGTCGGTCACCGGCGTCGTCAGCACCAGGAAGGCCAGGCAGGACATCGCCGCCACCGACCGCGCCCCCACGTCCGCCGCCTGGCGCGCCGCCGCCGCCGACAGGCCGACCCGGATTCCGTCATCCAGGTCGATGGCCAGGGCGATCAGCAGCAGCGACGGCAGCAGGAAGGCGACCGGCAGAGCCAGCACCGCCGCGAAGTCACGCCCTGGCACGCCGGCACCGAGGATCGCCGCCGCCGCCATCACCGTCAGCACCAGCGGCCCGGTGGTCAGCGGCGGCAGGGTCACGGCCAACGCCAGCATGCCCAGCGCCAGTGTCAGCTTCTCCAGCGGGTGGCGGCGGCTCCAGCGGTTGGTCCAGGCGTTGCGGTCGATGGCGAACATCTAGGCGCGGTCACGGGACGGCGTCGCACGGCCCTTGCGCAGGCCGATGTAGTAGCCGATCAGCCCGGCCCCGAGAGCCGCCTGGAGCGAGAACAGCAGGCTTTCGATCTCGCCGCTCGGCGGCTCCCACAGCGCGGCGGCCCACGGCTCGTAGTTCGGGGCGAGCTCGGCGATCACGCCTTCGGCCTGGCCGTCGGCGCCGGCGAACGGCTCCTCCAGGCCCTCGGCCACCGGCAGCAGCAATGGCGCGGCGACCAGGGCGGCGGCCAGCAGAAGCAGGATCACGTTTCTGGACATCAGTTCGCCTCCCGAGGCGCGAAGCGTACGGCGCGCAGCTCGTCCCGGCTGTACTGCATCAGGACGTTGACGACGATGACTGTGAGAATGCCCTCAACGATGGCCAGCGGCACCTGGGTCAGTGCGAAGATGCCGGCGAACTTGGCGATCGCGCCGGCGATGCCGCTGGCCGGGTCGGGGAACGCCAGGCCGAGCTGGACCGAGGTGGTCACGTACGTCGCCAGGTTGCCCAGCGTCGCCCCCAGGAACACGCTGACCGACAGCGGCAGGCCCAGGCTGCGGCCGCCGCGGAACAGCGCGTACGCCACCCAGGGACCCACGATCGCCATCGAGAACACGTTGGCGCCGAGCGTCGTCAGCCCGCCATGGGCCAGCAGCAGGGCCTGGAACAGCAGCACGATGGTGCCCAGCACCGCCATCACCGACGGCCCGAACAGGATCGCTCCCAGCCCCACGCCGGTGGGATGGGAGCAGCTCCCGGTCACCGACGGCAGCTTCAGCGCCGACAAGACAAAGGCGAACGCGCCCGACGCGGCCAGCAGCAGCTTGGCCTCGGGGTGCTCACGCATGACGCGCGACACGCGCCGCACGCCGTAGATGACGAACGGTGCCGAAACGGCTCCCCAGGCCGCGGCGTGTGCCGGCGGCAGGAAGCCCTCCATGATATGCATTGAGATACCCCCCTTTGGACGCAAGGGGAGGCGCCGTTGAGCGGAGGCGGCCGGATGGTCGTCTCCCACCCGGTGCACCCCGCCCGGATCAGGACCGTCGATGCCGTGCTGGCAGGTCTCCTGGCTCGCGGATCAACGCCGTCTCTCCAGCCTTCCCGGTCGGCAGTGCGTACACCAGTGGCGTCGCGTGGAGAGCGGCTCACCGCTTACAGTTGCGGGGGCAGCCGCGGCCTTGGCCCGCAGGGAGATGGTCCCATGGGCCGCACCGCGTTCCCTCTTGGCCCCGCCGGCCGACGGCGGGGAACCAGCAGGCACTTTCATGGTACGGCGCCGGCCCGATTCCTGTCAATTTTCGTGGGGCGTACAGACGCGGCGTTTTGTGCGACACTGTCGGGCGCACCCCCTGGTCCGACGGCAATCCCCGATGGCACCCGAACAGGTCGAGCGACCCGCCGACGCGGCGCCGCGCCCCCGATGGCCGGTCCCGTGGCCGGTCCCGTGGCCGGTCCCGTGGCCGGTCCCGTGGTCGGCGCTGGCCGTGCTGGCCGGGGCGGCAACGGTGGGCATCGCCATGGCCGCGACCGGGTCCGCGGCCGGCCTGGCGCCGGCGGCGGCGCTGGTGGTGGCGACGATCGGGCTGTGGGCGACCGGGGCGCTGCCGGAGTCGGTCACGGCGCTGGGTTTCTTCCTGCTGGCCATGCTGCTCGGCGTGGCCGGCGGTGACGTGGTGTTCTCCGGGTTCGCGGCGGCGGCGGTGTGGCTGGTGTTCGGCGGACTGGTGCTGGCGCGGGCGGTGACGCGCACCGGTCTGGGCGAGGCGCTGGCCGGCTGGCTGACGGCGCGCCTGCCGCGGTCCTATCCGGGGCTGATCGCCGGCATCGTGGCGCTGGCCGGCGGGCTGGGCTTCGTGCTGCCGTCGACCATGGGGCGGGTGGCGCTGCTGACGCCGATCGTCCTGGCCCTGGCCGACCGGCTCGGCTTCCCGGCGGGCTCACGCGGGCGGACCGGCATGGCGCTGGCCGCCATCCTGGGCACCTATGTGGTCTGCGCGGCGATCCTGCCAGCCAACGTCGCCAACATGGTGCTGGCCGGCGCCGCCGAGACGGTGCACGGCGTGCACCTGCAGTACGGGCCGTACCTGCTGCTGCACTTCCCCGTGCTGGGCGTGCTCAAGGGCATGGCGCTGGTGGCGGTGGTCTGTTGGCTGTTCGCCGACCACCCGGCGCACCCGCCCGACACCGCCGCAGCGCCGGCCCTGACGCCCGACGCGCGGCGGCTGGCGACGCTGCTGCTGATGACGCTGGCGCTGTGGGCGACGGACTTCCTGCACGGCATCTCGCCGGCCTGGATCGGCCTGGGCGCGGCCTGGATCTGCCTGCTGCCGGGGGTGGCGCTGGTGCCGGCCGGCGAACTGGGCAGCCGGGTCAACCTGGCGCCGCTGTTCTACGTCGCCGCCATCCTGGGCGTCGCCGCGGTGATCAATGCCAGCGGCCTGGGCGCGGCGCTGGCCGGCGGGTTGATCGGTTGGCTGCCGCTGGCCCCCGGAGCCGACGCCGTCAACCATGCCAGCCTGGTCGGGCTCGGCACCGGGCTGGGCCTGGTCACGGCGGTGCCGGGCATCCCGGCGGTGCTGACGCCGCTGGCCGGCGACCTGGCGGCGGCGACCGGCTGGCCGCTGGAGACGGTGCTGATGACCCAGGTGGTGGCGTTCTCGACCATCGTCCTGCCCTACGAGCTGCCGCCGCTGGTGGTGGGCATGGCGCTGGCCGGGGTGCGGCTGCGCGACGGGGCGCGGCTGACCTTGGCGCTGGCGGCGGTGACCGTGGTGGTGCTGGTGCCGCTCAACTACGGCTGGTGGCGGCTGACCGGCTGGCTGGGCTGAGGCCCCAGACTTTGACCTCGGGGCGGCGGGGCGTGCCGCCTGGTCGCATGGGCACCGGCCGCCGCACTGGTGCCGCATTCAGCGCTGACCCTCTGCTGCAATAGAGTCACCGAATCGAACGATGAACGAGGCCGGGGGAGCCATGCGCCGCGGACGCCGTGTTCCGACCCTCGCCGTGGCCGCCGCCGTGGCGGTGACCGCATGCAGCACCTACACGCCGATCGTCGATTCGCGCCAGCCCGGCTTCGACGAAGCGCGCTATGAGCGCGACCTGTGGGAGTGCCGGCGCTATGCCGCGCAGATCGACGAGGTGCGCAACACCATGGAGGGCGCGGTGCTGGGCGCGCTGGTCGCCGCCGCCTTCGGCGCCATCGTCGGCTCGTTCGGCGGCAATGTCGGCGAGGGCGCGGCGATCGGCGCCTCGGTCGGCGGCCTGGGCGGCGGCGTCGGCGGCTATGGCGAGGCCCAGGCGCGCCAGAACCAGGTGGTCCGCAACTGCCTGGCCGGCCGCGGCTACGCCGTGCTGGACTGACGGCACTGCATCAGGGACGCTGTATCAGTACGGCAGGCTGAGCGGCTCGGTGGCGGCCACGTCACCGCCGTCGGCGGGCGGTGCGGCGGTGCTGTCGGCGGGCGGTGCGGCGGCGCCGGCAGCCGCATTGCCGTCCTCCTCGCCGTCCTCGCCCTCTTCCTCGGGAGGCGCATCGTTGATCTCCCGGCAGCGGGCCAGGGCCGCGGAGATGGCGCGGTGCGAGCCGCGCAGCGAGAACTCCAGCTCCGGCAGCAGCTCGACATCCAGGCTCAGGCGCCAGCCAGCCATGGTGCGGCGGGCGAACTCGGCGACGTAGACCGGGTCGCTGTTGTAGATGCGCAGGACCGAATGCTCGGCGGTCGGCCACAGCGCGCCGATGGCGTTGCGCGAGTCGACGCGGTACAGCACGCGCAGGGCATCCGCCCCGGTCCGGTAGCCGACATAGTCCAGCGCGACGAAGCGCATCCCGTCCGGCCGGCAGCCGACGCTGACCCGCGCCTCGCCGCTGGCGGCAAAGACCTCCGCCGCCACCGCCAGCCCGTCGCCGTCGGCGAGCGCCCGCTCATGCACCTCCCACCCGGCTCCGGCCCGCCCGGCAGCCAGGCTCAGCGCAAACCCCACGGCAACAGCGCAGGCCCTCGCGACGTGCATGGTGGTCCGCCCTCCCCCGTTCGGTGACGCCTGCGCGCAGGATAACCGGCCAGGGGTTTACGAAGCCTCAACCGAAATATTGAGGGGTGCGGGGACAGTGTCCTTGTTTCCCGGCCATGATTTTCAACACCGAGGCCATCGTGCCCGTCCTCAACCCAGGCAACCCCCATTTGCCCGGGGTCTTGCCCACGGTACAAGCGTTCCCCTTATGTCCGGCGCCCACTGTTCATGTCGGGTCAGGCTTCCGGATCGAGACCGAGGACCTTGCTGCGGAAGGCGGCCAGCCGCTGCATGCGCACCTCCAAGTCCCTGCTTCGAAACGCCTTGATATCGGCGTCGCTGAACAGTCTGGACCGCGCGACTTGGTCCCTGGGAAACTCCGGCCCCCAGGCCTCGGGCCGGTACAGCCGGTAGTAGGGGACCCAGTCGGACCCGGCGCGGATCCTGAGGTCGGGATCGACGATGTAGTGCCCGTGCCGGAACCGTCGGAACAGGTGGCGATTGTAGGGGGCGTTCCCGTCAACCTCGTTCTTCGACAGGATGCTGGAGATGTAGGCCCGCCGCTTGCGGCGCTCCGGCAGCACCTCGTCCGGCAGGACGGCCACGATCTCGGCCAGGGCCTGCGCCGTGAAGCCCATGCTCTCTCCGAAGGGCGGCGCGAGCCAGGGCCCCAGGCGCCGATAGAACAGCGCCCCCATGATGCGCAGCAGGACGTATTCCATCAGATGGCGGTCGAGCTTGACCAGCCGCCCGCGGGCCTGGACATCGATGCTGGCGGGCGCCAGGACGTCGTACAGTTCGGGCAGTTTCTGGCGGGCGAAGCGCTCGTCGGTGAAGGCGCGCTGCAGGGCGAACTCCACGGCGGTGAAGCCATGGTTGGCGGTCACCGTGGGGTCGGCGCCGCGTTCGCGCAGGGTTCGCGCGAGCGGCCCGTTGCCGACCCGCGCCGCGGCCATGAGCGGCGTCAGGGCCCTTGGCTTCCTGGATGGAGAACACCAGCGGGGTGTTGAACCAGCGCCGCGCCGCCGCCTTCTGGTCGGGATGCAGCACCAGCACCGCCACCCGCGTCGACCGGCGGGTGCGCTCGTCCAGCTCGCCCAGGACCTCCGGCGCATGGGGCAGCACCTGCAGGTGCCCCGGCTCGCGCGCCACGCTGCGCACCAGATAGTTGCTCTCCCGGTCGACCGACCCGAACCGGGCGTGCTTGAGCTTCAGGATGCGGTTGGCCAGCGCGGTGACGGTCGGGGTGTTGCGGTAGTTGGTGCGCAGGATGCGCACGATCTCCCCGTCGGCCGCGCCGGTGAGCCCCCGCTCCTCGAAGAACAGGGACTTGACATGGGCCCAGGAGAAGAAGTTGGGGTGGACGATCTGGTTGGAATCGCCGGTGAGGATGAATTCCCCGGCGGTACGGAGCGATTTCAGAATCAGATAGAGCTGAATGTTCGTGATGTCCTGAACTTCATAGACCACCACGAAGTCGTAGCGCGGCGTCACCCCCCCACGTACTCGTGGCTGACGATGTTGGGGTCGTACAGCCCCGCCTCCCCCAGAAACGCGCGGTATTTTTCGAAGAGGTCGTAGACCTCCGGCCGCTCCGTCTCGCTGAGGATCGACTGCCGGACGCCCAGCTCCAGATAGTCCTCCCGGCTCAGCCAGCCCTCGTTGCCGATCGGGCCGGTGATGACGCCCCGGATTTCCTCCAGCACCTTCTGGGCGTCGCGCAGGCGGCGCGCCGCCGGCTGGCGGGCGAACCAGGCCTGGAAGTCGCGGGGCGTGACCTCGCGGCCCGCCGGAACGCGGATGCTTTCCAGGAACTCCTGGAAGGACAGGAAGTCGATCTCCTGGTCCTCGTTGGTGTAGTTGCGGGCGTAGTACAGATCACGGGCGTTGCGGACCAGATAGGGCGACAGGCTGACGTACAGCATGTCGCCGACCATCTGCTTCATTTTCTCCAGGGTCAGCGTCGTCTTGCCGCTGCCCGCCGAGCCGATGATGATGAGCGGGGGCGACAGCGCGTGAATTGCCTCCTGCTCGTCGTCGAAGGTCAGGATCTTGTCGAGAATGTTGAAGCGCCCCTTGTCGGGATTCAGGAGCGGCAGGTCGCCGGCCGGCGTCGCCTCGTCCGCCTCGATCCGGGGGATCTTCTCCTCGTCGATCCCGGCGCCGCGGCCGAGGAAACGGGACTTCTCGTAGGCGTGGTTGCGGATGTGCTCCAGGATCAGACAGCAGGTCTCGTCCCGGACCCGGTACAGCGCGAACAGCAGCCGGTCGCTCTTGTTCAGGCGGGCGCGGTAGAGGGTGTCGGTGACCTTGCGCACGTCGGCCCGAGCGAAATCCCCCTCGCCAAGGGCGCCGACGACCTTGTCGAAATTCGGAATCCGCTCGGGAACCAGCTCGTTGTAGACGAGAACCCGCATCCCTTCCTTCCCACTCGCCCGGAC
>CAZGMC010000025.1:0-42374 GCA_964526565.1 uncultured Mycobacteriaceae bacterium
GTCGCCGACCTCGATCTGCGGGCTGGTGACCACCGCCTTCAGGAACACCATCGACGGCTGGTCCGGCAGCGGGTAACGCAGCAAAGGGTCGGGGCCGTTGGCCATCGTGGGTTGTTCCTTGCCGCCAGGCAGAAATCCCCTCCTCCTTGCTGGGGAGGGCCGGGGAAGGGGGACTCTTGAAAGCCGACTGCTGCCGAGAATGCCGGTTCGTCAATACTCGATCCCCGGCTGCGCCTTCACGCCGGCGCGGAAGGGGTGCTTGACCAGGGTCATCTCGGTGACCAGGTCGGCGCGAGCGATGACCTGGGGCGGGGCGTTGCGGCCGGTCAGGACGACGTGCATGCCCGGCGGGCGGGCCGCCAGCGCCGCCAGCACCTGGGCGACCGGCAGTTGGCCGTGGCGCAGCACGACGTTGATCTCGTCCAGCACGACGAGGCTGAAGCCGGGGTCGGCCAGGAACGCTTCGGCACGGTTCCAGCCGGCGCGGGCGGCGGCGGCGTCGCGGCCGCGATCGGCGGTCTCCCAGGTGAACCCCTCGCCGGCGGTGACCAGGGCGACCTGATCGCCGAAGCGGGCCAGGGCGGCGCGCTCGCCGCTGGGCCGGGTGCCCTTGCTGAACTGTACGACGGCGACGCGGAAGCCGTGCCCCAGCGCCCGCAGCACCATGCCGAAGGCGGCGGTGGATTTGCCCTTGCCGGCGCCGGTGTTGACGATGATCAGGCCCTTGTCGCCGGTGCGCTCGGCGGCCATGCGCTCCCGGGCGGCGCGGTGGCGGGCCATCCGGTCGGCATAGGTCCGTTCCGGGTCGTCGCCGGCACCGATGCTGTCGGCGCCATCGTCGTCGTTGCGACCGCAATTGACAATCATTCGCCTTTGCCCCAGTCTCGCCCGACCCTGACGGCAAGCATCCGCCATGTACGTATGCATCTGCAACGGTATCAATGACCGTTCCCTCTGTGCCGCCGTCGCCGACGCCGAGACCGTTGCCGACGTCTATCGCCGGCTCGGCTGCCGGCCGCAGTGCGGCAAGTGCGTGCCGCGGGTCCTTTGCCTGCTGCGCCTGGCCGGAGCGGCGCCGGATCGCGGCGCCATGGCCGAAGGGGCGCCGGATCGCGGCGCCATGGCCGAAGGGGCGCCGGATCGCGGCGCCATGGCCGAAGGGGCGCCGGCGCCGGACCACGGCGTCATGGCCGTGGCGGCGGAATAGCAGTCCATGGCGCCGGCACTGCGTTGGTACGCGCCGGCCGCACTTTGCCTCGACAAGCCCGCAAGCGGCGGGCCGTGCCGTCAAGGCCGCCGCCGCATCCCGCCTCATCACCAATCCGGTGCAGGAAGCCACAGCATGTCAGAACAGCAGCCCGCCGACACCGCGGCCGTGGTCGCCGCGCTCAACCGCATCCTCGAGCTGGAGCTGGCCGGGGTGGTGCGCTACACGCACTACTCGTTCATGGTGTTCGGCTATCAGCGCATCCCGATCGTCAAGTGGCTGCGCGAGCAGGCCGAGGAGTCGCTGCTCCACGCCCAGGAGGCGGGCGAGCTGGTCACCCGCTACGGCGCCGAGCCGTCGCTGGCGATCGGCCCGCTGCTGCAGTCGATCCACCACGACATCGGCGACATCCTGCGCGAATCGCTGGAGCATGAGCGCGCCGCCATCGCCGCCTACCGCGACCTGCTGGACATCGTCGAGGGCTGCTCGGTACAGCTCGAGGAATATGCCCGCACCCAGATCGCGGAGGAGGAGCGGCACGCCGACGAGGTGGAGAAGATGCTGCGCCGGCCGGGCTGATGCCGGCGCCGTCACGCCGGCCGGGCTGATGCCGGCGCCGTCACGCCGGCCGGGCTGATGCCGGCGCCAACCCGCCGGCCGGCCGGCTCAGGGCGTGGCGCGCAGGGCGGTGCGGATGGCCTCGACCAGGCGGTGGATCTCGCCCTCGCTGATGATCAGCGGCGGGGTCAGGGCCAGGGTGTCGCCGGTGACGCGGACCAGCACCCCGTCGGCGAAGCAGCGCAGGAACGCGTCATGGGCGCGCTGCCCCGGCGCGTCGGGCCGCGGCGCCAGCTCCACCGCGCCGGCCAGGCCCAGATTGCGCAGGTCGACGACGTGCGGCTCGCCCTTCAGGCCGTGGATGGCGTCCTCCCAGACCGGGGCCAGGTCGTTGGCGCGCGCGAACAGGCGCTCGTCTTGGTACACGTCGAGGGCGGCCATGGCGGCGGCACAGGCCAGCGGGTGGCCGGAATAGGTGTAGCCGTGGAACAGCTCGATGGCCTGCTCCGGCCCGGCCATGAAGGCATCGTGGATGTGGTCGCGCACGAACACCGCGCCCATCGGCACGGCGCCGTTGGTCAGGCCCTTGGCAGTGGTGACGATGTCGGGCAGGATGCCAAGCCGCTCCGCCGCCGTCATGGCGCCGAGCCGGCCGAACCCGGTGATCACCTCGTCGAAGATCAGCAGGATGCCGTGCCGGTCGCAGATGGCGCGCAGCCGCTCCAGATAACCCTGCGGCGGCAGCAGCACCCCGGCCGAGCCGGCGAACGGCTCGACGATCACCGCGGCGATGGTCGAGGCGTCGTGCAGCGCCACCAGCCGCTCCAGGTCGTCGGCCAGGTGGGCGCCCCAGGCCGGCTGGCCGCGGGAGAAGGCGTTGTGCTCCGGGGCGTGGGTGTGGCACAGGTGGTCGACGCTGGGCAGCAGCGGACCGAAGGCGCGCCGGTTGGGGCCGATGCCGCCGACCGAGATGCCGCCGAAGTTGACGCCGTGATAGCCGCGCTCGCGCCCGATCAGGCGCACCCGCTGGCCCTGGCCGCGGGCGCGGTGCCAGGCCAGCGCGATCTTCAGCGCCGTGTCCACCGATTCGGAGCCGGAGCTGGTGAAGAACACGTGGTTCAGGTCGCCGGGGGTGAGCGCCGCCAGCCGCTCGGCCAGCGCGAACGGGCCGGGATGCCCCATCTGGAAGGTCGGCCCGTAGTCCAGCACCGCCGCCTGCTCGCGGATCGCCTCGATGATCCGCGGCCGGCAGTGTCCGGCATTGACGCACCACAGGCCGGCGGTGCCGTCCAGCACTTGCCGCCCGCCGTCGGTGGTGTAGTACATGCCGGAGGCCGCCACGAACATGCGTGGCGCCTTCTTGAACTGCCGGTTCGCGGTGAACGGCATCCAGAAGGCGGACAGGGGGGCGGGCGGCATCACCACATCATCCATGGCAAGAGGCACCTTGATGGCTGCATACCTCTGTCAACATCGCGGCGCTGGCCTCCGGACGCAAGCCGCGCGGCAGTCCCGGACTGATTGTAGACTGTTGCAGGGCGGCAAGTAATTTTGGAGCAGCGGGGAATCCTTTTCCAGCGGGGTGCAACAATCGTCATGACGGCCGTCTGGTGTGGCATGGTGTTGCCGGTTGCGGACGCCGCGCCGGTTTGTCACGGCGGCCAGCGGCGCCCTTCTTGTATTGCGCGTGACGGAAGCGTAGACTCCGCAGCGCGCGGGAACGGCCGGGTCGCGCGGTGAGCGAGGGAACCACCCATGGGTAAAACCGTCCTGATCGTCGAGGACAACGAGCTGAACATGAAGCTGTTCCACGACCTGCTGGAGGCACACGGCTACAACACGCTCCAGACCAAGGACGGCATGGAGGCGCTGAAGATCGCGCGCCAGGAGCGGCCGGACCTGATCCTGATGGACATCCAGTTGCCGGAGGTGTCGGGACTGGAGGTCACCAAGTGGCTGAAGGAGGACGACGACCTGCGCCGCATCCCGGTCATCGCCGTCACCGCCTTCGCCATGAAGGGTGACGAGGAAAAGATCCGCGAGGGCGGCTGCGAGGATTACATTGCCAAGCCGATCTCCGTGGCGAAGTTCCTCGACACGGTGCAGCGTTATCTGAGCTGAACGGAACGGGAGCCGAGGCGCCATGTCCGCCCGCGTCCTGGTCGTCGACGACGTCCTGCCCAACGTCAAGCTCCTGGAGGCCAAGCTGACCCGGGAGTATTTCGACGTGATCACCGCGTCGGACGGACCGGAGGCCTTGGTCAAGGCCGAATTGCAGGCACCGGACATCGTCCTGCTCGACGTGATGATGCCGGAGATGGACGGCTTCGAGGCGTGCGAGCGGCTCAAGGCCAATCCCAAGACCATGCACATCCCGGTGGTCATGGTCACCGCGCTGTCGGATGCCGCCGACCGCGTGCGCGGGCTGGAGGCCGGCGCCGACGACTTCCTGACCAAGCCGGTCAACGACATCGCCCTGTTCGCGCGGGTCCGCTCGCTGGTCCGCCTGAAGATGATGATGGACGAGTGGCGCATGCGCGAACACACCATGCGCGAGCACAGCGGTGCCGAGCTGGGCATGCTGCCCGGCGGCGGCGGCCACAGCGAGTTCGAGGAGACGGCCGATCATGCCCGCATCCTGGTCGTCGAGGACAGCCCGGTCGACCTCGAGAAGATCATCGACACGCTGAGCGTCCACAGCGATCGCGTCGACGCCACCGAATCGATCAAGGAGGGCCTGGACCGGGCGCTGGCCGAGGAGTACGAGCTGGTCATCGTCAGCCTGACGCTGCTGGAGGAGGACGGCCTGCGCCTGTGCTCGCACCTGCGCAGCCACGACCGCACGCGCCAGACGCCGGTGCTGCTGATCGCCGACGACGGCGACATGCAGCGCATCGCCAAGGGGCTGGAACTCGGCGCCAACGACTACATCGTCAAGCCGATCGACCGGAACGAGCTGCTGGCCCGCGTGCGCACCCAGGTGCGGCGCAAGCGCTATCAGGACCGGCTCCGCACCAACTACGAGGAAAGCCTGTCGATGGCGCTGACCGACAGCCTGACCGGGCTGTTCAACCGGCGCTACCTGACGGTGCACCTGCAGCGGGTGCTCAAACGCATTTCCGAGACGCGCAAGCCGGTGTCGGCGATCATGTTCGACATCGACTACTTCAAGGCTGTCAACGACACCTACGGCCACGGCGTCGGCGACGAGGTGCTGAAGGAGGTCGCGGCACGGGTGTCGCGCAACCTGCGCAACTTCGACATGGTGGCGCGCTATGGCGGCGAGGAGTTCATCATCGTCATGCCCGACGCGCCGCTGGAGGCGGCCGGGCTGGTCGCCGAGCGGCTGCGCCACCGCATCGCCGACGAGCCGTTCCCGGTCGCGGCGCCGGTCGGGACGATCCCCGTGACCATCAGCCTCGGCGTCGCCGCCACCGACGACCCCCGCGAGGCTCCCGAGTCGCTGATCAAGCGTACCGATATGCTACTGTACGAGGCCAAGGGCAAGGGCCGCAACTGCGTCGTCATCGAGGGCTTCGCCGACCTGCCGCCGGATATCGCCGCGGCCGGCGGCGGGCGGTAACGCGGCCCGCTGGCCATCGTCCGGCCCATGCGGGGCGGACCGGCCGGTCATCGCGGCGGCCGGCCGCGCGGCAGAAAGGCGAGGCCCGGCGCCAGGTCGTCGGCCCCGTGCCGTATCCGGCGCAGCACGGCGCGACCGATCCAGACGGGCAGCGGCACGACGGCCGAGACCGGATCGAACGGATAGGCGAGCAGCTTGCCGAACTGCCGGACCAGCGGTGGTCTCTGGGGTGAATACGGCCGCTGCCAATACCGGATGCCGCGCCGGTAGAACAGCCGCGCCGCCATGCCGGCCATGCCCTTTTCCGGCACCCTGGCGCCGAGCAGCCGGTGTGCGGCCAGGGCCTGGGCGCGCAGGACGTGCGCCGCCTTGCGGCGCGCCAGGCGGTCGAGGACGAGTGTCCAGTCCAGCTCCGGATACGCGGCCGTGAACCGGGCGAAATCGAGCACGGCGTGCATGCCGATAACGCCTTTCATGTGGGCATGGTGGTGCACCATCTCGTGCAGCACGATGTGGGTCAGCCGGTCCTCGCGTGACGGCATCAGGGCCGTCGCGCCGTCGTGGTCGACCCGCGCGGCCCGCGCGCGCAGGTCCGCCGCCGACAGCAGGTGCGCCCAGTTGATCGGCTCCCGATGCAGGTCGAGAACGGCCGGTTCGCCGGGCCGTACGACATAGCCGAATGCATGGCCCGTCATGTGCCCGGAGTGTTCCTGATAGCCGATCGCGGCCAGCGCTCGCCGGGCGTCATTGATCTCGGCCGGGTCGAGCAGCAGGTCGATGTCCAGCATCACGCGCCGGGCGGCCTCGCCACGGTCCTCCAGCAGACCGTTGGTGCCCTTCAGCAGGACCGGTTCGATCCCCGCGCCATTGAGGACCGCCACGACCTCCAGCAATTGCTCGCGGATCCGGCGATTGCGCAGCCGGTTCAGCCGCGCGATCTCGGCCAGGTAATCGGCGGCGTCGGGCGGGACGAGCTTCGCATTGGAAGAGCCGCTGAGCGCTGCATGGACCGCCGGGGTGATCCGTTCCTCGTCGGCGAACACCAGTGCCGCCACCCAGTCCTCGTCGGTGAGGCCGGCCAGGGCGCGCTCGCAGCCGTCCGGATCGCCGACAAGGATGGCCAGGATCGTTCTTATGGGCCGCGGCACATCGATCATGAGATGGCGCGCTTGACGGCGTCGACCGCACCGGCGAGGTCGCCATAGGTGATGGCGCAGGCGTCGACGTGCTCGAGCAGGGTGACCAGGCAGTCGAGCGTGTCGCGATCGAAGCGCTGTTCCTTGGGAAAGAACTGCGGCAGGAGCCGTTGCAACGCCTCGCCGCCGCTCAGCCGGTGCACGGCCACGCCACTCCTTGGCTGGAAGCACGGAAAGACCAGACGCGCGATCGGCAGCGGGTCGGTGGCAAAGGCGAACGCGCCGTTGCGTCGGGGCACGACGTACCGCACGGTCTTGCCATCGCCCCGGCGATGGCCCGGCAGGCGGTCGATGTCGGGCACGCAGCCGGCCACCGCGGCCCAGGCCTTTTCCTTGAGGCAGATCGCCAGGGGCATGGGCTGGATGGTCCGGCCGTCGGCCAGCAGAAACACCGTGTCGTCACCGGCCAGGTCGAAACCGTTGTGCACCAGGGCGGCGGCCAGGGTGCTCTTGCCGGCACCGCCGCCGGCGGGCAGCACCACGGCCTGCCCGTCGATGGCCAGCGCTGCCGCATGCAGGGCGCCCGGCGCGTCGACCGTCTCGATGGCCAGCATGGACAGGGCGGTCTTGACCATGGGCACGACTTCCGCCTCGGCCGGGCAGCGCATCAGCGTCCGGCGCCCGGCGGTGACCGCATAGCCGCGGCGGAACGGGACAAGCGAGCAGGACAGGGCGTCCCGCCCGTCGTGCTCCACGGCCAGATGGTCGAAAACGGCGCGAAGGTGGTCCAGCGGGCGGGGCGTGTGGACATCCAGGATGATGTGGAGGCCGGCGACGCGCAGGCTCAGCCGTTCGCAGGCCTCGCCAATGGCTGGTATCGGCAACGCCGGCTCGGGCCGGCGGACCGGCGCCGGGTTGGCGGCCCTGCCGTTCACTGACGGTCGGTGCGGGGCGTCGAGGAGCCCCTGGCGGTCCCATGCCGCGAGGGCGATGTCCACGCTCCCATCGGCATCGTCGAGCGGCAGGCCATGGTCCCGCTGCAGCCGGGTCTTGATTGCCCCGACCGTCAGCCCCTCGTCCAGCAGGCACCACACCAGGGTCGAAACCTGGTCAAGCCGGTAGACCTTCTGGGCCACCGGATCGAGCACGATGCCCTGGTCACCGAGAAAATGAATGCTGAGGTCACGCCGCTGTCGTACCGCCCCCCCCTGCGGGACCGGCCGCTGTTTCCATCGGGCAAGCGATAGTATTTGTGACCAGGTCTCCATCGCCTGAACCATGTCTTTAACCATATGCATTGATCACGATCTACAATAATACCATCATATGTCACGATGTCGCGGGAGCAATTCGACCTGTGGAGTAGCGGCTTCTGCATTATCACTTGTGGAGCACTGATGTCAGCCGGTCGGCGATTCCGATCGCTGGTGGCTGCAAACAGAACATTGCGCACAGGTTGATGCAATGCCGGCAACTGCGCCTGAAGCGCCGTCCCACGCCGGATCTGCCGCCGCAGCACAGGCTTGCCCTGTCTCACTCCTACCCGCCAATGACGATGGGGTTGGTCGAGCCAACCCCATTTTCGTCAATTGAACCTGCGCAAGAAACGGCGCCAGCGCCGGCGGGGCCCTGGCTGCCTCGGCCCCCGGCCATTGCCAGGATTACCTCCTGCTCCTCCTCCTCCGCCACCGCTGAAAGCCGTGGCATACCCACGTTCGCTGACCGACATCAGCAGCGCCAATGTCGGCGGTGTGGCCACGGCCACCTTGCCGCAGCGGACAAGAAAGCGCCGCCGGCTCTCGGCATTCCGATCCAAAGCCATTATTCGCCCCCAATTGTTGTCCGTCCCAGACCCTACTACCATGTTATGCAATCATCGTGCAGGTTGCCATTCCACTTAGGGCGTAGCCAAGCCGTGTAGCGTTGCTCGTCATGTGTTATTTTTTATCGGTAGCAGAGTTTTCTGTGCCCAGCAGCGGCCACAAAAATTAGGCTTTAAAATAATAAAGTGGCTTCCATCTGTGCCGATGGTGTCGGCAGCCGTGACTCCATGAACCTGCGGCGCCGGCTGTGGCGCAGGGGTACGTCCTGGATGCGCGGATTGGCCCCGCGGACGGGCGTCTCTATGATTGCCGCGCGGCAGCCCGACAGCGGCCGGCCGTGCCATTTATCGCAGAGCCCCGCCGACCGATGACCGACGCCGTCCATGAGACCCAGGCCGCCACAGGGCCCGCACGGGCGGTGGCTGGATACGGCCTGCCGTTGGCGCTCGCCGTGGTGGCGGCGGTCACGGCGGTGCGGCTGGTCTACCTCGCGTTCGAGGTCTATCCGCTGCATGCCGACGAGGCACAGTACTGGTCGTGGAGCCTGGAGCCGGCGTTCGGCTACTACTCCAAGCCGCCGATGCTGGCGTGGCTGATCCGGCTGACCACGGCCCTCGCCGGCGACGGCCCGTTCGGCGTGCGGCTGGCCGCACCGTTCCTGCACGCCGTCACGGCCATGATGCTCTATCTCACCGGCCGCCATTTGTTCGACGAGCGGGTCGGGGTGTGGTCGGCGGCCGTGTACGCCACCCTGCCGGCGGTCAGCCTGTCGGCGGTGATCGCCTCCACCGATGCGGTGCTGCTGACGTTCTGGTCGATCGCGCTGTACGCGTTCGTGCGCGCCGTCGACGGCGACCGCCTGGCCTGGTGGGCCGGCTGCGGTGTGGCCGTGGGGCTGGCCCTGCTCAGCAAGTACGCGGCCGTCGCGTTCCCGGCGTCGGCGCTGCTCTACATGCTGCTGTCGCGCCAGCGGCGGCCGCTGCTGCGCCGGCCCGGCCCGTACCTGGCGCTGGCGCTGGGTGTGCTCGTGCTGGCGCCCAACCTGGCCTGGAACGCCGCACATGGCTGGCTGACCATCGGCCACGTCGCGGAGAACGCCGCGCTGGCCGAGGGGACGCTGCTCAATCCGAAGGACTTCGCAGAGTTCGTCGGTGCCCAGTTCGGCGTGTTCGGGCCGATCCTGTTCGGCGTGCTGCTGGTCACCCTGGCGCGCTGGCGGCGCGAGACGCGCGACGACCGCATGCTGCTGCTGCTCTGCTTCGTGGCGCCGCTGCTCGCCGCGATCTGCGGCCAGGCTCTGCTGTCGCGGGCCCACGCCAACTGGGCGGCAGCGATCTACGTCGCCGCCACCATTGCCGTGGTGGCAGCGCTGCTGCGCGAGCGGCGCTGGCGGCCGCTGTTGTGGGCCTCGCTGGCGCTGCACCTGGTCGCGGCGGTCGGGCTCTACGGGGTCGAGCTGGTGCGGCCGCCAGCCATCGAATGGCCGCGCTGGACCGACCCGGCGCGGCGCCTGCGCGGCTGGGACGAGGTCGGCGACCGGATCGCCGCCCTGCGCGCCGCCCATCCGGACACCCTGCTGCTGTCGGACGAGCGGCGCTATCTGGCTCATTATCTGTACGAGGCGCGCGTGCCGCCGGGGCAGGCCTTCAAGTGGAACCCCGAGGGTCGCATCGACGACCACTATGAGCTGGCCACCGACATGGCGGATGCGGTTGGTCGCGACTTCCTGTTCGTGACGCGCCGCGGCGACCACGGCGTGTCCAACCATTTCGAGGCCGCCGAACGCCTCCCGGATATCCGCGTGCCGACCCACAGCGACAGCGCGATCATCCTGGAGGTGCATCTGCTGCGCGGCTTTCGCGGCTATTGACGGATGCCCTGCGGCGGCCAGGGGCGATCGAATCGGTCGGGCGGCAAGCCGGCCGAGTCGCCCGGCGGCGTGCGTGTGCCTGCCGCTGTCGTCCCGCAGCAAAGGTGTTGTCCAGCCGTGGGACTGGTGCGTCAGGTCGAATCGCTACCAGCACAATATGGTTTCCAGTTGATTCGCCGGAGACACCGCAGGCTGCCCCATTAACCGTTTCTAGACGTTCGGATAGTCACCTTGTTGATAATGTCCCGGACAGTCTCTACGGTCTGCCGCCGGGACGCGGTCCCGTGTTCCTGGGCGTCGGCCGTTCGGCCGGGCGCCTCGATCCTCGAACGGGTGGGCGGAACCGGACCCTGCCGGCCCGGTTCCGGAACAGTGCGTCGCCCGTCCCCGCGACGGGGCGCCGCCTGCCCTGATACTGGACGATGCCATGCCGCTCTTCGGCCCAGCCACTACCAAAGCCTTCAACCGGATCTTCCATGATCGGCAGATCGTGCTGCGCTCCGACAGCGGCGCGCGCCAGGTGCTGGTGAGCAGGCGGCAGCAGGTCCTCGCGGCCGCCCTGATCGCCGGCATTGCCGTGTGGGGCGGCGTGGCCACGCTGGGCGCGGCCGCCACGGGCTGGATGCTGTTTCAGCGGACCGAGCACCTGCGCGACCTGGAGTCCCGCCATGCCGTGCTGGCCGAGGACATGGCCCGCCGCATCGGCTGGGGCGCCGGAATCGGTGAACGGCTCGACGCCGGGCGCTCCGTCAGTGATCGCATCGTTGCCCAGAACGCCCGCCTGATTGCCGAGATCTCCGCCCTGCAGACGGCTCTGCGCGAGACCGAGGCAAGCCGTGCCGCCGCCGCATCGGCGAACCGTGCGCTGGACTCCGCCGTGGCCGAGCGCGAGCGCCGGCTGGCGGCGGCCGCCGCCGAGCGGGCCGACCTGGAACGGCGGGTGGCGGCGCGGGATGCGCGGATCGCGCAATGGCGGGACGCCGAGGCATCATGGACGGCCGAGGCCGGCCGGCTGCGGCGCGAGATCGCCGCGCGTGACCGCGATCTGGCGGCGATCACCGCCGACGCGGCGCGGGCGGCGGCCTGGCTGCGCCAGAGCACGCGGACCACATCGGTGCTCTGGCAGCACCGCAACGCGCTGCTCGACCAGCGCACCCGCATGGGGGCGGGGCTCGACCTCGGCGACCGCGCCCTGGTCGCCGCGACGGCTCGCATCGACGCGCTGGAGGCCGAACTGCAGCGGGCGCACGCGCGCACCGCCGCACTCTGGACGGAGGCCAACCGCGAGCGGGATCGCAACGGCGTGCTGGCCGGTGAGCGGGATCGCGCCCGCCTGCAGCTCGCCGCCCTGCAGGACGCGCAACAGGAGCTGTTCGACGGCCTGCGCGAGCGGATGGAGGAGCATGTCCATCAGGTCGCAGCCGGTCTTGCCTTCACCGGCCTCGATATCGACACCCTGCTGGCCGAGCTCGAGGCCGGCGGCGAGGACGTCGGCTATGGCGGCCCGATGCTGCCGGTGGTGCCCGACGACCTGCCCGACGGGGCCGCCTGGGCCGAGGCGGTGGAGGTCGTCGGCTGGGCCGACCGGGCGGCGGCGCTGCGCGATCTCGCCAATGCGCTGCCCATCGGCCAGCCGGTCCGCGACGATTTCCGGCTGTCCAGCAATTTCGGCTATCGTCGCGATCCCTTCACGCGCCGCACCTCGCGCCACACGGGGCTCGACATGGCGGCTCCCACGGGGACGCCGATCTACGTCACGGCACCGGGCACCGTGATCGACGCCGGCCGCCGCGGCGCCTATGGCTACATGGTGGAGGTGGAGCACGCGTTCGGCCTGACCACGCGCTATGCCCATCTGAGTGCCATCTCGGTGGTCGAAGGCCAGCAGATCGGCTATGGTGAGCAGGTCGGCCTGATGGGGAGCACGGGGCGCAGCTCCGGCCCGCATCTGCACTATGAGGTTCGCGTCAGCAACGAACCGCGCAATCCGATCGGGTTCATCAGGGCAGGCCAGCATGTTCTCCAAGCGAACTGACACCGACGAGGCCCCGGAGAAGCGCCGCTCCGGCGGCGAGTCGAACGTGCCGACCATCATCAGCGGTGACATGCGCATTTCCGGCGACATGCGTACCGATGGCGATGTCCAGGTCGACGGCGTCGTCGACGGTGACATCCAGAGCCGGACACTGTCGGTCGGGCGGACGGCGGAGATCAACGGGGAGATCACCGCCGACGTGGTGCGGGTCTGGGGCCGGGTGAACGGGCGGATCCGCGGCGGCGATGTCACGCTGCTCGAGACGGCGGAGGTGAACGGCGACATCCTGCACGAGACGCTTGAGGTCGCCCGCGGCGCCCGCGTCGACGGCATGGTCAAGCGCCAGGCCAAGGACGAGCCGAAGGCGGCCGGCGTCAGCCTCGTCGTCAGCGACGGCGAGCCGGCGGCCGGCAAGCTGCCTGCCGCCAAGCCGCCGGCGAGGCTGACGGCCAAGGGCGAATAGCCGCCGTCACGTGCCAGTATCGAGTCCCGGCACGGTGCAGTCGCCGCGCACATACGCGTCCTGCACGCCATGGCCCGTGTCGAGCTCGAGCACCACGAAGCCCGGACAGCTTTCAAGCTGCACCCAGGCCTCGTAGCCGACCAGCGCGCCCGCCTCGCTGATCCGCTCATAGCTGCGGATGTCGGCGATGTCATCGGCGGGCACGCCGGCGTTCAAGGCGGCCCGGCGCAGCGGGTCGCCCTGTCCCGGAGGTGTGGCGCAGGCGGCGAGCAGGACCACGGCCGCAGCCATGCCGGCAATCTCCACGGGTCTCATAGCGACTGTCCCTCCCTTGCGGCCGGTTTCTGCACGGCATGCTAGGCCGTCGCCCGGCAATCACAAGATTTTAACGGAAGGTTCATGCCGCCGACCGGCCGGTGGCATAAACCTTCCGGTAAGCATCATCGCGCTTTATTCGGGTCCGGGCCTATGCCGAAGCGCGCAGCTTTGCGGCAGCGGCGCCGGCGTTGCGAATCTGTGCGAGGTGTGGCGTGATCTGCTTGGTGACCGGCCTGTCGCGCCTGGATACGATGATCCGGGCGACCCCGCTGGCGCTGGTGCTGGCTGCGGCCTGCGCCCCGGTTCCCGAGGGTCCTGGCATGCGTGCGGACATCGCACCGGAGTTCCGGACGCTGGCCGGCTGGGCCGAAGACGACCACGCCGCCGCGCTGCCGGCCCTGGCGCAGAGCTGCACCTGGTTCGTGCGGCAGCCGCCGGACCGGCCGCTCGGCCGCAACGGCGTGGTCGGCACGGTGGCCGACTGGCAGCGCGCGTGCGCCGCGGCCGAGGCTGTCTTGCCGGCCGACCACGCCGCGGCGCGGCGCTTCTTGGAGCAGTGGTTCGTGCCGGTGGCCGTGCCGAACGACAATGGCGGCGTCGGCCTGTTCACCGGCTATTACGCGCCGGAGCTGCGCGGCAGCTGGCGGCGCACCGGCGTCTACACCGTGCCGCTGCACCGCCGCCCGCCGCCGGGCCGGCGGCTGCCGACGCGGGCGGAGATCGCTGCCGGCGCGCTCGACGGGCAGGAGCTCGAGCTGCTCTGGGTGGACGATCCGGTCGACGCCTTCTTCCTGGAGATCCAGGGCTCCGGCAATGTCGTCATGGAGGATGGCAGCCGCATCGGCGTCGGCTATCACGGTTGGAACGGGCATCCCTATTTCGCCATCGGCCGTGCCCTGATCGACCGCGGCGAGGTGACCCGCGAAGAGATGTCCATGACGCTGATCCGGGACTGGCTGCGCCGCCATCCGGACCAGGCGCGGGACCTGATGAACCTGAACCGCAGCTACATCTTCTTCCGGCTGCGCGACAGCAGCGACGTGGTCGGCAGCCTGGAGGTGCCGCTGACGCCCGGCCGCAGCCTGGCCGTGGATGCCGGCCACATCCCGCTGGGCACACTGCTGTGGCTCGACATCGCCGACGATCCGACGGTGCCGGGCGGCCGGCTGCGGCGGCTGGTGCTGGCCCAGGACACCGGCGGCGCCATCCGCGGCGCCGTCGCCGGCGACCTGTTCTGGGGCCATGGCCACGAGGCCGGGACGCTGGCCGGCGAAATGCGCGCCAGCGGGCGCTATTACATGCTGGTCCCACGTACCGCGGCCGGACATGGCGCGGCCGGACATGGCGTGGCCGGACATGGCGTGGCCGGACATGGCGTGGCCGCCGGGCCCTAGCTGCACCATCGGCTTCCATCGGCCTTGCGGCAGCCGGTTGCCGATCGGGCTGAGCGCCACCATGTGCCGGCACACTATAACAATGCTAGAGCTTGGAACGCGATTGTAAATGCAAGAATGCTCGTCATTGCGAGCGAAGCGCAGCAACCCAGTGACGCCGCAAGCGCAATCCATGATTTGCTCAACTGGCGGCGGCGGGCCTTGGTTGCTGCGCTTCGCTCGCAATGACAGTTTTATCAGTGTTTACTTCCCATGTTCCCAAGATTTACACTATGCCTGCTTGCAATTGAACCGTTGCCTGGGAGCCCAGCTTGACGTCATCCACTGCCATGATCAGGCCAAGCAAAAAGGCCGCCGGTACGGGGCGCTGTGTCGCCTACCCGCTGTGGGCGTGCGGGTGCTGTTCGGCGATGATCTTGTCGACCAGCGAGGCGACCTCCTCGATGTGGATCATGTCGTCGACCAGCAGCAGGCCCTGCAGCGTCTCGTCATAGCGGTCGAGCACCGGCAGGCGGCGGATCTGGTGTTCGGCCATGGTCTTGGCCGCCGTGGTCAGGTCGTCGTCGGGATGGCACCAGACGGGATTGGGGGACATGATCTCCTCGACATGGACAACGAGCGGATCCTTGCCATAGGCGTCGCAGCGCAACGTGATGTCGCGGTCGGTGATGATCCCGACCAGGCGCCCGTCATGCTTCACCACGGGCAGGGTCCCGACGTCGTTCTCCTCCATCGTCTGGGCCGCCTGGGACGCCGTCTGGCGCGGGTGTGCAACCGCGACATCGCGGGTCATGAGCTCGGTCACTTTCATCGTTCACCTTCCCTCTTCCCTTTTCCCTCTTCCCCTGGAGGGAACCGTGGGGCCGGGACGTGCGCTCGGCCTCGTCGCCTACGTAAATGCCCATCCGGCAGCAGGGGTTCCTGGGCCGATTCGGCATGGCGACAGCCACGTGGACATCGTCGTGACAGCCACCTGGGCATCGTCAGCGGCAGTGCGATGAGCGGCAGGCGGCCGCCTGACGCCGGCAAGCCCGGAACACGCCGTGGCTCCATGTTCAAAACCACGTGACGGGGGCGTCGGCGGCTTGGTGGCGGGCCGTGCCTGCCCCATGTCGCGCCTGGGCCTGCCCGCACTGACGAGGATCCGATCATGCGCATCCAGCCGAAGCCGCTGTCGCGTTATCCCTGGTTCATCCGGCTGTTCTTCTGGAAGCAGCGGCGCACCTATGGGCAGGTGCTCGACCCCGGCCTGCTGTGGGGCCGCTCGCCCTGGGTGTTCGCCGCCGTGGCGCTGCTTTACGGAGCGCTCGACCGGCGCCGGTCGCCGCTGTCGCCGGCGCTGCGCTCGCTGGTGACGGTGCGCGTGTCGCAGATCAACCACTGCGCGTTCTGCGTGGACATCAATTCGGCGGTCCTGGCGCGGCGCGGCGCCGACATGGCCAAGGTGGAGGCCGTTGCCGCCTGGCGCGACAGCAATCTGTTTGATGCCCGCGAACGCCTGGCGCTCGACTATGCCGAGGCCATGACCCTGTCCGACCGCGGCGTCGATGACGACCTGATGGCGCGCCTGAAGGGCGCGTTCGACGACGACACGATCGTCGAGCTGACCGCGCTGATCGCCTTCCAGAACCTGTCCAGCAGGTTCAACAGCGCGCTTGACGTACCGCCCCAGGGCTTCTGCACGGTGCCAGTGCGCAGCGGTGGCGACGGCCAATGAGGACCTGTGGAAGGGCCGTTCCACCCTGATCACCGACCTGAACCGGGAGTGACGGGGCAGTGTCAAGCCGCCAGGACATTGTTGATCATATTTACGATTCGACAGCAGAAACGCGATACATGTCCTGTTCATGCATCCGGTCGCCTCATGGCGATCGCCTCATGGCGATCGCCTCATGGCGGTCGCCTCATGGCGGTCGCCTCATGGCGGTCGCCTCATGGCGGCTGGATGGGGCCGCAGCGGCAGTGCCGATCGGGCGGGACAGCCGGACCGGCCATGCGGCGGCGGCCAGGCAATACCGACCCCGTCCCCCCGCGGAGGCACCCGTGTCCGACAACGTGTATGAGCTGCTGCAGTCCCGGTTCCCTGCCGATCCCGCCGCCCTGGCCATGGAAACCCCGGACGGCGGCCACGTCACCTATGCGCAGATGGCCGATCTCGCCAACCGTTATGCCCGCGTCCTGGGCGACCTGGGCGTCGCCCGCGGCGACCGCGTGGCCGCCCAGGTCGACAAGTCGCCCCAGAACGTGTCCCTGTATCTCGGCTGCCTGCAACTCGGCGCCATCTTCCTGCCGCTCAACACCGCCTATACCCGCTCCGAGGTCGCCTGTTTCCTGGGCGATGCCGGCCCGCGCGTGTTCGTCTGCCGGCCCGAGGCGGAGGCGGCGCTGGCCGACACGGCGCGGGAGGCCGGCGTCGCGCACCTGCTGACACTCGGCGCCGACGGCGGCGGCTCGCTGGCGGCACAGGCGCAAGGCTGCGCGCCATTGACGGAGATCGCGCCCGTGGCGGCCGACGAGGTGGCCGTGATCATCTACACCTCGGGCACCACGGGGCGATCCAAGGGCGCCATGCTGAGCCACGGCAACCTGGCGGCCAACGCCCTGACGCTGCACCGCATCTGGGGCTTCCGGCCGGGCGACGTGCTGCTGCACGCGCTGCCCGTCTATCACGTGCACGGCCTGTTCGTGGCGCTCCATTGCGCCCTGCTGAACGGCAGCCCGATGCTGTTCCTGCCGCGCTTCGATATCGACGAGGTCATCCGGCTGCTGCCGCGGGCCACGGTGATGATGGGCGTGCCGACCTTCTATACGCGGCTGCTGGCCCGGGCCGACTTCACCGCCGACCTGTGCCGCTCCATGCGGCTGTTCGTCTCCGGATCCGCGCCGCTGCTGGAGCAGACCTTCCATGCCTTCCGCGAGCGCACCGGGTTCACCATCCTCGAGCGATATGGCATGACCGAGACCGGCATGAACACCTCGAACCCGCTGGACGGCGAGCGCAAGCCGGGCACCGTCGGGCCGGCGCTGCCCGATGTGTCGCTGCGCATCGCCGACGGGGAAGGCCGGCCGTTGCCGCGCGGCCAGGTCGGCGTCATCGAGGTGCGCGGCCCCAACGTGTTCACGGGCTACTGGCGCATGCCGGACAAGACGGCGGCGGAGTTCCGGTCCGACGGCTTTTTCATAACCGGCGATGTGGCGGTGATGGACGAGGATGGCCATGTCACCATTGTCGGGCGGGCCAAGGACCTGATCATCTCCGGCGGCCTGAACGTCTATCCCAGCGAGGTGGAGAGCGTCATCGACCGGCTGGACCACGTCATCGAATCGGCGGTCGTCGGTGTGCCCCACAGCGAGTATGGCGAGGCCGTCGTCGCCGTCGTGGCGCGGCGGGAGGAAGCGCCGATCACGGAGCGCGACGTCATCGACGGCATCAAGGGCGAGCTGGCCGGCTTCAAGGTGCCCAAGCGCGTGTTCTTCGTTGAAGAGCTGCCGCGCAACACCATGGGCAAGGTGCAAAAGAACGAGTTGCGGCAGCGCCATGGGGGACTCTTTGCGGACACGTTTGGCATTGCATCCTGATTCGGCGGCAGGTCACCGCGCCGGCAGCACGGGCGCCGGCCGATGAGCGTCGCCGCCATTGGCGAGTGCATGATCGAGCTGCGGCGGCGCGGCGACGACGTCTTCGTGCAGTCCTACAGCGGCGACACCGCCAACGCCGCCGTCTATCTCGCCCGCCTCGGCGTCCCGACAACCTATGTCTCGGCCGTCGGCGACGACCGCTTCAGCGACGGCATGCTGGCCATGCTGCAGGCGGAGGGCGTCGATACCGCCCTGGTGGCGCGCGTGCCGGGGCGGGTGCCGGGCCTCTACACCATCGGCGTGGACGAGACCGGCGAGCGCACGTTCACCTATTGGCGCAGCGAGGCGCCGGTGCGCGAGTTGATGGATCTGCCGCAGGCGGCCGGGCTGGGCGACCGGCTGGCCGGGACGGACTGGCTGTACCTGACCGGGATCACCCTGGCGGTGCTGGGCGAGCGGGGGCGGAGCCGGCTGCTCGACCTGCTCGACCGGCTGCGCGGCGGCGGTACCCGCGTCGCCTTCGACGGCAACTACCGGGCCCGGCTGTGGCCGTCGGTGGAGGCCGCACGCGAGGCGGCCGCTGCGGTGCTGCCGCGGGTCGATCTGGCCCTGCCGACATTCGACGACGAGCGCTCCCTGTTCGGCGATCCGGACCCGGCGGCGACCGCCGACCGCATTCGCGCCGCCGGCGTGACCGAGGTGGCCGTCAAGCTGGGCCGCGACGGCACGCTGCTTGCCGCCGCCGAAGGCATGGCGCGGGTGCCGCTCGAGACCGTGGTCGAGCCGGTCGACACCACCGCGGCCGGCGACTCGTTCAACGCCGCCTATCTCGCCGCCCGCATCGCCGGCCTGGCACCGCAGGAGGCGGCGCGGCAGGGGCAGCGGCTGGCCGCCGTGGTGGTGGAACACCCCGGTGCCATCATCCGGCGGCAGGCCATGCCGGACGGCGTGGCGCCGGCTTGACGGCCACCTCGGTCAATCCGGCTCCCATTTGATCTGACGCCATGCCGCGGCCGGGACGGAGCGGTTAGGCTTGCACATCCTCAAGCAACAGTCCGGGGGAGGACGCCCATGAACATCATCCTGCTCGGTCCGCCGGGTGCCGGCAAAGGCGCCCAGTCGGCCATGCTCGAAGACAGGTACGGTCTCAAGCAGCTCTCCACCGGCGACATGCTGCGCGCCGCCGTGGCCAGCGGCAGTGAGCTCGGCCGGCAGGCCAAGTCGATCATGGAGGCCGGCCAGCTCGTCCCCGATGACGTGATGATCGGCCTGATCTCCGAGCGGATCGACCAGCCGGACTGTCGCGACGGCTTCATCCTGGACGGCTTCCCGCGCAGCGTGCCGCAGGCCGAGGCGCTGGACCGCATGCTCGCCGAGAAGGGGCTCAAGCTCGACGCCGTAATCGAGCTCGAGGTCGACGAGAATGCGCTGATCGACCGCATCGTCCACCGCTTCAGCTGCGCCAGGTGCGGCGCCGGCTACAACGACAAGTTCAAGCTGCCGAAGGTCGACGGGGTGTGCGACGAGTGCGGCAGCACCGAGTTCGTCCGCCGTCCGGACGACAACCCCGAGACCATGCAGAAGCGCCTCGACGCCTACCACAAGCAGACCGCGCCGATCCTGCCCTACTACGGCGAGCGCGGCATCCTGCGCGGCGTCGACGGCATGGCCAGCATGCCAGAGGTGTTCCAGCAGATCGAACAGGTCGTTCAGAACCCGCCAGCCCAGGCAGCCTCCTGATCCGGCTGCCGCAGCGGCGCCCGCCGGTAACGGCGCGGCGCCGCCAGCGGTCCGGCTGCGTCGAGGCTGCGACCGTCACGGAAGTGAAAATTTGGCCGCGATGCAAAGGCCGCATTAACGATCCTGCGTTACGCTCCCGTGTTTACGAGAAGCCGTGGGCAGAGGACGGGGATGTCATGTTCATCGAATGGTCGGATGATCTCGCGGTGCACCATGACCAGATCGATGCCGAGCACCGGTACCTGATCGACATCGTCAACGAGCTTCACGCGGCCGTGGCCGCCGGCCGCGGGCGCGAGATCATCGCCGACACGCTGGCCAGGCTGGCCGACTACACGATCTGGCACTTCGCCCGCGAGGAGCAGATCATGCGCCGGGTCGGCTATCCGCATCTTGCCGAGCACGTTGCCCGCCACGGCGAGCTGATCGACGAGCTGGGCCGACGTGCCTGGGAGCTTGAGGTGGGCATGGCCGACGTCAGCCAGCGGACCCTGGATTTCCTGAAAGAGTGGATTTTCGCGCACCTCAAGACAGACGACAAGGACCTGGTGACCTATGTCCGCCGCATCGCGCGCCCCGCGGCCTGAGCGCACCGCGTCGCCCCGCCATGCGCCTTCTCGTCTATGGCCTGCAGGCCAGCGGCGCCTCGACCTTGGCCATGCTGCTGGCCCAGCGCCCCGGTTGCGTGGCGCTGGTCGACATCCCGCTGACCTACGCGGCGCCGCGGCTGGCCACCGGCCGCGACGTCATCGCCAAGTGCGTCGTCACCACGGCCTATCCGCTGGCCGTCCACGTCGAGCGGTTCCGGCCGGACCGGGTGCTGCTGCACGTGCGTGAGCCGGCCGCCAATCATGCCAGCCTGTCCGGCAAGGCGTACCGCAACCAGAACGGCCTGATCGACGAGAAGTTCGGGCTTCTGGAACAGGTCTTCGCCGCCGGCACCGGCATCGACGGGATCATCGCCCACGAGGACGTGGCGGCGCGCCGGCCGGGCGTGCTTGAGGCGGTGCGCCGCTGCGGCTGGCCGCTCACCGGCGACGCGTTCGACCTGCCGCGCGGCCGCAACGACATCCTGGCCGCGGTCTGGGCGGCCGAGCCGGACCTGCTGCAGCGGCTGGAATTCTCCTTCGGCGACCACCGTGACGGCGGCATCCGCCCCGGCCGGGCGGCGCAGCCGGTCGATCCCGCGGTGCGCGCGCATGTGGAGAGGCTGTGCCCGACCCTGTGCGCCTGGTACGACCGCCGCATCCAGTCTCGCGAGGCCCCCGTAGGCTGGCACTGAGCGAAGCGAAGCCCAGCACGCAAGCTTGGGGACTTGGGGCCTCTTGGGGCCTCAGGTCCGCCAGGCGGTGTGGATCGCGGCGATGCCGCCGGACAGGTTGCGCCAGCGCGGGCGGGCCAGGCCGGCGGCGGCCATGCGCCCGGCAAGTTCCGGCTGCGGCGGGAAGCGGCGGATGCTCTCGACCAGGTACTGGTAGCTGGCGCGGTCGCGCGCCACCACCTGGCCCAGCCGCGGGATCACGGCGAACGAATAGGCGTCGTAGAGCCGGCGCATGGGACCGAGCACGACGCGGCTGAACTCCAGGCAGAAGAACCGCCCACCGGGCTTGAGCACGCGCCGTGCCTCGGCCAGCGCCGCGTCGATGTGCGTCACGTTGCGCAGGCCGAAGGCGATCGTGTACAGGTCGACCGACCGGTCGGCGACCGGCAGGCGCTCGGCGTCGCCGACCACGAACGCCAGCCCGGCGATGCGGCCGCCGTCGATGGCGCGGTCGCGCCCGACGGCCAGCATGGCCGGGCTCACGTCGCAGATCACGGCGGACGCGCCGTGCCCGGCCTCGCCGGCCTCGCCGGTGCTGGCGGCATCGAGAAAACGCATGGCGATGTCGCCGGTGCCGCCGGCCACGTCGAGCAGACGCAGGCCCGGCCGCGGCTGCATCATGCGGATCAGCTCGGCCTTCCACACGCGGTGGACGCCGCCGCTCATCAGGTCGTTCATCAGGTCGTAGCGCCGCGCCACGCGGCCGAACACGCCGCGCACCAGCGGCGCCTTCTCCGCCGGATCGACGGGGCGGTAGCCGAACCAGCGCGCTTCCGGGTCGCGGCCGGCGGCGGAGGGCAGGGTATCTTTCATGGCGCCGACCATAGACGAAGCCGGTGGCCGATGCCAGCGCCGGGGCGCGGCTGTGGGGCGCATGGGCGCGGCTGCGGGGCGCATGGGCGCGGCGGGGAGCGGACCGCGCGGCGCATCGGCGCAGGCCGCTCGCCGCGGCGCCGCGGCCGGCGTAAGGTGACGGCCATGCCCGAGCTGCCCGAAGTGGAGACCGTCTGTCGCGGCCTGAGGCTGCGCCTCGTCGGCCGGCGGCTGGCGCGGGTCCGGCAGCGCCGGCCGGACCTGCGCTATCCGCTGCCGGAGAAACTCGGCCAGCGCCTGACCGGCCGCCGCGTCGAGCGGATCGACCGGCGCGCCAAGTACATGCTGATGCACCTCGACGACGGCATGGTGCTGATCGTCCATCTCGGCATGTCCGGCCGGATTGTGGTCAGCGACGCGCCGGGGCCGGTGCCGGGGCCGCACGACCACGTCGTGTTGGAGACCGATGACGGCGCGGTGGTCGTGTTCAACGACGCGCGCCGGTTCGGCATGATGGACCTGGTGCCGGCGGTGGACCTGGGCGGCCATCGGCTGCTGGCCGGGCTGGGCCCCGAGCCGCTTGATGACGGGTTCGACGGCGCCTGCCTGACGCGGGCGCTGGCCGGCCGGATCATCTCGATCAAGGCGGCGCTGCTCGATCAGCGAATCGTCGCCGGCATCGGCAACATCTATGCCTGCGAGGCGTTGTTTCGGGCGAATCTGTCGCCGCGGCGCCAGGCCGGCAGCGTCATCGGCCGCCGCGCCGACCGGCTGGCCGCGGCGGTCAAGGCGGTGCTGGCGGCGGCGATCGACGCCGGCGGCTCGAGCGTCAGGGACTATGTGCAGGCTTCGGGCGAACTGGGCTGGTTCCAGCACGCCTGGGCGGTGTATGACCGCGAAGGCCTGCCGTGCCCGGGCTGCACCTGCGACGTGGCGCGCACGGGCGGCGTCCGGCGGCTGGTGCAGGGCGGACGCAGCACGTTCTACTGTGCGGTGCGGCAGCGTTAGGCCGTCGGTGCGGGGCGGGTCGTCCGCTTTTGGTTGCATGCGCCGGGCGGCGGCGCTAGACCCTCCGCCGCAGCGCAGCGAAGCGCCCGGCGCAAGACGACCCCGCGACGCCGGCGCTCCAGGGAGGACATCCGGCCATGGCCTACGAGACCGTCATCGTCGAGACGCGCGGCAAGGTCGGGCTCATCACCCTGAACCGGCCGAAGGCGCTCAACGCGCTGAACGACACCCTGATCGGCGAGCTGGCCCAGGCGATCGATGCCTTCGAGGCCGACGATCAGGTCGGGTGCATCGTCATCACCGGCTCCGAAAAGGCATTCGCTGCCGGCGCCGACATCAAGGAGATGGCGGACAAGGGCTTCATCGACGCGTTCCACGACAACTTCATCGGGAAATGGCAGCGCGTCGCGCTGGCGCGCAAGCCGGTGATCGCCGCCGTCGCCGGCTATGCCCTGGGCGGCGGCTGCGAGCTGGCGATGATGTGCGACTTCGTCCTGGCCGGTGACAACGCCCGCTTCGGCCAGCCCGAGATCACCATCGGCACGATCCCCGGTGCAGGTGGCACACAGCGGCTGACCCGTCTGGTCGGCAAGTCGAAGGCCATGGAGATGTGCCTGACCGGCCGCATGATGGACGCCGCGGAGGCGGAGCGCGCCGGTCTCGCGAGTCGCGTCGTGCCGGCCGCGGAGCTCGTCGACGAGGCGGTCAAGGTGGGCGAACGCATCGCCAGCATGTCCCAGCCCATCGTGATGATGGCCAAGGAGGCGGTGAACCGCGCCTACGAGACCACGCTGAACGAAGGCATCCTCTTTGAACGGCGCCTGTTCCACGCCACATTCGCGACCGGGGATCAGAAGGAGGGCATGGCCGCGTTCATCGAGAAGCGCCAGCCGGACTTCTCCGACCGCTAGGGGCACGGTCGGGCGTACCGGAGTCTCTTGACGCGGCCGCATCCTGTCGCCTATAAGCCCCAGTCTCAGCCCGGACGGACACGTCCTGGAATGGAAGAGTCATGGCCACACACAAGTCTGCCAAGAAGCGTATTCGCCAGACCGCCCGGCGCACCCAGGTCAACCGGGCCCGGGTCAGCCGCATCCGTACCTTCGTGAAGAAGGTGGAACTGGCCATCCAGTCCGGAGACAAGGAGGCGGCCGGCGCTGCGTTCCAGTCGGCCCAGCCGGAACTGCACCGCGGCGTCAGCAAGGGTGTGCTGCACCGCAATATGGCGGCTCGCAAGCTGTCGCGGCTGTCAAGGCGAATCAAGGCGCTTTGACCTCGCCGCCCGGCGGCGCACTGCAGCAAGAATTGACTGTGAGAGACCGGCGGCGCACCGCGGCGGTGCGCCGGTGCGTGCTTGCGCATCATTCCAAATCGAGTGTGCGGCGAACGTTTTTTGCTTTTTCCTGCGGTCCCGCTTTGTTCGGTTGCCATGATTGGCCCGTGTCATTAGTCTATCAAGACCAACGACATGCCGCGACTTCAGTAGTGGCGTGAAGTGGTACCGGCATGGAGGGGCTGTGCATGCAATGCATCATACTTGCTCGCCACTTGTAGCGAGACTTCAGCCCCCGCCCCGGAACGCCACAACTCTTCGGCCGGAAAGAGATTTTTAAAGGCAGTCGGGAAACGTCTGCCTGAGGGAGGTGTTGTCTTCGGCCGGATGGAAAGCGTGCTGGGTGCGTCGGGGATGATCCACGGCGCGTCATCCCGCATCCCCCTACCGGCCCGACAGGACCGACGCAGCAGCGACTGGGAGCAACACGATAGAGGGACGGATCGTCGTGGCGGACGGCAGCGGCATCGAGCAGCAATGGCATCGGGTGCGTGGGCGCCTGCGCGAGGAGATCGGCGAGCCGGCGTTCAAGAGCTGGCTCGAGCCGCTGACGCTGAGCGGCGTCGACGAGGGCGAAGTGCGCATCGCCGTGCCGACCCGCTTCATGCGCGACTGGGTGATCACCCATTACGCCGATCGCCTCCGTGCGTTGTGGACGCGCGAGAACGGCGAGATCCATTCGGTGGACATCGTGGTCGCTCCGGCGATGTGCAGCGCGGCGGCGACCGCCATGCGGCCCGGTGGCGTCGCCGTTCCGGTCGCCATTGCGGCCAATGAGCCCGCCGCCCGGGCCAACGGGCGGTGCGGTGCGACGCCGGCCCTGAGCGGCGACGGCGCCGGGGTGGAGCGGATCGAGGCTTTCGGCGCGCCGCTCGACCCGCGGTTCACGTTCGACAACTTCGTCGTCGGCAAGCCCAACGAGCTGGCCCACGCCGCCGCCCGCCGCGTCGCCGACGCCGAGGTCGTCACCTTCAACCCGCTGTTCCTCTATGGCGGGGTGGGGCTGGGCAAGACGCACCTGATGCACGCCATCGCCTGGTTCCTGAGAAAGGAGCGGCCCGACCGCCTGGTCCTGTACCTGTCGGCCGAGAAGTTCATGTACCAGTTCATCCGGGCGCTCCGCTTCAAGGACACGATGACCTTCAAGGAGATGTTCCGCTCGGTCGACATCCTGATGATCGACGACGTGCAGTTCATCAGCGGCAAGGACTCGACCCAGGAGGAATTCTTCCACACCTTCAACGCCCTGGTCGACCAGAACCGGCAGGTCATCGTCTCTGCCGACAAGTCGCCGTCGGACCTGGAAGGCATGGAAGAGCGGCTGCGCTCGCGCCTCGGCTGGGGCCTGGTCGCCGACATCCACCCCACGACCTATGAGCTGCGCCTCGGCATCCTGCAGTCCAAGGCCGAGCAGCACGGCGTGCCGGTCCCCGACAAGGTGCTGGAGTTCCTGGCCCATCGCATCACCAGCAATGTCCGCGAGCTGGAGGGCGCGCTGACCCGGCTGATCGCCCATGCCGAGCTGGTCAACCGGCCGATCACGCTCGAATCGACGCAGGACCTGCTGCGCGACCTGCTGCGCGCCAGCGACCGCCGCGTCACCATCGACGAGATCCAGAAGAAGGTCGCTGAGCATTTCAACATCAAGGTGTCCGACATGTCGTCAGCGCGGCGCTCGCGCGCGGTGGCGCGGCCGCGGCAGGTGGCGATGTACCTGGCCAAGCAGCTCACCGCCCGCTCGCTGCCGGAGATCGGCCGCAAGTTCGGCGGACGCGACCACACCACGGTGATGCACGCCGTCAAGCGCATCGAGGAGCTGTGCGGCAACGACGCGGCGCTGGCCGAGGATGTCGAGCTGTTGCGCCGCATGCTGGAGACCTGAGCCGCGGCGGCTGCGGGCGCGGTACACGGAGAGGGAGGGCGGCGATGAACCAGGTCGACGGCAAGGTGGCGCTGGTCAGCGGCGGCACCCGCGGCATCGGGGCGGCGACCTGTGAGCTGCTGGGCCGGGCCGGGGCCAGGGTCGTCGTCACCGGCCGTCAGGAGGCGCTGGGCCGGCAGGTGCTGGACCGCATCGCGGCGCTGGGCGGCGAGGCGATGTGGGCGCCGCTCGACGTCACGGTCGAGGAACAGTGGGCGCGCGCCGTCGACGCCGCGGTGGAGCGGTTCGGTGCCCTGCACGTGCTGGTCAACAACGCCGGCGTGGTGCTGCAGAAGCGCATCGAGGACATGGAGGTGGCGGACCTGCGCCGCATCGCGGCGACGAACCTGGAGGGCGTCTTCCTCGGCACCAGGCACGCCATCCGCGCCATGAAGGCGCCGGCGGTGCGCGACAACGGCGGCGGCTCGATCATCAATGTGGCGTCGGTCTCCGGCCTGGTCGGCATGGCTTTCTCCGCGGCGTATTCCATGTCGAAGGGCGGCGTGCGCGCCTTCACCCGATCGGCGGCGCTGGAGGTGGCCGACCTGCGCTACAACATCCGCATCAACGCGGTGTATCCGACCTTCATCGAGACGGACATGGCCGACGAGCTGATGAGCGGCTATGCCGCCATGGCGCGCTCCGGCGACGAGGCGCAGGTGCGGCAGACGCTGGAGCGGCTGCACCCGTTGCGCCGCTTCGGCCAGCCGATGGACGTGGCCCGCGCCATCCTGTTCCTGGCATCGGACGACTCGGCCTACATGACCGGGGCCGAACTGGTCGTCGACGGCGGCTTCACGGCGCGCTGACCGGGGGCTGCTCCGGGGGCTGCTCCGGGGGCTGCTCCGGGGGCTGCTCCGTCGTGCCAGGCATGGCAGCCTGCCCGACCTCGCGGCCAGAGTGGCATCAGGCGGGATGGTCGGTGCCAGTCCCACCAGCAGGCTGAGCGTCTTGCCGTGTCGTGCCAAGGTTGGCCTTTGGCCGCGCCGCCGGCGCTGTGCTAACGTCGACTCACCTGTTTTTCAGAACGGATCGTGTGCCGGGGGCGGCGGCTCGTGCGGCGGCCGTTCGGTGCGCGCATTCGACACCGGAAGGAGGGGACACCATGGCGGAGACCTTGCAGGTGACCATCAGCGGCTGGGAGAGCGGCCGGCCGATCCCGGAAAAGTACGCGTTCGGCGTGCCGGGCACCGAGGGGCCGATGGACTTCGGCCAGAACCTGAGCCCGCCGATCCGCTGGTCGGGCGCGCCTGAGGGTACGAAGTCGTTCGCCGTCGTCTGCCACGACCCGGACGTGCCGTCGAAGGTGGACGACGTGAACCAGGAAGGCAGGACGGTGGCCGAAGGCCTGCCGCGGGTCGACTTCTACCACTGGGTGCTGGTCGACATCCCCGCCGGCACCACCGGCCTGGCCGAGGGCACCGACTCCGACAAGGTCACCCCCGGCGGCAAGGAGGCGGGTGCGACGGGCTACGGCCGGCGCGGCATCAACAACTACACCCAGTTTCTGGCCGGCATGGAAGGCATGGCCGGCGAGTACGCCGGCTATGACGGCCCGTGCCCGCCGTGGAACGACGAGCGGGTCCACCGCTACGTCTTCACGGTGTACGCCCTGGACGTGCCGAGCCTGAACCTGCCCGACAAGTTCGACGGCCCCGCGGCCCTGACGGCGATGGAAGGCCACGTCCTGGCCACAGGCACGTACGAGGGCACGTACACCCTGAACAAGGCGTTGCGGGGGTAGCATACGCACGCGAACCGGCGGCGCCGGGCCGGCTGGTCGGACGGCTGGGCCTGGCGCGGCCAGTTCAGTAGATTATGGACGGCGCTTGCGGCGCGGCTGTGCGATTGTCACAACAGCTCCGGTTGCAGCCCCATCACCGCTTCGGCTCCGGCGGTCACGGCGGCGGCGCGGTGGTAGGCTTCCGGGAGCATGCGGGTCATGAAGAAGCGGGCCGTGGCCAGCTTGGCCTGATAGAAGGGCGTGCGGCTGCCGGCGTCGGGCAGGCGTGCCAGCGCCACCCTGGCCATGCGCGCCCACATGTAGCCCATGGCGACCAGGGCCAGCAGGCGCAGATAGTCGGTGGCGGCGGCGCCCGCCTCGTTGGGGTCGGTCAGGCCGCGCTCGGCCAGGAAACCGCTGGCGAGCTGGAGCTGGCGGAAGGCCTGGGCCAGGGGCTTGTTGAACGGGGCCAGGGCCGGGTCGTCGCGGTGCTCGCGCAGGAAGGCGTCGACCGGGTGGAAGAAGCGGCGCAGCAGGCGGCCGGTGTCCTGCGGCAGCTTGCGGCCGACCAGGTCAAGCGCCTGGACGCCGTTGGTCCCTTCATAGATCTGGGTGATGCGGGTGTCGCGCACGTACTGCTCGATGCCCAGGTCGCGGATGTAGCCGTGGCCGCCGAACACCTGGAGCGCCAGGTTGGTGCACTCGAAGCCCATGTCGGTCATGTACGCCTTGGCCACCGGTGTCATCAGGGCCAGCAGGTCGTCGGCCTCCTGCCTCGTATCGGCGTCGGGGTGGCGCAGCATGACGTCGATGTGCCGGCTGACCCAGTAGAGCAGCGCCCGCGCCCCCTCGGTGAATGCCTTCTGGGTCAGCAGCATGCGCCGCACGTCGGGGTGCACGACGATCGGGTCGGCCGGCAGGTCGGGGCGCGCCGGCCCGGTCAGGGCACGGCCCTGCAGGCGTTCGCCGGCGTGCAGGCGGGCGTTCTGGTAGGCCACCTCGGCCTGGGCCAGGCCCTGCAGGCCGACATAGAGCCGCGCCGCGTTCATCATGACGAACATGGCGCGCATGCCCTTGTGGGGCCGGCCGAGCAGCCAGCCGGTCGCCTCGTCGAAGGCGAGCTGGCAGGTCGCCGAGGCCTTCATCCCCATCTTGTCCTCGATGCCGATGCAGGTGACGCCGTTGCGCGCGCCCGGCCGCACGCTGCCGTCGTCGCCCGGCCTGACCTTCGGCACCAGGAACAGGCTGATGCCCCTGGTGCCCGGCGGCGCGTCGGGCAGGCGGGCCAGCACCAGGTGGACGATGTTCTCGCTCAGGTCGTGCTCCCCGCCGGAGATGTAGATCTTGTGGCCGGTCAGGCGAAAGGTGCCGTCGCCGTGCGGCACGGCGCGGCTGCGGACCAGGCCGAGGTCGGTGCCGCTGGCCGGCTCCGACAGGCACATGGTGGCGGTCCACGACCCGTCGGCCAGCTTCGGCAGGTAGAGCCGCCGCAGCGGCTCGTCGGCGTTGGCCAGCAGGCAGGCGACGGCGGCGTGGACCAGCCCCGGATAGACGGCGAAGGCCATGTTGGCCGAACCGAACAGCTCCTCGACGACGAAGGTGAGCAGGTGGGGCAGGCCCTGGCCGCCATGGGCCGGGTCGACCGAGACGCCCGACCAGCCGCCGGCGGCATAGGCGGCATAGGCCTCGCGGAAGCCGGGCGGGGTGTAGACGACGCCGTTCTCCAGCCGGCAGCCGGCGCGGTCGCCGACGGCGTTGAGCGGGAACAGCTCCTTCTCGGCCAGCTTCGCCGCCTCGGCGACGACGGCGTCGACCACGTCCGGCGTCGCCATCTCGTAGCCGGGCAGGGCGGCCAGGGCATCGGCGTCGATCAGCTCGTGCAGGACGAAGCCGATGTCGTCGAGGGGGGCGGCGTAGACAGGCATGGCACGAGTTCCCCCAGTGTCCTTGCGCGCGGCGGCGTCATTGCGGCTCGACGCGCACCTCGGTCTTGACGGAGTTGGCAATGAAGCAGGCGTGGTGGGCGCGGTCGTGCAGGCCGGCCAGCGCTTCGGCGTCGGGCGCCTTGCCCGCGGCGAAGGTGATGCGCGGGCGCAGCGTGACGTCGGTGATCCAGGTGCGGCCGTCAGGGCCCTTCTGCAGGATGCCGACCGGGTCGTCCGCGTAGTGCTCGACGACGAAGCCCTTGCGCGCGCAGAAGGCCAGGAAGAACAGCATGTGGCAGCTGGACAGCGCGGCCACCAGCGCCTTCTCCGGATCGATGTGATCGGGATCGCCGCGATACTCCGGCGCCGACGAGCCCGGCACCGCCAGGTTGTCGTCGAACCGCCACTCGTGGGTGCGGTTGTAGCTCTCCACGGTGAAGTCGTCGCTGGTCCGCGTCCAGACGATCCTGGCCTTGTGTTCCGACATGGTTCCTGCCTCCTCGGTGTATGATGGATCGGCATGCCCCGGGTTGCGCGGCCCGGCAGGGCGGGTGTCGCCAACCGTTCCCGACCACCTCTCCAAAGCGGTCATTCCCGCGTAAGCGGGGACCTGGATGAAATTGCGCACGCCGCCGCAGCTTTCCCGCTTCCCGCGAGGTTCCCGCTTACGCGGGAATGACAATTTTTGGTGTGGCGATGGCGGGCCTCGCAGGTCTCCCAGTCATGCCCGCCCAATCTCTTGTGCGGCAGTCCTCATCATCCATCCATCTCTGTCAGAAAGGAACCCGGGGGCGCCTGTCGCAGCGGGATACATCGTCGCGGGCACGCGGGCCGACCGGCAGAGGGCTGGAGCCGGTCGTGGACATGGAATTGGTGCATACTTACTTATGTAAATGTCAGAAAACCTTACGGTTGCAAGCAGTCTTTCAGAAATCAGAACTTAAAGACGAGATGAAACCGCGCATTCCCAGAAATGGCATGCTTCTTGCCTACTAATCATTCTCCGGAAGCCCAGATGGAAACACAAACCATCTGAGAAAAGATGCTCTCTTGAAGCCAGAGGAATCCCTGCTTCCGGATCCATGCGAAACGGCGATTTGGGAGACAGGGCGATGGACGATGCGGTGGCTGAGGTGCGGGATGCCGGGATCCATGATCCGGAGGGTGCCGCGGTCGACGATCCGCTGGAGGATGTGCGTCAGTGGCGCGCCGAGATGGTGCGCTGGAACGACTTCGAATGCACACCCATTCCGTTCGCCGAGTCCGAGCAGTGGCGGTTCCAGGACGGATATCTGCGTCACGAGACCGGGCGGTTCTTCCATCTGGCGGGCGTCAAGGCGGAGGCGCGGCATCCCGGCATCGATGGCCACGAGCAGCTCATCATCGTCCAGCACCGCATTGGCATCAACGGCTTCCTGATCCGCGACGGGGCAGACGGGGTTGACGTCCTGTTCAAGGGCAATGTCGAGCCGGGCACGGTTTTCGGCATGCAGCTCACGCCGACGGTCCAGGTCACCCGGTGCAACTACGAGCGGGCTCACGGCGGGCAGATGCCGCCGTTCGTCGAATGGTTCCTGGAGCCGGGCCGCGGCGAGACGATCTACGAGGCGCCCCAGTCGGAGGAGGCGACCCGCTACCACGGCAAGTACAACCGCAACTCGGTGGTGCGCGTGCCGCGGGGGGCGGCGGTCGAGTCGTCGCCGGCCTATCGCTGGTACGACATGCGCGCGATCCGGCGGCTGGTGGCGTCGAACAACACCCTCAACACCGATGCCCGCTCGGTCCTGGCCTGCATGGACTGGGATGTCCTGACCGGCAGCGGCGAGCCGTTTGCCGGCCATTCGCGCGGCAGCTTCGGCGCCGATCTCCGTGCCTCGTACACCGCGACGGAGGAGGATGCCGAACAGTCCGACGCCGACGTGCTGACCTGGCTGATGACGGCGCGCGTGCACTGCGGGCTGCGCACCCGCATCATCCCGCTGCACGATCTGCGCAACTGGGTCGTGGAGGCGGACTGCATCCGTGAACGCGAACGGGAGCTCGGCTTCCGTGCCCGCCAGTTCCGGGTCGTCGCCAGGCACCGCGAGGTCGGGCACTGGGACCAGCCGTTGATCGACAGTGACGGCGTCGGCCGGGTCGTTCTGGTCTGCCAGAAGCGGCGCGGCGTGCTGCACGTGCTGGTCAAGGCCAGCCGCGAGATCGGCTATTTTGAAGGCGTGCAACTGACGGCATCGGTCGTGGTGCCGCCGGGCGAGAGCGGATTCGGGGACGACCCCGTCCAGCGGGCCCTGACCGGGCTGATGGCGGACCCGGACCGGTCAACGATGCTGCAGAGCTGCCGCCAGTGCGAGGAGGGCGCGCGGTTCTATCACGACGAGAACGACTACGAGCTGGCGCTGCTCGATCCGGCAGCCGAGGTCCCTGCGTTCGAGGACTACCGGTGGATGCCGTTGTCGCAGGTGCGCCGGTTCATCGGGGTGCCGGGGTTCTATTCCATCGAGTTCCGGTGTGCCCTGGCGCTGCTGCTGGCCTACATCTAGCGGTCCAGGGGCCTGTCAGCCGGCGCGCCGCAGCCGTCGGCCCAGGCGCAAGGCCAGGGCGCGGAGCAGGGTGCGGCCGGCTGCGGAGACGGCCTTCAGCTCCGCGTCCACGGCCGACCGCCCGGTCGGCCACGACACGACCATGCGGGTGTCGGCCACGGCCTTGGAGTACACCGCCAGAGGCGACCGGCCCCCGACCGTGGGCAGGAGCGCCGCCTCGTCCGGCCGGGACAGGATCGCCTGCATCTGGTTCAGGGCGAACAGGCGGTGCTCGCCGTGCGGCCCGTCCAGTGCCAGTTGCGCCAGCGCCCAGCGCAGGCGGGTTTCGGTCATGGTGTCGTGGTCGGCGCCGGCTCCGGCGCCAGTTTCAGCGAATCCTGTCCGATCGGGAAAGACGGCCGGCAGGTGGGTCAGGATGGGCGGCTCGGCGTAGCGCTTCAGCACGCATTGCGCCTCGAACAGCTGCCGGGCCGCCTTGGCCGGCGTCTCGGCGCTGATGTTGCGCGCGCCGCTCAGCATCCGGTTGGCGGTCAGCGGCCGGTCGATGACATGCAGGTCGGAGATCGCCGCCAGCCGCACCCAGAGATCGAGGTCGCCGAGCAGCAGCAGCGACGGGTCGTAGCCGCCGACCGCCTCCAGGAGGTGGCGGCGCATCAGCACCGAAGGGTGGCACAGGCAGTTGCCCTGGAGGAAGAAGCGTCGCAGCCAGCCGGCCCGGTCGTGGCGCTCGGCGCGAAACGGCGACCGGTTGGCGCTCTGCCGGCCCGTGTCGTCGATCAGCACGACACCGGTGAAGACCGCCCCGGTCTCGGGATTCTCGTCCAGGACCTTGACCTGGTGTGCCAGCTTGCCCGGCAGCCACAGGTCGTCGGAGTTCTGCACCGCCACATAGTCGCCGCGGGCCAGCTGCGCCGCCTGGTGACGCGGGTGCGTCTCGCGGTTGCGGGCGAGGCGGTGCAGCGTCAGGCGGGGGTCGTCGATCCCGGCGATGATGTCGGCGGTGGCATCGGGCGAGGCGTCGTCGACGGCGATGAGCTCCAGGTCGGTGAAGCCCTGGTCGAGGACGGAGCGCACGGCCTGCTCGACATACGGCGCATGATTGTACGCCGCCAGCAGGACGGAGACTTTCGGATTGGTGCTCATCGGTTGATGTTCGGCCATGGTGCGCAGCGGTACCGGCAATCCGGCCTCCGCGCCGTACGCTAGCCCAGGACGGCGGGTTCAAGGCAAGCGAGAAGGACCGGTGTAGCCTACAGGATGAACGATACCGCCAGCAGGATCGCGCCCAGCCCCATCGTCGCGCTGTCGGAGCAGCGCCAGCGGTGATGGTCGCGTTCAAGTGCAATCTGTACGGCTGCGGCCATCTCTTGCAGGCTCGTCGTCGGCAGGTTCAGTGACTTGCACGGCGCCTTGGCGTGGCGGGCCGAATGCTGCCGCAGCCGGGTCATGTTGAACCGTCCGAGCTGATCCCGCGCGGGCGCCATGAGAAGCAGCACCGAACCGGCCAGTCCGAACCAGTCGCTGACGGTCATGTCGAACATGGCGGTCCGCCCTGGTGGGGTGTGGTCCGTGCCGGCGTGGGCTGAGCCGCGTTCCGACTACTCTTGAGTCTTGGCAAAAGCGGGGATCGCGTCCGCCGGCTCCGCCTCGACAGCCGTATTGCCGCTCCGGCCCGTGACGGGCTCGGCCGGCTCGAAATCGAGAACCGGCCGCAGCCCCAGTGCGGCGGCGTACCGGAAGACGGTGTCCAACCCCATTTCGGCATCGCCCTCGGTCTCGATGCGAGAGACGACAGACTGGTTTACACCCATCGCCGCGGCCACCTGCTTTTGCGTCAGACGTCGGCGGCGGCGCAACGCCTTCAGCTTCGTGCGAATCTCGCCACTGTATGCAGCCGCCGCCCGATGCCGCGCAATCTGCCGCTTCACGGCAGCCGGAAAAGATTCGTACATCTCCTCCAGTGAAATGCTTGGCAGCCCTTGGGTCATGTCTGCTCCTTCGTTTCCTGGTCTGCCCGGCAATAAAAATTCTCCTGATTTCAAAAGCGACCGGAATATTTATCGATCAGTTCGTTGCCATAATCTTCCATCCGGGTGCGCTGCTTCAAGAGAAACTGAAAGCGGCGCAGGCGGGATCCCGTGTCCTTGGGAAACACCCTGCCATCATAAGCGTAGGCCATGCGCCCTCGATGGTTCACGATCAGGGCAATCAGATAGCGCGTGTTTCCTGTCGTTGCCGTGGGTGGTGGCAGCACGTGGATGTCGATCCCGTCCGGGTCCGCAACCGACCGCTCCCTGAGGCGTGACCGCGCTGATGGCTGGAACCCGGCAAGGTCCAGATAGATGCGGGCAGCCAGGTCCGGATCGTAATCATTTGATGTCTCGTCCAACAGCCGGTTCAGTACCTCGTTGAAGCGGCCCAACGGTGGCTTCAGAGACCTTACAATGTAGGGTTGGTCAACCATCGTGGGGTCTATAGAAGACCGCCATGATGGTGTCCAGCCGCTCACGACAGCATCGACCTGACCGCCGACAACAAATATGATCTCAAGGCCATATTTTCAAGGCAGCATGATGTCAGGCTGCCAAAGGGCGCCCGCTAGTTCCGCAACGGCTTGCCCGTGTTCAGCATGTGGGCCATGCGGGCGAGGGTGGCGGGGGTGCGGATCAGGGCGAGGAAGGCCTGGCATTCCAGGGCGCGCAGGGTGTCCTCGTTGGTCTCGTCGGTCAGGTCGGCGTTGCCGCCGGACAGCACCATGGCCAGGGCGGCGGCGATCGCGGCGTCGTGGGGAGTCGCCCGGCCCAGCCGGCGGAAGCCGTCCACGGCCATGGCCAGCGATGCCTGCGCCGACCGGCCGGGCAGGTGCAGCGGGACGGGCGGCGCCGGCGGCCGGTAGCCGTCGGCCAGGGCCACGGCGCGCGCCTTGGCGTCGGCCAGCAGGCGGTCGCGGTTCATGGTGATGCCGTCGCCGCGGCGCAGGATCCGCATGTCCCGCGCCTCGGCGGCGGAGCGGGCGAGGCGGGCCAGGGCGATCGCCTCGAAGGCGCGGTTGATCGGCGGCATCGGCCCGCCGGGCCGGTCCGGGTCGGCGGCGTGACGCAGCAGCAGCTCGGTGCAGCCGCCCCAGGCCGGCACCACGCCGACCCCGGCCTCGACCAGCCCGATATAGCTCTCGGCGTGGGCCTGGATGGCCGCGCAGTGCAGCAGCATCTCGCAGCCGCCGCCCAGCGCCATGCCCGACGGCGCGCCCACCACCGGCACCGGCGCATACTTGACCGCCTTGAGCGCGCGCTGGCCGGCGGCGATGGCCTCCTCCAGCCGCGACCAGAAGGCGATGTTGGCGGCGAACAGCACCTGGCCCAGATTGGCGCCGATCGAGAAGTTCTCCCCTTCGTTGTGGATCACCATGGCCCGATAGCGCCCGGCGGTCAGCGCCACGGCCTCCTCCAGCAGGGCCATGGTGCCGGTGTCCAGGGTGTTCATCGGCGTGGTGAACTCGAAACAGGTGACGCCGTCGCCGATGTCCCACAGCGCCGCCGAGGGATTGCGCAGCAGCGGCGTCCCGGCCCGCTTCACGTCGCCCAGCAGCAGCACGCCGGCCGGGCGTACCAGCGGGGCGTAGTCGCCGGCGAACGTCATCCGGAGCAGCCGGCCGTGCTCGACCCGGTAGAAGCCGCCGGCGCGGGCCGCCTGCAGCAGCGGCGGCACCGCCCGGCCCTCGGCCTCGAGCCGCGCGGCCAGCCGGTCGGCGCCGAGCCGGTCGATCAGCTCGAACGGCCCCTGCTGCCAGTTGTAGCCGAGGCGCATGGCCTGATCGACCGCGGCGATGTCGTCGGCAATCTGCGGCGCCAGCGCCGCGGCGTAGGCCAGCGTCGCCGACAGCACCCGCCATGCGTACTGCCCGGCGCGGTCCGGATGCTCGAGCAGGGCCCGCGGCCCGCCGCGCTTTGCCGCCTCGACGGCATCCAGCCGCGGCTGTTCGGAGCGGGCGTAGCCGCCGCCGGCCAGGTCGATGGACTCCTTGACCCGCGCGCCGTCGTGGCGGGCCGGGCGGTAGAAGCCGCCCTTGCCCTTTCGCCCCGTGCAGCCGTCGGCGATCATGCGGGTGATCAGCGGGTGGTCCCGGTACGCGGCGCGGTACGGGTCGTCCGGCGGCAGCGTCGCCAGCAGGCTGCGGGCGATGGCCGGGACCAGGTCGATGCCGACCAGGTCGAGCAGGCCGAACACGCCGGTCTTCGGAAAGCCGAGCGGCCGGCCCATCACGGCGTCGGCCTCCTCCACCGTCAGGCCCAGGTCGAAGGCCGCGTTGATCGCGGTCTGCAGCCAATAGACGCCGATGCGGTTGGCGACGAAGCCGGGCGTGTCCCTGGCCATGACCACGCCCTTGCCGAGCCGCAGGTCGGCGAAAGCCCGGACCGCCTCGACTGCCTCGTCCCGCGTGTCCGGCCCGGCGACCACCTCCAGCAGGCGCATGTAGCGCGGCGGGTTGAAGAAGTGGGTGATGAGGAAGCCGGCGCGGAATTCAGGCGAAAGGTCCTTGACCAGCGCCTTGAGCGGGATGGTCGACGTGTTCGACGAGACGATCGCCCCCGGCCGCTTCGCCGCCGCGATCCGGGCGTAGAGGTCGCGCTTGACGCGCGGGTCCTCGACCACCGCCTCGACGATCCAGTCGGCCTCGGCCAGGCGGGCCAGGTCGTCCTCCAGGTTGCCGGGCTCGACCAGCCGGGCGGCGGCGCGGCTCATGAACGGCGCCGGGTCGGCCTTGAGCAGGCGGGCGACGGCGCCGCGGGCCAGGGCGCTGCGGTCGGCCGCGCCCTCCGGCACGATGTCGAGCAGCAGCACCGGCACGCCGGCATTGGCGATGTGGGCGGCGATACCGCTGCCCATGGTGCCGGCGCCGATCACCGCGGCCGTGCGGATCTCCATGGCCGGCCTCACACCGCTTCCAGCACGGTGGCGATGCCCTGGCCGCCGCCGATGCACATGGCGGCCAGGGCCAGGGCCTTGCGCTCGCGGTGCAGGATGGCCGCCGCCTTGCCGGTGATGCGCGCCCCCGAGGCGCCGAGCGGGTGGCCCAGCGCGATGGCGCCGCCGTCGATGTTGGTCCGCTCCCAGTCCAGGCCCCCGTCATGACTCAGGTCGTGGGCGACAGCGAGCGCCTGGGCGGCGAACGCCTCGTTCAGCTCGATCACGTCGATGTCGCGCAAGCTGAGGCCGGCGCGCTCCAGCACGCGACGGGTGGCAGCGACGGGGCCGATGCCCATGATCTCCGGTTCGCAGGCGGTGACGGCGACGGCGCGGATGCGGGCCAGCACCGGCAGCCCGGACGCCCGGGCGAAGCCCTCCGACGTGACCAGGCACGCCGAGGCGCCGTCGGTCAGGGGTGAGGAGGTGCCGGCGGTCACCGTGCCCTCGGCGTCGAAGGCCGGCGGCAACTGCGCCAGTCCCTCCGGCGAGGTGTCGGGGCGGATCGTGCCGTCGCGGTCGACCGGGCCGTCGTCGGTCGGGATCGCCACGATCTCGGCGGCGAAGCGGCCGGTCGCCACGGCCTCGGCGGCGCGGCGCTGGGACTGCACCGCCAGCGCCTGCTGCGCCTCGCGGGTGATCTGGTAGCGCCGCGCCAGGGTCTCCGCGGTCACGCCCATGGCCATGTAGGCGCCGGGCAGCTCGGCGGCGAGGCGCGGGTGGGGCATCGGGTTGTAGCCGGGGATCGGCACCCGCGTCATGCTCTCCACGCCGGCGCAGACGAACGCCTCGCCGGCGCCCAGGCGGATCGACCCGGCGGCCATGTGGATCGCCTGCATCGACGAGCCGCAGAACCGGTTGATCGTGGCGCCCGGCACGGTCTGCGGCAGGCCGGCCAGGAACACCACCTGCCGGCCCAGGTTCAGCCCCTGCTCGGCCTCGGGGAAGGCGCAGCCGAGGATCAGGTCCTCGATGGCGGCCGGGTCGACGCCGGTGCGGTCGACCAGTGTCCGGACCACGGCCGCCGCCAGGTCGTCGGGGCGGACGCGGGCCAGCGCCCCCTTGCCGGCGAAGTGGTGCGGCGACCGGACATAGCCGGCGATGACGGCGGTGCGCTCCATGGGCAGCCCTCCCTGTCCGCTGCGCGCGCCGGACGGCCACCCCTGCCTCCGGCGTCAGGGCGCGTCCGGGTCCGTTCCCCTGGCACGCAATTGGGCCAGCAGCGTCGCTTCCAGCGTGTGCAGCTCGCTCAGCATCTGCTCCACGTCGCCGCGCTGGCGCTCCAGGGCGGCGATGCGTTCGCGTGCCCTCTTCAGGATATAGGCAAGCTGGGTGCTGCCGTCGGCATCGACCGTGTACAGATCGAGGAATTCCTTGATGTCGGCGACGGAGAAGCCGAGCCGCTTGGCGCGGCAGATCAGGATCAGGCGGGCACGGTCGCGATGGCTGTAGACGCGGCTGGTGCCCGACCGCTCCGGCGTGAGCAGGCCCTCGTCCTCATAGAAGCGGATCGTCCGCGGGGTAAGGCCGAACTCCTGGGCGAGCTGGCTGATCGTGTACTGCCGGTCGGCGTGGGCCGGCGAGGCCCCGGCGGTGCCGTCGTGGGGATCACCCGTGAACACGGGTCGTACCTCTGTGTTGACCTTTACGTAAACGTAAAGTACTGGCTTGAGGGGCGTGCTGTCAACGCAACCGCCGCCCGCGCCGCCGCGGCGCAGCCATGCGGCGGCGACACCGGTACGGCCGCGGTGGCGCGGGGCCGGGCGCGGCCGTGGCGGGCGGCCCGGGCGCCCAGGCAGAAGGCCAGGAAGACCAGCAGGTAGAACAGCAGGCCCAGCCGCGGCGCCTCCAGCCACGCCTCGGTCACGGCCAGGGCCAGGAACCCGGTCAGGGCGGCCAGCAGCACCGGCGCGCGCCAGTCGCCGCGGCTGGCCATGTGCAGCAGCCGGGCGGCGGCCAGGCCGGCGGCCACGATGAACGCCACCAGGCCGAACCAGCCGCGTTCAAACAGGGTCATGAGGAACTCGTTCTTCATGCGCCAGTCGGTGTGGTTGTCGCTGCTGAAGGTCCAGTGGTCCAGGCCGTCCGCGAAGCCGCCATTGGCGATCAGGTCGCGGCCGTCGGCTGTCAGCAGGCGGACGTCGTCGATGTCCAGCACCACGCGGTCGCCCTGCGCCACCAGCGCCAGCGTCATCGGCTCGCCGAACAGCCGGCCCAGCGCCGTGGCGATCGCCGTCGGCGGCGTGCCGACCGCCTCGAGCCGCGCCTCCCGGGTCGTCCAGTCCGCCGAGGGGTTGGGGCTGAACCCGGCGGTCGTGCAGCCGAACGAGTAGAGCAGGGCCTTGCGGCAGAGCATGGCGACGAGGCGGCCCTCGGCCGCGGCGCCGCGCAGCCGCACCGACAGCGTCAAGCGCTCGCCGTGGCGGGGGGCTGCGCGCTGCTCGAACCAGAAGCCGTGGCCCGAGGACAGGCGCAGGAAGGCGTCGCCGTCCTCCGCGCGGACGGCATAGGTGGCCGGCGGCTCGAACACCAGGTTGTGCACCAGGAAGCGCCGCGGGAAGGTGCCCAGCCCCTCGCCGAACAGGGCACTGCCGGCGTCGGGACCGCGCAGAGCCAGGCCGTAGCGCCAGTTGCTCTCGCGGTTCTCGATGCCCTCGTCGACCTGGGCGAAGCGGGCGCTGACGAAGGTGCCCTGGAGCAGCAGGGCGAGCACCCCGGCGCCGCCCAGGACCAGCAGCAGGGACAGGGCGGCAGCTGCGGCACGCCGGGCCAGCGGCCGCGCCGGGGCGGCCAGGGCGGCGGCGATGGCCAGGGCCAGCACGACCACCAGGAACCCGCCATAGGCCGCCCGCTGATAGGTCATCAGCAGCGCGTATGCCGCCATGGCGGCGACCACGACGACCGCCAGCCGCCCCGCCGCCGTGCGGGCACCGAGGGCCGCTGCCGCCAGGAACGGCATGGCGGCGACCAGGTAGACGCCAAGTTGGCCGCCGCCGATGTGCATGCCGGCGAAGGTCGACGTGATGCGGAACGCCGTCGTCAGGTCGAACGGCGCGACGAACAGCAGCCGCTCGACCATTGCGGCCAGCGCCACGCCGGCCAGACCGATGGCCATGCCCAGGGCCAGCCGGTCGAACGCCTCGTCGCGGCGGTGCACGGCGTCGGCCAGGAACGGCAGCAGCAGCAGTGCCCAGAAGAACCCCCTGGCGATCCGCAGGCCGTTCAGCGACCCGTAATAATGGGGCAGGTCGTCGCCGCCGGCTGCCGCCGCGGCGATGCCGCCGAAGTCCAGCGCCGCCAGATAGGACAGCGCCAGCAGTGCGATGGCCACCCAGGCACGGCGGCCGAAGCGCAGCGCGTCCAGGGCCGGTGGCCGGCGCACCGCCAGCACGGCGACCGTCACCAGCAGCAGGCCATCGAACCCGCCGAACAGGGTGCCGTGGCTCCACGGCGCCGGGTCCAGCGTCGGCAGCAGCGCCGGCACGGCGATCAGCCAGGCCGCCGGCCGCGCCCACAGCAGTGCGGCATAGCCGGCGACGCCGGCGCCGATCCAGGCCATGGCCGGCGGCTCATGGGTCAGCGCCTGGACCAGCGCCAGCAGCAGCGTGGCGGCGGCCGGCAGCGCCCATTCCGGCCAGCCCGGCCGGTCGCCCGGCGGTGCGGCCGCGACCCCTCGCGCCGTCGCGCCAGCCGGCGCGGCAGCGGCTGCAGTCGCCCCGGTCGCCCCGGTCGCCCCGGCCTCTGCCGCCGGCCGGGTCGCGGCCGCGGTGAGGGCGGCGACGGCGGCGCGGCAGACGGCGAAGCCGATGCCGCCGGCCACGGCGGCGATCAGCACATTTGTAAAGTCCGGGTGCAGGCCGGGCTTCAGCCAGCGCGCCAGCTCCATGGCCAGGGACAGGCCGCCGGCCAGCACGGCGGCCAGCACGGCGGCCAGGACGGCGGCCAGGACGGCGCGGTGGTCGTCCGGGCGGGCGCCGCGCGCCGCCCAGACCAGCACACCGACCGGCAGATACATGGCGAAGCGGCTGACGGCGCTCAGCGCCGCCTCGGCCTCGGTCGTGAAGTAGTGGTAGTAGAACGGCAGCAGCGTCTCCGGCCGGAAGCCGGCGGTGATCTCGGCCACGCTGCGCCAGCCGGGCCGCGTCAGGTCGTTCAGGTACACGACGGCCAGCAGGTACGGCAGTGACCCGGCCAGCGCCGCCAGGGGCAGCCAGCGCTGCAGCAGCGGCCAGACGACCGGCCACGGCGCCCGCGCCACGGTGAACCCGCCCGCGGCGCCGACACCGGCCCAGAGCAGGGGCCACAGGCTGGTCCGGCCGCTGACCAGGAACACCTGCGCCAGCTCGATGCCGGCGGCGATGGCCACGGCCCAGCCGACGGCCTGCCGCATCCGGCCGCCGGGCCCGAGCGCTGCCAGCATGCCGACCGGCGCGTACAGCGCCGTCAGCGCCATGATGGCGGCCACGCCGTGGGCGACGGAGCGGTCGAACCCCGGCAGGCGCAGCAATGTGTCGCCGATGCGCGCCGTGCGGTCCGACAGCTCGCCGGCCGTCAGCACCACGTCGAACGGGAACAGCGACAGTGCCACGACGCACAGGACCAGCGCCACCAGGGCGACGTGCACCGCATCCGGACCGCCGCGCCGCATCCTTGCCATGCCGGCCAGCACCCGGTCGCCGGCGGCCCACCAGGCGGCCACGCCCAGCACCGACCCCAGGCCCTCGGCGATCAGGTCGTTGAGCGACACCGTGCGCGGCGCGAAGAACTGCTGGGCGAACTCGACAGCCACGGCCAGGGCCAGGCACGGCACCAGGGCCGCCAGCGCCGCCGCCCCGCGCATTGCGCCCGGCCGCCGCGGCGACAGCCCGCCGCCCATGAGGCAGCCCAGCGGCACGTAGAGCACGATGTTGGCGACCCAGTCGGCCCGCGACGCCGCACCAAGCTGCAGGTAGGGGATGTCGGCGAAGCCGGTCCAGGCCTGCTCCCAGGTCATCGCCCGCAGGTCGAACGGGATCAGGCTGCCATAGACGATGCACAACGCATACACGAACGCCGCCGCCAGCAGCGGCGCGCGCGGATGGGGGCTGATGGTCATCCGATCTCGCTGGCGATCTCGCTG
>CAZGMC010000026.1:0-14769 GCA_964526565.1 uncultured Mycobacteriaceae bacterium
GAGCGCAACCTTGCCAAGGTTGAAGTCGAGGGTTCGAATCCCTTCGCCCGCTCCAGATTTCCAAAGCAATATCAAGGCTTTGCAACGGCGCCCCGGCGGCGCCTTTTGTCGTGGGCGAAATCCGGGGCAGCATGGGAGAAGCAGGCGGGGGATTTTCAAACGAGCCATGGGTCCGGTTTCGACCTGCCGAGGGCCTTGAGCTTGCGCGGGGAGTGTTGGCGGGCCTTCGCAGCGGCGCTGATGCAGCGGGGAAGGCGCCGCATCGTGAGCCCCGGCGGCCGGGGTGTGGCGTCACGAATGCTCAAGCGAGGCTGCAATAGGCCCGGAAGCGTCGGAACGTGAACCGATAGCGGCGGCTGCCATCGGCTTCCGTCTCCACATCGCGGTCGGTGGTGGCGGCAAGGCAGGTGATGCGTCGTTCCTGAAGGCGACGGACCAGCGCGAGGGTCAAGGTGAACTCGCCCTGCACCATGGCGTGGGTGGTATCGCGCGGAACCCGGGTCTCCAGCTCGTCGACCAGGGCACAAATGTGCGCCTCGTCCGCATCGGGCGGCACATTGGGGAAGCCCAGTTCGGCGAGATTGGGCGCCAGAGCCTGTGCGGCCTCCGTCTGCGCCGGCTCCCAGTCTGCCAGCCGGTGGTTGGAGATGTTGAGGAACAGGGCGGAGGTGGGGTCAGGGGTGGGGTGTGCCGACTCTCCTGCGGACGATATGGTCTCGGGGGTCGCCGCGGCGAAGGCCTCGACGTATCGGGTCACTTTGGCCGCGATCGTTTGACCATCCGCCGGATCCTTTCGGAATCCGCCGTGATTCAAGTCGTTCCGGATGTCGCTGTCTTCCAGGCCGACGATCTTGCAATAGGCCCGGACGCGCTTCTGTGCCTTTTCTCGGGCCTTGCTTCCAAAATCCGGGCCGGGTTTGCCGGCGTTCGGAGTTCCAACCAGCGACGCAAGGCCTTCCGTCGCCGTGGTCGCCGCTTCCGTGTAGCGTTCCATCTCCAGGTAACGCCTCGCCAGGTTGACGGTGACCGCATGCGCGTCCGCTCCGGCCAGGGTGGAGACTCCTGGGGGCAGGCACAATTCGTCCGCCATGGCCCGCAGACGAAGCAGGATCGAGGCCAGGGCAGCCTGCGGGACACCGCCTGTTTCAATCCGGTCGATGGCATCCCGCAGGCCTTTGGCCGTACTGTCGGAGCCATCGGTCCCGAGCAGCAAGGACCCGGTCCGGATCGTCGCCAGATCGGTCGCGAAAGCTTCCAAGGGTTCGGTCAGGCCCGCAAGTCCCGACGTCACGCCGTCGGATGGGATGCCGGGGCGCGCGTCCTGCGCAGCCCGCTCGGTGAGACCGACCAGATCGGCGCCGCGCCCGGTGCGCAGGAACATCATGATCGCCTGCGCCCAGTCGACGATGTCCAGGAACGGGGTGACATCGAAGATGGGGGAGATGTTGTTGGGTTTGTCGGGTAGATCGAACGCACCGTAGACCATCGTTACCCTGTTGGATGGCCTGTGTGAAACTTGCGCAAATGCCGCTGCCGCAGCAGCAATAATTGGCTGTATACGGAGCCCTGTGGTAGTATCGAGAATACATTCAGCTTCAACATCACCCCAATCGTATGCAATCAAGGCATGTTTCGAAAATGGACCACAGCTCTTCCTTGTTTCTTCCAACCCGTATTTTTTTAATACAGGCTCAGGGAGTCCCTCCTTAAGAAATACTTCTGAAAGCTCGCATTTCCAGCGGCGCTCTGCATCTTCTGTTGCTAGAATAAAAACTTCCCTGGGCCGCACCATTTTTGGCCAAGGATAGAGAGATAAATTTTGTTGAAATGGTCTCATCCCATCGATCTGGCCAGGCATATTCAGCCGGACGATAGTCATTTCGGCCATTTATATTCGATCCCATTCCAATTACGGTGACAAGCCGTTGCGGGGACCGGCTCTTTTCTGTGCAGCGCTCTGAGGGCATCTTTGTCGCTCACCATTCTTGTTGCACCAGAAGCTGAACACTTCTTTGTCACAGATCTGGACAATCAAGAAGCGCCGCCACTTTGGATGGTGAAATATTCAGTATTGGATCGTCAATCCTCACCGCCAAGCCACTCAAAGCCAGTATCGCCAACGGAAACGAAGCGGACACGTACCGTCAATCTGTTTCCCTCTTGAAGTTTCTCAGGGGGTATTTTTTCAAAGCCATGTATTGCACCTTCTCTGCCGCTAGCTTCATGTCTTCCTTTCCAGGATATTCTGTTCTTTTTCGGCGCTTCCAGCACGACGATACAGGTTTGTCCTTTCACAAGATCGCCAGCCTTCGCCGGTACGCTTGGTACGCGTTGGCCAAGCGCCCGAAATCGAGGGTTGGAGATGTCCGCTTCCAGGCTCCGACGAACATCCGTCAGGCACATGCCAAACAGATCGGGAGGAGTTCCGTTTATCGAATGGTACGACGCCGGCACAGCAATGGCCCGCACAACAATGTTACCCGTCGCTGTCCGAGACATACTGAAATGGATCGGCGATGCATCTCGAACCTTTGAATAATCCAGACCTGACAGATATTTGTGGCCATCGCCAAGCCAGACAGGTTCGCGATATGATTCTTGGTGAGGAAGTGCGCCTCCCTCCCTTAGTGTTCTTGGTCCATGTATTTTCCGTGGCAAGCCCAAGCCAGTCTTGTTTGCGTCGTGCTTCAAGCTTTGTGCAAATTTCTGATAAGCGAAACCAAGTCGGTCTAGGACAAACCAAGGGTCTTTCCAGGGGGTCTCAACATCCTGCATGATTTCAGGATGCTCCCCGATAGCAGGGCTGTCGCAAACTTCGCTGGAGGAAATACCGCAAGCAGCACGAAAATCCCGCGCATATTTTTGGCAATCAGAAAGACAGCGAATATCACCGATTTGGCAATCCACAAAGGACCCAAAACCTTTTCGGCTTTTTGATCCGACACCGCCAAAATGGATCAACATCCACAGAGCGATCTCGACCTGTTTCTGAATCTCGTTTGCACAAAGGGTCTGCCGATGTTTTTTCTTGGCTTCGCCCGGAAAGTAGTAGTTCCCAGAATTGAATGATACGATGAGCTTCCAGGCCGAGAGGCTGTCAGAGAAATGGCGGCGCCGGATTTCCTTTTGATCATCATTCCTTATGACTTCTTCCATGCCATATGACATATAGAATAGACCCTGAGTAATTGTTCTATCTTGAGGACGCTGAAGGTCATGCTGTTTTAAGATTTCTTCTTTTGGAAAAAACTCCAGTTTTGTTTCGCCATCTTTATGGCTCAATTGTTTAAAAGCGTATTCCTGGGATCCTTGGCGTACTGATTCCAGTGCGATCCGAACCGGGCTTCCGTCAGACGTGTCGCCCCAAATCGAGGCTTCCATGGCGCGAAGCAATCGGCAATCCACAGACGCCGCATGCAGCGTTCTCCACCACCAGCGCAGCAGGCCGCGCAGGGTGGCGGGGCGCAGGTCGCAGTCGGCGCCGTCCTGGGTGGCGCCGGCGAGGAAGGCGGGGCTGGTCAGTTCCAGGGTAACTGTGAAGGAGAGGTCGGGATCCGGTGTCGGGCGGGGGCCATCGACCGGCACGAAGGTGCCGTACCCGGCATTGGTCTTGGCGCCGGCCCCGCGCAGCGCCAGCGCATGCGTCAGCCACTCCACCGCCTTCGCCACCAGGGTCGGATCGGTGTCTTCGACGCGCGGCCCTACCGCGAACAGGAAGGTCGTGCCGGGCGCCACGGCCAGGAACTGCACCGGGACGGGATCCATCCAGTCGCCGGGGGGCTCGGAGCCCTGGTAGTACTGCGGGTGATGGTTGTTGACGATGTCCGGGATCAGCGTCGGCCATTCCGTCGGCCAGGCATCGTGGAACACGACGGCGCCAATGCAGCCGTCCTTGAGCTGCCTGCCGTTCGGCACCCATCCGAAAACGGCGCGGATGTCCTCTTGTGAGACGCCAGTCGTCTCCGCCCAGGCGCGGGCCATGCCCTTGAGGCCGCTGCCGGGCAGGCAGGCGAAGCCGTACAGCGGATGCAGGCAGATCCCGGCGTTCTCCAGCGCCGAGGCCCGCGACAGGTGGAGTGTGAATGGCCCCCCGGTGCGGGCCCGGAAGGTGGTTGCGCCGGTCAACAGTGGCGCACGTCTCTCGATGGCCCAGGCCAGCGTGTCCGGGTCGCCCTTGGCCTTGCATGCCTCTTGGACGGCCCGCCCCTGATGCTCCTTCTGGGTTCCGCCCGAGCTGAACTTGTCCAGTTGCAGGCCGGGGTGGCGGCCTTGCACCGGCACCTTTCTCAACAGGGTTTCGGTTCCGGCGGGGATGACCGGCCCCGCGGGGATCTCAACCGTGCGCGGTGTCGTGGTCATCGCCCAGACCCTCCGCTTCGGCGAACCGGTTCACCCATTCGAGCCAGGCCATGGCCTCCAGCGTGGCGCGGCGCAGAAAGGTGGCGTCGTGCTCCAGGATGGCCTGCAACAGGGCGCTGTCGGAGTCGGGCGCCGCCATGGCCGGATCGAGGCGCGGCAGCACCCAGCCACCGAGACGCTCCAGCAGCAGGATCAGGCCGGGTTTCTCGTCCCTGGTTCCCGGCCTGGCCTTGGCGCGCACGAAGGCCAGGGCCTGCCCCAGGCCGGCGGCGCGGACACGCATGGGCAGTCTCTTGGCCTGACCGCCGAAATCCTTGGCGACTGCCGGTCCCTTGGCCTTGACGGTCTTGACGGTCTCCCAGGCGTGTCTTGCGCGTTGCTGGGCGAGATCGCGGGCATGGCTGGTGGCGGCAACGCGGGAGGCGCGGTCCGGTCCGCCGGTGGGGGGTGGTTCGGGCGACGTGTGAGCGCCCTGTGACGGCGTGGCTTCCGCAGGCATCACCCGTGTGTTGCCGGGGTTGGCGTTGCGGGACTTGCCTTTGCCCTTCCTTCCCATCACGCGCCCTCCCCCTGCCAGGTGAGGCGGCAGAAGCCGCGCCCGATGGTCTCGTCGGCGCCGATCTGGATCAGCGTCAGGCGGGACCGGCAGTCCGTCTTGAGCCACGCCAACACCTCCCCGGCCGTCCTGGCGTGCCCGGCCTTGCGGCTGGCATCGGCCATCACCAGGGCGTGGAACAGGGTTTCGGGGGGCAGGACCTCCTCGTAGAACAGCGCCCCGTCGCGGACGGTCTTGGTCTTCGCATCCAGCCCGACGCGCGCCACCACCTCGGTGGCATGCTGGACGAAGTGGCCGAAGTCGTCGTTGTGCAGGATGGCCAGGTTTTTCTTGAACCGGTCGCGCGTGTCGGGTTCCACCGCCGACGCCAGGGCGTCGATCCACCCCGCCAGGTCCGGCGGACTCTGCTGCCGCTCGAAATCGAACTCCTCCAGGATCATCCTGCCCGTCTGGTCGATCAGCAGCGGGCTATCCTCGGCGCACAGCACCGTTCCAGGCTTCAGGGACTCGGGCACGGTCACAGGCACGGGGACAGCCGGCGGTCGGGTCATCAGCGCGATGTCCCGCTTGAACCGCTCCAGCACCGCCGGGCAGGTGACCCAGGCGAACACGCCGCGCAGCGAGCGCACCGGAAACGCCAGGATGCGGGCGTCGGTCAGGGCCAGGGCACCGGCGAAGGCCTGCTTGTCGTCAGCCTCGTCCAGTTTCTCCGGACCGAACACGGCCATCCAGGCATCCCTGCCGTCGCCGTTGGCCGGACGGGTGGCGGCGCGCATCACCCCTTTCAGGGATGAGGCCGGGATCACCGGCCAGCTGGTGTGCCGTTCGCGCTGCACCGGCAGGTCCACCACCCCCAGGGCCGTGCCCGACCCCGGGTGCAACCCGGTCAGGGCGTGGATGAAGAGGCTGTCGATGACCTCAGGCATGCCGCCATACTCCCTTCAGGACGCACCCATAGCCGAGGCGCCGGTCCTCGCCGTCACACACACCGTTGGCCAGGGCCTCGGGGGCCGGGCCGTCGAAAAGGAACACGCTGCCCGCCGGCGCCGCGAAGCGGGTCGGCTTGGGCCGGCGGCGCGCCAGATCCCAGCCGGACACGGCCACCGGGGTGGGCACCGCAGCCGCCACCGGCTTCCAGTCCGCACCGTGCCAACCGTTGGCCAGCGGCGCCGGCGTGGTCAGGATCAGGCATGTGCCGTCGGCGTCGGCCGGGTCGGGAGGCGTGGGCCAACCGGGGATGTCCGCATCCTCCAGTGAGACCCGCGCCTGCCGACGTTCTCCGCCCCAGCCGAGAACAGGTGCGTCTTCCAGCGCCTCGCGAAGACAGGGCGTCAGCCCCGCCACCCGGGCGACGAAGCGCACGCCTCGCGCCAGACACAGAAAGCCGGCGGTATAGAGCTGGCCATCCGCAGCAGCATTCGTGTCGGTGCCGATCACCAGGCCCACCCGGCGGTCGGTGTCGTACAGGTTCACGGCGTACACCAGGGAGGCCCTATCCGGCACCTGCCCTTTCAGGACATCGGCCATGCCTGCGCCCGACAGAAATTCGTTGACGGCCTCGGTTGGTTGGGCGGTCTTGACCCACAGGGGTTTTCCGGTCGGCGCTGCCGCGGTTTGTTCCCACCCCGGCGGCGGGTCCTTCAGCGGGCGCAAGAGATGCAGCGGCCCGTCGTCCCGACCCGTTTTCTCCCGGTGCAGGATCGCCGGAACCGGAAACACGACGCCGTGCGCCTCCGCCCCGGGATCGGATCGGAACAACCAGGGACCCGAAAGGCGCAGATCGGCGATGGCCGCCAACTCGGCACGCTGATTGCCCAGAGCCATCTTCAGGTCCGCACCGCCCTGTAGGGCTTTGCCCAGGGCCGCAAAATCGCACCCCGAGCGCGCCATGAGGTGGCTGCGCAGTGCCCCGGCCAGGGTCTGCGGCAGCGGCAGGCCGCTGGTTGCCGCATTGCCGGCACCGAACGGACGGCCGTCGCGGAAGAACAGTCCGTCCAGTGGGTCCAGGAACAGGGTGTGCGTCGTCTGATCGGTGGTCATGGCGTGCCCCTCCCTCAATCCCGCGCCCGCGCCAGAAAACTGGCCGCCTGACAGAGCATGGCGAAAGCCTGGAGGGGCGCCTTAGACCGCCGGGTTCCGCCTCCACCGACATGCCCGGCGCGAAACGTCTCGTAGACGCTCACGACGGCGGCCCTGGCGGATTCGCGGCTCGAAGAGTCGGGGTCGGCCGGTGCTGCGGGCAGTTCGGAGGCAAGGATCGTGTGCGTTTTCGTCTCCGCGCGGCCGATCTGGCGGCGGATTTCGGCTGTCGTGGCGTCAGGATCGCCCATGTCGTCGAGAGGGTCGGCCAGTTGGCGCAACCGGTAGGCCCAGCCATCCGACGCCTCGTCGACGAACGCCTGCGTCAGCCGGGGCACCCAGTCCGCGTCCTGCCACGACAGCAGGCTGGTGGCATGCGCGCCGGAGCGCCGCTGGATGGTCAGCGCCAGGCGGTCACGGCCGGCAGCCTTGGCCTTCCTTTCCGCAGCGCGCGCGGCGTCCAAGGCCTCGCGCAGGTCCGCCTTGTGATGCACCACCGCGAGGCCGACCGACAGGGTTCCGCCGATCCGCGCATGGAAGGCATCCCGCAGCGCCTTGGCACAAGATATTGCGCAGCGGGCCGGCAGCACGGCCAGGACATCGTCGCCGCCCGCATAGATGACGCGGCCACGGCCCTGGTCCTCGATGACGGGGCGGACGTCCTGAACCGCGAAGATGCCGAGCGTCTCTGATATTTTGGCGTGTTCTTCCGGTTTTCTGGCCTTGCGCAACAGGTCCCCCATGCGGTCGCCGTCGGCGGCCAGGATGGCGTAATAGGCCGGGGCTCCCCCAAGGTTCTGGGTGGCGGCGCGTTCTCTGGCGGCGTTGATCTCGTTCCAGACATCATCGGGACAGGGCTCGTCGTCCTCATGCCTGCCCTGGTTTGGCGTTTTCCAATGCAGCCACTGGCCCGACCAGCGAGCCATTTCATCTCGCCGTCGTGTGGTGGCGAATTGCTCCCAGTCCAATTTCACATCTTTCAGCCACGCCATGGCCGCGACCGTGGCGGTGTCCGGGAAGCGGGCATCGGCGAGTCCCAGCCCCAGGGCCTCATCCAGGAAGGCCGGGAACGCGAACCGCTTGATCAGGGACGGTGCGCAGAACGCCTCACCCTTGCGAATGCGCACCCCCTCCAGGCGCAGGCCTTGCGGCGCCGTTTTCCAGAAGTCCTTGCCTCCGACCTGTTCCCATGTGCCCAGCAGGGTGCACTTCGGCACCGCGCCGGCCGCTGGCGTGGTTTTCGGCACCGGCACCGGTCGCACCGAGCGTCGCGCCGCCAGAACGCGCGCCGCCAGGTCCGTCACGGCGGGCCAGAGATCGGTGGGGTTGGTGCCGTACAGGACCTTCAGTGTGTCATCGGACACGGCCAGCGGTACGGCGATCGCATGGACATGCAGGATTTCAGCAACCTGATCGTGCCAGAGCCCATCCCAGCCCCGAAACCGCCTTCCATGGATGGTGTCAATCTCCCGCCAGGTGGTGGACGCCACTTCGTCCAGGGCCGCTTTGGCCGCCGACTCGCAGGCCCGCGCGAGGGCCGCCGCATTCGTACCGTCCTTGCCCCATGGCACGACCGCGAGACAGCGGTTGGGCAGGTTCGGCGCCATCAGGGCCTCTGCCGGGGGACGTGTCAGCACGTCAGCCGGAACCATGCCGGACTTAATCAGCCGCAAGTCCATCAGCGGATTGCCGCGCAGGCTGGGGAAAACCACCGCCGTCGGTCCCAGGGCTTCGATCAGCGGGCGCATCGCCTGGAACGTGAACCAGGACAACAAGGCGCTGCCGGTCCACAGGTCGCGGAGCGAGCGCGCCGCCGCGATAAACCCCTGGACCGGTCCGGCGGTCAGGGTCAGAAGGCCAACCGTCCCGTCGCCGGCAAGCCCCGCTGCGGCCACTGCGGTTCTGATATCCCGCTGAGACCAAAGTGAGTCTGAGGCCGTCGGTGATGTGGCCGCCAAGTGGTTCGGCAGGCACCGCCAGAGCCGAACAAAGGCGGCCCGGTCGGTTGCGTCTCCCACCACGGAGCGATGGGCATCGGCCTCGAGTGCCGACACGGGAACCGAGTTTTCGCCGGAAAATGGCGATTGGTTAACGGCATGCCGGGTCAGGGCAAGCAAACTTACTCCAATCGCTTCTGCCAGGCCGTTTTCGCTGCCCAGTACGGCCTGCCACGCGTCGCCTGAGTCGTCCAGCCAGATATGCCGGAGGGCGTTCCAATCGAGGTCATTGCACGTCATAGAATACCACATGCAGAGCTTTGATATCGAGAACTGTGGTCGTTCTCGCTAAAAAGTTCAAGAGGCCCGATCTCTCGCCCTCCCCTGTTTGCGGCTCTACCGGGGCCGCCCGCCGCCGAGGCGCCGCGACCGGTCCGCTCCGCGGTTGCCGCGCGGCCGGCGACAATACCGGCCTGCATCCCCTCGATGTCGTCCAGGGCCAGGCTACGGACGTGGCGCCGGCCCGGCAGCGGCTTGACGTGGCATTCGATCCGGCCCCGGTCGAGCGCCAGGGCGTTCGGGGTCAGGCCGTCGCCCGCCGGTCACGTTCATTCCCGGTCCTTGACCCGGCGCCCCCGCCCGCCCATAAGGCGGCGAACCACGGCGATCACCGAAGTCGGGTCATGAACCGCATTCTTTCCGGCATCCAGCCGACGGCCAAGATGCACCTGGGCAACTATCTGGGCGCGGTGCGCAACTGGGTCGGGCTGCAGGACTCGTTCGAGACGCTGTACTGCGTGGTCGACCTGCACGCGCTGACCCAGGCGCAGGACCCGGCCGGGCTGCGCGCCAACACCCGCGACCTGGCCGCCACGCTGCTCGCCGCCGGGATCGACCCCAAGCGCAGCATCGTCTTCGTGCAGAGCAGCGTGCCGGCGCACAGCGAGCTCGCCTGGCTGTTCTCGTGCCTGACGCCGCTCGGCTGGCTGAACCGCATGACCCAGTTCAAGGAGAAGGCCGGCAAGCACCGCGAGCAGGCGGTGCTCGGCCTGTATTCCTACCCGGTGCTGATGGCCGCCGATATATTGATCTACCGGGCCAGCCACGTGCCGGTCGGCGAGGACCAGAAGCAGCACCTTGAGCTGACCCGCGAGATCGCCGGCTCGTTCAACCACCGCTATCAGACCGAGTACTTCATCCTGCCCGAGCCGCAGATCTTCGGCACCGCCACCCGCGTCATGAGCCTGCGCGACGGCACGAAGAAGATGAGCAAGTCCGACACCTCGGACTATTCCCGCATCAACATGACCGACGATGCCGATACCATCGCGCTCAAGCTGCGCAAGGCGCGCACCGACCCCGAGCCGCTGCCGACTGCGCCGGACGGCTTGGCCGGCCGGCCCGAGGCGGAGAACCTAGTCAACATCTACGCCGCCCTGACCCACAAGAGCATCGAGGAGGTGCTGGCCGAGTTCGCCGGCGCGCCGTTCTCGACCTTCAAGGGCGCGCTGACCGATGTGTCGGTGGCGGCGCTGGCGCCGATCGCCGCCGAGATGCGCCGCCTGCTCGCCGACCCCGGCCATGTCGACTCGGTCCTGCGCGACGGCACCGAGCGCGCCCGCGCCATCGCCGACCGCACCCTGGCCGACGTGCAGGAGACCATGGGCGTGCTGCGGCTGTAGTGGGGCCAGCCGCCGCGCTGCCGCACCGCACCGGGTCAGCTCTGCGGCAGGTCGTCGAACACGGCCTCCGGATTGGGGGCATCCAGGGCGCGATCGATCCACAGGTCGAGAGTCTGTGGATCGGCCGCCAGCACGGCGGCGCGCACGGGCTCGGACGGCACGCCGAAACGCCGAGTCAGGATCCGCATCAGGGCGGCCGCCTTGCCGGCAGCCAGCCCCTCGACCTTGCCGGCGGCCAGCCCCTCGGCCTTGCCGGCGGCCAGCCCCTCGGCCTTGCCGGCGGCCAGCCCCTTCATCAATCCGCGCTGCTCCCACTGTTCCGCCAGCGTCGACATGATTCGTTCCTCCTGTCTCGGCATCGCCCGCCGGACCGCAGCCCGTATCGCGTCCTCGTCCAGAAAGCGCCGCGTTGTCGCCACATATGTCAGTACCTCGAGCACGAAGTCGACCGCCTGCGCCACCAGCATACCGGCCAGATGGTCTGGCAGGTCGTCCCGAAAGATGTATTTGAGCGCCATCAGCCCGGCCTGCAACCGGGCATCCGCCGACAGCGCGGCATCGTCGATCCGACCCAGGTCGGTCAGCAGGTAGTCGAAGGCCGGCACGTGCGGCTGCAGCGCCGCCGGCGCCCGGATCAGCGTCGCGAACGAGGTGAACACGGTCCAGGTTGCGGCGCCGTGGTAGACCACCATCGGGATGATCGCCGGCAGCCGCGGTGATGAGCCGGTGCGCGGTCGATCGCGCAGCCACCTCTCCCAGATGCGCACCATGTAGCGCAGCAACTGGAACGCCACCAACGGATCCGGACTGCTCTTGTGTTCGACCAGGGCGTACAGGAGAGCCTCGTCGCCCTCGATCGTGTGCACCCGGAACAGCAGGTCGGACCGGGAAAGTCCCAGCTCGACGTCGACGAACGAGCCTGGCACCGGCTCGGGCGGGTCAGGGGCCAGCGCCGCGATGATCTCCGGCGGCAGCCGCTCGCGCAGAAAGGTGGCGGCGGCCTCCGGCGTGCCGAGCAGGCGCTTGAAGAACGCATCGTGGGGCGAGCTGACGTTGGCCATTTGCGCCTTGTTGGCGATGACGCGCTCCTCGTCAAGGGAGTCTGGATGATCAACGCTCCCGGCCGGCACCGACGCGTCGGAACGTCCACTTTGGGCCAATGGGACAGGCCCGAACCGTACCCTCACCCGGCCGGTGCCGTCTCGCGCTCGCCCAGGCGTTGCAGGTCGATCGAGACGTGCACCACGCCGGGATCTTCCGGGTCGATCCGCCGCTCGAAGCCGAGGTCCTCGCACAGGCCCAGCATGGCGCGGTTCTCGCGCAGCACCTCGGCGAACACCTGGCGGATGCCGCGGCTGCGGGCGTAGTCGATGATCTCCTGCATCAGGTACGAGCCGAGGCCGAGCCCCTTCATGTCGGAGCGGACCATGACCGCGTACTCGGCCTTCTCCCGGTCCGGATCGGCGGCGATGCGGACGACGCCGTAGATCGCCTGGCCGGTCCCGCCGTCGCCGGGTCCCTCCGCCACCAGGGCCATCTCGCGGTCGTAGTCGATCTGCGACATGCGCGCCGCCACCTCGTGCGTCATCCGCTTGAGCGGCGCGAAGAAGCGCAGCCGGACGTCCTCGCGCGTTGACTTGGCCAGCATGTCCTGCAGCAGCGGCTCGTCCTCGGGCCGGATCGGCCGGATCAGGAAGGTGCGGCCGTCGCCCACCGTGTGCGGCTTCTCCAGTTTCTTGGGATAGGCGCGGATGGCCAGCCGCTTGGTGCCCGGCGGCAGTGCCGGGCGCACGCCGATGCGGGCGTCCAGCGCCAGCACGCCGCGCTCGCTGGCCAGCAGCGGGTTGATGTCCAGTTCGGCGACCTCCGACAGGTCGATGACCAGCTGGGAGATCTTGACCAGGGTCAGCTGGATCGCCGCGATGTCGGCGGACGGCCGCATGCGATAACCCTGCAGCAGCCGCCACACCCGCGTCCGCGCCATCATCTCCCGCGCCAGCAGCACGTTCAGCGGCGGCAGGGCGATGGCCTTGTCCTTGAGCACCTCCACCGCGGTGCCGCCGGCGCCGAACAGGATCACCGGGCCGAACAGCGGGTCCTCCGCCACGCCGACGATCAGCTCGTGGGCGCCGGGCAGGTCGGCCATCTCCTGCACCGTGAAGCCCTCGATCTCGGCGTCGGGCGCCACCTTGGCGATGGTCTCCAGCATGCGCGACGCCGCCTCGCGCGTCGCCTCCGGCGACATCAGGTTGAGGCGGACGCCGCCGACGTCGGACTTGTGGGTGATGTCGGGCGACAGGATCTTCAGGGCGACCGGCCGGCCGAACTCGGCGGCGCAAGCGGCAGCCTCGTCCGGGTCGCGCACCTTGCGCGTCTTGACGACCGGCACGTCGTAGGCCTGCAGCACGGCCTTGGCCTCGGGCTCGGTCAGCATGCTGCGGCCGTCGTCCAGGGCGGCGCGGATGATGGCGCGCGCCCCGTCGGTGTCGGGCTCGAACTCCTCGGCGATCGACGGCGGTGTCTGCATCAGCAGCTCCTGGTTGCGCTTGTAGCGCACCAGGTGCATGAACCCCCGCACCGCCTTGCCCGGCGTCTCATAGGACGGGATGCCGTTGGCGCCGAACAGGGCGCGCGCCTCCGCCGCCGCGCCCTCCCCCAGCCAGTTGGTCAGCACCGGCACGGTCCGCTTGCCCTTGAGCTCGCCGACCACGGCCTTGGCGGCGTCCAGGCTGTCGGCAACCGCGGTCGGGCAGTTCAGGACCAGCACGGCGTCCTTGTTGGGATCGGCGAGCACGGCCTTCAGCGCGCCGGCATAGCGTTCGCCCGGCGCGTCGCCGATGATGTCCACCGGGTTGGCCCGCGACCAGGTCGGCGGCAGCAGGCCGTCGAGCGCCTCGATCGTCTCCGGCGCCAGCTCGGCGATCTCGCCGCCCTCGTCGCCGACCGCCTCGGTGGCCAGCACGCCGACGCCGCCGCCATTGGAGACGATCGCCAGGCGGGCCCCGCGCACGCGCACGCCGTGGGCCAGCGTCTCGACCGCGTCGAACAGCTCGTCCAGGTCGTTCACCCGCAACATGCCGGCGCGGCGGAAGGCTGCGTCGTAGACCGCGTCGGAGCCGGCCAGGGCGCCGGTGTGGGAGGTGGCAGCCTTGGCCGCGGCCTCGCTGCGCCCGGCCTTGATGGCGATGACCGGCTTGGAGCGGGCGGCGGCGCGGGCCGCCGACATGAACTTGCGCGCGTCGGTGACCGACTCGATGTACATCAGGATGGCGCGGGTGCGCGGATCGGCGGCCAGATAATCGATCATGTCGCCGAAGTCGACGTCGCCCATGTCGCCCAGCGAGACGACGTGCGAGAAGCCGATGCGCCGGTGCGTCGCCCAGTCGACGATCGACGTGGCGATGGCACCCGACTGGGTGACGAAGGCCAGGTCGCCGGGCAGCGGGTTGATGTGGACGAAGCTGGCGTTCAGCCCGTGGTGCGGCACCATGATGCCCAGGCAGTTCGGCCCGACAATGCGCATCAGGTGCGGCCGCGCCGCGTCCAGCGTCTGTTGCAGCAGCGCCTTGCCTTCGGCGCCGCCGCCCTCGCCGAAGCCGGCGGTGATGACGACCACCGCCCGGGTGCCACGCTCGCCCAGCTCCCTGACCAGCCCCGGCACCGTCTTCGGCGGCGTGCAGATGACCGCCAGGTCGGGCGTCAGCGGCAGGTCGCCAACGGCGTTGTAGGCCAGCGTCGATTCGATCGACAGGTCGTGCGGGTTGACCGGCATGACCGGCCCGTCGAACCCGGCGTTCAGCAGGTTGTGCGACAGCACGGCGCCGATCGACCTGGGCCGCTTGCTGGCGCCGATCACGGCGACCGAGCGCGGTGCGAACAGGTAGTCCAGATTGCGAATGCTCATGACCCCCCTCCTCGGCCGCCCGGCACCGGCCGGCCCTGACCGGGTCCGATCGGACCGGTCAGGCCGGCGGCGTCGCCCCCCGCAGCGGCCTTGTTGCGTTGCAATATATAAAGCGCGTGGTTAAGGGGTCGATAAGCCCGCCGATCCCGCACCGCGTCGGGACGCCGCGCCCGATGCGCGCCCCTGGCCGGGGGGTCTGGCCGTGCTCGTGGCCGGTGGGGCTGGCCAGGGGTGAAGCCGGGCGGGCCGGAG
>CAZGMC010000026.1:14869-42284 GCA_964526565.1 uncultured Mycobacteriaceae bacterium
GTCTGGCCGGGGTCTGGCCGGGGTCTGGCCGGGGTCTGGCCGGGGTCTGGCCGGGGTCTGGCCGGGCGGGCCGCCGGCGCGGGGTGTCGGGACCGGTCAGTCGGCGAGATCGGCCATGACCTGGCGGTAGACCTCGGCGGTCTCCGCGTCGAAGCAGACGAAGCGGACGACCTCCATGTCCGGGTCGGCGTGCTGCTTGACCGTGCGGATGGCGATGCGGGTGGCGCGGTCCAGCGGGAAGCCATAGACGCCGGTGCTGATGGCCGGAAAGGCGATCGACTTCAGCCCGTTCTCCTTGGCGATGGCCAGCGCCGTGCGATAGCAGCCGGCCAGCAGCTCGTCCTCGTCGGTGTCGCCGCCGTGCCAGACCGGGCCGACGCAGTGGATGACGTGGCGCGCCGGCAGATCGTAGCCGCCGGTCATCCTGCAGCTGCCGGTCGGGCAGCCGCCCAGCGTGCGGCATTCCTCAAGCAGTTCCGGCCCGGCGGCCCGATGGATGGCGCCGTCGACGCCGCCACCGCCAAGCAGGCTCTCGTTGGCGGCGTTGACGATGGCATCGACATCCTGGCGCGTGATGTCGCCCTGGATGACCTCCAGGCGGTCTTCAGGGATCATGGCCGTTCCTCCTCGCTGACGGGCACCCTCCCTTGAACAACCGGCCAACCCGAAGGGTTGCCGAGCAGGGACGCCATGCCAGGCCGTTTTCCCGCGGCGGCGGAAAGGGCGCCGCCGCCCGCTTCCACAACCTGCGTCGCCGCCGACGTCGCCGGGGTCCCGTCAATCGACCGCTTGCCAAAGCGGGCCCGACTGAGTCTGCCGATTTTCGTCCGGTCCTTTTGATCACGAATCACACTTGAAAATTGCAATCATCGCATAGTATATTATTTAAACGGTTGGCAATCGATACAGTTTGCACTCTACCGCCGCACCAGCCACTCTCGTCCCACCTTCACCCTGGCCACGCCATCGTAGTCCACCACGTCGGCGGTGGCGTAGGTTTCGCTCCATTTTTCAGGGAGATAGCTGCCGGTGCCGATGATGTCGACCGGGGCGCGGGCCAGCGCCATCACCCGGCACTTGGCCGGCCCGAAGCCCGAGGATGCGACAATTTTGACCAGGGGGAAGCCGGCCTCGTCGAGCCGGTCGCGGACATGGTGGATCGCCGCCGCCGAGACGCCGGGGCCGATCAGGTAGCGCAGTTCCTCCTCCGTGCGGTAGCCGCGGATCGCCTCGGGCACGTGGCGCTCCAGCACGGCATACGAGGTCGGCGGGTCCAGGCCCTCCACGAACCGGCCACCGGGGGTGTCGAGCCGCACCGCCAGCGCCCCTGCCGCCGCCAGCTCCGGATAACGGCGGCACACCGCCAGGCTGTCGGCCACCTCCCGCCCGAAATAGTCGACCAGCACCGTCAGCAGCTGGTCGGGGTACGACTCGTGGAACATCTCCGCCGCCCGCACCGTCGACCCGGCATAGCCGATCAGCGCATGCGGCATGGTGCCCAGCCCCTCGGGCCGGCCGAAATAGTGGGCCGTGGCATCGGTGGCGTTGCCGACAAAGCCGGCAGCGCCGTGCTTGCGCTGCGCCCGCGCCGAGCCGACGCTGGCGGCATAGGCCATCAGCTCGGCCATCTCCAGTCCGGCGCAGTGGCGCGCGTCCATGGCCAGGAACGCCACCTTGGGCAGGTCGGCGCACATGGTGTAGGCGTTGTACGCGGCCACGCAGGTCGGCCCCAGCTTCTGCAGCAGCAGCGTCTCGGTGTCGACCAGGTGGAACAGCGGCCCGGTTACATACATCAGCGGCTGGCCGGCGCCGACCCACCTGCCCTCGGTGAAGCGCAGGTCGACATCGACGGCCACGCCGCGTTCCGCCGCCACCGCCTGCAGCCAGTCCAGCGCCAGCCGCGGCGCCGACACCACCGGCCGGCGCATGAACACGGCATAGGTGGCGCGGCAATCGCCGAAGCGGCCGACCGCGCCCTTGGTGCGGACGAAGTACTTGTCGGTCCAGCGCGCCAGCGCGTCACCCAGCGGGCCGCCCGCCGCGCCGGATGCCCCCTGGGACGCCCCCTGGGACGCCCCGTCGGCGGCCTCCTGGGTCGCCCCGTGGGCCGACGGCCTATTCGGCGGCGGCGATCCGGCGTTCGCGGTCACGGTCGGCCCGGTCCTCCTTGAGCCGCGCGGCGATCAGGAAGGCCAGCTCCAGCGCCTGGCTGGCATTGAGCCGCGGGTCGCAGGCGGTGTGATAGCGCAGGCCCAGCGCCGTGTCGGTGATCGCCTGGGCACCGCCGGTGCACTCGGTGACGTCCGCGCCGGTCAGCTCGAAGTGCACGCCGCCGGGGTGGGTGCCTTCCGCCCGGTGCACGTCGAAGAAGCGGTCGACCTCGGCCAGCACCCGCTCGAACGGCCGCGTCTTGTAGCCCGACGACGACTTGATGGTGTTGCCGTGCATCGGGTCGCAGGCCCACACCACGGTCCGCCCCTCGCTGCGCACGCGGCGCACCATGGCCGGCAGCACCGCCTCCACCTTGTCGGCGCCCAGCCGCGGGATCAGGGTGATCCGCCCTGCCTCGTCTTCTGGGTTGAGGATGTCCAGCAGCCGGATCAACTCGTCCTGGTCCAGCGACGGCCCGCACTTAACGCCGATCGGATTGCGCACCCCGCGCAGGAACTCGACGTGCGCCCCGTCCGGCTGGCGGGTGCGCTCGCCGATCCACAGGAAATGGCCGGACACGCCGTACCAGTCCCCGGTGGTGCTGTCGACGCGGGTCAGCGCCTGCTCATAGGGCAGCAGCAGCGCCTCATGCCCGGTGAACACCTCGGTCTCGCGGATCGTCGGCGTCGATTCCGCGGTGATGCCGCAGGCGGCCATGAACTGCACCGCCTCGTCGATGCGGTCGGCCAGATCCGAATAGCGCTCGCCCTGGGGGCTGCGGGTGACAAAGCCCAGGTTCCAGCGGTGCACCTGGTGCAGGTCGGCATAGCCGCCCTGGGCGAAGGCGCGCAGCAGGTTGAGCGTCGCCGCCGCCTGGTAGTAGCCGCGGATCATCCGCTCCGGGTCGGGGCGGCGCCCCTCGGCATCGAACTCGAACGCATTGATGATATCGCCGCGATACGACGGCAACTCGACCCCGTCGACGGTCTCGGTGTCGGCCGAGCGCGGCTTGGCGAACTGCCCGGCCATGCGGCCACACTTCACCACCGGCGTGCCGCTGCCAAAGGTCAGCACCACCGCCATCTGCAGCAGCACGCGGAAGGTGTCGCGGATCTTGTCGGGATGGAACTCGGCGAAGCTTTCCGCACAGTCGCCGCCCTGGAGCAGGAACCCTGCGCCCTGCGCGACCCGCGCCAGGTGGGCCTTCAGCGCGCGCGCCTCGCCGGCGAAGACCAGCGGCGGATAGCCCGACAGCGTCGCCTCGACCGCGGCCAGGCGGTCGGCGTCCTCGTACTGCGGCATCTGCCTGACCGGTCTGGTCCGCCAGGATTCGGGCGTCCATCGCTCGGGCATGACTGGCTCCTTCTCCTCCTTCAGTGCCGCGCCCCGCCGCGCGGCCACCGGTCCCGTTCGCGGGCTGACCGTTTCGTGCCGGTTTCGTTTCCCCGCGTCAAGAACAATGAGGGCGGAGCCGCCTGCGGTCGACGCCGGAGCGCCCGCACCGCGTGGCGATCCGCCCGCGGTGGTTGTGGCGACGCGGCGGCCACGGCATTATCTCCACAACCGGGAACGATCAAGACCAACAAAGGGAGGACGAGTCCATGTTCGATTTCAGCGAGCGGGTCGCGCTGGTCACCGGCGCCGCCGGCAATCTGGGCCGGGCGGTCGCCCACCGGCTGCATGAGGCCGGTGCCCGCACCATCCTGGCCGACCGCAACGGCGAGGCGCTGGGCAGCCTGTTCGGCCAGCCCGGCGCCGATCACATGGTGCGCGGCGGCATCGACCTGGCCGACGAGGCCGCGGTCGCCGGTCTCGTCGGCGACGCCCTGCAGCAGTTCGGCGGCATCGACCTGCTGGTCAACACGGTCGGCGGCTTCCGCGGCGGGCCGCTGCTGCACGACACCGACCTGGCCGACTGGGACTTCCTGCTGTCGGTCAACCTGCGCACCACGCTGCTGACCTGCCGCGCCGTCATGCCCCACTTCCTGGCCCGCAGCAGCGGCAGCATCGTCAATGTCGGCGCCCGCCCGGCGCTGGCCGGGATGGCCGGGCTGGCCGCCTACAGCGCCGCCAAGGCCGGCGTGCTGCGCCTGACCGAAAGCCTGGCGCAGGAGGTCAAGGACGCCGGCATCCGCGTCAACTGCGTGCTGCCGGCGATGATCGACACGCCGGACAACCGCGCCGCCATGCCCGATGCCGACACCAGCACCTGGGTGCCGCCCGAGGCGATTGCCGACGTGATCCTGTTCCTGTGCTCCGACGCGGCACGGGCCGTGACCGGGGCGGCGATCCCGGTGTACGGCACCGCCTGAGCCGGCCGGCGGCGCCGCCGCCATCCCGACAGTGGCATGCCGAAAACATCCGGCGGCGTTGTGGTGGAGGGGCCGGTGTCGGGCTCAGCAGGTCGTCCCGAGCAATCTGATGCTCGGCAACCTTCGCGGTGGCATGGCTCTTTGAGTCGTCGCCCGATCATGGGGTTGAGGCGCCCGACACCTCAGCGCTGGTGCCGGAGGCGCACGCCAGATCTCTGTCGATCCGTTTCCGTGCGCCCCGCGCGATTCCTGAATTGAGTGATGTGTCACCGAGACCCCGTGTCCCCGTGACTCCATGCTACGGCGCTCCCTGCCCCGCCTGCGCGAACCCCCGATGAGCCCCGCGATTGACGCACCCCCGGCCCCTGTCGTCTAACAGGCCGGACACAGGAGGATCGCCCGCCATGCCTGCGCTGATCGACTGCTATCTCTCCCTTGCCTCGCCCTGGTGCTATCTGGGGCATGCCCGGCTGGCCGAGACGGCCATGGTGCACAAGGCGGACATTGCGCTGAAGCCGGTCGACCTGGGGGCGATCTTCGCCGTCTCCGGCGGCGTGCCTTTGGCAAAAAGGGCGCCGCAGCGGCAGCGCTACCGGCTGGTCGAGCTGAACCGCTGGGCGGACTTCCTGGGCGTGCCGCTGAACCCGAACCCGGCGCACTTCCCCGCGGACGATGCCCTGGCCGCGCGGCTCGTCATTGCCGCCGACCGGCACGGCCGCGACGCCTACATCCTGGCCGACCGGATCATGCGGGCGCTGTGGGCGGAGGACAAGGACATCGCCGACCCGGCCACGCTGGCCGCCATCGCCGACGCCTGCGGCATCGAGGGCGAGGCCTTCCTGGGCCACGCCCGCGAGCCGGAAATGGCCGACGCCCGCCGCGCCTTCACCGAGGAGGCGATCGCCCGCCACGTGTTCGGCGTGCCCACCTACGTGTTCGAGGGCGAGCCGTACTGGGGCCAGGACCGGCTCGATTTCCTCGACCGCGCCCTGGCCGACAAGGCGCCGCCCGCCTAAGTAGAGGGCGCCCCGACGGGCGTACGCGTCCGGCACCCGCCGCACCCGCCACGCCCGCCCCGCCTGTACCGGAGACCGGCGTGAACAACGGCTGGACCCTGCACACCCTGCTCGACGACATGGCCGGCCGCGGCGACGCCCCGGCGCTGGCCGCCGTGCACGGCGACGCCCTGCGCACCGTCTCCTACGCCGAGGTCGTTGACACGGTGCGCCGCCTGGCCGGCGGCCTGGTCCGCGCCGGCGTCGAACGGGGCGAGCCGGTCGCGGTATACGCCCCCAACAGCATCGAGTGGGCGCTGGCGCGCCTGGCCGTCGGCGCCGCCGGGGCGCTGGCCACGCCGTTCGAGGACCAGTCCGGCAAGGAGGAGCTGGCCGGCCTGATGCGCGAGAGCGGCGCGCGGCGCGTGTTCACCGTCGCCCGCCACGTCCCCGCCCTGCGCCGCCTGCCGGTCGGCCCGGAGCTGGAGGTCTGGCTGCTCGACGCGCCCGAGGACGGCAGCGGGACCGAGGCCGAGGACGGCCGCGCCCGCCCCTGGCACGCCCTGCTCGGCGACGGCCGCACGCCGTTGCCCGACCTGGATCCGGCGGCGGCGGCGGTGCTGCTGCTGACCTCCGGCACCACCGGCGCGCCGAAGAGTTTCACCCTGTCCCACCGCAACATCGCCGCCAACGTCCACGCCCTGACGCAGGAGCGCATCATCGGCCCGGCCGACCGCGTGCTGCTGCCCCTGCCCCTGCACCACGTCTACCCCTACGTGGTCGGCCTGCTGACGCCGTTCAGCAGCGGCTCGACCGTGGTCCTGCCGGAATCGGTGACCGGGCCGCAGCTCCTGCAGGCGCTCAAGGTGGCGCGCGTCACCGTCATGGTCGGCGTGCCGCGCCTCTACATCGCCATCCTGGACGGTCTGGAGAACCGCATCCGCAGCGGCGGGCGGACGGCGCGCGCCCTGTTCCGCGCCCTGCTGGGCCCGTCCAAGTGGCTCGACCGGCGGTTCGGCGTGCGCATCGGCAAGACGGTGTTCGCCAGCCTGCACAGGCGGCTGGGGCCGGACCTGCGCCTGCTCGTCTCCGGCGGTGCCAAGCTGGAAGCGCGCCATTCCGATACCCTGCGCGGCCTGGGCTGGGAGGTGCGCAGCGGCTACGGCCTGGCAGAGACGGCGTCGATCTTCACCGCCAACCTGCCCGGCGGCCGCTCGCGCCGCGGCAGCGAGGGCGTGCCGCTCGACGACGGGCAGATCCGCATCGGCGACCCGAACGAGGACGGCGTCGGCGAGATCCGGATGCGCGGCCCCAGCGTGTTCGACGGCTACCGCAAGCCGGAGCACAACGAGAACCTGTTCACCGAGGATGGCTGGCTGCGCACCGGCGACGTCGGCTATCTAGACCGGGACAACTTCATCTACGTGATCGGCCGCACCAAGGAGATGATCGTCCTGGGCGGCGGCAAGAACGTGTTCCCCGAGGACCTGGAGAAGGTCTACGGCGACAGTCCCCATGTCCGCGAGATCGCCCTGCTGGAGCGCGAGGGCGCGCTGGTCGCCCTGGTCGTGCCCGACCCGGAGGCGATCCGCCAGGGCGGCGCCGGCACCAACGTGCACGACGCCCTGCGCGTCTGGTTCAACGAGGCCGGCCGGCGGCTCGCCCCCTATGAGCGCCTGGCCGGGTTCGCCGTCACCCGCGAGCCGCTGCCGCGCACCCGCCTGGGCAAGATCCGCCGGTTCCTCCTTCCCGAGCTGTACGACGAGGCGAGGCGCGGCGTCACCCGCGAGAAGCCGAAGGAGCTCACCGACGAGGACCGCGCCCTGCTGGCCCGCCACCCGGCCGGCGAAGTGTTCGAGAACCTGAAGCAGCGCCATCCGGACAAGCCGGTGTCCATGGACGCCAGCCCGGGGCTGGACCTGGGCATCGACTCGCTGGAATGGATGGCCCTGTCGATCGACCTGCAGGACCGCTACGGCGTGCAGCTCGACGAGGACGCGGTGGCCGGCGTCGAGACGGTGCGCGACCTGCTGCAGGCCATCGCCGACGCCGCCGAGCGCGGCCCGGCCGAGATCACCCCCGGCACCCTGCGCTCCGAGCAGGAGCGCTGGCTGGAGCCGCCAAGTGTCGCCGCCACCGTCGTCGGCATGGCGCTGTACGGGCTGGCCAAGGCGATCATGCGCGGGCCGTTCCGACTGACCGTGACGGGCCGCGAGCACCTGCCCGAGCCGCCCTGCGTGATCACGCCCAACCACGTCAGCGACCTGGACCCGCTGGCGGTGGTCGCCGCCCTGCCCTTCGCCCGCCTGCGCCGCAGCCAGTGGGGCGGCACCGTCACCCGGCTGTTCGGCAACCCGCTGACCCGGGCGCTGGCCCGCACGGTGCGCATGTTCCCGGTCGACGACCGCACGCCGGCCGCCACCCTGGCCATGGCCGTCGCCGTGCTGGAGCACGGCAACGCCCTGACCTGGTTCCCGGAATCGTGGCGCTCGCCGGACGGGACCCTGCAGCGCTTCCTGCCCGGCATCGGCCGGGTGCTGCTGCAGGCCGACGTGCCGGTCGTCCCCGCCTGGATCGACGGCACCTTCGAGGCCATGCCCCGCGACCGCCGCTGGCCCCGCCCGCACAAGGTCCACGTCACCTTCGGCCCGCCGGTCACGGTGGAAGAGCTCAAGGCGGCCGGCGAGGGCGACACCGACGCCGCCCGCATCGCCAACGCTTTGCGAGAGCGGGTCGCCGCCTTGGCGCCGCACCGCGGGTCGGGTTGAGAAAAGCGGCCAGGCGCCGGCATGGCTTGAGGCGGCCATGACCGGCGGACGGCCGCCGCCGCGGGGCCGTCACTCGCCCATCACCACACCCTCGCGGCGCGGGTCGGCGCCGCCGATCAGGGTGCCGTCGGGGGTCACCTGGATGCCGTGCCGGCCGCTGACCAGCGGCCGCACCGCCACCTCGTGCCCGCGGGCGCCGAGCCGCGCCGCCAGCCAGGCCGCGCCAGGCTCCAGCTCGGTCGGGCCGTTGCGGTTGACCACGTTGGGCAGGGCCACCGCCTCGTCGACGGGCAGGCCCCAGTCGATCACGGCCATGATCGTCTGTGCCACATAGGAAATGATCCGGCTGCCGCCGGGCGAGCCGATGACCAGGAACAGCCCGCCATCGGGATCGAACACGATGGTCGGCGCCATCGAGCTGCGCGGCCGCTTGCCCGGTTCGACCCGGTTGGCGACCGGCCGCCCGTCGCGCTCGGGTTCGAACGAGAAGTCGGTCAGCTCGTTGTTGAGCAGGAAGCCGCGCACCATCAGCGTCGAGCCGAAGGCGCTCTCGATCGTCGTCGTCAGCGACACGGCGTTGCCGGCGGCGTCGACGATGGCGACGTGGCTGGTGCCCGGCCGGTCCACGGTCCGGTCCGGGGCATAGAGGCGCGGCCGCTGCCACGGCGGGTTGCCGGCCGGCGCCGGCGCGGCCATGGCCGTGTCCGGGTCGATGCGCTGGGCGCGCACGGTCAGGTAGGCCGGGTCGAGCAGCCCGGCGACCGGCACCGGCACGAAGTCGCTGTCGGCCATGTAGCGGGCGCGGTCGGCATGGGCCAGCCGGCTCGCCTCGGCGAACAGGTGCCAGGCGTCGACCGATTGCGGTCCGGGCGTCGCCATGTCGAAGTGCTGCAGCAGGCCCAGGATCTGCCCGACCGTCAGCCCGCCCGAGCTGGGCGGTCCCATGCCGCAGACGTGATGGGCGCGGTACGCCGGGCACACCGGCGGGCGGACGACCACTTCATATGCGGCAAGGTCGGACAGGGCCAGCAGGCCGGGATTGCCCTCCGCCCCCTGCACGGCGGCGACGATGTCTGCGGCGATCGGCCCCTCATAGAAGGCGTCGGCACCGCCCCCGGCGATGCGGCGCAGCGTGCCGGCCAGTTCGGGATTGCGCAGGGTGTCGCCGGCCGCGATCGGCGCGCCGCCGGGGAAGAAGTAGCGGCGCGCCGGCTCAAAGGTCGGCAGCCGGTCGCCCGCCATGAGCACCGACAGGGCCAGCCGCGGCGTCACCGTGAACCCGTCCTCGGCCAGGTCGATGGCCGGCTGCAGCAGGCGCGGCCAGGGCAGGCGGCCATGGCGCTCGTGTGCCGCCGCCATCAGCCGCACGGTACCCGGGGTGCCGACGGAGCGGCCGCCGACCACCGCCTCCCAGAACGGCAGCGGCTCGCCGTTGTCGTCCAGGAACAGGTCGGGCGTCACCGCCATCGGCGCGGTCTCGCGGCCATCCAGCGTGATCACCTGGTCGGCATCGCGGTCGTAGTAGACCAGGAAGGCACCGCCGCCGATGCCGGAGCTCTGCGGCTCGACCAGCGTCAGCACCATCTGCACGGCGACCATGGCGTCGACGGCGGTGCCGCCCTCGGCCAGCACGTCGTAGCCGGCCCGCACCGCCAGCGGATGCGCCGCCACCACCATGAACGCCTGCGCCGTCGCTGTGCCGTCCGCCACCGTGTCGGGCGGCGCGGCGGGCGCCTGCGCCTCCCGGGCAAGGCCGGGCGGCGCCCACGCGGCCAGGGCGAGGGCCAGGGCCAGGACCAGGACCAGGACCAGGGCCAGGACCAGGACCAGGACCAGGACCGGGACCAGGGCAGGAAGGGAACCGGCGCGGCCGAGGCACCGCTGCAGGCATGCCGTCATGACTGTCGCTCCACGGCGGGGTTTGTCCTGATGGCTCATACCAGCGGCCCTTCCTTATGACAGGATGACGGCACCGGCTGGTGCCAAGGCAGGCACGCATGGTACAGGTCGATCGCTTCGGCATCTGCAATGATCTTCGGTATGTCTGCAAGGCGTATCCGCCAGAAAGGCCGTCATCGCGAGCGAAGCGTGGCGATCCAGCCCTGGTGCCGCCAGTTCAGCAAGTCATAAACCGCCCGTTCGGCACCACTGGATCGCCACGCTTCGCTCGCGATGGCGGGTGGGATCTTGCCCGGACTGGTGCTGCTGTCCTCGGTATTTGTTGACGGCACCACCACCGGGCGCTTTCTGTTTGGCGGGGCAAGCGGTTGCCAGCAGCAGCGGGCGCCATGCCCGATCGCAAGGGACAGCAGGAGACAGGTCAACCGATTGGCCCGCTGGTATCAGTCTATCCAATCCGTGCAGCGGCGAGCCGTGGCGAAAGCCGGGCAGAACCGTGCCTCCGTCACCGCCACTTCCAGTCCGTCAGCGCCGCTTCCAGGTCGTGCCCTGCGGCGTGTCCTCCAGCAGGATGCCGGCGGCGGCCAGTTCGTCGCGGATGCGGTCGGCGCGGGCGAAGTCGCGGGCCTTGCGGGCGGCGGCGCGTTCAGCGATGCGCTCGTCGATCCAGGCATCGACCGACGGTCCGGCGCCCTCGCCCTGGGCCACGGTCCCGGCGGTACCCTTGAACCAGGCCTCGGGATCGGCCTGGAGCAGGCCGAGCACCGCCCCGGCGGCGAGCAGCCGGCGCTTGCCCTCCATCTGCTCGGCCGGGCCCTCGGCCTTGTTCAGCCGCCCGGCCAGCTCGTGCAGGCCGGCGATGGCGGCCGGCGTGTTCAGGTCGTCGAGCAGCGGGTCGAGCACCTCTGGCGGCACCTGCCAGGCCGGCTCGACGCGCCGGTCCTCGACGCGGCGCAGCGCCCCGTACAGGCGGTCGAGGGCGGCGCGCGCGTGGTCGATGCCGTCGCGGGTGAAGTCGAGCGGCTGGCGGTAGTGGCCGGACAGCAGGGCGAGCCGGATCGCCTCCTCGCGCCCCGCATACTCGCCGCGCAGGTCGCGCACGGTGAAGAAGTTGCCCAGCGACTTGGACATCTTCTCGCCGTTGACCAGGACATAGCCGTTGTGCACCCAGTAGCGCGCCATGAACGGCATGCCGTGGGCGCAGGTGCTCTGGGCGATCTCGTTCTCGTGGTGGGGGAAGATCAGGTCCTGGCCGCCGCCGTGAATGTCGAACGTCGGCCCCAGGTGCTCGGCCGACATGGCCGAGCACTCGATGTGCCAGCCGGGCCGGCCGCGGCCCCACGGGCTGTCCCAGCCGGGCTGGTCATCGCGGCTCGGCTTCCACAGCACGAAGTCGGCCGGGTCGCGCTTGTACGGCGCCACCTCGACGCGGGCACCGGCGATCTGCTCGTCGTGGTCGCGGCCCGACAGGCGGCCGTAGCCCGGCATCGACGGCACGTGGAACAGCACGTGACCCTCGGCGGCATAGGCGTGGCCGGTGTCGACCAGCCGCGCGATCATGGCCAGCATCTGCGGGATGTGGCGCGTGGCGCGCGGCTCGATGTCGGGATCAAGGGCGCCGAGCGCCGCCATGTCCTCATGGTAGGCGCGGGCGGTGCGTTCGGTGACGCTGCCGATCGGCTCGCCGCTCTTGCGCGCCGCGGCGATGATCTTGTCGTCGACGTCGGTGATGTTGCGGGCGTAGCTGACCCGCGGGTAGAGCCGGCGCAGCAGCCGGGCGAGCACGTCGAACACCACCACCGGGCGGGCGTTGCCGATGTGGGCGTAGTCGTACACCGTCGGCCCGCAGACATAGAGGCGCACATGGGCCGGGTCGAGCGGCTCGAACCGCTCCCTGGAGCGCGTCAGCGTGTTGTAGAGGTGGAGCGCCACGGGTTGCCACCCTCGCTGGTCCTCGGGGCCGCCGCCGCGGCGGGCGGGGCGGACCGACTGGTACCAGCTTTCAACGGGTCAGGCCAATGGCCAAGCGCGCTCAGCGGCGGCGCCACCAGCCGCTGCGGCCGAACGGCCCGCGCGGGGCGTCATCCTCGGGCGGCACCGGATAGGCGTCGTCGCCGGCCGCCATGCCGCCCGCACCGTCCCTGCCGCCCTCCGGCAGAACAGTGGGAGCGCACGGGTCCTCCGGCGACGCCGGCCCGGCAGGGTCGGCGGTTTCCGGCCCCTCGGCCATCACCGGGCGCGCTTCCGCAAGCGGCCCGTCGGCAGCCTCGCCGCAGGGTGCGCTCTCATCCTCCCCGCCGGGCACGGGCACAACCGGCGTCTCGTCCAGGCAGACCAGATCGACGGCCGAGGCCGGCATGTCGGCCGCCGGGCCGGGCTCCGGGATCTCTCCCGGCATCTCTCCCGGCATCTCTCCCGGCATCTCTCCCGGCATCTCTCCCGGCGCCTCGTCAGGCAGGATGATGGAGAAGTTGGGGCCGCGGCCCTGGGCGTCGCAGCGCAGCAGCGGGTGCGACCTGACGAACTCGGTCAGCGTCCTGCAGCCGAAGGCGGCGGGCGAGAACCCCGGCTCGGCCTTGCGCATCGCCTTCATGAACCGCGACGCGTAGAGCCGCGCGCCGGGTCCGTGCTCCACCACCAGGTCGGCAATGGCGCCGTTGACCGCCTCGAACGGGCGCGTATCCCGGTTCGTGCCGGCCAGCCCGGCCTCAAGCTCGACCTCAACCTCGTCCTCGGGCTCCAGCGCATCGACCAGGGTGCTGGTCAGGTCCCCTTCGTTGGACCCCTCGTCATAGCGCGGGTCGTGCAGGAACACGTCCTGCTGCGCCGGCAGCCGTCGCGGCGTTGGCCCGCGGCGGCCTGTGGCAACGCGGTCGCGCCGCGCCGGCGGCAGCGCCCTGGCCGGCGGACGCTCCTCGGCACGGCCGCCCGCTGGCGCAGACAGGTCGTCATAGTCGATGAACAGGTCGCAGTGGGCGCGGAAGATGTCGTTGGTCTTGCCGTGCCAGCCGATGCCGACGACCTCGCGCCCGTGGCGGCGCAGGGCCCGGGCCAGCGCGCTGAAATCCGAATCCGCCGTGATCAGGAAGATGACCTGAATGTCCGCCTGCAGCAGCGCCACCTCCATGGCGTCGACGCACATCTGCATGTCCAGGCCGTTCTTGGACTGGTTGATGTAGGTCGTCTGCACCTGGTCGAAGGCATGCCGCAGCAGGCTCGTGCGCAGGCCGCGCACCTTGGTCCAGTCCGCATAGGCGCGCCGGACGATCGGCCGCGACAGCGCCTCGACGCGCTGCATGACCCGGCCGATGTCGAAGTCAGACGGATCGGTCGTCCCGTTGAGGGTCATGTTCTCGACATCAACGAATACGGCCGACAAGCGGTACCGCGAGTCCTCGTTGCTCAAATCACACCCCTCGGGCCGGGCCGCTGCGGCCGGACCGCACCCCGGCCGCACCGACAGTGCCCGCGATTGTCTTATCAGTCGAATGGTTTATATCCCAGGGCAAGACGTACCTCTCAATTTTTCATTGCGCAATGGATTGTCAATGGTGCCAGCCTTCATGCCGTCACGCCGCACAGGCGGGCCGCCGCCCGCTCCCGCCCGATCAGCGGCAGCAGCGCCTTGAGTTCGGGGCCGTGGTCACTGCCCGTCAGCGCCAGGCGCAGCGGCAGGAACAGCGCCCGCCCCTTGCGGCCCGTCTCGCGCTTGAGCCGCCCGGTCCAGGCCGCCCAGGTGTCGCCGCACCACGGCTCGGGCGGCAGCACGGCGGCCGCCTCGGCGGTGAAGGCCGGGTCCTCCAGCACCGGGGCGACGGGGCCGTTGGCCACGCGCCACCACTCGGCGGCATCGGCCAGCCGTGTCAGGTTGGGCCGCACCGCCAGCCAGAACGATTCATCCACGTCCGTCAGGCCCATGCCGCGCAGCCGGCCGGCGACCATCGCCAACGGCATCTGGTGGAGAACGCGTGCGTTGAGCCGGACCAGTTCCTCCGGGTCGAGCCGCGGCGTGGCGCGGCCGAACCGGGCGATGTCGAACCCGGCAACGAGATCGTCCAGGCGCAGCCGCGGCTCGATGGGGTCGGCGGTGCCCAGCCGGGCGAGCAGGCTGTTGATCGCCATCGCCTCCAGGCCCTCGTCATCGCGCAGGTGCTGCAGGCTCAGGCTGCCGAGGCGCTTGGACAGGCCCTTGCCGCTGGCATCGGCCAGCAGTGGCAGGTGGGCGAAGGCCGGCGGCGGCGCGCCCAGGGCGCTGAACATCTGGACGTGCGCCGCCGTGTTGGCGACGTGGTCCTCGCCGCGGACGACATGGGTGATCCCGAACGCCGCGTCGTCGACCACCGAGCAGATGTGGTAGAGCGGCCGCCCGTCCTCGCGCACCAGCACCGGGTCGGACAGGTCGCGGCCCTCGAACCGCACCGGGCCGCGCACCAGGTCGTGCCATTCGATCGGCGTGTGGTCGAGCAGGAAGCGCCAGTGCGGGCGCCGGCCCGCGGCCTCCAGCCGGGTCCGCTCGGCGCCACTCAGGCCCAGGGCGGCGCGGTCGTAGATCGGCGGCTTGTGCCGGGCCAGCAGGCGCTTGCGCTTCAGCACCAGCTCTTCCGACGTCTCGTAGCAGGGATAGAGGCGGCCGGCGGCCCGCAGCCGGTCCAGCGCCTCGGCATAGACGTCCATGCGGTCGGACTGGCGCACCCTGGACTGCCAGTCGAGCCCCAGCCAGGCGAGGTCGCGCTCGGCCGCGGCGGCATGGGCCGGCGTGCACCGTTCGAGGTCGGTATCGTCGAGGCGCAGCAGGAAGCGGCCGCCGTGGCGGCGGGCGAACAGCCATGTGACCAGGGCCGTCCGGGCATTGCCCAGGTGCAGCAGCCCGGTCGGACTCGGCGCGAAACGGACGACGACGGACATGGAATGAAGAATCTGCAGTGCTCACGGAGGCGTCGCAACGGCTCCGCCAATATGCGTAAATCTCAGGGCGCCGCATCCGGTTTCAAGAGCGATATCGACGTTACAGAACGCCGCAAGCCGCTGCTACACCCATGCCGGCCGGCGGCAGAGCACAACAACTCCCTTTCCGGGGTGGCTCAGAACCGCCCGTCGAGCGCCACCGACACGCAGCGACCGCCGGCACCGCGGACATTGGCCCCGCCCTGGGTATAGCCGTCGACGGCGCCGGCGGCGGCGCGGGCCCCCTCGGCGATCACGTTGAACACGCGTTGCGCGGCGACACGGGCCACGTCGAGCGTGCGCAGGTTCGCCTCGACCGCCGCCTCCAGCCGTTCGCCGGCGGCGGCCAGCGCCTCGGCATCCGCCGCTGCGGCACCGCCGGCCTGCTGCAGCCGCCGCAACCGGGCGGCATAGGCCTCGCCCAGCGCCTGCTTGCGCTTGTGCAGCCGCGCCGCCGTGGCGACGTCGTGGCGGCCGACCGCGGCGGTCTCGTCGTCCAGGACGGCGGTCAACTCGTCCATCAGTTCGACCGTATCCATCGTACCCTCTGCGAACGTCATGGCTGCGCACGTCATGGCTGCGCACCTCCGTCTGCGATTTCCTGCATCTTGAGCATCTCAGCCATGACCTGTTCCGAGACCCCGATGCCGCCGGCGCGGGTCATCAGCCGCCCGTACTCCTGGATCATCAGCGAGCGGAACACCTGCTCGCCATGGCCGCCGCCGAACGGGCCATTGGTGTCGATGCCGGCGAACATGGGCTGCAGCATCTGCGCCAGGAACACCGCCTCGAACTGCTCGGCGGCCTGGCCGGCGCGGGTCGGATCGGCGGTGGTGGCCGGCTGGACGCCGGCGGCGGCGCCCGCCTGGCTCAGCGCCACCTGCGCCGCGGCGGGCATGAACAGGTCGCTCATGGCCTGTGCCTCCTCACACTCAGATCAGCTCGATGGTCGCCTGCAGCGCCCCGGCCGCCTCGATCGCCTGGAGGATCGAGATCATGTCGCGCGGGCCGACGCCCAGCGCGTTGAGCGCCTGGACCAGGTCCTGCAGGCTGACGCTCTCGGCCACGATGCCCAGGCGGTTGTCCGCACCGGTGTCGACCTCGACCTCGGTGCGCGGCACCACGGCCGTCTGGCCGCCAAGGCTGAACGGGCTGGGCTGGGACACCTGCGGCGTCTCGGTGACACGCACCGTCAGGTTGCCCTGGGCGATGGCCACAGTGCTGACGCGCACGTTCTCGCCCATGACGATCACGCCGGTCCGCTCGTCGATGACGACGCGGGCGACCTGGTCGGGCACGACGCGCAACTGCTCGATCTCCGTCACGAAGCCGACCACGTCGTTGCGCTGCGACGCAGGGATGCGCAGCACCACCGTGGTGGGGTCGGTGGCCAGCGCCACCGCCTCGCCGGCGGCGCCGTTGATGGCGTCCATGATGCGGCGCGCCGTCGTGAAGTCCGGGTTGTGCAGGGACAGGCGAATCTCGTTGAGCTCGACCAGTTCGAAACGCACCTCCCGCTCGACGATGGCGCCATTGGGGATGCGGCCGGTGGTCGGCACGCCCTGGGTGATGGTCTCCGCCTCGCCGCCCGCCGTGAAGCCGCCGACCGACAGCGCCCCCTGGGCCACGGCGTACACCTCGCCGTCGGCGCCCAGCAGCGGCGTGACCAGAAGCTGGCCGCCGAGCAGGCTGTCGGCGTTGCCCAGCGAGGCGACGGTGACGTCGATGCGGCTGCCCTGGCGGGCAAAGGCGGGCAGCGTCGCCGTGACCATGACGGCGGCGACGTTGTCGGTCTGCAGGTTCTGCTCGCGGATGTTGACGCCCAGGCGCTCCAGCATGCCGATCAGGCTCTGCCCGGTGAACGGTGAGCCGTTCAGGCCGTCGCCGGTGCCGTTGAGGCCGACGACCAGGCCGTAGCCGACCAGCAGGTTGTCGCGCACGCCCTCGATGTCGACGATGTCCTTGATCCGCGCCACCGCCCCGGCCGGGCCCATCAGCCCGCCCAGCAGCAGCAGTCCGGCCAGCAGCGCCAGGATCGCCTCGCGGACCGGCAGCAGGACGTCCCGGAGCGCAGATCCGTGCCTCGTGGCAACCGCCGTTCCCCTGGTCATGTCCGCATCTCCCGTCTTGCGTCGGCCCCTGTCATGCGAGCGCCGTGCCACGACGCCGGCACGGCCAACCCCTTGCGCCGGCACGGAAACGGCACGAACAGGACGGATTGCGGCAGGATCACCCGGCAAGCCCTGCAGCGCTGGCCGGCAAGAATTGCCTGCACCGCGACTTACCGGCGCGGTGTGACGGGGATTTAACGTTCCCTTAAAGACGTACCCGCACAGTGTATGGTATGCAAAACAGGCTGGATGCCGCCGATCCGGCCGAGGCCGCGACGCGATCTCATAAGGGCGGCAACGCGCGACCGGCCCGGATGCGGCGGCCGGCGCCGAGAACGAGACCTGCAGCCGGGAATGGCATGAAGATTCAGGGACCGGATCCGCTGCGCAAGCCGGCGGCGAGCACGGACAAGACCCGGCGGAGCGGCGACGACGGCGGCTTCGCCCGCGAACTGGCCGGACTCGAGGAGGCAGCGGCCCAGGCCGGCACGGTCGCCGGCACGGCACCCGCCGGCGCGCTCGATGCGCTGCTGGCCGTGCAGCAGGCGGCCGACGACGGCGAAGGCAACCGCCGTCAGGCCGGGGCGCGGGCCCACGACCTGCTTGATCGCCTCGATGAACTGCGCCGCTTCATCCTTGCCGGACGCGTGCCCCGCCACCACCTGGAAGCGCTGGCGCAGGCGGCGGCCACGGCGCGGCCGCAGGTCAGCGACCCGCGGCTGGGTGAGGTGCTCGACGAGATCGACCTGCGCGCCCAGGTCGAACTGGCCAAGTTGGCCCGCGACGGCTGACAGGTTTTTTGCACCTGCGAAATAACGCGAAAGGTAAAAGCGATATTGCAAAAGTAAGGAAATCATGGTGTTGCCGGGCAGACACCCCCGGAATATACTCCGCGCCGCTTCGGAACCGGCCCGACAATGGCTATTGAACGGAGGGGTGGTGGCATGGCATCATCGATTGTTGCCCCCGATTACCGGCCGTCGGAAGACGAGCCGTTCATGAACCCGGTGATGCTGGACTATTTCCGCGACAGGCTGCTGCGCTGGCGTGCGGAACTGCTCAGCGAGTCTACAGAGACGCTGCAGCACCTGCAGGAGGGCGGCCTGCAGGAGCCCGACATCGCCGACCGTGCGACCGTTGAGACCGACTGCTCGCTCGAGCTGCGTACCCGCGATCGCGAACGCAAGCTGATCGCCAAGATCGATGCCGCACTGGAGCGGATCGAGAACCGGACCTACGGCTATTGCGAGGTCACCGGCGAGCCGATCTCGATCCACCGGCTGGAGGCCCGCCCGATCGCCACCATGAGCGTCGAGGCGCAGGAGCTGCACGAACGGCTGGAGCGGACCCATCGCGGCGAATAGGACCCGATATGACCTGCCGCACGGCGGGTCGCACCCGCGTTCACGTTCACTTCCTGTAAATCCCAGGAAAGACACCATGTCCGCCCGCCCGGCCTGTGGGGGGGCGCCGAACCGAAGGCAGCCTCAGAAGCCGCTCTCGCGGATCAGCACGGCGGCCACGGCGCGCCAGGTGCGGCCGGCCAGGCTGCGCGCCTCGCCCTCGATCCGGACCGTGCCGCGGCGGACCTGCGCCGGCACGGCGACCAGCGCCGGCGGCTCGAGCGTCACGCGGTAGATTGACTGCTCCGGCACCAGCCGGCCTTCCGCCGTCTCGCGCACGGCGATGGCGCCGTCGTGCACCGAAGCCAGGTAGGGCGCGTCGAGTGCCGCCACGTTGACCGCCTCCACCCCGGTCACCGTCGCGTCGATCGGCGGCGCCAGCGGATCCTCCGGGTAGAAGCGGGCCGGCGCGCCGACGGCCACCCGCGCCAGGTCGACGCCGCCGACATAGGCGCGCAGCACCGCGGCGTCACGGTCAACGATCGAGGCCAGCGGTTCGGCGACGCCGACCCAGCGGCCCGGCCGCAGCCCGTCGGGCATGTCGGCCACGACGCCGGCAATGGGGGCGACGACGACCAGCTGGTCGCGCCGCTCCATAAGTCCGGCCAGCGCCGACAGGGCGCCGGCCAGCTCCTCCTGCAGCACGCCCACATTGTGGGCGGCATCGCGCTGCGCCGACCGGCGCTGCAAAGCCTCGTGCACCATGGCGACGCGGCGGCGCTCGCGGGCGATCTCGTGCTCCAGCTCGGGCACGGCCAGGACGAACAGGACGTCCCCGGCAGCCACGGTGTCGCCGCGGGCCACCCGCACCGCCGCCACCTGCGCCGGCATCGGCGGGTGGACCACGGCGTGGCTGGCGTCGCGCAGCACCGCCGGCAGGGCGACGCGCGTGTGCCACGGCGTCACCGCCAGCCACACCAGCCCGGCCAGCACCGCCAGCGTCACGACCAGGTTGGGCGTCAGCCGGACCAGATGCCGGCGCCGCCACCACTCGCCCAGCTCGCGGGCGATCGGCAGGGCAATGAACCAGGCGATCTCGACCACGAACAGGAACAGGCCCAGGACCTTGAAGAAGAAGTAGTAGACCAGCAGGGCGATGGCGATGAACAGCAGCAGCCGGTACACCCAGGTGCCATAGGCGTACACCGTCAGCACCGCTGCCAGCCGCGGCGGGAGGCGTTCCGGCGGCGGCTCGTCCAGGCCGAACAGCAGCCGGCGCAGCCGCCAGCGGCCCAGCGCGAACGACCGCGTCTGCAGGTTCTCCACGCCCAGCCAGTCCGACAGCAGGTAGTAGCCGTCGAAGCGCATGAACGGGTTGATGTTGACCAGCAGCGACAGCACCCAGCTGGTCGTCGCCAGGAAGAACGCCGCGCTGCGGGCCGGCCCGTCGGGCAGGAAGCTCCACGCCAGCGTGGCCAGCGCCGCCACCGCCAGCTCGGTGGTCATGCCCGCCGCGCCGATGGCCAGGCGGCGGCGCCGTGAGGTCAGCCGCCAGGCGTCCGAGGTGTCGGTATAGAGCACCGGAAACAGGACCAGCAGCGCCACGCCCATGGTCGGCACGCGGCAGCCGAAGCGCTTGGCCGTGACCGCGTGGCCCAGCTCGTGCAGCACCTTGACGCAGAACAGCGCCACGGCGAACCACGCCAGCCCCTCCCACGAGAAGAAAAAAGCGAAGGTGTGAACGAAGTCCTGCCACTGCCGCGCCGCCAGGAACAGGCCGAGCAGCCCGGCCAGCACGAAGAGGCGCAGCGCCGTGCGTGTGCAGAGCGGCGCGGCGAGCGGTGCCACCGCGTCGAGCGCCCGGTCGGGGCGGACCAGCGGCACGCGCAGGAACAGGTAGTTGCGCAGCAGCCACCGGCCCCAGTGCAGGCGTGCCGCCTGCGCCTGGCGCAGCAGGCGGCCGGTGGCGTCGCGGCCCTCCGCCCGGACCAGGGTGTTGGCCAGCAGGAAGTGCAGGAACCCCTCGACCTCGGCGGCACTCGGCGCGAACGGCGTCTCCGCCGCCACGGCGCGGCGCACCGCCTCGGCATCGCCCAGCGGCCACCGGGCCAGCAGCTCGAACGCCGGCCGGCCGATGCGGAAGAAGCGGCCGCGCACCGGGTCGTACAGGGTCCAGGTCGGCGCGCCGCGCTCGGGCGGCCCCGCCAGCAGCTGGAGGTCGTCGCGCAACGGCGGCAACCGGATCGTGCCGTCGGCCCCGGCCGCCGGCCCCGTCAGGGTCGCCGCATCGATCGCCACCATGGCTAGAACCCCAAGGTCTGGCGCGCCGCCGCGATCGGCCGGCGGAACAGGTAGAGGCCCAGGGGCACGGTCTCGCCGTAGATCTTGGCGGTGCCCTGCAGGCCGATGCGCGGCGGCGCCGCGTCATCGGGGAACCGCGCCGTCACGCGGTAGGCCAGCACGCCGGCCGGTGTCACCTCCGCCTCGTAGCCGGCGCGGGTCAGCGTCGCCGCCAGCGGTTCCAGCGGCGCCACATCCAGGAACAGCTCGACCGGCGCTCCGGCGTCGAGCGCGATGGCGTCGCCCACGGGCAGGAAGATGCGCAGCTCGGCGCGGTCCGGGTCGGCGACCAGCATGATGCGCTCGCCGGTGGCCACCGGCCGGCCGATCCAGTCGTTCGGGTCGGAGTACACCGCGACGCCCGCCGCCGGCGTCGTGACCACCACGCGCGCCAACCGCTCGGCGGCATGGGCCAGCTCGGCGGCGCGCATGTCGACGCGGGCCTGCAGCACGGCCAGCTGGGCGCTGTCGCGCGGGCTGTCGAAGGCCGCCTGCGCCGCCTGCCGGTATTCCGCGCGGGCCACGGCCAGGGTGCGCTCGGCCACGGCGTGCTGGTTGCGCAGCGTCGTGTCATCGAAGGCGAACAGCCGCTCGCCGGGTTCGACCACCTCGTTCGGCGTCACGAAGACGTCGGCGATCACCCCGTCGAGCGGTGCCGCGACGACGACCGGGTCGCGCGGCACCACCTCGGCCGGCGCCAGCGCCGACTGGCGCACCGGCACGAACAGCACCGCGACCAGGGCGGCGGCCACCGCCCAGGCGAGCCACCGCCGGCGGCGCCGCGGCCGCCGGCCGCCGCGCCGTGCCAGCGCCGCATGGGCGTGGCCGTAGCCGTCCGCCAGCCGCTCCAGCAGCACCCGTTCGGACTCCTGCCAGGGGTCGTCGCGGGTCAGCCACAAGGCCGCACCGACATGACCGTCGGGCGCCGGCAGCGGCACCCACAGAACGTGCGGCGCCGCCCACTCGCCCCAGTCGCGGGCCAGCCGCTCCGGCAGCATGGCGGGATCGACGCGGCGCACCGCGGCCGCGCTGTCCCCGGCCGCCGTGTCGGCGGGGGCCGGGGAATGGGCTGGGGCCAGGGTCCGAGCCAGGGTCCGGGCCAGGGTCCGGGCCAGGGTCCGGGCGGTGCGCTGCAGCCACTGGATGAACGGCGCGTTGCGGTCCAGCACGGCGACGCTGGAGACGGCGGTCACCCTGGCGGTGCCATCGGGATCATCGATCAGCGCCGCCTGCCGGTACGGCACCAGCCGCCGCGTCTCGTTGACGGCGATGAAGGCGAGCTCCTCCAGGGTCGCCGCATGACGCGCCGCCCGTTCGAGCTGCAGGAACATGGCAAAGCCCTGCAGGCTGTCGCTCGCATCAGGCATGGTGCCGCCGCGCCGGGCGTCAGCCCTCCGGTTCCGGGAACACCGCCGTGCCGCTCATCCCGGCGATCAGGCTGCCGGTCGCGTCCGCCCCGTCGACCAGCAGCTCGCCGCGGACCGGCAGCGACTGGCTGGCCGGGTCGATGCGGGCGCCGATCATGGTCACCCGGCCCGGCACCGTCGCACCGGTCTCGTCGATGCGGAACGTGAACGTGTCGCCCGGGCGCAGCCAGGCCAGCCACGCCGACGACACGATCAGCGCCACCTCCAGGGTGCCGTCGTCGAGGATGTCGATGAGTTCCGTGCCGGGCGCGACGCTTTCGTGCTGGTTGACGAAGGTCTCGACGACCCGTCCCGCAAACGGTGCAGTCACCGTGCAGTGCTCGATCAGGACGCGCACCTCGCGCACCTCGGCCTCGGCCCTGGCATACTCCGCCGCCGCCAGCGCCACCTCCAGCGCGCCGACGGAGTTGAGCGCGACCAGCCGCCGGTTGCTCTCCAGGGTGTGGCCGGCCGCCTGGCGCGACGCGTCGGCCGCGGCCAGCCGCGCCTGCTCCAGCGCGCAGTCGAAGGCGACGAGCAGGTCGCCCCGCTCGAACCGGTCGCCGTCGTCCACCGGCATGTCGACGATGCGGGCGGCCAGCTGCGACGACAGCACCGCCTCGCGCCGCGGCTCGATGACGCCGCGGGCGCGCCGCCCCGACGGCAGCAGGGCGCCGGCCTCTCCGGCCAGGTCCGGCATCAGCCAGTCGGCCGGGGCGGCAGGTGCCGCCCGGTCCTCAGCCGCGGCGCCGCCGATCGGGACCAGGATCAGCGCGGAGGCGAGCACCGCGCCGCACGCTGTTGCACCGGCACTCGCGCTGCGGGATCTTGTCATGGCCTGCGTTCCCACCTCCTGGCCGCCGGTCGGCCGCGGCCGCGGCCGCGCGGGCGGCCGCTCAGCTGCCCGGCACCACCAGCACCGCCTGGTCCGGGTCGGCCACCAGATTGAAGTCGCCGCGGTACCAGCCGGCCTCGATCTCGCGCAGCGCCGCGGTCAGGATGTCGAGGTTGGCCCCCGGCACCTCGGCGGGCAGCGGGTCGGCGCCGACCGAGACGAACACCTGCCCCGCCGCGTTCTGCAGCTGGGCATAGCTGAGCTGCTCGCGCAGCGTCCCGACCAGCGCGCGCAGTTCGGCCTGGATCAGGTCGAGCTCGCCGCTGCGGCCGACCTGGCGGGTGGCGCGCATGCGATCGACGATGCGGCTCTCCACGCGGTTCAGCTCGTGCGCCGTGGCGTAGACGTCCAGCGCTTCCTCATACGTCAGCCACGACACGTAGACCTGGGCCATCACCGCCATGGTCAGCGCCTGGCGTCGCGCCTCGACCAGGTCCTGCTGGGCCTCGGCGAAGCGCACCTGGGGAGCGCCGCTGATCACCGACAGCAGGTCCCACGACACGCGGATGCCGTAGTCAGACCAGAAATTGTGCAGCAGGAAGCGGTTGCTGTCGAAGTTGATGCCGGCGTCGAACTCCAGGCCGGGCAGCAGCCGCAGCTGCGCCTTGCGCACCTCGTATCGGGCGACGCGGGTCTGGTAGTCCTCCTCGCGCAGCTCGGGCCGGTTGGCCAGGGCCACCAGCTCCATCTCCGGCGGCGTCGCGTCGATCACCGGCAGCTGGTAGGCATCGGCCGGCGGCACCACGACCCGGAAGTCGGAACCCGGCCGCACATTGATCAGGGCGGCCAGCTGCGACCGCGCCAGCACCAGCTCGCGGCGCAGTGCCTCGAGCTGGCGGCGCGTCTCCAGGAGCTGGCGCTGGGCGAGCAGGGCCTCGAGCGGCGGCTGCAGCGCCTGGGTCTCGATCCGCCGCCAGGCGGCCAGCGCCGCCTCGACCCGCCCCAGCAGCGGCGGAATGCGGTCGAGCAGCAGCTCGGCCGCCACCGCCCGCCAATAGGCGTTGCGCACGTCCTGGATGATGGAGTGGATGGCCCGGCGGCGCCGCTCATAGGCGATCATCGACCGCTCCGCCTGCTGGCGCGCCGTGTAGTAGCTGACGCCGAAGTCCAGCACGTTCCACACCATCGCCATGTCGGCGACATAGCGGTTGTTCTCCAGGGAGGTCGAGGTGACCAGCGATTCCTCGCCGGTGAACACATTCTCGCTGAACGCGCCACTGGTGTTGCTGCGGCCGGCATAGCCGGTCTGGGCGACCATGTCGGGCAGCATGTCGTAGCGCGCCAGGTCGAACTGGCGCTGGGCCAGGGCCTCTTCCATGATCTGGACCCGGTGGTCCAGGTTGTAGCGGATCGCCCGCGCCATCGCCTCGTGCAGGGTGATCGGGCCGCTGAGCGGCTCCTGGCCGGCGAAGATGGTTGCCAGGTCGCGGTCGATGCGCTGCCCGGTCTCGGCCGTGGTCAGGGGCCGCGGCTGCAAGGCGCATGCTCCCAGAAGCAGGGCGCATGCCACCGCCAGCATCCGGCCGCCCGCCCGTGGCCGCGGTCCGGGCCGCGACGCCATTGCTTTGAACATGGTCCCGTTTCCATCCTGGAGTCGTTGTTGGTAATGCCCGTCCCCAAGCGAGCGATGGCTTTCCCGGCAGCGGCCGGCATCCGCCCTTGCCCCCGTCTCCGTGCCTGGACCGCCCTGGGCGCAAGCGTTTCACGCCTCGCTCGATTCACGCCTCGCTCGATTGCTCGATCTCTAGCATATCGATCAATGCTCAGCTGGTACAGCCTGGGCGTGATGGATTATTAAACCTTCAAAGCAACCCGTAAGATTTTTTTCCCCGCCTGTGGCCCAGGCGGCACGCAGAGTCGTGCCCCCGGACCATCCACAGACCGGGCCGAATCTTGCAGGCTGGGTCAATACCAGCGGCGCTTGTGGCGGGATGCGGGGCGCTGGGCTCGACCCGTAGGCTGGGCTGAGCTTGCGAAGCCCAGCTTCCCGGGGATCAACCGGCGTCGCCGTGCTTGTGGCGAGATGCTGGGCTTCGCAAGGGCTCAGCCCAGCCTACACCCCTCAGCCCAGCCTACACCCCTCACGCCGCGGCGGGCGGCCCGCCGGTCTTGACCTCTGCCAGCGCCTTGGCCAGGATGGCCGCCTCGGCATCGAAGGCGCCGGCCGCGGCGCGGAGCTGGGCGGTGAACGACGGCGCCCCCGGCAATGCCGCGGGCGGCACGGCGCTGGCCGCAGCGGCGTCACCAGATGCGGTGGCCGGCACGCCACCCGCGCCCGGCGCCAGGCGGGCGTCGACCGTCTGGTCGGGAACCGGCTGGTCGGGACCCGGCTGGTCGGGACCCGGGACGTCGTCGTCAGCCGCGCCCGGCTCGCCACCGGCGCCGCCGTCATTGCCCGGCCCCACGTTTTGCAGGTCGTAGCCGACCCAGGCGCCGTCCTGGAAGACGTAGACGATGGAGCCGGCCTCGCCGACCACGGCGATGCTGCCCAGCCCGTCGCCGCTGCCCAGCCCGTCGCCGCCGCCACCGAGCCCCTGCGAATCGAACACCCTGGCCAGGGGCGAGTTGCTGCCCGTGGGCTGCGCCGTCGCCTGGCCCAGCGGCGTCGCCGGCGCGTTGCCGCCGCCGCTGCCGCTGCCGTGCACGAACTGGCTGATCGGGTTGTTGCCGGTGACCGTGTTGCCGTTGCCGCCGGTCGTGCCGCCATTGGTGCCCGTGTCGCCGCCCGTGTCGCCGCCCGTGTCGCCGCCCGTATCGCCGGTATCGCCAGTGTCCGTGGCCGTTTGCGTGACGGCAATGCCGGCCTCCCCGGTCAGGACGAGCAGCTCGCCACCGCTGCCCGGCTCCGCCTCGGTGATGGTCGGCACGGTGGCCGCCGCGCCGCGGTTGCCGGTACTGTCCGTGGCGACGACGACGAACGCGTTGGCCGCGTTCTGCGTCAGCGGCACGCTGATCGAATAGCCCGTGGCGCCGGCGCCGAGCTGCTGGGACGCGGCCAGCGTGGTCTCGCCGGCGTCGAGCACGCCATTGCCGTTGGCGTCGACGAACACCTGGACCAGCGATCCGGCCTCGGCCGTGCCGGTGATGACGAAGCTGTCGGCGTCGATCGTCTGGGCGGCCGAGGGCGTGCCCACCGTCGGCGTCGCCGGGGGTGTCGAATCCTCGGTGAGGGTCGGCACGCCGGCTGCGGTGCCGACATTGCCAGCGGCGTCGCGGACGACGACGACGAACGCGTTGGCCGCGTTCTGCGTCAGCGGCACGCTGATCGAATAGCCCGTGGCGCCGGCGCCGAGCTGCTGGGACGCGGCCAGCGTGGTCTCGCCGGCGTCGAGCACGCCATTGCCGTTGGCGTCGACGAACACCTGGACCAGCGATCCGGCCTCGGCCGTGCCGGTGATGACGAAGCTGTCAGCATTGACCGTCTGCGGCCCCGTGGGCGATGCCACCGTCGGCGCGGCCGGCGCCGTCGTGTCCACGGCGATGGAGAACCGGGTCGCCGCCAGGTTGGCGTTGCCGGCCAGGTCCTGGGCGGTGCCCCCGCCGATGTCCAGGGTGACGGTGCCGTCGGCGGCGGCGTCCACCGTTGCCGTAAAGCGCCCGCCGCCCTGGTCGACCAGCGCCGTCACCGTGCCGCCGGCCCCGCCCACGGTGATGTCGGCACTGGTGAACCCGGTCATGGCCTCACCGAAGTCGATCGTCACCGGGAACGGATCCAGGTTGGTCGGCGCCGCGACCGAGGTCAACGCCGGCGTCGGCCCGGCCGTGTCGATGGTCACCGACAGCCCGGTGGACGCCGCCGAGGTATTGCCCGCCACATCCGTCTGGATGGCGCGGATATTGTGGGCGCCGTCGGTCAGGGCGCTGCTGGTGACCGTCCAGGTGCCGCCGGCCACCACCGCCGTGCCCAGGCTCTCGCCGGCATCGACCACCCCGTCGCTGTCGGCGTCGGCGAACAGCGTCACCGTCGCCCCGGTCTCGCCGGTGCCGGTGAAGGTCGGCGTCGTGTCGCTGGTGATGTTGTCGGTATCGCTGCTGCCGGTGTCCGACGCCGCCTGCAGGTCCGGTGTGCCCGGCGCGTTCGCCGTCGTGTCGATGGTCACCGCCAGGATCGCCGAGGCCGGTGAGGTCGCCCCGGCCAGGTCGGCCTGCACCGCCCGGATGTTGTGCGCGCCGTCGGTCAGGGCGCTGCTGGTGACCGTCCAGGTGCCGCCGGCCACCACCGCCGTGCCCAGGCTCTCGCCGGCATCGACC
>CAZGMC010000027.1:0-35211 GCA_964526565.1 uncultured Mycobacteriaceae bacterium
AGGAGAAGGAGCAGCCCAAGCCCAACAGCGCGCCGAACCTCAGCGTCGTCAGCGACCGGCCGCGCTCGGTGGTCGGCTTCCGGCCCAGCGGCGGCGCCGCCGCGGTGGCCCGCGCCGAGGTGTTCGACTACGAGGACGATGCCGAGGCTTTCGGTGTCGGCCAGACCGACGAGGCGCAGCAGCATGCCAGCGCGACCGGTGAGGCCGCCGACATGATCTCCGACGCGGCGGCAAGCGCCTCGCTCGGCCGCGTCGGCGAATCGCAGATGACGGTGCTGCGGGCGGCTTCCGGCCCGGCCGCGTCGCCGCGGGCCGGCACCGCCGCGCCGCGCGGCGAGCGCCGCGAGGGCGTCTTCGTGGCACCGGCCCCGGTCCAGGCGCCGCCGCGCCTGCCCGAGGCGCGCGACGACGAGGAGACCGTCAGCCCGAGTGCACCGCGGCGCCGGGGCGGCAACCTGTTTCGCCGCGTGACCGGCCTGCTGCGCGACGAACAGGAGGAGGAGCGGCCGGCCGCCCACCGCACCGCGCCGCTGTCGCCATCACGGCCGACCCCTGCTGTGGCCCCGGCAGCGGCCCCGGCAGCGGCCCCGGCCGGCAGGGCGGCACCGGAGCGCAGGGCCGACCGGACCCGCTCCGCGGCGCCGACGCAATCGCGGCTGACCAGCGTCGACCTGCCGAGCCGGCCACCGATGCCCCGCCATGAGGACGAGACGCTGGAGATCCCGGCGTTCCTGCGCCGACAGATCAATTGATCGGACTGCCAGGTGAGATAAACGACCCGATCCGGCCCGTAACATACGGTAACAAAGATTGATTTGAGGGCTCCAGGGGACGCTGCTATGTGTTCTCTGGAGCTTTTCTATTGCCGTCGTCAAGAGAATCCCCGGCGCCTGCCGGCCGATGCTCAAAAGACTGGAACCACTAATGAAAGCGGGCGGGGTGAGCCGTGGCCTTTGATCTGATGTACGGTCAGACATCTCCGCAGAGAACACTGAAGTCGCCGGCGCAGTGTTCGGGTGTTGCGTTGCACAAAGGCGTCCGCGTCGACATGACGCTCCAACCGGCCGACGTGAACACCGGTATTATTTTCGTTCGCACGGACGTGGTGGACAACCGTGGCGTCATCCCGGCGACTTGGGAGCACGTGCTGGACATGCCGCTGTGCACCATGATCGCCAACGGCCATGGCATCAGCGTCAGCACGATCGAGCATCTGATGGCGGCATTCCGCGGCTGTGGCATCGACAACGCGGTCGTCGAGCTGCACGGCCCCGAGCTGCCGGCGATGGACGGCAGTGCCGCGCCGTTCGTCGAGCTGATCGAGGCGGCCGGGACCATGCCGCAGGCGGCGGCGAAGCGGGTCATCCGCGTGCTCAAGCCGCTCGAGGTGGGCGACAGCACGCGCGGCGTCAGCCTGACCCCCGGCCGCGGCGCCTCGTTCAGTTTCGAAATCGACTTCCCGAGCCGCGTGGTGAGGCATCAGGAAGGTTTCATCCGGCTGGCCAACGGCGCCTTCAAGGCCGACCTGGCGCCGGCACGGACCTTCGGCTTCCTGGCCGAGGTCGAGCACCTGCGGGCGCACGGGCTGGCTCGCGGCGGCTCGCTGGACAACGCCATCGTCGTGGACGACGATTGCATCCTCAACGAGGGCGGCCTGCGCTACGAGGACGAGTTCGTGCGCCACAAGCTGCTCGATTCGGTCGGCGACCTCTACCTGGCCGGAGCGCCCATTATCGGCCATTTCCACGGCCGGCGCTCGGGGCACACGCTGAACCACATGCTGCTGCGCGCGCTGTTCGCCGACGACACCGCGTGGTGCTTCGACACGCTGGGCATCCCCGAATACGCCAGTCCCGGCTGGGTGCCCGGCGGCCTGGCGCAGACGGCCTGATCCCCTGCTGCCCTGTCCCGCCCCCGCCGGCCGGCCGGTCAGGCGGTCGTCAGCAGGTCGTCCGTCGACTGCGGTGCCGTTTTCAGGACATCGAGGACGTACGCCCGCGCCCGTCGCGCCGCGTCCTGGACATGGTCCGTATAGGTGCCCCGCAGGCTTGAAGGGATGTTGGCGTCCGTCAACGCAGGCGCCGTGTACCTGTCGATCAGCCGGTCCAGGTCAGCGGGTTCAAGCTCCGACAACAGGTTCAGGATGGGCCCCGACAACAGGCCGCGAGCGCGGCACAGGTGGAGCAGCAGCCGCGTTTCCTCGGCCTGGCCGATGCATTCGAAGGGCAGGCGGTCGGTCAGGCCGGCCAGGGCACGATAGACCGGCAGGTTCTCCGGATCGTTCAGGTGGTCGCCGGGAAAGGTGGCACGCACAACCGCCTGCGGCAGGAACGCGGCATAGCCGCGATGGACATAGGCGCATTTCGGACAGCGGCCGCACCACGGCTTGCGCACATTGCACGAGCTCGTCGCCGGCACGTGCCGGATGTTGTCGTTGAGCATGTAGAATATGACGATGTCGTAGATCGGCTTGAGAATGCTGAAATAGCTGAAACCGGCGAGCAGGTTTTCCTGGATGTAGGTATTGATCAGCCGCTCGGCCGCGTACGACTTGCCCCACTGGTGGTTGACCTCCTCGCCGGCCTCGTCCCAGTGGATCTGGCCGGTGTCGGCCGAGCGCTCGTAGCCCAGGGCCATGGCCGTGGCCCCCGCGTGGAGGGCGACCGGCACGGCGGCGAACACCGAGGCCGGCGTCTCCGCCGCGCACAGCGTGGCGATGTCCGGCGGCGCCTCGCAGTTCAGGATGGGCGAGTCCAGGAAGTCGTCGAACATCCACTGTTCGTGCGCCGCGCGGCAGCCGGTGGTCAGGACGACCGGACCATTGTGCGATTTCTGCGCCGCCAGCGAGCGGTACACCGAAGAGTAGTAGGTCAGGTTGTGGTACGGGACGCCGATGCTGCGCAGGATGCCGTTGGCGACGAGGCTGTCCTTGCCGCAGCCGCTGAGGTTGAGGACCAGGTCGCTGGCCGGCCGCGTCACCGCCGGCCCGTCGGCCGGCCCGAGGCCGTGCCCGAGGCCGTGCCCGAGGCCGTGCCCGAGGCCGCGAACGCCGGCACGTAGCGGTGCCGGATGCCGTTTTCGTAGCGCCACTGGGCCCAGACATTGACGAAGATCTCGCGCCACAGCGCGGCAAAGGCGGGCGTCGCGTACCGGGCATGATCGCCGAAGTCGATCCGGTCGGGGCGCAGATTGGCCACCTTGTTCATGTCGAAGGCGGCAATGTGGAACAGCAGCCGGCGGAACGCCTCGGTGCCGATCGCCGCCTCGACCCGCGACAGCGGCACGTCCGGATACCAGTACGTGGTCGATAAGGTCAGGCGGCCGAACGAATAGATGAAGTTGAGCTGGTGCTCGGACCAGCGGATCGAGTCGAGCGCGAGCGTGCTCATGCCTTGCTCATACTTGGAGCGGCGCTCTGTTGTCCGGACGTGACCAAGCCGCATGGACCGGCCGGGCCGGCATGGCTCACGCAATGGGGATGCGGAATGCGCATCGGACGTTCCAAAACGTGCCGTCCGATGCTCGCGGCCGTGGCTGGATACAAGGGCCTTGTATCCGCTAAAAATCGTACCCTGTCCAGCCCGCCCCACGGCAATGCGTTCAGGTGGACGGGCAGGAGGGCCGATGAGTCCGGCCATGGGTCCCACGGCTGAAAGCCGCCGCGAACGTCAGTCGATCAGGCCGGCTTCGCGGTAGAACCGCGCGGCGCCGGGGTGCAGCGGGATGCCGATACCGGTCAGTGCCGTGTCGAGGGTGACCGCCGTCCCCTTGCCATGGCCGACGTCGAGCAGGCGGCGCGTGTTGTCGTTCCACAGGGCGCGGGTGATCTCGTAGACCAGCGCCTCGTCCTGCTCGGCGCTGGTGATCCACTGGGCCCCGAGGGCCAGGGTCTCGGTGTCCTGGTCGATGCCGTCGTACGTGCCGGCCGGGATCGGGTCGGCGGAGAAGAAGCCGTACGCCTCGATGATCTGGGCGGCCGGGTCGCCGGCGATGGGCACCAGGGTGATGTCGGCACTGCTGGCCAGATCCAACACCGCCCCGGTGGGATAGCCGGCAACGATGAAGAACGCGTCGAGCTGTCCATCGCGCAAGGCGTCGGCGGCCGGGCCGGGCTTCATGTACGCGGCCTCGATGTCCTGCTCCGACAGGCCGTACGCGTCGAGAATAATCAGCGCGTCGACGTACGTGCCGGAGCCGGGTTCGTCCAGCGAGACGCGCCGGCCGGCCAGGTCGTCAACGCTGTCGATGCCGGCGTCGGCGCGGGCCACCAAGTGGATGTGCTCTGGGTAGAGCGCGGCGATGGCGCGCAACTGCTCCATCGGCTCCTGGCCGTCGAACACGCCGGTGCCGGTGTACGCCCAGTAGGCCACGTCGGACTGGGAGAAGCCGGAGTCGAACAGACCGGAGTGGATGCCGTTGACGTTGTTGACCGAGCCACGCGACGACTGGGCCACCGCCACCAGCCCCGGCACGCCGCAGCTGCCGCCCTCCCCGCAGGGGCGCGAGCCGGGCGGGTTGGACACCGCGTTGGCGATGACGCCGCCCAGCGGGTAGTAGGTGGCGCCGGTGCCGCCGGTGCCGATGGTAAAGAAGGTCATCTCCTGCGCCGCGGCCGCACCCGCCAGCAGCGCTGCGGCGGCCAGTCCGGCCGTGATCCCCCCGATCGTCCGCACGCGCATGGATCGTCCTCCCAGCCCTGATCCGCTCTTGTCTTCGGCCTGGACCAGGTCCGAATCTCATCCGAAAGGCAATCATGCTTTCGGCCAGAGAGCCATCCTGCATCGACGGTCCGCAGAACGGCCTCGATGGCTCGCCTGCCCCGATGGCTCGCCTGCCCCGATGGCTCGCCTGCCTCGATGGCTCGCCTGCCCCGACGGCTCGGTCGCGTCAGAAGCCGGGGCTGAGCATGACGAGCGAGGTGTCGACGACAGACAGCACCGGCTTGGGATCGAGGCGGTCGACAGGCGCCGGCATCAGCAAGGCTGTAGAGGAAGTGCCTGACGAGATCGCGGCAGAGTCCCAGGACCGGTTCGTCCCGGGCTACTCTGCCATGCCGAGAGCGCGCTTGTACAGGTCGAGCAGTTCCTCCTGCTCCTGGCGGTCGGCCTTTTCCATTTTTCGCAGTTTGAGGATCTGGCGCATGATCTTGGTGTCGAACCCGGTGGACTTGGCCTCGGCGAACACCTCGCGCACGTCCTGGGCCAGCGCCGCCTTTTCCTCCTCCAGGCGCTCGATCCGCTCGATGAAGCTGCGCAGCCGCTCGGCGGCGATGCCGCCCACGTCGGCAGACTCCGGACGGGACTCCGGACGGGACTCCGGCCGGGACTCTGGCCGGGACTCTGGGCTGGACTCTGGGCGGCTGTCCTGCATGTCCTCCACGTCGGCCATGGCGGCCCCGGTTCCTCTTTTGTTGCGGGCGGCCGGACGATACCCCTGCCGCCGCAGGGGCGCAAGCCCCGGCGCCGGCGCGGGTCGAGAGCAGATGATACGACCGATCCAGGTGGCACGGCTATCGGTCGTACCAGGAGCCGGTCGAGGGATGGCGCTTCGGGATGCCGCGCCCCGGCATGCCGGTCTGGTGCCGCGTCACCTGCTGGCGACGAGCATCGCCGGTGCCCCGGCCGGCCCGCCAACCTCGACGGTTTGTGCACGAACACCCATCAGGTTGCTTCAGGAGGCTGCCATTCAGCCCCCCTGCCCGCGCCGCGCCAGGGCGCCGAGGCGCAGGCGCAGGGCATTCAGGCGGATGAAGCCTTCGGCGTCGTGCTGGTCGTAGACGGCGTCCTCCTCGAAGGTGACGTAGTCCATGTTGTACAGGCTGTGTGGGCTCCTGCGGCCGGCGACGGCGGCGCTGCCCTTGTACAGCTTCAGCCGCACCGTGCCGGTGACGTGCTCCTGCGTCCGGTCGATCAGGGCCTGCAGCGCCTCGCGCTCGGGCGCGAACCAGAAGCCGTTGTAGACCAGCTCGGCATAGCGCGGCATCAGCTCGTCCTTCAGGTGCGCGGCCTCGCGGTCCAGCGTCAGCGACTCCATGGCGCGGTGCGCGGCCAGCAGCAGCGTGCCGCCGGGGGTCTCATAGACGCCGCGGCTCTTCATGCCGACGAAGCGGTTCTCGACCAGGTCGATGCGGCCGATGCCGTTGGCCCCGGCCAGGTCGTTCAGCTTGGTCAGCAGCGCCGCCGGGCTCAGGCGCTCGCCGTCGACCGCCACCGGGTCGCCGCGCTCGAAGTCGATCTCCACATAGGTCGGCCGGTCGGGCGCCTGCTCGGGGCTGACCGAGCGGGTGAACATGTCGTCGTCGGGCTCGACCCAGGGGTCCTCCAGCGCCTTGCCCTCATACGAAATGTGCAGCAGGTTGGCGTCGGTCGAATAGGGCGGCTCGCCGCGCTTGTCGCGGGCAATGGGGATCTGCCGCGCCTCGGCGTACTCCAGCAGCTTGCGCCGGCTGTTCAGGTCCCACTCGCGCCACGGGGCGATCACCTTGATGCCGGGGTCGAGGGCGTAATAGCCCAGCTCGAAGCGGACCTGATCGTTGCCCTTGCCGGTGGCGCCGTGGCACACGGCGTCGGCGCCGACCTCGGCGGCGATCTCGATCTGGCGCTTGGCGATCAGCGGCCGGGCGATCGAGGTGCCGAGCAGGTAGCAGCCCTCGTACAGGGCGTTGGCGCGGAACATCGGGAAGACGAAGTCCCGCACGAACTCCTCGCGCAGGTCCTCGATGTAGATGTGCTCCGGCTGGATGCCGAGCAGCTCGGCCTTGGCGCGGGCCGGCTCCAGCTCCTCGCCCTGGCCCAGATCGGCGGTGAAGGTGACGATCTCGCAGGCATACACGTCCTGCAGCCAGCGCAGGATCACCGACGTGTCCAGGCCGCCCGAATAGGCCAGCACGACCCGCTTGACCTCACCATGCTTGCCGCCGCTCATGGGGCTCCTCTTCCTCTCGCCGGGGTGGTTCGCACGGGGCCGGACACTAGGGCGAAACCGGACGGTCGACAAGCGGTGCCGGGACCGATGCCGGACGGCACGGCGGGCTCACGTCTCGAAGGCCTCGCCCGTCGTCATGGCGTGGAACACGGCAACGCCGATCAGTTGGGCGATGGAGCGGCCGTCGTGCGACAGGGGCGCGATCAGCCTCTCGACATTCCGGTACTCGTCGCACTGGGCACGGTAGCTGAACTCCGAGTGGCGCGGCCGGCCGTCCCGTTCGACCTTGGCGAATTCGGCATACAGCTCGGCGGGCCGGGTGATGGGCAACTCGCTGACCAGCCTGCCCGTCAGCTCGAACCCGCTGCGCTCGACGACGATGGTGCCGGCCAGGCGGTAGCGAAAATCGAGCGGCTCGCGCAGCACGTCCAGCAGCACGACATGGGGCAGCACGCCGCGCGGCATGTCGAGCGGGTCGATGTCGCAGCGCCGCGGCATCGGCCGGTCGCCCCGCGCCGCGTCCCAGTACGCGAAGAACGTGCGCAGAGTCGGATTCGCCAACTGCTCGGCGCGTTCAATGATGCGCGACATGTCCACCGGCCTCGGCCACCCCGACCGGACAGCATGCTATTCACAATTGTTTTCGGAGTAAATAGGAATGCCGTTACACCGACAGGTGCAGCGGCATCGCGCCTGCCCGCCGCCCGCCCGGTCCCTCCGGGCGCGGCGACGGCTGACGGCGGGGCCGCGGCGGCACCGCCGTCAAATGTCAGATGTCAGACGGCGACGACGATGGCCACTGCCACCACGGCTGCCGCGGCCAGCCCCAGGAACGACATGATGGAGTAGCGCAGCACCGGGCTGGGCTGCTGCACGTGGCCGCACTGCTCGCATTCAAGGGCGTTGAACGACAGATCGGTGCCGCACTTCTGGCATTTCCTTGCGTTTCCGGTCATGGCCGTGCTCCTTCCTCGGGAGTTTCCCAAGAGCTGGGCAAGGGAAACACCCTTCGCAAGGCCGGAATCGGCCATCCGGCATGGAACAGGCCAAGACCATCTGCGGGAACCGTCCGGCTTCGTCAACACCTGACGGGGCACGCCCCCGCCCGGCGAGGGTATCTTCTTGTTCTGTGGTACCAAAATACCATGCCGCCGCGCCGGGCCCGGCGCGGCGGCATCATTGTCTGAAGGACGAAACAGAAGACGCTGCTATTCCCGTTGGGGTGGAACGCTATCCGATCATGCGCACCAGCATCACGAACAGGCCGAACAGGCCACTCATGAAGAGCGCGTACAGGATGAGCTGCTTTGCGAGTTCAAAGGCTTCAAACATGGCTCCAACTCCCTCGTTTACATTGTTGTGCCGTCCAACGCTGTTGTCGTTGTTCGTTGGTGGCCAGTTTTTTTGTTGGCTTGTCGCGACGGATGCTTTTTGCGCACCGCGGAGATGCGAGTATGGACGTTCAGAATAGGTGATCCCGGCGCGCGGTTAAAAGACCTCAATGAAAAACAAACCATGATTGGGGGGGGCCGCGACCTTGCGCCGCGCCACCCGGCCACCCCAGCCGGCCACCCCAGCCGGCCGCCCTGCCCGAACGCCCTGCCCGAACGCCGTCACCTCCGCATCCCGTTGCAAGGGCGATGCGGCCGCCTGGCGGCGGCCGCACCCGTTTTCAATCTCCCGTCGGTCAGCCGACGCGCAGCGGACGCTTTTCGTCAGCGGCGCGACGGCTGCCGCCGCGCTCAGGCGGCCTGCCGGGTCTCGTCGCTGACCTGTGCCGGCGCCTCGTGCTCGACGCGCTCGATCGCGATGGTGCGCGGCTTCATCGCCTCGGGCACCTCGCGGACCAGCTCGATGTTGAGCAGACCGTTCTCCAGCCGGGCGCCGGCGACACGGATGTAGTCGGCGAGCTGGAACTTGCGCTCGAAGGCGCGGCGGGCGATGCCCCGATGCAGGAAGGTGCCCTCACCCTCCTCCTGGGCGGCGCGGCCCTTGACGGTCAACACGCCCTCGTGGGTGACGAGCTCGAGATCGCTCTCATCGAAGCCGGCCACCGCCATGGTGATGCGGTAGCGGTCCTCACCGCGCTTCTCGATGTTGTACGGTGGGTAGGCAAACGCGCTGTCATCGAGCCGTGCGGCGGCGTCGAGCGCCCGGGACAGCCGGTCGAAACCGACGGTGGCGCGATACAGCGGGGACAGATCGAACTGGCGCATGGATATCCTCCTGCGAAGCGATATCGGCGGCGCGGTACCTTGGCCCGCGTGACGCGCCGGTCCTTGGCCGCGCCGCGGTTGCTGCACTGGGCGGACCCGACCACCGGCATCCACCCGACCATCGATTTGGGCAGCCCCGCCGCCGGTTCAAGACCCGTTGCGTTCATCTCCCTGATCTCGAGCCGATGCGGCAGGATTCCCCGTTTCGCCGCGCCGACCGCCGCCGGGTGCCGCCGGGCGCCGCCGGGCGCCGCCGGGCGCCGCCGGGCGCCGCTGGTCCGGTCCGCGGGTCTTGCCCTGACGCGCGCTCCGCCGACACGGCCGGCAGGGCACGGCACGGGCCTGTTCTGCAGCATCTTGACGCAGGGAGGACGCTCCCCCATCTAGCATTGGCACTCGTCTCCGGAGAGTGCTAACAGCGCCCCGTCAGGGGTCTCAACACTCAACGCTCGACAAGGAGGTTGAAGCGATGCGCTTCCGTCCACTGCACGACCGCGTGCTGGTCCGTCGGATCGAGGCCGACGAAAAGACCGCGGGAGGCATCATCATTCCCGATACCGCCAAGGAGAAGCCGCAGGAGGGCGAGGTGATCGCCGCCGGGCCCGGCGCGCGCAACGAGCGTGGCGAGCTGGTGCCGCCGGACGTCAAGGCCGGCGACCGCATCCTGTTCGGCAAGTGGAGCGGCACGGACGTCAAGATCGATGGCGAGGAGCTGTTGATCATGAAGGAGTCGGACATCCTGGGCGTGCTCGACCAGGCCGGGGTGTCCAAAAAGGCTGCGTAATCGCTTGAGAGGGTTTCGACAGATGACTGCCAAGGACGTCAAGTTTTCCACCGATGCCCGCAACCGCATGCTGCGCGGCGTCACCATGCTGGCCGACGCCGTCAAGGTGACGCTCGGCCCCAAGGGTCGCAACGTCGTGCTCGACAAGTCGTTCGGCGCGCCGCGCATCTCCAAGGACGGCGTGACCGTCGCCAAGGAGATCGAGCTGTCCGACAAGTTCGAGAACATGGGCGCGCAGATGCTGCGCGAGGTCGCGTCCAAGACCAACGACATCGCCGGCGACGGCACCACCACCGCCACCGTGCTGGCCCAGGCCATCGTCCGTGAGGGCGTCAAGGCGGTCGCCGCCGGCATGAACCCGATGGACCTGAAGCGCGGCATCGAGATGGCCGTCGAGTCCGTCGTCAAGGACATCAAGAGCCGCTCGCGCAAGGTCGAGACCTCGCAGGAGATCTCCCAGGTCGGCACCATCTCCGCCAACGGCGACGCCGACATCGGCGCGATGATCGCCAAGGCCATGGAGAAGGTCGGCAACGAGGGCGTGATCACGGTCGAGGAGGCCAAGTCGCTCGAGACCGAGCTCGAGGTCGTCGAGGGCATGCAGTTCGACCGCGGCTACCTGTCGCCGTACTTCGTCACCAACGCCGAGAAGATGCAGGTCGAGCTCGACGAGCCCTACATCCTGCTGCATGAAAAGAAGCTCGGCAACCTGCAGGCGCTGCTGCCGGTGCTCGAGGCGGTGGTGCAGTCGGCCCGGCCGCTGCTGATCATCGCCGAGGACGTCGAGGGCGAGGCGCTGGCCACCCTGGTCGTCAACAAGCTGCGCGGCGGGCTGAAGGTCGCCGCCGTCAAGGCGCCGGGCTTCGGCGACCGGCGCAAGGCGATGCTTGAGGACATGGCGATCCTGACCGGCGGCCAGGTCATCTCCGAAGACCTGGGGATCAAGCTGGAGACCGTCACCCTCGACATGCTGGGCCGCGCCAAGCGGGTGCTGATCAACAAGGACGACACCACGGTCGTCGACGGCTATGGCGAGAAGAGCAGCATCACCGCCCGCTGCACCCAGATCCGCGCCCAGGCGGAGGAGACCACCTCCGACTACGACCGCGAAAAGCTGCAGGAGCGGCTGGCCAAGCTGGCCGGTGGCGTCGCGGTGATCCGCGTCGGCGGCGTCACCGAGGTCGAGGTCAAGGAGAAGAAGGACCGCGTCGACGACGCCATGCACGCCACCCGTGCGGCGGTCGAGGAGGGCGTGGTGGCCGGCGGCGGCGTCGCCCTGCTCTACGCCCTGCGGGCGCTCGACTCGCTGACCCCGGCCAATGACGACCAGAAGGTCGGCATCGACATCGTCCGTCGTGCCCTGCAGGCGCCAGCCCGGCAGATCGCCGTCAACGCCGGCGTCGACGGGTCGATCGTGATCGGCAAGCTGCTGGAGAGCACGGACCCCAACTGGGGCTTCGACGCCCAGACCGGCGAGTACGGCGACCTGGTCGCCCGCGGCATCATCGACCCGACCAAGGTGGTGCGTGCGGCGCTGCAGGACGCGGCCTCGGTCGCCGGCCTGCTCATCACCACCGAGGCGATGATCGCCGAAAGGCCGCAGCAGAAGCAGCATGGTCACGCCGCCCCCGACATGGGCGACATGGACTTCTGACCGCGGTCACGCCGGACCGACCGACCGCTGCGGGGAGCCGGACCACCGGCTCCCCGTTTTCGTCATGGGTTTCCGTCATGGGAGGATCGGAGCCGACAACACCGGTGGCGCTGACCGGCCGGACGGCGCGTCCGGCATGAGGCCGTTGCGGCGACCGCGGGGGCCGTGAGAAGGTCAGGCGGAACAACGGCCCCCGCCGCAATGGCAGCCGGCCTGCCGCAACCGGCCCGCCGCAACCGGCCCGCCGCGGCCGGGCCGTCACGAGCGCCGCAGCGGAGTCCGCGGACAAGAAGAACAACAGCCGACAGGGAGTCGCCCATGACCAGCCTCAAGCCCGGCACCGTCGACCAGGTGCGCGACGCCGTCCGCTGGGCGCTGTCCGAGGAAACGCCGCTGGCGGTGATCGGCGGCGGCACCAAGCGCGCCTTCGGCCGGCCGGTGCAGGCCCGGCACACGCTCGACCTTTCGGCCCTGGCCGGCATCGACCTGTACGAGCCGGAGGAGCTGGTCATGAGTGCCGCCCCCGCCACGCCCATCGCCGCGATCGAGGCGGCGCTGGCCGGGCACGCCCAGCAGCTCGCCTTCGAGCCGCCCGACCTCGGGCCCCTGCTGGGCGCCGAGGCCGCCGGCACGCCGGCCTCATCCGCGGGCACCGCCGCGGTTCCCGACCAGAAGAAGAACTGGCGCCGCAGCCGCACGCCGGATCCGGCCGCCGCGGCCGCCGCGGCCGCCGGCCCGACCATCGGCGGCGTCATCGCCTGCAATCTGTCCGGGCCGCGGCGCATCAAGGCCGGCGCCGCCCGCGACCACCTGCTCGGCCTGGACTTCGTCACCGGCCGCGGCGATGCCGTCAAGACCGGCGGCCGCGTCTTCAAGAACGTCACCGGCTACGACCTGTCCAAGCTGATGACCGGCTCGTTCGGCACGCTCGGCGTGTTCACCCGCCTGATCTTCAAGGTGCTGCCGCGCCCGGAACTGGAGCGCACGGTTCTCGTCCTCGGCCTGGACGATGCCGCCGCGGTGACGGCGCTCACCCTGGCCCTGCAGAGCCCGAACGAGGTCGCCGGCGCCGCCCACCTGCCGGCCACGGCCGTGGCGCGTTCGGGCGTGCCGGAGGTCGCCAGAGCCGGCAGCGCCGTCACCGCCGTGCGGGTCGAGGGCTTCGGTGCCTCGGTCGCCTATCGCTGCGACCGGCTGATGGACATGCTGCGCGGCTTCGGCGAGATGGACGAACTCGACAGCGAGGCGTCGGCCGCGTTCTGGCGCGAGGTGCGCGACGTGCACCCCTTCGTCGGCAGCGACCGCATCGTCTGGCGCCTGTCGGTGGCGCCGGCCGATGGCCCGGCCGTGGCCGCGGCGGCCGGCGGCGAGGCTGCCGAGCACTACCTGGACTGGGGCGGCGGCCTGGTCTGGCTGGCCCTGCCGCCGGCCGGCGACGCCGCGGCGGCGCGGGTGCGCGCGGCGCTGGCCGGGCGCGACGGCCACGCCACCCTGGTCCGCGCGCCGGAGCCGGTCCGTGCCGCGGTCGCGGTGTTCCAGCCGCAGGCCGCGCCGCTGGCCGCCCTCACCGCCCGCGTCAAGGACGGCTTCGACCCGCGCCACATCCTCAACCCGGGCCGGATGTATGCGGGGATCTAGCGGCGCGCCGATATCATGTTATTAGGCCGTGCAGCCCGCCGCGGCGGCGCACAGGAAATCGACAGGGAACGCGCCATGAAGCCGATCGTCACGCTGACCATGAACCCGAGCATCGACGTCGCCTGGGAGGTCGACGACATGGTGCCGATCCGCAAGCTGCGCGCCTCGCCCGGCCGCCCCGATCCCGGCGGCGGCGGCATCAACGCGTCGCGGGTCATTCACGAGCTGGGCGGGCCGACGATCGCCGTCTACCTGGCCGGCAACATGACCGGCGAGTTCCTGCGCAACCGGCTGGAGGGCTGGGCCTTCGACCGCCGCCTGATCCATACCCAAGGCTACACCCGGGTCAGCGCCGTGATCTACGAGCGCAGCTCGGGGCAGGAATACCGCATCGTGCCGCCGGGCCCGGAGCTGACCGACTCCGAATGGCAGGCGGCGATCGACATCATCGAGGAGCTCGACGCCGACTGGCTGATCCTGACGGGCAGCCTGCCGCGCGGCGTGCCGGCGGACTTCTATGGGCGCGTCGCGAAGCGGGCCAGGGAGCACGGCATCAAGGTGGTGCTCGACACCTCGGGCCGGCCGCTGTTCGAGGCGCTCCAGGAGGGCGTCCACGTCGTCAAGCCCAACCAGCGTGAGCTGGAGAACCTGCTCGGCCACAAGGCGCCGGAACGCGACGACCAGGAGGCGCTGTGCCGCCAGCTCATCGACGAGGGCCGCGCCGAGATCGTGGCCCTGTCGCTGGGCGCCGACGGCGCGCTGCTGGTCTGGCGCGACGGCAGCCGGTTCCTGGGCAGCCCCAAGGTCGACGTCAAGAGCGCCGTCGGTGCCGGCGACAGCTTCGTCGGCGCCCTGACCCTGGGCCTTGCCCAGAACCGCGACCTGGAAGACGCCTTCGCCCTGGCCGTCGCCACCGGCGCGGCCACCGTGCTGACCCCCGGCACGGAGCTGTGCCACCGCGCCGACGTCGACCGGCTCTACGCGCAGATCCGCGCCGAACAGTTCGGCTGACCCGGCCGCGCTTCGGCCGCGCCCGGGCCGCTGGTGTCAACTCCTGGCGGCGAACACCAGGTAGTTCACGGCCAGGTCGCGCGGCGACAGGTGCCAGACGCCGCGCAGCGGGTCATAGACCATGCCGGTCATGTCGCGGACCACGGCACCGTGGCGGCGCAGGCCCGCCGCCACCTCGCTCGGCTTCAGGAACTTGCGCCAGTCGTGGGTGCCGCGCGGCACCCAGCGCAGCAGGTACTCCGCGCCGACGATGGCCAGCGCGAAGCTTTGCGCCGTGCGGTTCAGCGTCGACAGCACGATCGCCCCGCCCGGCCGCGCCAGCCGCGTCAGGGCGCCGAGGAAGGCATCGACATCGGCGACGTGCTCGACGGTCTCCATCGACGCGACGATGTCGAAACGCGCCTCGGTGGCAGCCAGCCGCTCGGCAGCCTCCTGGCGGTAGTCGATGTCGAGCCCGGCCGCCGCGGCATGGCGCCGCGCCACGGCGATGGCCTCGGCGCTGGCGTCGAGCGCCGTGACGCGGGCGCCCAGCCGGGCCAGCGGCTCGCTGAGCAGGCCGCCGCCGCAGCCCACGTCGACCGCCGCCAGCCCGGCGAACGGCCGCACCGAGCGCGGATCGCGGCCGAGCACGGCGCAGGCATGGTCGCGCAGACAGCCCAAACGCACCGGGTTCATGCGGTGCAGCGGCGCGAACCGGCCGTGCGGGTCCCACCACTCTTCCGCCAGGCGGTCGAACCGGTCGATCTCGCCACGGTCCACGGTACCGGCGGTACCGGCGGCGGGGCGTGCAGTCGGGGCGGCCATGTCTATCCTTCTCGTCTGCTTGCGCACGGTCTTGCCACAGAGTATGAAGTCGCCGCGCCGGGGCGGCAACGGTGGCCTTGCCGCGGCCCGATGCGGGGCAAGACGGCCCGATGCGGGGCAAGGCGGATCAAGGCGGATCAAGGCGGATCAAGGCGGGGCAAGGCGGGGCCGGACAGCGGACGCCCCCCGGCCGGGTCGGCACCAGCGTCGGCACCAGCGTTGAAGACCGGGCGAGTCGGCATGCGGTGATGGGCCCGGCCGCCCGTCACATCACCTTTCACTCTCTTTCGGATTCGGGCACAGGCGGATGGCGCGGATCGTCCAGAAGTTCGGGGGTACTTCCGTGCGCGACGTGGCGCACATCAAGCGGGCGGCCGAACGGGTCGCGCGCGATGTCCGCGCCGGACACCAGGTCGCCGTGGTCGTCTCGGCCATGGCCGGCGAGACCAACCGGCTGGTCGACCTGTGCGGCCAGGTGACGCCGCTCTATGACGCGCGCGAGTACGACAACATCGTCGCCGCCGGCGAGCAGGTGTCGAGCGGGCTGATGGCCCTGGCGCTGCAGGAGCTCGGCGTGGCGGCGCGGTCCTGGCTCGGCTGGCAGATCCCGGTGGTCACCGACGACGTGCACGGCAAGGCACGCATCCTGGGCATCGAGACGGCCGAGCTGAGCGCGCGCATGGCCCAGGGCGAGGTGGCGGTGGTGGCCGGCTTCCAGGGCATCTCTCGAGCCGGGCCGTCGCGGCACGGCCGCATCGCCACCCTGGGCCGCGGCGGCTCGGACACCTCGGCGGTGGCGCTGGCGGCAGCGCTGGAGGCCGAACGCTGCGACATCTTTACCGACGTGGACGGCGTCTACACCGCCGACCCGCGCATCGTGAAGCGGGCGCGCAAGCTCGCCATGGTGACCTACGAGGAAATGCTGGAGATGGCCTCGCTCGGCGCCAAGGTGCTGCAGACGCGCTCCGTCGAGATGGCCATGAAGCACCGCGTCCGGGTGCAGGTGCTGTCGAGCTTCAACGACGTGCCCGGCACGCTGGTTGTCGACGAGGAAGAGAAGGTGGAACAGGAAGTCGTCAGCGGCATCACCTACAGCCGGGACGAGGCCAAGATGACGCTGGTGCACGTGCCCGACAGGCCGGGCGTGGCAGCGGCGATCTTCGGCCCGCTGGCGGAGGCCAACGTCAACGTCGACATGATCGTCCAGAACGTCTCCGAGGACGGCAGCACGACCGACGTGACCTTCACCGTCAACCGCAGCGATCTGGCACGCGCCGCCGAGGTGCTGGCGGCGGCGCGGGACAGGCTGGGCTACGAGCGCCTGGTCCCCGACGAGGACGTCGTCAAGATCTCGGTGATCGGCATGGGCATGCGCAGCCACGCCGGCGTCGCCCAGCGCATGTTCACCGCGCTTGCCGAGAACAACATCAACATCCAGGTTATCTCCACGTCAGAAATCAAGATCAGCGTGCTGGTCGGCGAGCAGTACACCGAGCTGGCCGTGCGCGCCCTGCACCACGCCTACGGCCTTGACGAGGTTTGATTTGGTCGACCTGATGGCCCCGGTTCCAGGCGTCGCGGCCCCCGCCGACCCGACGGCGGCGGCCGTGTCGGCGCGGCGGCTGCTGGCCCGCCTGCGCGACGTCATGGCCGGCGGCGGCACGCCGCAATACCGCCTCGACAAGATCGTGCGGGTCATCGCGCCGGAGATGATGGCCGAGGTCTGCTCGTGCTACGTCATGCGGCCGGGCGACGTGCTGGAGCTGTTCAGCACCGTCGGCCTCAAGGCCGACGCCGTACACCTGACCCGGCTGCGGGTCGGCGAGGGCCTGGTCGGCACCATTGCCGCCAACGCCCGCCCCCTCGCCTTCGAGGATGCCCCGGCCCATCCCAACTTCGCCTACCGCCCCGAGACCGGCGAGGAGGCGTTCCGCTCGCTGATGGGCGTGCCGATCCTGCGCGGCGGCAAGGTGCGCGGCGTGCTGGCCATCCAGAACCGGCAGCGCCGCCGCTATGCCGAGGACGAGGTCGAGATCCTCGAGACCGTGGCCATGCTGCTGGCCGAGCTGATCGCCAACAGCATCGCTGGCGAGTTCGAGCAGGTCACCGGCCCCGGCGCCCCCGGCATGCTGCCGACCCGGATCGAGGGCATCTCGCTGAACGGCGGCCTGGCCGAGGGGCTGGCCGTGCTGCACCGGCCGCAGCCGACCATCCGCGAGCTGGTCGCCGACGACCCGGACTGGGAGCGCCACCGCTTCGATCATGCGGTTGCGGTGATGCACAGCTCGCTCGACGCGCTGATCGCCCGCACCGCCGGTACCGGCATCACCGAGTCGCACGAGATCCTGTCGACCTACCGGATGATCGCCGAGGACCGCGGCTGGCTGGGCCGCATCCATGAGGCGATCAATGCCGGGCTGACCGCCGAGGCCGCGGTGCAGCGCGTGCAGAACGACATGAACGCGCGCTTCGCCCACGTCACCGACCCCTATCTCCGCGGCCGCCTGCTCGACTTCGACGACCTGGCCAACCGGGCGCTGTTGCACCTGTCGGGGCGCAGCTCGCTGGCCGCCACCGCCACCCTGCCCGACCGGATGGTGCTGGTGGCGCGCGCCCTGGGCCCGGCCGAGCTGCTGGAATACGACCGCAACAAGCTGGTCGCCGTGGTGCTGGAGGACGGCACCGCTACCAGTCACGTCGCCATCATCGCCAAGGCCCTTGGCCTGCCCATCGTCGGCCGCTGCGCCGACGCCATGACGCTGATCGAGCCGCTCGACCCGCTGATCATCGACGCCGACAACGGCAACGTCTTCGTCCGCCCGGCCGAGGACGTGCAGGACGCCTTCCGGGAGAGCCAGGCGGTGCGGGCGGAGCGCCGGCGGACCTATGCCGAGCTGGCGCCGCTGCCGGGGGCGACGCTTGACGGCGTCACCGTGTCGCTGAACCTCAACGCCGGCCTGCTGGCCGACGTGCCGCACCTGGTCGACACCGGCGCCGACGGCATCGGGCTCTACAGAACCGAGATCCCGTTCATGGTGCGCCCGGCCTACCCGGAGGTGGAGGAGCAGACCGAGCTCTATGCCCGGGTGCTGGACCAGGCCGGCGGCCGGCCGGTGGTGTTCCGCACGTTGGATGTCGGTGGCGACAAGGTACTGCCCTATTTCGAGGCCTTCCAGCAGGACAATCCGGCGCTGGGCTGGCGCGGCATCCGCATCGGGCTCGACCGGCCGGCCATGCTGCGCAAGCAGTTGCGGGCGTTCCTGCGGGCGGCGCGCGGCCGGCCGCTGGGCATCATGTTCCCGATGATCGCCGAGGTCGCCGAGTTCGACGCGGCGCGCACCCTGCTGGCGCTGGAGTGCGAGCGGCTGGAGCGCGACGGGCTGCCGCTGCCGCCGCTGCGCATCGGTGCCATGGTCGAGGTGCCGGCGATGCTGTGGCAGTTGCCGGCGATCCTGGCCCGGGCCGACTTCCTCGCCGTCGGCTCCAACGACCTGCTGCAGTATCTGTTCGCCGTCGATCGCGGCAACCCGAAGGTGGCAGCCCGCTATGACGCCCTGTCGCCGCCGGTGTTCAACCTGTTCGCCGACCTGCTGGAGCACGCCCGCAGTGCCGGCGTGCCGGTCAGCCTGTGCGGCGAGATCGCCGGCCGGCCCCTGGAGGCGATGGCCATGGTCGGCCTGGGCTTTCGCAACCTGTCGATGGCACCGGGCGGCTTCGGCCCCGTGAAGGCCATGATTCGCAGCCTGACGCTGGCGCCCCTGGCCGAGTACCTGACCGACCTGCGGCGGTCGCCCGCGCACAGCCTGCGCGACCATCTCCGCGCCTTCGCCGCGGACCACAACGTCCAGATCTGATTGCCCTCCTTTGCGGGTGTCACGAAGGTGAAACGCATTTAAGCGACTTCCCTGTGGATGCTTTTATTCCAGAAATCCCGATTCCCTTTGCAGCGTAAATTTGTTAAAAGGGTCGCGTGGTTCACCGAAAAGCCTTTGGCGACGGGCAGTGACGCGTTATCGTTGCCGCCAATCGCGGCGGTGCCGGGCAGCGTCCCGGCTGGCCGCTCGGATTCGCCTCGGGTTTCAGCGGAATGGCATTCGCGGATGGCAATGAGCGCGACCGGACACCTCTACGACGCCAAACTGCCCGATGACACGGCCGCGCCCCGGTGGTCCGGCGACGGCACAGGGCAGCCGTACTGGACCGTCAGCTCCATCCTGCGCTATGCCCGGGAGGAGGCCGGGCTCGGCATGCGCGACGTCGCGGCCGCCTTGCGGATCCGCGCCAGCCAGCTCCAGGCGATCGAGGACGGGCGCTATCACGACCTGCCCGGCTCGATCTATGCCGTCGGCTTCGTGCGCAGCTATGCCGAATACCTGGGCCTCGATGTCGAGGAGGTCGTCGAGCGCTTCCGCCAGGAGATCGCGGACCTCGACCGGCGCACCGAGCTTGTCTTCCCGGCGCCGGTACCGGAGGGGCGCGTGCCCGGCGGCGCCATCCTGCTGGTGGCGACGGTGATGGCCCTGATCGCCTATGGCGGCTGGTACTACGTCTCGACCAGCGAGCGCAGCCTTGCCGACCTGGTGCCGGCCCTGCCCGACCGGCTGGCCGGCCTGCTGGAGACCGACGCGACCGAAGTCCGCGTGCCGCTCGAGGCGGACAGCGCTGCCATCGCCCCCACGGCGGCCCGGGACGGGGCAGAGCCGCACAGCGCCGCCACCACCGCCGCCACCACCACCACCACTGCCGACGCCACCACCGCCACCGTGACCGGCCCGGTCGCTACGGGTGACGGGGGGAATCCGGCCAATGCAACGCTGCCTGGCGGCGGCTACCACGGCAGCGCAGCCAATGCCGCCGAGGCGCCGGAGGCCGTTCCGGACGAGGCGGAAATTGCCGCCCTGATCGCTGCCGCGCCGGCCGCCGACGACGGACCGACCGTCGCCCCGCTGCCCGAGCCGGTCGACGCGACCCATCCCGGCACGGACGACAGCGATCCGGTCGCCGCGCTCGGCGGGGAGCGCACCGTCAGCACCGCGCTCGGCGAAGAGCGCACGGTCAGCACCGCGCTCGGCGAAGAGCGGACCGTCAGCACTGCGCTCGGCGGGGAGCGGACCGTCAGCACCGCGCTCCGCGGGGAGCGGACCGTCGGCGCAGCCCCGGCGGAACCTCGCCCGCAGACGGCGTCCGCGCCGCACCACCTGGATGCGACGGCGGACACCGCCATCCCGCCGGCGCAGCCCGTGGCGGCCGATCTCGACGAGCGGCCTTCAGACGCCGCGCCGGCCGCGCCCGCGGACGGACCGGTGGAGACTGTTGACACCCGGGTGGCGGCGGCTGACACCGCGGCCGCCGCGCCAGCCATGCCGCCGCCACCGCCGCCGGCCGCCCCGGCCGAAGAGCGCCGCGCGTACGGTCTGGGCGACGGCAGCCGCATCGTCATCCGCGCCGTCGCCGACAGCTGGGTCCAGGTCAACGACCGCGACGGCAGCCTGGTCATGACGCGCGTGCTGCGCCCCGGCGACAGCTATCGCGTGCCCGACCAGGACGGCCTCAGGCTGGTGACCGGCAATGCCGGCGGGCTGGAGATCTATGTCGACGGCAACCAGATGCCGGCCCTGGGCGCGCCCGGCGCCGTCCTGCGCAACATCCCGCTGGATGCCGAGCGGTTGCGGACCAGCCAGCCAATCCCCAATTAAGCGGCGGTGAACGTCCGGCGGCCGACCCGCGTGCCCGTCCGGCCCGCCCGCGGTCACCATCGGCTTCGACAGGCGGCGCCATCCGGGGTATACGGGGCGCCGGTCATCCATGTCCCTCCGACAGGTGCAGCGGGTCCGTCATGAACGTTCGTCCCTACCGCCAGATTGAGCGCCGCAAGTGCCGCCAGATCCACGTCGGCAATGTCCCGGTCGGCGGCGACGCACCGATCACGGTGCAGTCGATGACCAACACGCTGACCACCGACGCCAAGGCCACGATCGCCCAGATCCGCCAGCTTGAAATCGCCGGCGCCGATATCGTGCGCGTCTCGTGCCCGGACGAGGACTCGAGCGCGGCGCTGAAGGAGATCGTGCCGGAGGTGACGGTGCCGATCGTCGCCGACATCCACTTCCACTACAAGCGGGCCATCGAGGCGGCGCAGAACGGCGCGGCCTGCCTGCGCATCAACCCCGGCAACATCGGTTCGGCGCGGCGCGTCGCCGACGTGGTCAAGGCGGCCAAGGACCATGGCTGCTCGATCCGCATCGGCGTCAACGCCGGCAGCCTGGAGCGCGACCTGCTGGAGCGCTACGGCGAGCCGTGCCCGGAGGCCATGGTCGAGAGCGCCCTCAACCACATCCGCATCCTCGAAGACCACGACTTCTTCGAGACCAAGATCAGCTGCAAGGCCTCAGACGTATTCCTGGCGGTGGCCGCCTACCAGCAGCTCGCCGAGGCGTGCGACTACCCCCTGCACGTCGGCATCACCGAGGCCGGCGGCATGCTGACCGGCACGGTCAAGAGCTCGATCGGGCTCGGCATGCTGCTGTGGTCGGGCATCGGCGACACCATTCGCGTGTCGTTGTCGGCCGACCCGGTGGAGGAGATCAAGGTCGGCTACGAGATGCTGAAGGCGCTGGGCCTGCGCCGCCGCGGCGTCACCGTGATCTCGTGCCCGTCGTGCGCCCGCCAGCAGTTCGAGGTGATCGAGACGGTGCGCGTGCTGGAGGAGCGTCTGGCACATATCAGCACGCCGCTGACCGTGTCGGTGATCGGCTGCGTCGTCAACGGCCCCGGCGAGGCGACCATGACGGACATCGGCTTCACCGGCGGCGGCAAGGGGACCCATCAGGTCTACATCAATGGCCTGCCCCATCACCGCCTGCAGGACAAGGACATCGTCGATCACCTGGTCGAGCTGGTCGAAAAAAAGGTCGCCGAGATCGAGGCCGCCGAGGCCGCCGAAGAGGCCGGCACCCCCGTCGCCGCAGAGTGATGTCGCCGGTGCCGGCCTGGTGAAGCGGCTTCGGCCGGACTGTGTCCGTGAACAGGCGTTCGAACCCCGCCATTACCTGAACCGGTGGTTTGGCGCGCCGGCCGGGTCGTGCCGGACTGCGCTGTGCGATACTCGCCGACGCTAGGTTTGCACGCGGCTCGCCTGCGGCGTGGCGCCTCCCGCCCGCCCGCCAGAACCGCTCCAGATTGTGGTAACCGCAAAATCAACGAAAGACGCCATCACCGGAGGTTGGCCGTCGGACCATGGTCCGGATAATACCAGCGGCCTTTTTTCTTGAGCTGATTATGGCAGTAGATGAATTCAAGCTGGGCGCCCACGTAACGGTTCAAATGCAAGCGGGCGTGATATACATCTATGGAACATCGGAAAGCAGACTTTAATAAACCCGTCATTGCGAGCGAAACGAATCAACCCAGCGGCGCCGCAAGCGCAATCCATGATTTGCTGAACTGGCGCCGGCGCGTCTGGATTGCTTCGTTTCGCTCGCAATGACGAACATTCTTGCATTTACAATCGCGCGTCAGGTTCTAGTGTTGTTGGGGTGCGCCGGCACCAGGTGGCGCCCAGCCCGACCGCCCAATCGGCAACCGGCTGCCGCAAGGCCGCTGGAAGCCGCTGGATACAGGTCAATCTCTAGGGCCGCTGGTATATAACATGTTGACAGAACCCGCCCTGGACATGCGCAGGAGACCGGGAGACATGCAACCGATGCCGTGGATGTGGCCGATCATCCTGCTCGCGTTTCTTGTCGCGACCCCGCCTACGTCGGCCCAGACGATCGATTGGAGCGGCTCCTGGGACAGTCGCTGGCGCGACGGCGGGGCGACCCTTTATCTTCAACAGAACGGCGACATCGTCACCGGCACCTATCCGGCGTTCGAAGGAACGATTCGCGGCGAGGTGCGTGGCCGGCTGCTCGTTGGCTCGTGGGCCCAACCCACAGGCTCAGGCGACTTCGTCTTCGCGCTGGCGCCCGGCGAGCGGAGCTTCACCGGCCGCTTCGGCACGGGCGAGTGGTGGACCGGCGAGCGGATCGCGGTAAGCCGCACCGAAGACCGCGTCCGCGCCGACGCCTCAAGCCCGCGGACGGCACTGCTGTCCTTCGTCGCCGCCGGCAATGCGGCGCGCGGCAACCGCATCGACCGGATACGCCCGGCGCTCAACGTGCTCGATTTCACGGACCTGCCGGCGGACCTCACCGACACGCCGACGGAGCAGCTGCGCCTCGCCAGACACCTGTTCGACATCCTGGATCAGTTGACGTTCCGGGTCTGGGAGGCGCCGGCCCCCGACCCCGACGCGCGCGAGGTGGAGGTCCGGCTGCGCCAGGCCGGCACCGGCGAAACGTTCCGCCTGCGCTTTCGCTTCGGCGTCCGCCCGACCGGAGCCACGGGCTGGTTCCTGGTCGTGCCCGAGCCCGATGTCATGGAGCGGGCCCTGGCGCGGCTGCTGGCGTTTCGCGACGGCGCCCTGCCGCACGAGCGCGCACACCAGGACCTTGCCGCGCCGCGCGACACCATGCGGACCTTTCTGGAAGGATACCATGACTGGCAGAATACGGGCGACAGCGCGCTGTTGTTCAGCACGCTCAACCAAGGCGCAACAGGCCTCGCCGTGGGGCAGGACGAAGTGGCGCTGCGGGCGCAGTACCTCAAGCAGGTGATCGACCGCGTCGGCTATGTCCTCTGGCAGGAGATTCCGAACAACCCGGACCAGGAGGGAGCCTACACGCACTTCATTCATCCCGAAGGCCGGATCGAGATCGGCCCGGTCGAGACGGCCGACGGGGAACGCATCTGGCAGTTCACGCCCGAGACGCTGGCTGCCGCACGCCCGCTCTACGTCGCGCTTGAGGACATGCCGGCCGATGCAGGGATCGATCTCGAGCCCTCGTCCCTGTTCATGCAGGTGCGCGACCGGATCCGGGCGCTGGATCGCGACCTGCTGCGGACGGCGGCGGGCGTCGAGATCTGGCAGTGGTGGGCGCTGGCGGCGTTCCTGATCTTTGCGTTCCTGGTCAGCTGGGTGGTCAGTTGGACGCTGTTCCGGCTGGTCCTGCGCATGCAGCGCGAGCCGGGCGCGCTGTTGAGCACCCGGTCGCGGTTCATCCGGCCCTTCCAGATCGTGATCGTCGCGGGGCTGGGCCTGGCAGCGCTGCGCCTGCTCGGACTGCCCGAGACCGTTGCCGTGCCCCTGCGCGTCCTCTTCGGCATCCTGCTGACGCTGGCCGGCGGCTGGCTGGCCTACAACTCCGTCGACCACCTCGGTACGCTCTCGGGCCGCGCTGCAGAACGCTTCAACTACCGGGACGAAATGCTGCGCTCGCTCGGCATCGCCCTCGCCAAGGTGGGCGTCGTCATCGGCTCGCTGCTCTTCCTCGCCGAGGTCCTGTCCATTCCGTACGAGGGCGTGATCGCCGGTCTCGGCATCGGCGGCATCGCCATTGCGCTTGCCGCCCGCCAGACGATCGAGAACTTCATCGGCGGCCTGACGCTTCTGGCGGACAAGCCGATCAAGGTGGGCGACTTCTGCAAGTTCGGGGACCAGATCGGCACCGTCGAAGGCATCGGCCTGCGCTCGGTCAAGATCCGGTCGCTGGGCCGGACCGTGGTGACCATCCCCAATGGCGAGTTCGTGAACCTTTATCTCGAAAACTTCGCCCGCCGCGACCGGATCCTTCTGCACACCACGCTGCAGCTCCGCTACGAGACGACGCCGGACCAGCTGCGCTGGGTGCTGCGGGAGCTGCGCCGCATGATGCTGCAGCATCCCAAGGTCCTGGAGGATCCGTCGCGGGCGCGGTTCAACGGGTTCGGGTCGTACTCGCTCGACGTCGAGATCTTCGCCTATGCCAGCACCAGCGACTGGAACGAGTACCTGGCCATCCAGGAGGACCTGTTCCTGCGCATCATGGATATCGTCGAGGAGTCCGGCACCGGTTTCGCCTTCCCGTCGTCGGTCAACTACCTGGCCCGCGACACCGGCATCGACGCCGAACGCCGCGAGCAGGCCGAAACCACAGTGGCGCAACTGCGCGACAACGACCGCCTGCCGTTCCCGGAGTTCGAGGAGGACGAGCAACGCATGATGTTCAACCGGCTGGAGTTTCCCTCGGCCGGGTCCCCGCACAGCCGGCGGGCCCAGCAGCGGCGCGAGGCCGCCGAAAAGTCGCCGCCGCAGGCCGCGTCGTAGCGCAGGGGCCGGCGGCGGGATACGACCGTGCCAGGGTCACGACGGCGCCAGGGTCACGACGGCGCCAGGGTCACGACGGCGGCAGGACCGTCGACCGGTCGAACAGCTCGACATTGCTGCGGTCGATGATCTCCAGCGTCGGCCGCAGGTCGGCCAGAAAGGGCCGGCCCTCGATGGCCCGGACGGCAAGGTCGACGGCGATGCGCGCCTGCACGACCGGCTGGTCGTTGACCGCGGCGAAGATCTGCTCGGCGACGATGCCGGACAGCGTCGACGGGATCATGGTCACCGACACCAGCGCGATCGTGCCGGTGGGAAAGCGGCCGACGAGCTCCTCGGCAGCAATCTGCGTGGTGAGCGCGCCGCCGACCACGGCCTCAAACTCCAGCTCGCTGTCGACAAGATCGCGGATCGTGCCGCGCACGGCGTCCTCTTCCAGGACGACCTGCTCGGCATGCACGATGTCCAGCGCGCCGTATCTGACGCCTGCGCGAAAACCAAGGTCCTCGTCTTCGGCAATCTGCGAGCCGGCCGGGCCGTAGAGCCACACCACGCTGGCCGCATCGCCGCCGAGCGGATGGCGGTGGGCGAGGAACTGCCCGGCGGCGCGCCCGACCGCGACGCGGTCGGTGACGATGCGCGCCGTCACGTGACGGCTGCCGGATCCGGTCGCCAGGTCGATCACCGGTACGCCGCGCTGCCGCGCCTGGCGGAACACCGGGTCGAACACCCCCCTCTCCAGCGCGACGACAACGATCGCGTCCGCCTCATCCTCAAGGCACTGCTCGACCTGCGCGACCTGGGCGTCAACGTCGAAGTCCTCGAGTTCCTCCAGGCGCAGCGACACGCCCTGGCGCTGCGCCTCCGCCACGAGGCCGCGGGCGATCACGTCGAAATAGTCGAACGACGCGGGCGGCACACTGACGCAGATTTCCCATGCGTCTTCCGCATGAGTCCCCGGAACATAGCCGATGCGCGTGTACGCCCCGCCCTCGAAGAATGGCGGCTGCCGGCTCTCGACCGACTGGGGGAACCAGGCATCGGCGGGCACGACCCCGACCGGCGCCGCCGCCGGGTCGACCGGCCGCACACTGTCCAGTTGCGCCGCTGCCGGCAGGGCCGCCAAAACAGTCGCGGCCGCAATGCTCAGACCGGGTATCATTCTGCCGTGCATCAGATCGCCGTGTCCCGATGTTGACGCCTTGCAGTCGACGGACCTTGCCTGTGGACAGGTCGACGTGCAAGCAGATCCCGAATGCCCTTCTCCGTATCTCAATCGTCCCCGCTGCCGGCGCGCGCGCTCCGTCTCGCGGGGGACAGCGAGGCGCCGCCGCGGCGGCGGCCGCCCAGCGGCACGACGGCGGCGGTGTCCGGGCCGGGAACGCAGTCGGGATCGACCAGGGCCGTCAGCAGCCTGTCGTGGATCTCGGCCAGCTTCGCCTCGTGGGTCACCTTCAGGCCGAACACGTCCTTGACGTAGAACACGTCCACGACCCGCAGGCCGTAGGTCGAGATCTTGGCGCTGGAGATCTGCAGGTTGAGCGTCGTCAGGGCCCGTGTCACGTCATACAGCAGGCCGGGCCGGTCGCGGCCGTTGACCTCGATCACGGTGTGGGTACGGCTGACCTCGTTCTCGATCAGCACACGCGGCTCGATACGGAACACACGGGTACGGCTGGGATGGATCGGGCGCCGCTTGGCCAGTTCCCGTATCGGCCACAGCTCGCCGGCCAGGCAGCGCTCGATGGTGACCGCCAGCCGGTCACGCCGCTCCCCATCGTCGAAGGCGCCGCCGGTGGCGGCATCCTGCACCATGAACACGTCCAGCGCCAGACCGCTGGTCATGGTGAAGATCCGCGCCTCCAGGATGTTGGCCCCGGACACCGACAGCGCCCCGGCCAGCTCCGAGAACAGGCCGGGATGGTCCTCGGCCAGGATCGTCACCTCGGTCACGTTGCGGCTGCCGTCGGTGCGCGCGTCCACGTGCAGCACGGTCTCCGCCGTTTCCCGCTCGCGGATCATGCGGGCGTGGTAGGCGTGGGTGTCGGGATCGAACGACAGCCAGTAGGGCGGATAGCCCAGCCCCAGGAACCGGTCCACCTCGTCGGCAGGCCAGTCGGGCAGGCGGGCGCGCACCGCCTCCTGCGCGGCGCGGACGCGCGCCTCGCGCGCATCGGCGTCGAAGCCGCCGGACATCACCGACAGCGCCCGGCGGAACAGGTTGCCGAGCAGCGTGCCGCGCCAGTTGTTCCACCGCCCCGGCCCGACGGCACGAATGTCGGCGGTGGTCAGCACCAGCAGCAGGCGCAGGCGCTCCGGCGATTCGACCTTATCGACGAAGTCCCGTACCGTCTTCTCGTCGTCGATGTCGCGCTTGAAGGCGATCTGGCTCATCAGCAGGTGGTGCAGGACCAGCCACTCGGCCGTCTCCGTCTCCTCGGCGTCGAGGCCCAGGCGCGGCCCCAGGCGGCGCGCCACCTTGGCGCCCAGTTCGGAGTGGTCGCCGCCGCGGCCCTTGGCGATGTCGTGCAGCAGCAGCGCGACATAAAGGGCGCGGCGCGACACCACCCGCCGCATCACCTCTGTGGCCAGCGGCAGCTCCTGGGCCGTCTGCCCGCTCTCGATGCGGTGCAGGATGCCGATGGCGAACAGCGTGTGCTCGTCGACCGTGTACACGTGGTACATGTCGTACTGCATCTGCGCCACGACGCGGCCGAAGTCCTGGATGAAGGCGCCGAGCACGCCGGCCCCGTTCATCCGCCGCAACGCCTGTTCCGGGTCCTTCTCCGCGGTCAGGATCTCCATGAACAGGCGGTTGGCCTCGGGGTCCTTGCGCAGACCGCGGATCAGGCTGCGCGAGCGGGTGATCAGCTTCAGCGCCGTCGGGTGGATGTCCAGGTCGTGGCGCTGGGCGACGCGGAACAGCCGGATCATGTCCACCGGCCGCTCCTCGAACCGCTTCGGGTCGGCCACCGTCAGCCGCGCGCCGTCCAGCTCGAACCCCTGGACCGTCTTCTGGCCGCGATAGAAGAAGCGCAGGCCGCGCCGCGGCTGGCGCTGGCTCTCGGCCTCCAGCGCAGCGCAGAAGATGCGGGTCAGGTCGCCCACCTCCTTGGCGATCAGGAAGTAGTGCTTCATGAACCGCTCGACCCCGAGCACCCCTTCCCGGTCGGTATAGCCGAGCCGGTCGGCAATCGCCTTCTGGACATCGAACGTGAGCCGGTCCTCGGCCCGGCACGCCAGGTAGTGCAGGTGGCAGCGGATCGCCCACAACTGCCCCTCGGCGCGGGCGAAGCGGCGCGCCTCCTGGCGGGTCAGCACGCCGTGCCTGACCAGGCCGGTGATGCCGTCGACCTGGTAGAGGAACTTGCCGATCCAGAACAGCGTCTGCAGGTCGCGCAGGCCGCCCTTGCCCTCCTTGATGTTGGGCTCCAGCACAAAGCGGCTGTCGCCAAGCTTCTGGTGGCGCCGATCGCGCTCGGCCAGCTTGGACTCGACGAAGCTATGGCCGTTGCCGCGCACGATGTCGCGCAGATAGCGCCGCTGCAGCTCCTCGAACAGCGGCTTTTCGCCCCACAGGAAGCGCGCCTCCAGCAGGTTGGTGCTGATGGTCCGGTCCTGGCGGGCGCTCTTGATGCACTCGTCCACCGAGCGCACCGCGTGGCCGAGCTTCAGCCCCAGGTCCCACAACACATAGAGCATCAGCTCGATGCTCTCCTCAACCCGCGGCAGGTGCTTTGGCGGCAGCAGGAACAGCAGGTCGATGTCGGAGAACGGCGCCAGCTCGCCGCGGCCGTAGCCGCCCACGGCGACGACGGCGAATCGGTCGGCCGCCGTCGGCCGGTCGGGCGGCAGCACCTGGTGCACCGTGACCTCGGCCAGCGCGACCATCGCCTGGTCCATCAGCGCGCTCTGCGCATGGACGCAGGCCATGCCGCGGCCGTCGGAGAGAAAACGGCGCCTGATCTCGGCCTTCCCGCCATCCAGCACCTCGCGCAGGGCGGCCAGCAGCGCCGGGCGCAGGGCGGCCGCGCCGGCGCCGTGCTGGCGCACCACGCGCGTCAGCCGCTGCACCAGCGGCTCGCTTGCGGCAACCGGCGGCGCCACATCCGGAACGGGGGGGTCCGGAAGGTTCGTGGCCGGCTCGGCCGGGGTTCTGAAAATGCCGAACATGGGATCGAGAATAGTGTATCCGCCAGGGCTTAACGAGACCTGATTTCCACCCTTCGCCGGTTGAACGGAACCATCCGCTGAACGGTTCCGTGGTTTTGCACTGCAGCATGGGTGCTTTTCGCCGCGGCCCGGCTCATACTGCGGCTGGTTGCGATAGGTTTACAGATTCAGCATGGATAGCCCCGTGCGGCGCAGGCGCAAGAGGGAGCGGGTCCGGCCGGCCGAGGTCCAGTCGGGTCCGGCGGTGTGGTGGCGATGACCCGGGCCGGGCGGTCCCTGGCGCTGGCCGGGCTGTCGGTACCGATCGAGGTGCGCCGGAGCCCGCGCGCCAAGCGCCTCAGCCTGCGCGTCGATCCGCGCACCGGCACCGCCGTGGCGGTGGTGCCGCCGTTCGTGCCTGATGCCGAAATTGCCCGCTTCGTCGGCCGCCATGCCCGCTGGCTGGAGGAGCGGCTGGCCCGCGTGCCGCCGAGCCTGCCTTTCGCCGATGGCGCGGTGGTGCCGGTGCTGGGGGTGGACCACGTCGTGCGCCATGTGCCCGACCAGCGCCTGCCGGTGGTCGGCGGCGACGGCGAACTCAGCGTCGGGGGCCGCGCCGAGCACCTGGCCCGGCGCCTGCGCGATTACCTGACGGCCGAGGCGCGGCGCGAGTTGACCGAGCGCAGCCATGCCAGGGCCGCCGTGCTGGGCGTCAAGGTCAGCGGGGTTTCCTTGCGCGACACCCGCTCACGCTGGGGCAGTTGCTCGCCGACCGGCCGGCTCAACTACAACTGGCGGCTGATCCTGGCGCCGGAGCCGGTGCTGGACTACGTGGTCTGCCACGAGGTGGCCCACCTGCGCGAGATGAACCATTCCCCGCGCTTCTGGGCCCTGGTCGCCCGCCTGACCCCCCTCGCCGCCGACGCCCGCGCCTGGCTGAAGACTCACGGCGCGGCGCTGCACCGCTACGGATGAGGTCCGGCACCGGCAGGCGCCGCCGCCGCGCCGGCGCGGTCAGCGTTGCACGTCGAGCAGCGCCGCCAGCCAGGGGGCTGAAGAACGCGGCCCGCTCGTCGGTGCGGCCGATCAGGCCGACCTGCCGCATCACGGCGAGGACTGCCTCCTGTGCGGGGATTGCGTATAGGATAATTTTCTGGTACGAGACCGGTCGCTAGGAGCAAACGCCTTGGTGACTGACAATGCCGACAGCACGACGCGCCGACCGCCACCGCCACCGCCACCGCCACCGCCACCAACGGAGCAACCGGCCGCGAGCCCGATGCACATGTTGCACAAGCGCACGAACCTCAATAGCAACAGTAACTTAAGGCGCAGCACCCCGGTTGCATGCGGTTGCGTCCATGATGCACCGGATGCCGCAGACGGGACCCCGCGACGTAACCCAGCGGCGTGTCCGTCACCAGAGTCGGCCGCCACGCTCCTGCCGCACGCCGGCCGATTGCCGCCTACACGCTGTTGTGGGTGCCGTCGCAGATCGGTGGCCGCTTCGTCTGCTTGCAGCAGCACAGGTAGTAGGTCTTGGTCTTCCTGGCCGTCCACTCGATCGGCTCGATGCCGGTGCCTTCGTGGGAGCCGTCGCAATAGGGCTGCATGCCGCTGCGACCGCAGGCGCACCACCACACCGTCTCGCCCTCTTCCAGGTCCACCGCCATCGGCGCCGGCTGCGCCACCACCGGCCTGGCCTCGGTCATCGCCTCGTTTCCCTTCGCTTCGATACATGCCCGTCGACGTTGGCCCGTCGACGTTGGCCCGTCGACGTTGGCCCGTCGACGTTGGCCCGTCGATTTTGGCCCGACAGCGTAAAAGATTGCCGCGCGTCCTGCGACCCTGCTGCGTCGCTTTGTCATTTGACCTGGGTCAAGGGCGGGTGCGGTCATTGGGGCGTAGGTTACGGTATTGTTGCCTGCGCCAATCCGAAAAAAAGGAGGAAGCCACCGTGCTTGATGAACCCCATGACCTGCTGTCCGAGCTGCCGGAACATGGCGAGTCGATCCGCAGGCTGAAGGATCAGGACGAGGAGTTCCGCCGGCTGGCCGAGGCGTACGATGTCCTCGACGACGAGATCGTGGAGATCGAGCGCCTTGGTACCCCGGTCGACGACTTTCATGCCGAGCAGCTCAAGAAGCAGCGGCTGGCCTTGAAGGACGCCCTGTTCGCACGGTTGGCGGTGTCGGCCGCCGCTTAGGCTGCGCCGCCAGGGGTCGGGAAGCCGGTCAGGCAAGGGCTCGCCGGTCCAGCGCTCAGGCCACATCCGGCGACCCGGCCCCACCTTGACGCCGCCCCGCCTTAACGCCGCCCCGCCTTGACGCCGCCCCGCCTTGACGCCGCCCTGCCTTGCCTGTCAGCGTACCTCCTCGAAGGGGTAGACGCCCCACAGCCAGCCGCGCGGCATCCAGCCGCGGTGGCCGTCCAGTTCGACCTGGCACCAGCCGCCGCTCTCGGCATCGGCCGACGGGCAGCGCAGCAGGCGGCCCACGACGCCGGGCTCGGCGCGGGCCACCGGCGCCGCCGCGGGGTCCGGCTCGGCGCGCAGCGGCTGCGGCCCGTCCCCGCTGACGACGACGCCGCGGCGGCCCGACAGCAGTGACTGGTGGACCCAGCCCTCTGCCCCGTCGCGGTCGCGGATGCGCCGCCAGGTATCGAACTCGTCGACCACCTCCACCGGCATGGCGCGGCGGACGAAGATCCACTCGACGGGGTATTGCGTGCCCGGCCCGGTGCGCACGTTGACCCGATCCGAGCCCAGGGTGACGAAGCGCGGCACCGGCAGCCCGGAATCGGCTGCGGCCGGCGCGGTCGCCGCAGTCAGCAGCAGGCACAGGCAGGCGGAACGGAACAGACTGGCTTTCATTCGCGCTCCGACGGCGGACGGCATGATCGGTGGCACGGGGCGGCCTGCCGGCTGACGGGTTCGACCGCTCCTGGTGGTGACGCATATCCGTGCCGGCCGCCGCAGGCAAGACCGTCGCGCCACTGTGCCTGCTGTCGGCACCTGCTGAGGGCCGAACCACTGGACAACAGCGCGGGCCGCTTGGTATGGGGCTGAGAGGGTGCGATCGGGATTCGGCGCCCATGTCGGACGGGAGCCATGTCGGACAGGAAACGGCCACTCGTCATCATCACCCGCAAGCTGCCGGACGTCATCGAGACGCGGATGATGGAGCTGTTCGACGTCCGGCTGAACCTGGACGACAAGGCCATGACCAGGGCCCAGATCGTCGAGGCGGTCAAGGCCGCCGACGTGCTGGTGCCGACCGTCACCGACCGCCTCGACGGGCCGGTCATCAAGGCCGCCGGGGAACAGTTCCGCCTGATCGCCAGCTTCGGCACCGGCGTCGACCACATCGACATCAACGCCGCCCGCGAGCGCAACATCCTGGTCACCAACACGCCGGGGGTGCTGACCGAGGACACCGCCGACATGACCATGGCGCTGATCCTGGCCGTGGCGCGCCGGCTGGTGGAAGGCGAGCGCCTGGTCACCGAGGGCAGGTGGACCGGGTGGAGCCCGACCTCGATGCTCGGCCACCGGCTCTACGGCAAGCGGCTCGGCATCGTCGGCATGGGCCGGATCGGACAGGCGCTGGCGCGGCGCGCCCGCGGCTTCGGGCTGGCCATTCACTACCACAACCGGCGCCGCGTGGCCGCGGCGGTCGAGCAGGAGTTGGAGGCGACCTACTGGGACAGCCTCGACCAGATGCTGGCCCGCATGGACGTGATTTCCGTGAACTGCCCGCACACGCCAGCCACCTTCCACCTGCTGTCGGCACGGCGGCTGGCGTTGATGCGGCGCGACACCATCATCGTCAACACGGCCCGCGGCGAGGTGATCGACGAGCGCGCCATGACCCGCATGCTGGAGCGCGGCGACCTGGGCGGAGCCGGGCTGGATGTCTACGAGCACGAGCCGGCGATCAATCCCAAGCTGCTGAAAATGCCCAACGTCGTGCTGCTGCCGCACATGGGCTCGGCCACCATCGAGGGCCGCATCGACATGGGCGAGAAGGTCATCATCAACATCCGTGCCTTCGTCGACGGCCACACCCCGCCCGACCGGGTGCTGGTGACGGAGTTCTGAGCGGCGCCGGCAGCGCCCCGGCCGAAAGCCGGTGCCGCAGCCCCCTAACGGCGCGCCGGCTGGAGCCGTTCCACCGCGGGTGCGCGAATGGCCCGACGGCTTGGCAACGCACGCCGGGCCGGGCCGGGCCGAGATTGCGGAACAATCAGTTCGGCCGTGCAATTGATGGACGACATTGAGCCAAGACTCGTCCTTCAGGAACAGGTGTCGTAATGGGCCAGGGACTTGCGCTGTCAATGACGACGGTGTCCATGACGACGGTGTCCATGACGACGGTGTCCATGACGACGGCCCGGCGACGGCCCCGCCCAAGACCCGGCCATGGCGCCTGACGACGAGGCGCAAGCGGCCGCCACGGCCGGTCAGCCGACAGCCGACGAGCCGGTGCCCGAAACCACGGGCACCAGACGCTGGCCGCGCCATGCGCGGATGGCCTGGCGTCAGCCGGCGGACTGGGCACAGTGGCTGGCCCGGTCGCGGTATGGGCTGTGGCTGATCGGCACCGCCTCGTTCCTGGAGACGATCATCGTGCCGATCCCGATCGAGCTGGTGCTGGTCCCGTACATGCTGGCCAACCGCCGGCAGACCTGGACCATCGCCACGGTCACCCTGGTCGGTTGCCTGATCGGTGCGATCGTCGGCTACGGGGCGGGCTACTTCGTGTTCGAGACGCTGGGCCGCTGGATCATTGCCCAGTTCGAATACGGGACGGCGGTCGAAACCTTCCGGCACAGCTTCGACCGGTACGGGTTCTGGGCGATCGTGGCCGTCGGCGTGACGCCGGTCCCCTTCCAGGTGGCGATGCTGGTGGCCGGCGCCGCGGCCTTCCCGATCCCCTTGTTCGTGCTGGCGGCGGTGATCGCCCGCGGCATCCGTTACTACGGCCTGGCACTGCTGGTCTGCCTGTTCGGCCACCGGGCGCTTGAGCTGTGGCGGCGGCGGGCCTGGGCCGCCAGCATCGTCGTCGTGCTCATCCTGGCCGCCGTTTTCGCCGGCATTCGCTTCCTGCCGCAATGGCTGGGCTGAGCCGGACCAAGGCTGCGGCCCCGGCGGATCACTCCGGTGCGGGCGTTTCCGGGGTGGGAATGCGGATCACGCCACAGGCGATGCGGCCGCCGGCGTCGCCCGCGGGATCGGTCATGTAGTCGTCGATGGTCTCGTGCAGCACCAGCGCCGTGCCGTCGCCGACGATCAGGCTGTGCGGCCCGGTTCCGGTCAGGTCCACGCCCGGCACCAGCACATCGACCCGCAGCACGCCGTCGTCCTCGACGTAGACGTTGGGCAGGTCGCCCAGATGCCCGCCGCCCTCGTCCAGAAAGCCGTGCGGCACCGCGGTCGGGTTGAAGTGCGGCCCGGCCGACTCGAAGCCGGGCGGCTCGCACTCTCCCACGGCATGGATGTGGAAGCCGTGACCGCCGGGCGGCACGTTCTCCAGTCGCACCTGGATCAACATGCCGCGCCTGGTATAGACCAGTGCCGCAGTGCCGAGCGGCATGCCGTCAGGGTCGATCATGCGCGCCACGGCGGTGCGCTGCTCGCCGCGCGGTGCGGTGATGTCTTCCGTGGTGATCGGCGCATCCGGCGGCTGGGCCTGTGCGGCACTGGCCGTCAGCGCCACCGCCGCGAGGGCGACAGCTGGCGTGTACGCTCGCATCGGCATCGGGTCCTTGTCCTTGTCCTTGTCCTTGTCCTTGGTCTTGGTCTTGGTCTTGTCCTTGGTCTTGGTCTTGTCCTTGGTCTTGG
>CAZGMC010000027.1:35311-40582 GCA_964526565.1 uncultured Mycobacteriaceae bacterium
CTTGGTCTTGGTCTTGTCCTTGGTCTTGGTCTTGTCCTTGGTCTTGGCCTTGGCGTTCCGGTCCAATCGCCGCGGTGACCCGCGCTGAAACCGCAGTGCAGGTCCCCGCATTTCAGGCAGGTCAGTATCGCCGGCCGCGCATGAAGTGCATGACCAGCGAGATCACCAGCAACACCAGGAACACGAAGAACAGGATCTGCGCGATCCAGGCGGAGGTCGCGGCGATCCCGCCGAAGCCGAACACGGCGGCGATGATCGCCACGACCAGAAAGAAGACGGCCCACCACAGCATGTTTTGGATCCTCCCAGACACGGAATGGCTATGCGCCGGATCAACACGTTCGGCCGCATCCCGGTTCCCGAGGCAAACGAGCCATGCGCCCCCACCCGCAGCAGCCTCAAAAAAAGACCGCGCCGTTGCGGGCGCGGCCAGTCAGGGATGACGGGAAACAAGGGCCGGCTCCCGTGCGCCGTCCGGCCGGCCGGAGCGGCGGATGGAGCCTTGTGCGCCCAGAAACACGGGGGAAGGCGGTTCCCGGACGCACGGCATATGAACGCGCGCCACGGCGGCGGGTTCCCGCCAATCGATTATCCGGATGGCGCGTTCGTTTCCCGCCGGTGACGGGCTGCCGATGGCGGCGCCGCCCGTGGCCGTCCGGACGGGGGCCGGAACGAACGGGCCCCTGCGCCGGTTGGTTCGAGATGGCGCGGCGGCGGCGGTTGCCGCTGCACCGGCCGCCGCGGAACGGCACTCACGACACAGGGATGACAACGATGTCGATCACGATCACCAATGACGACCAGCTCGCCGAGGCTGAACGGGAGCTCTCCGTGCTGCAGGAGCGCGACGACAAGGACGCGGCCAAACGCTCCGTTGACCTGGAGGCGGCCATCCTGGCCTACCGCGAGGAGCAGCGCGGCCGGCTTGAGAAGGCCTATCCGCCCCAGGCCGCGCGCCGCGCGGACTAGTCGAACCGCCTGGCGCCCGTCGCCCCCTGCAGAGTGCCAGGCCGCTCCGCCCTTCAGCCCGAGCGGTGCCGTGGAACCTGCGGCGACCCGTCTGCGTTGCAGACCCGCTTTCAAGGCCTCGGTGCGGCCGGCGGGCGTAACAGGAGGTTGGCCATGGGCAGGCAGAGCGACCTGGACGAATACCGCAGGAAGCGCACCCCCGCGGGATCGCCCGAACCGGAGGGCAAACAGGGCAAGGGCGGCGACGGCCGGCCGGTCTTTGTGATCCAGGAGCACGACGCGTCCACCCTGCACTACGACTTCCGCCTGGAGGTCGACGGTGTGCTCAAGTCCTGGGCCGTGCCCAAGGGTCCGTCGACCGACCCGGGCGACAAGCGGCTGGCCATGCCCACCGAGGACCACCCCTGCGACTACAAGGACTTCGAGGGGGTGATCCCGGAGGGAGAATACGGCGCCGGCACCGTCATCGTCTGGGACACCGGCCCGTATGACAACGCGACCGGGCGGGACGGCAAGCCGGTGGCGATGGCCGAAGCCATCGAACAGGGTCACGTCCACATCGTCCTGCACGGCCAGAAGCTGCAGGGCGGCTATGCCCTGCGCCGCATCGGCAAGGGCAAGGACGAACGCTGGCTGCTGATCAAGACCCGCGACGAGAGCGCCGACGCCCGCCGCAAGCCGGTCAAGACCGAGCCGGAATCGGTCAAGACCGGCCGCACCCTGGACGAGGTCGCCGAACGGGAGGGTGGCGAGGAATGAGCTGGCGCGACCGCCTGGACGCCGACGAGCGCAAGCGGGTCAGGGAGCGCGAGCGCCCCGACTGGACCGCACCGCAGCTCGCCACCAAGACCGACGAGCGCTTCTCCGACCCCAACTGGCTCTACGAGCGCAAGTTCGACGGCGAGCGCTGCCTGGTGTTCCGCGGGCCGGACGGCCTGCGCCTGATGAGCCGCAACAGGAAGGCGCTGAACGACACCTATCCCGAGCTGGAAGAGGCGCTGGCCGCCCAGGACGCCGGTGACTTCATCGTCGACGGAGAGATCGTCGCCTTCGACGGTGCGGTGACGAGCTTTGCCACCCTGCAGCAGCGCCTCGGCATTGCCGACCGCGAAGAGGCGCGGCACCGCGGCGTCAAGGTGTACTTTTACCTGTTCGACCTTCTTTACCTGGATGGCTGCGACGTCTCGAAGCTGCCGTGCCGCACGCGCAAAAGCCTGCTGCGCGACCTGCTGCGCTGGGACGACCCGCTGCGCTACACCGCGCACCGCATCAGCGATGGCGTTGAATACTACCAGGAAGCCTGCCGCAAGGGTTGGGAGGGCGTCATCGCCAAGCGCGCCGCCGCGCCCTACAAGCACAGCCGTTCGCGCGACTGGCTCAAGTTCAAGTGCGTCCGGGGGCAGGAACTGGTCGTCGGCGGCTACACCGATCCCCAGGGCAGCCGCGAGGTGCTGGGCGCCCTGCTGCTCGGCTACTACGACAACGGCAAGCTGCACTATGCCGGCAAGGTCGGCACCGGTTTCAAGCAGACCGACCTGCACCGCCTGGGCAAGGCGATGAAGCCCCTGGAAACCGGCGACTGCCCCTTCGCCGAGGATCCCGATGAACGCGGCGCCCATTTCGTCAGGCCGGATCTGGTCGCGCAGATTGCATTCACCGAGTGGACGCAGGACGGCAAGTTGCGCCACCCGCGCTACCAGGGCCTGCGCGACGACAAGGACCCGCGCGACGTACACAAGGAGATCGCGTCGTGAAGATCGGCGAGCACGAGGTCAAGCTGACGAAGCAGGACAAGGCGCTGTTCCCCGACGCCGGCGTCACCAAGGGAGACCTGGTGGAACACTACCGTCGCGTCGCCGACCGCATGCTGCCCCACCTGCATGACCGGGCCCTGGTGCTGGAGCGCTATCCGGAAGGGATCGACGAGGACGGCTTCTTCCAGAAGAAGACACCCGGCTATTTCCCGGACTGGATCCGCCGCGTCGAGCTGCCCAAGGCCAGGGGGAAGGTCCAGTACGTGGTCGCCGAGGATGCGGCGGCGCTGGCCTATCTGGCCAACCAGGGGGCGATCACCCTGCACGCCTTCCTGTCGCGGGTGGACCGGCCCGACCACCCCGACCGGCTGATCTTCGACCTGGACCCCGGCGGCACCGACGACTTCGGCCGGGTCCAGGACGCGGCGCGAACCGTCCGCGACGCCCTGGCCAAACTCGAAGCGCCCAGCTTCGTCCAGACCACCGGCTCGCGCGGGCTGCACGTGGTCGTGCCGCTGGACCGCTGCGCCGGCTTCGACACCGCCCGCGATTTCGCCCACCGCCTGTGCGCCGTGCTGGCCGACCGCCATCCCGATCGGCTGACCGTCGAGCAGCGCAAGGACGCGCGCGGCGACCGCATCTTTCTGGACTATCTGCGCAACGCCTACGCCCAGCACGCCGTCGTGCCGTACAGCGTCCGCGCCAGGCCCGGTGCCCCGGTGGCCACGCCACTCGACTGGGACGAAGCCCTGGCCGGCGGTCTGTCGCCCCGGCAGTACACGGTCGACAACATCGCCCGCCGCCTGGGGCAGAAGCAGCAGGACCCGTGGGCGGACATGGACCGGCGGGTGGCCGGGATCGACCACCTGGCCAAGCAATTGGAACGGACCTAGGGTCCCGGCGCAGCCCTCACGTCATCTCCCGCACATCGGTCAACCGTCCCGTCAGTGCCGCCGCGGTGGCCATGGCGGGGCTGACCAGGTGGGTGCGGCCGCCGCGGCCCTGGCGGCCTTCGAAGTTGCGGTTGGACGTGCTGGCGCAGCGCTCGCCGGGTTCCAGCTTGTCGGCGTTCATGGCCAGGCACATGGAGCAGCCGGGCTCGCGCCAGTCGAAGCCGGCCTCCTCGAACACCCGGTCCAGGCCCTCGGCCTCGGCCTGCTCCTTGACCAGGCCGGAGCCGGGCACGACCATGGCGTAGACGCCGTCGGCGACCCGCCCGCCACCCTTGCGGCCGCGCTGCGCCTCGATCACCGCGGCGGCGGCGCGCAGGTCCTCGATGCGGGCATTGGTGCACGAGCCGATGAACACCTTGTCCACGGTCACATCGACCATGCGCGTGCCGGGCTTGAGCCCCATGTACTCCAGCGACCGGAGCGCCGCCTGGCGCCGGCCGGGGTCGGCGAACGAGTCCGGGTCGGGCACGGCGCCGGTGATCGGCAGCGTGTCCTGCGGGCTGGTGCCCCAGGTGACGGTCGGGGCGATGGCGGCGGCGTCCAGCGTCACCTCGCGGTCGTAGCGGGCGCCGGCGTCGGACGGCAGCGATCGCCAGTAATTGATCGCCAGCTCCCACTGCCCGGCCTTGGGCGCCATCGGCCGGCCGCGGATGTAGTCGAACGTGGTCTCGTCCGGGGCGATCAGCCCGGCCCGCGCGCCCGCCTCGATCGACATGTTGCACACGGTCATGCGGCCGGCCATGGACAGGCCGCGCACCGCCTCGCCGGTGTACTCGATGACGTGGCCGGTGCCGCCGGCGGTGCCGATGGTGCCGATGATGGCCAGGATCATGTCCTTGGCGGTGACGCCGAGCGGCAGGTCGCCATTCACGGCGATGCGCATGTTCTTCGCCGGGTGCATCATCAGGGTCTGGGTGGCCAGCACGTGCTCCACCTCCGACGTGCCGATGCCGAAGGCCAGCGCCCCGAAGGCGCCGTGCGTGGAGGTGTGGCTGTCGCCACAGACGATGGTCATGCCCGGCTGGGTCATGCCCTGCTCCGGCCCGATGATGTGGACGATGCCCTGGCGCGGGTCGTTCATGCCGAACAGCGGGATGCCGAACTCGGCGCAGTTCTTCTCCAGCGTCTCCACCTGGATGCGGCTCTCCGCGTCGGCGATGCCGCCGGCGCGGTTGGCGGTGGGCACGTTGTGGTCGGGCACGGCCAGCGTGGCGCCGGGCCGGCGCACCGTCCGCCCGGTCAGGCGCAAGCCCTCGAAGGCCTGCGGGCTGGTCACCTCGTGCACCAGGTGGCGGTCGATGTAGATCAGGCAGGTGCCGTCCTCCTGGCGGTCGACGACATGACTGTCCCAGATCTTGTCGAACAGCGTTCGCGGCTTGCTCATTGTCCTGTCTTGTCCCTCCTGATGCACGCCGGCGCGCCGGCCCGCCGGCCATCGCGACCCGCTCTTAACATAGTCGGTCTGTCGCGCACCACAACGGGCAGCCCGGGGTCCGCGGCGCGGCCCCGATCAGCGCGGCCGGGCCGCCTTGGCGATCGGCGCCACGGCCTGGGGCTCGGTGTCCCAGGGGAAGAGGATCCAGGTGTCCTGGCTG
>CAZGMC010000027.1:40592-41571 GCA_964526565.1 uncultured Mycobacteriaceae bacterium
AAGGTGTCGACCAGCGGCCGGCCGGCGGGCTTTGCATAAACGGTGGCGAAGTGGGCCCTGGGCAGCATGTCGCGCACGGCCCGCGCGGTCTTGCCGGTGTCCACGAGGTCATCGACGATCAGCCAGCCCGCGCCCTCGCCGACGTCGCGCTTGGCGGTCTTGAGGATGCGCAGCTCGCCCTGCTCCATCTCCTCGTAGCTGGCGACGCAGAGCGTGTCGATCACCCGGAGTTCCAGCTCGCGCGCGACGATCGCCGCGGGTACCAGCCCGCCGCGCGTGATCGCAACGATGCCCTCCCAGTCCCCACCATCCATCAGGCGCCAGGCCAGGGCCTTGGAATGGCGGTGCAGCTCTTCCCAGGAGACCGGGAAGTGCATGAACCCGCGTTGTGATCCGGCGGTCGGTTCCGGCATGGCCTCGCGCTCCCCACCCTGTCGCGGAGCGGTGTAGCGAAGCCGACGCGCGCCGGCAAGAGCCCCTTCTACACGCCCGGCTCGGGCGAGCGGGTCAACCGCACGCCGTCGATTCGCCAGGCGCCGTCGGACTGGCGGGCCATGAAGTACAGGGCCAGCACCTGCCGCCCGTCCGGCCCGACAAGGAACACCTCCTGCGTCAGCCGCCCGCCCTCGCGCGTCAGCGCGCCCAGCCGCACGGCGCGGGGCCGGTAGACCGGCCGGTAGCCGCGTCGCACCATCTCCATGAAGGTGTCGGGGTCGCCGAACTGCCGCTGGATCATCGGCGAGGCGAAGGCGAAGGCCGCCGGTGCATCGTCGCGCTGGAAGGCTTCGAGCTGCTGGACGATGACGTCGCGGATCGCGGCTTCATCGCGTGGCGAAGGCGACGGGGTTTCGGCCGTCGCCGCGGCGGGCAGCCAGAACGCGAGAACAATGAGGAAGGCCCGCAACATGATTTCCCTCCTGCCAGACCGGTCCCGCCGTTCTCAACGCTGATACGCGACTCGGCAGCTCGCGGATCGCCG
>CAZGMC010000028.1:0-40232 GCA_964526565.1 uncultured Mycobacteriaceae bacterium
GGCCACCGGCAAGGAGCAGGCGATCCGCATTCAGGCGTCCGGCGGCCTCAACGACACCGACATCGACCGCATGGTCAAGGACGCCGAGGCGCACGCCGAGGAGGACCGCAAGCGGCGCGAGGTGGTCGAGGCGCGCAACCATGCCGACGGCCTGATCCACACCACCGAGGCCCAGCTGCAGGAGCACGGCGACACGCTGGAGGCGGCGGACAGGCAGGCCGTCGAGAGCGCCATCGCCGACCTGCGCAGCGTCCTGGACGGCGACGACGCCGAGGCCATCAAGGCCAGGACCGACACCCTGACCCAGGCCGCCATGAAGATCGGCGAGGCCATGTACCGTGCCCAGCAGGGCGAGGCCCCAGGCGGCCCGACCGGCGGCGGCCCGACCGGTGGCGGCCCGACCGGCGGCGGCCCGACCGGTGGCGGCCAGGGTGGCAGCGGTGCCGACGAGGGCGTGGTCGACGCCGACTTCGAGGAGGTCGACGACGACAAGAAGAGCCGCTCCGCGTAGGATCGCGGAACAGGCCCGGCCGGTTCCCGCGGCCCCGGTTGCCCATGGGCGGCCGGGGCCGCTGCCGGGCCGGCCGTGCCGGGCCGGCCGTGCCGGGCGGGCCGTGCCGGGCGGGCCGTGCCGGGCGGGGTGACAGGGATCGGGGCGACTGGGATCGGGGCGACTGGGATCGACGGATGCGGGGCCGAGAATCCGGATGGCGAAACAGGACTATTACGAAGTGCTCGGCGTCGGCCGCAGCGCCGATGGCGACGAGATCAAGAAGGCCTACCGGAAGCTCGCCATGCGCTTCCACCCGGACCGCAATCCGGGCGACGCGTCGGCGGAGCACCGGTTCAAGGAGATCAACGAGGCCTATGACGTCCTGAAGGACGGCCAGAGGCGCGCCGCCTACGACCGCTTCGGTCACGCTGCCTTCGACGGCACGGCCGGCGCCCGGCCCGGCGGCGGCTTCGACTTCACCACCGGCTTCGCCGACATCTTCGACGAGATGTTCGGCGAGTTCATGGGCGGCGGGCGGCGCGGTCGTACCGCCGGGGCGCGCGGCTCGGACCTGCGCTACAATCTGGAAATCACGCTGGAAGAGGCGTTCGCCGGCAAACAGGCGACGATCCGCGTGCCCACCTCGGCCGTGTGCGAGGTGTGCGGCGGCACCGGGGCCGAGCCCGGCACGAAGCCCGTGACCTGCACGACCTGCGGCGGCCTGGGCAAGATCCGCAGCCAGCAGGGCTTCTTCACGATCGAGCGGACCTGCCCGACCTGTGGCGGCGCCGGCCGCGTCATCAAGACCGCCTGCAAGGCCTGCGGCGGCGCCGGCCGTATTCGCCAGGAACGCACCCTGAGCGTGAACATCCCCGCCGGCGTCGACGACGGCACACGGATTCGCCTGGCCGGGGAAGGGGAGGCGGGCCTGCGCGGCGCACCGCCCGGGGACCTGTACGTCTTCCTGTCGGTCAAGCCGCACCGCATCTTCCAGCGCGACGGCGCCGACATCTTCTGCCGCGTGCCCATTCCGTTGACCATGGCGGCGCTGGGCGGCACCCTGGAGGTGCCGGCCATCGACGGCAGCCAGGCCCGGATCCCCGTGCCGGAGGGCACCCAGTCGGGCCACCAGTTCCCGGTGCGCGGCAAGGGCATGAGCATGCTCCGTTCGGCGGCGCGGGGCGACATGTTCGTCCAGGTCCAGGTGGAAACGCCGAGGAACCTGACGAAACGCCAGCGCGAACTGCTGGAGGATTTTGCTCGCGAGGGCGGCGAGGAGATCTCCAGCCCCGAAAGCCATGGCTTCTTCCGCCGCGTCAAGGAGTTCCTGGAGGAGCACCTGGACCTCGGCAAGGAGTAGGGCAAGGAGTAGGGCAAGGAGTAGGGCAGGCGCCATCCCTGGACCGGCCGACGGGAACGATGCGAACGTGCGCCCGTTGAGCCTTCACGGCAATGGAGGCGAGGACGCCGTTGGTGGGGGGCTGTCGTGGAGCAGGCAGACGGAGACGTGCAGGGCTTCATGGTCCCAGAATGGTTCGAGACGGCGCTTCATCACATCTCCCTCGCTGTCGAGCTCGCCGGGGTCGCCGTCATCGTCTGCGGCGTGCTTGTCGCTACCATGTTCTTCGTGGTTGCCCTCCGGCGCGGCGACGACGGGTCCAAGATCTACCACGAGTTCCGCTCGACCCTGGCCCGCGGCATCCTGCTGGGGCTGGAGTTCCTGGTCGCCGCCGACATCATCGGCACCGTGGCGATCAAGCCGACCCTGGACAACCTTTATGTCCTGGGCCTGATCGTCCTGATCCGGACCTTCCTCAGCTTTGCGCTCGAGGTCGAGATCGACGGCCGCTGGCCCTGGCGCAAGGCGGAGGAAAGCCACCCCACGCTGGGGCGGGACCGGCCGGATCCATCGGACGGCCGTTGACGGACGGCAGCCACTGGCGCTGTCCTTGACGCAACCCGCCCCGTCATTGCGGGCGGAGCGCGGCAATCCAGTCCCGGCGTTGCCGGCTCAAAACAACTATAAACCGCGCGTGCGGCGCCGCTGGATTGCTTCGCTGTGCTCGCAATGACGGCTTTTCTGTTGGTAATCGTGCGCCAAGCAAAGCCAACATGTATTACAGGAACCGGAAGGTTGATTGCGTCTTGAAGTCGTAGGCTGGGCTGAGCTTGCGAAGCCCAGCAACACCGCGCCGTCAATTCCGGCCCGGCCAGCGCAGCGCCGGCGCGGCAGCCGGCGGGATGGCCCGAGAAGAGCTGCCGCTCGGGCCGGCCCGCGCCGCGGCGACCCGCGCCGGCACGCCCCCACCGGAATCAAGTGATGTGTCCCCGCATTTCGACGCCCAACGGAATCAAGTAGCAGGGGTAGGCTGGGCTGAGCTTGCGAAGCCCAGCTTTTGTCGGGCGATCCCGCCGGCTGCCTTGCCAGCGCTGCGCCGGCAAGGCCGGGAGTAAGGGCGGCGGTGTTGCTGGGCTTCGCAGGCTCAGCCCAGCCTACGGACTACTGCTGTGTGCCATTGCAATACCTATTACGGGCCGGTTGTGGGCTACTCAATTACACCGTATCGAGCGGGTCCCCCGAGCACGCCCAATGACGATTGGGGCCGGGACCCCGATAGCGACACCGACGAATGTTTCCGAGGGCTCGGCAATTGTCCAGGGCAGTTTCAATAATTCATTTCCTGTAACGATGGCGCCTACTTGGCATTTTGCTGCCCAAACCCCGCCGCCTCCTCCACAACCCCCGCTACCCGCAGCAGCGTCTCCTCGTCGAACGGCCGGCCGATCAGCTGCAAGCCCAGCGGCAAACCCGCAGCATCCAGGCCGGCCGGCACGGAAATCCCCGGCAGCCCGGCCAGGTTGGTGGTTACCGTGAACACGTCGTTCAGGTACATGGTGACCGGGTCGTCGGTCTTCTCGCCGATGCGGAAGGCGCCGGAGGGGGCGGTGGGGGTCAACACCACGTCGCACGCCTGGAACGCCGCGTCGAAGTCGCGCTTGATCAGGGTGCGCATCTTCTGCGCCTTCAGATAGTAGGCGTCGTAGTACCCGGCCGACAGCACGTAGGTGCCCATCATGATGCGGCGGCGCACCTCGGCGCCGAAGCCCTCGCCGCGGCTGTTCTCGTACATCTCGGTCAGGTTGTGGCCCGGCACGCGCAGGCCATAGCGCACGCCGTCATAGCGGGCCAGGTTCGACGACGCCTCGGCCGGCGCCACCACATAGTAGGTGGGCAGGGCGTACTTTGTGTGCGGCAGCGAGATGTCGACCGGCTCGGCCCCGGCGGCGCGGAGCCACGCCGCCCCCTGCGCCCACAGCCGCTCGATCTCCTCGGGCATGCCCTCCAGCCGGTACTCGCGCGGGATGCCGACCCGCAAACCCCGCACGTCGCCGGTCAGCGCCGCGGCGAAGTCCGGCACGGCCATGTCCACGCACGTCGAGTCCTTCGGGTCGAACCCGGCCATGGAGCGCAGCAGCAGCGCCGTGTCGCGCACCGTGCGGGCGAACGGGCCGGCCTGGTCCAGCGACGAGGCGAAGGCGATGATGCCCCAGCGCGAGCAGCGCCCGTAGGTCGGCTTCAATCCCACAATGCCGCAGAAGCTGGCCGGCTGGCGGATCGACCCGCCGGTGTCGGTGCCGGTGGCGCCGGGCGCCAGATGCGCCGCCACCGCCGCCGCCGAGCCGCCCGACGAGCCGCCGGGGACCAGCGGCGCGTCGGGATCGTCGCGGCGGCGCCACGGATTGACCGTCGGCCGGTAGTACGAGGTGATGGTCGACGAGCCCATGGCGAACTCGTCCAGGTTGGTCTTGCCCAGCATCACCGCGCCGTCGCGCCACAGATTGGCGGTGACGGTGCTCTCATAGGCCGGGACGAAGCCGTCCAGGATGTGGCTGGCCGCGGTGGAAAGAACCCCCTCGGTGCAGAACATGTCCTTGATGGCGAGGGGGATGCCCTCCAGCGGCCCGGCCTCGCCGCGGGCGCGGCGTGCGTCGCTGGCGCGGGCCATGGCCAGCGCCCGGTCCGGCGTCTCGGTGATGTAGGCGTTGAGGGCGCGCGCGCCCTCCATGGCACTGAGGTGCGCCTCGGCCAGCTCCACGGCGCTCAACTCGCGGCGGTCGAGGCGGGCCAGCGCCTCGGCAATGGTCAGCCTGGTCGGATCGGTCATGGGCGGCGTCGCAGGTGGCGGGGGCGGTGTTATGGGGGCGGACGGTCACTCGACCACCTTGGGGACGACGTAGAAGCCGCCGGCGGTCTCCGGCGCGTTGGCCAGGACCTTCTCCGGCGCGTTGCCGTCGGTGATCGCGTCGGGCCGGCGGCGCAGCGTCTGCACCGCGACGCCGGTCATCGGCGGCACGTCGGTGGTGTCCACCTCCTGCAACTGCTCGACCCAGGCCAGGATCTGGCCCAGCTCGGCGGCCATCGGCTCGAGCTGGTCGTCGTCGATGCGGATGCGGGCGAGGCGGGCGATGCGGCGGACGGTAGCCTTGTCGAGCGCCATGGTGCTAGGTGTCTTTCGCGCGCGAAACCCGGAACGGGGCGGCGCGGGGCCACACGGGCGGTCGCCGCGGCCCCGGCCGGAAAAGCGGCGCGGAAGGTAGCACCCGCCATGCCCATCTGCAACATCGTGGACCTCAAGGCCGGACTGAAGCCGTTCGAGCGCCTGCTCGGCCTCGACGTGGGCGAGAAGACCGTCGGCGTGGCGGTGGCCGGGGCCAACCTGTCGGTCGCCTCGCCGGTCGGCACGATCCGCCGGACGAAGGTCCGCGCCGACGCCGACGCCCTGTTCCGCCTGGCCGACGAGCGCGGCGCGGCGGCCCTGATCGTCGGCCTGCCGGTCAACATGGACGGCAGCGAGGGCCCGCGCTGCCAGTCGGTCCGCCAGTTCGCGGCCAACCTGCTGCAGGTGCGCGACGTGCCGATCGCCTTCTGGGACGAGCGCCTGTCCACCGCCGCCGTCGAGCGCGCCATGATCGATGCCGACCTGAGCCGCGCCAAGCGGGCCAGGCACGTCGATGCCGCGGCGGCCGCCTATATCCTTCAGGGCGCCCTGGATGCGATGGCGCGGACGCCGTGACGCAGGTGGTTTTTCGGTGGAACCACCGGCCGGCCGGCGGTATTCAAGGCGCTGCGGCGGCGCTTTTCCGGGACTAAAAAAGTGCGGCCCCGAAGGGCCGCGCAGGAGAGTAGTGGCAAAAAAGTGACGTAGAGGCAGAACAGCAGGCCTCAAGCGGAGCGGCGCCGCCGTGCCGCGGCACCGATGCCGACCAGGCCGGCGCCGAGAAGCGCCAGCGTCGCCGGCTCCGGCACCTGGCCGAAGGACACGTCGTCGATGCCGAAGCCGTCATTGTCGGCCGCGGCCGTGAACGTGAGCGACACGATCGGCGCGTCGAACGTGGCCTGCACGTACTGGACGGTGCCGTCGGGATTGGTGCCGCCGCTGCCGGAGAAGTTGAACTGCTCTGTCGCCGACTCGCCGTCCTCGAAGACGACGAACAGGGACCCGGCGACATCCAGCACGTCGGTCATGAAGAAGCCGATGCCGGTGAACGGGTTCAGCGGCGAGTTCACCGCGTACTCGACCACTTCCGAGTCATAGCTGTCCAGCCAGTTGCCGCTGGAACCGGGGCCCGACGTCACGTCGAAGCGGCCGCTGAACGGCGACGTGGCGGCGTCCAGAATGGCGACCAGCTGACCCAGCTGGCCCCCCTGCTGGGAGCTGAAGGTGCCGATGCCGTTCGGCGCCGGAGGGGCGGTCGTCGTGATCGACTGTGCGATGCCGGTTGCTTCATCGTCGAACGTCTCGGTCGCGACGGTGTTGAACCCGGCCAGGAAGGCGGCTTCCGCGGCCTGTGCGTTGGCCAGGCTCGTGGGACCGGTGCTGGTGATCGTGATCGTTCCGGCCGAGGCGGGATGCGAAGCGGCAAGGGCGGCAAGCGCCACTGCCACGCCGGTCGTTGCGAGGGCGAGGCCACGCATCTTCATCTGGTGTCTCCTTGACATACGACTCAAGAGAGGTATCCGGACGGCGAGTGCATTCGTGCCTTGCCCGGTATGTCTCTATAGGCAGGGTCTCGATCAGCTCAGACAAGCAATCGAGGCGCCGCCGCCATCACCACTACAAGATTCGTGCCAGGAGCAGACTTCTCCGGCTTTTTCGCCAAGCCCGACGACACCTGGTCTGGGACAATGCTTGCTTGTAAAGGAAACCGGTCATCAGAATGTATTAATACCATCAACAGAAAATAATAACTTTTGACGATATCGCTCAACGCAATACGAAAATTTACCGTCATATCAACGGGTTGTCAAAGGAGCCGCAGAAACCGTGGCTGTCAAAGAGATCGACAATTCATGGATATTGCTGTCTGTCGTATTAACTCAAGTTGCACGGCGGTCATGGTCAGCGTGCAGTCCGGAAGTGTTATTAAATTGCGGGGTGGACTTGCGCGGGCTTTAAGGCGATTGCCGTCTCGTTCGTTTTGAGCATTTGATCTCGGAGAATCCCGTGATGCGTCCGGCATCAGTGAGCGGGCAGACCCAGGTTCGATTTCAAAACGAAGGTTGCGGTTAGGAAAATAAGCATGTAGGTCTGGGTCGACCTTGCTGTCGACGGAGCCCACGATGACCTGCAGGAACCGGACACCAGCCACGGGCCGCCGCATGAGCGCACCATCCGAGCCGCGTGCCTGCCGCCGCGCTTGCCGAGCCGCAGCCGCGCCCGGTGCCGGCAGTGCAACGGGCCGGAGACTCCGTTGCAGACGTTGCAGATTGCCCGAACCGTGAGCGATCTCAATAAGTTGCCGTGCAACAGCGGCGTTGCGCCGGGTTGCACCGGTGTTGCAGCGATGATGCATCGGAGGCGCAGACTCCCGCCGCCGCGCCAGTGCGGCCGACCCGCGCGCGGCGATCCCCTGACGCTGCGGCTTCGCGGCGGCAGTCCGTCCGCTAGAGGTCCGACCGGCGGCAGTCCGACCGGGCGCCGTCGGGGATGCGTCGGCACGATCGGCGATGAACCCACGGGCAAAGACGCCTATGGTGGCAGCCCTGTCCGGCGCCGGCTTTGCCGCCGCCCGTCCTGCCGCCGCCCTGACGTTTGCCCATGTCCGCCGTCATTCCCGCCCTGGTGCCGATCTTCCTGCTCATCGTGCTCGGCCATGGGCTGCGGCGGACGGCGTTCGTGCCGGAGGGGTTCTGGCCGGCGGCGGAGAAGATGACCTACTACGTGTTCTTTCCCTGCCTGCTGGCGACGACCATGGCCGAGGCACAGCTCGACCTGCTGGCGGTGCTGCCGGTGGCGGCGGCGCTGGTCGGCGGTGTGCTGGCGACGGTGGCGTTGCTGGCGCTGGTGCGGCCGGTGTGGCGGGTCGACGGGCCGGGCTTCTCCTCGATCGTCCAGGGCGGCATCCGGCCCAACACCTATGTCGGGCTGGCTGCCGCCGACGTTCTTGTCGGGGCGGAGGGGCTGGCGCTGGCGGCGATCGGCATCGCCGCGGTGGTGCCGCTGGTCAACGTGGTGGCGGTATCGACGCTGGCCCGCTTCGGCGACGGCGCCACTGGCGGGCTGCGTTCGACGGTGTGCGCCATCGTCACCAACCCGCTGATCCTGGCGGTGCTGCTGGGCATCGTGCTGAACCTGACCGGGCTGCCGCTGCCGCCGCCGCTGGGGCCGATGGCCGAGGTGCTGGGCCGGGCGGCGCTGCCGGTCGGCCTGCTGGCGGTGGGGGCGGGGCTCGATTTGCCGGCGGTCGGGCGCGCCGGACGGCACGTTTTCCTGGCTGGTGCGTTCAAGCTGGTGGTCACGCCGGGGGTGACCGCAGCGCTGTGCCTGGCATTCGGGGTCGGCGGCATGCCGCTGGCGGTGGCGGCGCTCTACAACGGGCTGCCGACCTCGGCCTCGTCGTACGTGCTGGCGCGCCAGATGGGCGGCGACGCGACGATGATGGCCGGCATCATCACGGCGACCACCCTGGCAGCGATGGTGACCCTGCCGCTCATGCTGCTGCTGATCGGATGATCGTCCATGGTGTTCGACCTGTCGGGCCTGCCGCTTGCCGCGATCGTGGCCGTGTTCGTCGCGGCGGCCCTGACCATCCTGGTCACCGGACCGCGCCTGGCCGCGACCGCCGACGTCATCTCGCAGCGCACCCGCATCGGCCAGGCGATGGTCGGCGCGCTGCTGCTCGGTGCGACAACCTCGCTGCCGGGCATCATCACGTCGGTGGCGACGGCCGGGTTCGGCTATCCGGAGCTGTCGATCAGCAACGCCATCGGCGGCATCACGGTGCAGACGGCGTTCCTGGGCGTCGCCGACATTGCCTACCGCCGCGCCAACCTGGAGCACGCCGCCGCCTCGATCGGCAACCTGACCAACGGCACCCTGCTGATCGCGCTGCTGTCGATCCCGCTGGTCAGCCTTGCCGCACCGGACTGGACGCTGCTCGGGGTGCATCCGGCGACCGTGGTGCTGATCGGGACCTACGTGTTCGGTTCGCGCCTGTCCTCGGCCAGCGAGCTGGAGCCGATGTGGCAGCCGCGGCGCACCGACGAGACCGAGCGCGCGAACCTGCACAATACCGGCGACCGGCGCACCCTGAACCAGCTGCTGCTGGGCTTCGCCGTGCTGGCCGCGGTGACCGCCCTGGCCGGGTTTGTCATCGCCGAAAGCGGCGTGGCGCTGAGCCGGCGCACCGGGCTGTCGCAGACGGCCATTGGCGGCCTGCTGACGGCGGTGGCGACCTCGCTGCCGGAGCTGGTGACGGCGGTGGCGGCGGTGCGGCGCGGGGCGCTGAGCCTGGCGGTTGGCGACATCGTCGGCGGCAATGCCTTCGACGTGCTGTTCCTGGCCTTCGCCGACATCGCCTACCGCGACGGCTCGCTCTACCACGCCTTCAACGACCGGCACATTTTCGTAATGAGCGTGGCCATCCTGATGACCAGCGTGCTGCTGCTGGGCCTGCTCAAGCGCGAACGCCACGGCTTCGGCGGCATCGGCTTCGAGAGCACCATCATCCTGCTGCTGTACGCGGCGTCGGTGGTGATTCTGGTGAGGTAGGAGGTTGTATAATTTGAGAAAATTGGTCCATGATTGGTCTATGGATAGATGCAGGCCGAGGGCTTCCCTGATACCGACGGCATGGTCCGTGACAAGGCATGACAGGACGCGAATTCATTGCCAGAGTAAGGGAGCTGGCGCGCCGCCGGAGAGTCGAGGTTCGCGTTGAAACTGCCCGAGGCAAGGGTAGCCATGTTCGACTTTGGTTCGGCAGTCGTTCAACGTTCGTCAAGGACCGAAAAAAGGACATCGGCGTCGGACTGTACCGGCAGATGCTGCGGGACCTGGGCCCGACCGAGGAGGACTTGTGAATGTTGGTCGTCTATCCTGCCAGCCTGGAAACGGACGAGGACGGCCGCATCCTGGTCCGGTTTCCAGATCTGCCCGGCGCCGCAACCGACGGGGCCGACCGCGCCGAGGCGCTGGGGGAAGCCAGGGACTGCCTGAATTCGGTCCTGTCCATCTTGATGCGGGCAGGCGAGGCGGTGCCGCCTCCGTCGCCGGTACAGTCCGGTCAGGTCGCGGTGGCGCCCGACGCCGCACTGGCACTCAAGGCGGCGCTGCACATGGCTTTGCGCGACGCCGCCATAACGGTTGCCGATCTGGCGCGGCGCCTTGGGGTAGACGAACGGGAGGCGCGCCGCCTGCTCGATCCGGACCATGCGAGCCGGCTGTCTGCCCTCGATGCGGCGATCGCCGCGCTTGGCCGGCGGGTGACGATCGACGTAGCGGCCTGACGCGCCATCGCCAGGCGGATCACCCAGCGGCCATGCCCGGCCGGCACTGGATCGGATAGCGCTGTGGTCTATCCGAACGCTGCCGTCCAGGCCTCCAACACCGGCGACGGGCCATCGCTGTGGCAAAGCTGGCGCAGGACCACCGCCACGGCGGCGCGCTCCAGCGACGAGGAAGGCGGCGTGAAGTCGTCTGGCCCGACACCGACGCGCACCGCCTCGATCACACGCTCCTTCACCGCGACATGGGCCGGGTCGCCGAACGCCTTCAGCACGTGCTGGAACGCGGCGTGGGCGTCGGCGTCGAACGGGTGCGGGCTGCCGGCGGCGTCACGCAGCGGGTGAGCCGGATGGAGCCACAGGCACGGCACCAGTCCGGCCGGCACCGGCACCGCCGGGTCGTGGGTCCGGCCTGTTGTCAGCAGGTCGGGCAGCAGGTGAGTGTGCGGCCCCGGCGGCGTGGTCTCGCCGGCGGCCGGGCGGGGAATGCGCTGGTACACCTCGATGCGGCCCAGCGCCGACAGGAACACACGGTGCGGCCCGGCGGCCTTGATGGTCGGCAGTGCCGGGTTGTCGGGTGCCAGCAGCGGCCGTCCCTCCGCCGCGCGCAGCATGTGCACCAGCCCCGGGTCGATGGTCCGCACGCACACGTCGACGTGCGGCACGCCGAGCCCCAGGTCGAACAGCAGTGCCTTGCGCGCCGCCGGCATCAGCGCCGCGATGTCCGGGCCCAGCGCGGAGATGCCGCGCCGCCCGTTCAGGGCGGCGGCCGCATGCGGCAGGCAGAAGGCGACACCGTGGCGCCAGCCGCCGGGCGGGCCCTCCAGGTCCGGATCCTGCGGGTCGGGGCCGGGCGCCTCCCAGGCGACCGGGCGCAGCCGCGGGTTGGGGGCGAGCCGAATCGCGCCGCGCGCCGTGCGCACGGTCAGGGGATCGCCACTGCCGGACAGATCGGCCTCGTCCGGGTCGCGGCGGAACTCGGCCAGCGCGCCCTGGATGCCGATGGCCCAGGTGTTGGCCGGGTCGCCGACCAGGCGGGTGAGCAGCGGGACGACGCTCATGCAGCCTCCGCGCGGATGGATGGGAGCGCCCGTGTAGGGCGTGGCGCGGCCGGCATCAAGCCCGTTCGCGCGCGGCGGCGGTCAGACCAGGCTCTTCAGCCCGTGACCGATGGCATAGGCGATGCCGGCCGCAGCCATGCCGATGGCGAAGGTCTCCAGGCCCGACTGCCACCAGCGCGCCGGCGTCCAGCGGCTCTTGACCGAACCGATGCCGAAGAACACCACCCCGGCCAGACCAAGCGACAGCATGAATGGTGCCGGCACCGCCACGGCCAGGCCGGTCAGGAACGGCAGCAGCGGCACCAGACCGCACACGACGAACGCGGCGAAGGTGTTGACGGCCGACCGCAGCGGCGCACGCAGGGTGGCCGGCTGGCCGTGCTCCTCGGCCATCATAGTGTCGATCCAGCGCTCGCGCTTGGCGGTGATGACGCCGACGGCGCGTTCCAGATCGTCGCCCGTGAAGCCCTTCTGGCGGAAGATCTCGCGGACCTCTTCCTCCTCGCCGGCCGGCTCTTCGGCGATGTGACGCTCCTCCGTGGCGCGGAGGTGGGCGTACTCCTCGTTCTCGGTCTTGGTGCTGGAATAGTCGCCGGCAGCCATCGAGAAGCCGTCGGCAATGACGTTGGCCAAGCCCAGGATCAGCACGATTCGGGCCGCCAGGTCGCCGCCGGTGACTCCGGCAACGATGGCGAAGGTCGTCACCGTGCCGTCGATGCCGCCGTAGACCCGCTCGCGCAGATAGCTGACGCCCGGCCCCTCGCCAATGCGGGCGCGGATGGCTTCCGGTGTATGTTCGTGCTCGGCAGTGGCCATGCCACCGGTCCTCCGTTACGGTTCGGGCGTCGGGGGTGCAGGCATGGAACGTACGGACCCGGCAGCGGGTTGCCGCGCCGCGGCAAAGCGAGCATGCCGCTGCGCCTGGCCGACGAGCGGGATCCCGTCGCGGAGTCCGTCGCAATCCAGGCGGACAGGTGCTTCGGAGCGCCGGCGCCGGAAACGGGCCGGGCCGCCGCTACGTTCGGAAGGCTTGATTCGGCACGCCCGTGCGTGGAGTCGCCGTCAATGGAAGCGTCAACCCGGCCTCGCGCCGACAAGCCGTTCATCAGCCTGGTCGTGCCCGTCTACAACGAGGCGCACTCCATCGATCTGTTCCTGGCGGCAGCGGTGCCGACCATGGACGAGACCGGCTGCGACTACGAACTGGTCTTCGTCAACGACGGCAGCCGCGACGCCACGCTCGAGGTCCTCAGGGCGGCGAAGGCGCGCCACCCGCAGATGGTCATCGTGTCGCTGTCGCGGAACTTCGGCAAGGAGGCGGCGCTGACCGCCGGCCTGGACCACGCTCGCGGCGACGTGGTGGTCCCGCTGGACGTCGACCTGCAGGACCCGCCGGAGCTGATCCACCGGTTCCTGGACTGCTGGCGGGAGGGCTACGACGTGGTCTACGGCGTCCGCACCGACCGGGCCACCGACGGAGCGCTGAAGCGGGCCACGGCCCACGGGTTCTACTGGCTGTTCAACAGCGTGTCGCCGGTGCCGATCCCGAAGGATGCGGGCGATTTCCGCCTGATGGACCGCCGCGTTGTCGACGAGGTCAAGACTCTGCGTGAGCGCACGCGTTTCATGAAAGGCCTGATGGCGTGGCCCGGGTTCCGCACTGTCGCCGTGCCGTTCGAGCGCGCCGAGCGGGCGGCGGGCCGGTCGACCTGGAATTACTGGAAATTGTGGAACTTTGCCCTTGACGGCATCACCAGCTTCTCGACGGCGCCGCTGCGGCTGTGGCTGTACCTGGGGACCGCCATCTGTCTGCTGTCGTTCGGCTACGTCGCCTTCATCATCATTGATGCCCTGGTCTTCGGCAATGCCGTGCCCGGCTATCCATCGCTGATGGCGGCGATATTCTTCTTTGGCGGCATACAGTTGCTGTCGATCGGCCTGCTGGGCGAGTACATCGGTCGGATCTTCCAGGAAACGAAGAGCCGGCCGATCTATCTGATCGACGAGATCGAATAGCACGGAGCGCCTGCCGTGGACCTCAAGGAACTGGAGATCCTGGGGGACCAGGTCGACAGCCACTGGTACTACCGGGCCAAGTCGGCGGCGCTGGTGCGGGCCCTGCGCGACCGGCCGCCGCGCGAGGTGCTGGACGTCGGTGCCGGGTCGGGGTTCTTCGCGCGCGTGCTGCTTGCCGAGACGCCGGCGGCACGGGCCACCTGCGTCGACATCGGCTACGATGCCGATCGCGACGAGGAGCACGCCGGCAAGCCGCTTGCCTTCCGCCGGTCGGTCGACGGCAGTGACGCCGACGTCGTCCTGCTGATGGACGTGTTGGAGCATGTCGATGACGAGGCGGCGTTGCTCCGGCCCTGTGTCGATGCGGTCGCGCCCGGCACGCGGTTCGTGGTGACCGTGCCGGCCTTCCGGTTCTTGTGGTCGGGGCACGACGTGTTCCTGGAGCACCGCCGCCGGTACACCCTCCGCAGCCTGGTCGCGGCCGTGCAGGGCAGCGGCCTGGTCCTGGACTGGGGCCATTACTATTACGGGGCCGTGTTTCCGCTGGCCGCCGGTGTGCGGCTGCTGGAACGCCTGACGACGCCGGCCGCGGCCGAGCCCAGGAGCCAGCTCCGCCGCGAGTCGCGGCTGGTCAACGGCGTGCTGGGCGCGCTGTGCGCCGCCGAGCGGCCGTTCATGCGCGCCAACCGGCTGGCCGGCCTGTCCGTGTTCGCCGGGTTCTACAAGCCGTGATGGACCGGATCGACCCGCTCCCGACTGTCAGGCGGCGTGACCTCGTGCGCGAGGTTCTGCGCGTGGTGCGATTCGGCCTCGTCGGCCTTGCCGCCGCGGCCATCCACATGTCGATTGCGGTCGGGCTCGTGCGGTGGGCCGGCTGGCCGCCCATGACCGCCAACCTGGCGGCGTTCGCCGTGGCCTTCCTGTTCTCGTTCCAGGGCCATTTCGCCTGGTCCTTCGCCGACAGCGGCGTCGCCCGGCGGGGCGCCATGGTCCGGTTCTTCGTCATCGCCGTGACGGCTTTCGCCCTGAACAACGGCGTCCTGGCCGGGCTGCTGGAGGCGCAGGTCATCGGACCGGTGCCGGCACTGGTCTGCGCCGCCGTGGTCATCCCGCTCGCCAGCTACGCCGGCGCCCGCCTGTGGGCGTTCCGGACCTGAGCGAAGCCCGACGGCAGCAATGCGACGCTCAGGCGCCGGTGTCGGCCCGGTCGATCAGGTGCATGAACGAGCCCATGACCGTGCCGCACCGGGCGCCGACCGGGCCCAGGTCGGTGCCGGAGGCATCGCGGGCGCGGAACAGCGGGGCGTCGCCGTGCTCTTCGGCGACGATGCTGGCGAAGTGGAACTCGTGGCCACGGAAGGCGGTGCCGGCGGCGCCGAACGGTCCGTCGGTGGCGGTCACCGCCAGGCGGTAGCCCAGGTGCAGCCGGCGCCGTGCGAACGAGGTCTCGACCGGCAGCAGGCCCAGCATCTCGTGGCGGATGCCGGCGGCGTCGACCAGGCCGCGGCCCAGCGTCATGTAGCCGCCGCACTCGCCGTAAACGACGGCGCCGCGCCCGGCCGCCTGCCGCACGCCGTCCAGGAACGTGCGGTTGGCGGCGAGCCGGCCCGCGTGCAACTCTGGATAGCCGCCGGGCAGGTAGACGGAGTCGGCTGCGGCATCCGGCGCCTCGTCGGCCAGCGGCGAGAAGAGCGAGATCTCCGCCCCGGCGGCGCGCCAGCCGTCGAGCACGAAGGCATAGGCGAAGGCGAAGGCCACGTCGGCGGCGACGGCGATGCGCTGCCCCGGCGGCGGCAGCACCGGCGAGGCCGGTTGCGTCGTCGGGACCGTTGGCCGGGCCGGGGCGGCGAGGGCCGCCAGCGCCGCGGTATCGATGTGTTCCGCCACGGCGGCGGCGGCGCGGTCGCAGAAGGCATCGATGTCCTCGTGCTCGGCCGCCTGGACCAGGCCCAGGTGGCGATCGGGCACCGCCAGGTCCTGGCGCCGCGGCAGGCAGCCCAGCACCGGAATGCCCAGCGGCGCACAGGCCCGGCGCAGCATCCCGGCGTGCTTGTCGCCGCCGCTGCGGTTGAAGATGACACCGGCAACCGTGACGTCGGGGCGGAACCGGGCGAAGCCGAGCACCGTGGCGGCGGCCGAGGTCGCCTGGCCGCGCACGTCGACCACCAGCACCACCGGCCAGCCAAGCGCGACGGCGACGTCGGCCGTGGAGCCGCTGCCGTCGGGCGCGCCGTCGAACAGGCCCATGACGCCCTCGGCGATGACCAGGTCGGCCTCGGCACCGACCTGCGCAGCCAGGGCCGCCAGCGTCTGCGGCCGCATCGCCCAGCCGTCCAGGTTGACGCAGGCGCGCCCGCCGGCGGCGGCGTGGAAGGCCGGGTCGATGTAGTCCGGCCCGACCTTGGCCGCGGCCACCGCCACGCCGCGGTTGCGGAAATGGCGCAGCAGGCCGAGCGTGATCGTGGTCTTGCCACTGCCCGAGGCCGGTGCGGCGATGACCAGCCCGGCTGTCATGAGGCCTCGCGGTCGGCGTCGTGCAGGTGCAGCGGGTCGGGGTCCAGGGGCACGCCGCGGCTGGCGCTCAGCCAGTCCAGCCCGGGGCGCAGGCGCACCACGTTGCCAACCACGATCAGCGCCGGCGGGCCGATACGGGTGCGGCGCACGTCCGCGGCGCAGTCGCCCAGGGTGGTGACCAGCACCGACTGGTCCAGCGTCGTCGCCTTGCTGACGATGGCGACCGGCTCGTCGGCGGGGCGTCCGGCGGCCATCAGGCGGGCGGCGATCTCGTCGATGTGGTGCAGCGCCATGTACAAAACGATCACCGGCGAGCCATGGGCGATGGCGTCCCAGTCGACCCGGTCGGGCATGTGGCCGTCGACGCTGTGACCGGTGATGAAGGTGACGGCCTCGTTGGTATCGCGGTGGGTGAGGGGGATGCCGGCATACTCCAGCCCGCCGATGCCGGCGGTCAGGCCGGGGATGATGCGGAAGTGCACGCCGGCGGCGACCAGGGCCAGCGCCTCCTCGGCACCGCGGCCGAACACGAACGGATCGCCGCCCTTGAGCCGCAGCACGCGCCTGCCCTGGCGGGCGAGCTGGACCAGGCGCACGGAGATGTCGACCTGCCTGGTCGACGGCTTGCCGCCGCGCTTGCCGGCATAGACCACCTCGGCGCCGGGGCGGGCCAGGGCCAGGACCTGGTGGTCGACCAGCGCGTCGTGCAGCACGATGTCGCAGTGGCGCAGCCCGTGCAGCGCGTGCAGCGTGAGCAGGCCCGGATCGCCGGGCCCGGCCCCGGTCAGCCAGACCCAGCCGGGCTCGAACGTGGGGAGGGCAAAGGGCAGCTTGTCCATGGCCCGGCACTTTAGCCGCAGCGAGGCGCGGCGAAAAGTGCGGGGAGGTGGGGTGGTCGCCGAAACGAGCGGGGCTTGCCCCGGACCGGCCAGCGGTTATTCGGCCTTCGACCTCTCAGGATGCTCGAATGCCGGCCGATTTCGAGTTCCGCGGGACCGTGTCAACAAGATCATTGCACAAATCAGCAGAGCGGCGCCCAACAGTCCAAACGGGCCGAGGCGCTCCCCGAAGATCAGCCAAGCGAGAAAGGCTGCGGTCAGCGGCTCCATCAGGGTAAGAATACTGGCAACGGTGGCGGGAGTGGTGCGCAAGCCGACAAAAAACAGGATGTATGCAATGGAAGTGGGGACGAGTCCGAGATAAACGAGCAGGCCCCAGGCCTCAAGCGGAAAACCGAACGACAGCCCCTCCGCTAACACGAACGGGAGCAAAACGACGGCTCCGCCTCCGAAGCTTACAACTATAAGCGGGGCAGGCTCGACAACGTTGGAGAGCGCACGGCTGCACACCGTCAGTACGGCATAACTCGTGGCGGAACCGAGAGCGAGAGCGACCCCGGCGAGGATGGAGTCGCGACTGTCGGTCATGTCCGAAGGAAATCCGACCAGCAAAGCAGTGCCGATCAGCGCCATCACAAGAGAGATTGCGACGAGCCGTGAAAGACGCTCATTGAGAACAAGACTTGAAATTACAGCGACGATGATGGGTGCAGTACACAATGTCACCAGAGTGGCAATGGTAACGCCCGCCTGATGCACAGCCGCGTAATAGAATACCTGGTACAAGGCCATTGCTGCGCCGAGCGCGACGACAACGAGATTTCGCGGGTCATTCCATGCCAGACCCCAATGCGAGCCGCGCAGGCCATTTGCGAACATCAGGACCGGGACCGAGAGGGCGAGCCTGTAGAACCCTACTGCCAATGGGGTAATAGTGGTCGTCAGGAACAATGCCTTGGCGGCTACGCCCCCCGTGCCCCACAAGGTCGCCCCGGCCGCAACCATCAGGAAACCAAGCCAAGCGGCTCGGCCAGACGTCATCCCGGACAGGCTCATGACCTATTTTCTCCATCATCTTCCGCCGCTGCATCGTTTGATGATTAGATTCCAAGCATTATGCAAACCGGTTTAAATCAATTCACGGTCGCATTTTAACAGAAGTGGGATCAGAAATCAAGAAGGCCGAGCGCTTTTAACGATATATCGTTCGATATCTAATTGACATAATTTATACAGGATTCTACTCAAATAACAATGTTCCCACTCCATAGTATTCACGACAAGAATGATCACGTAATATAGGAAATCTTGTTGCGTTGTTGTTGGTAGTTCGGCTTTTCCCTTGACCAGGGAACGTATCCCTAGCATAAACGCCATGCCTCGGTTGTCATCGAGGCGGCCCAAGTCAAATCAGGAGGAAACAATGGACGACCGTAACGACGTTCTGGAAAACGAAGCTGCGATCACCGGCAATGCGGACTCCGATCACCGCAATGACAGCGATATCGGCGCGACCTCGGTCGAAGATGTCCTCAAGGAAGATAACCTGCCGTAAATCGGCAGGTCTTGCAGGCTGGGGGTTGCGAAGGCGACCCCTGGCTACTTTTCTTTAGGTACCGATCAAGTAGAGCTCACCCTTCTTCATCAGTCGAACCAGCGCAAGGATGGATGTCATGGCTGTTGATGTGCTGCTGATCAATCCGCCGTACCGGATGAACCCGCCGTACACCCATGATCCTTCCGAGATGATTGATCCGCCCAGAAATCTTGGTATTATTGCAGCGCAGCTTGTTCAACTTGATATAAGCGTCCGAATTGTTGACTGTCCGATCATGGAGTACGGTTTCGAGGATCTGGACCGGGAAATTGCGGAAAGCGCGCCTCGTATTGTCGGTATCACGAATCGTGCGGTGTCGACGTTCCCGATGGTTGAGAGGATCGCCGCACAGGTAAAAGCGCATAATCGAGATATCCCGGTTGTTTGTGGCGGCACGTATGTGTCATGGATGCCGCGTGAAGCAGTCGCGAAATGTCACGACATCGATTATGTTGTGATTGGCGAAGGTGAAGCTGTCGTGCCAGAGCTTTTTGGTGCGTTGCTTGAAGGGCTCGATGGAAAATCCATTCCAGGTATTGCCTATTTCGATCACGAGAAGGGTGAGCCGGTTACAACGTGTGCGGCGCGCATCATTGAGGATTTGGATGCAATACCGTATCCTGCTTATCGTTTGCTGCCAATCGAGCGCTATGTGGAACGCGGAGAAAGGTATGGGCTTTCTCTGACCAGAGGTTGTATATTCAAGTGCGAGTACTGTACATCATCGTGGGTGCGAGGCAGCGTTCGCAAGCGTAGTGTTGCGAATATTATGCCAGAGATCAGGAATGCCTACGAAATGGGATTTCGCTATTTTTACTTTTTCGATGATATTTTTCCGGTGGATCGTCAGCTTGTAATGGATCTGTGTCAAGCCATCGTCGATTCAGACATGAAGTTCGGCTGGCATTGTTTGAGCCGAACCGAGTATGTCGATCGGGAGCTGCTGGACGCCATGGCTGGGGCCGGATGCGACCGTATTGCATACGGCGTCGAAAGCGGCAACGAATCTTCGCTGGAAACCTTAAGTCGGCGTGTCAGAAAAGCCGAGGAAGCGTTTTCAATGACTCATCAGGCCGGGATTCGTACGGTGGCATTCGCCATATTTGGGTTGCCGGCTGAGGATTTCTTTGACCAGCTGAAGACAATCCGTCTTCTTGGTCGTCTTCGGCCGAGTATGGTTAGAGACTTTACTTTTAAGCCGTATCCAGGCACGCCGCAGTACGAGCATCCGGAGAATTATGACATTGAGATCTTTGATTGGGATTACCTGAGATGGACCATGCATGAAGTGCCTGTCCACAGGACCTCAAAAATATCTGAAGACGAGATCATAGAGGGCCGCCTCCTGTGCAGTTACCTGTTCCGAAGCAAAGCAAAATTGCAGGAGGGGCTGCGTTATCGCCGTCGCAAGGGTGTGCAGCTCATCAAGGGCGTGAGCGGCGGAGTTCTGTACAATCCGCATGTGGACGATGCGCGGCGCAAGCTTGATCTCTATCTTAATAGCATGAAAATTGATGACGTCTACTATGAAGTTTTGCTTCATTGCGACGGCTATCATAATGTGCAATATATCGCGAAACTGATCGGCAAACTGTTTGATCTGGATTATGACAGATCGGTAAGACGCGTAACCAAAATACTGGCTCATGCCGTAGACAATAATATGTTAGAGGAGATGCCGCTGATCGTTGAATCGCCCGAATTTGAGAATGCAAGAGCCAGCGTTGATTGCAAGGATGGCATGCCTGCTGAGGATCGCATCCTGTCTTTGGCGTGAGTTGGGGGCGTGCCGGGACCTCGTCGTGAATGGTGCTTTGGTTGCGCCGAAGGCGAGTTGAGACGAGGGTAGTGTCCGGGGCGGAAGAGTCCGCTGGCGGAACCGCTGATCGGGAACGCCTAGGCATCATGGCGATCTCTGCGCTACGGTGCGTTTTGAAAACCGCATCAAGAAGTAGCGCTCTGGTCGTTTGTCATGGTCGAGAGTCTCCGCCCCGCGGTGCAGCAACGAGGCGTGCCGGCCGGCTCCGGGTCCGGGAATGCCGCCGCCGGCATCGGCCTGCTTCCCTCCCAGGCCCTCCAGGCGGCGGTGGAGCACGGCTGGGTGCCGGCGGACCAGCCTCTGGCCGACGACCAGATCCAGCCGGCCAGCATCGATCTGCGCCTGGGCGCCGTGGCCTATCGGGTGCGGGCCAGTTTCCTGCCCGGACCCGACGCGACGGTGCGGGGCAAGGTCGATCAGGTGGCCATGCACACCATCGACCTCACCGGCGGCGCCGTGCTGGAGCGCGGCTGCGTCTATATCGTGCCGCTGCAGGAGCGGCTGGCGCTGCCGGAGGACGTGGGCGGCATCGCCAACCCGAAGAGCTCGACCGGGCGGCTCGACGTGTTCGCCCGCGTCATCACCGACCATGGCGCCGAGTTCGACCAGATCAGGCCGGGCTACACCGGCCCGCTCTATGCCGAGGTGTCGCCGCGCACCTTCAGCGTCCTGGTCCGCACCGGCTCGTCCCTGGTGCAGCTGCGCCTGCGCCGCGGCCAGCCGCAATATTGCGAATCGCCGCCGGTGGTCGGGCCCGGCGGCCCGAATGCCGCCGCTGGCGTCGATCCCGACGTCGACCGCCGCCGCGCCCTGGTCACCAAGGGCCGGGCGGTCACGGTCGACATCCGCGGCGATCTGGAGACGGGCCTGATCGGCTACCGCGCCCGCCGCCATGCCGGGCTGATCGATGTCGACAACATCGCCCTCTATGACCCGGAGGAATTCTGGGAGCCGGTGCGCGCCGGCAAACACGGCGGGCTGATCCTCGACCCCAACGAGTTCTACATTCTGGCGTCGAAGGAGGCGGTCACGGTGCCCGAGGACCAGGCCGCCGAGATGGTCGCCTACGACACGTTGCTGGGGGAGTTCCGGGTGCACTACGCCGGCTTCTTCGACCCCGGCTTCGGCCTGACCGAGACCGGCACCACCGGTGCCCGTGCGGTCCTGGAGGTGCGCTCCCACGAGGTGCCATTCCTGATTGAGGATGGCCAGGTCGTGGGCCGCCTGTGGTACGAGCGCCTGACCGACCGCCCCGACCGGCTCTACGGCCGCGGCATTGGCTCCTCATACAACCGGCAGGGCCTGGCGCTCAGCAAGCACTTCCGCCGGTAGGACCGGCCGGCGGCCGGCGCCGCCGGCGGGGTGGGTGGGGCAGGCACTTCGGCATCCTCAGGCGGCAATGCAGCTCTGCTCGACGCGGCCCTCGGTCAGGGTGACCGTCACCGGCTGGCCGTGGCCGACGCGCTCGTAGACGTCGCCGCTCACGGTGCAGACGTTGATTCGGGACTGACCGTCCGGCGTCTCGAAGCCGAACCGCACATAATAGACCGTCGTGACCGGCTCCGCACCGCGGTCGAAGGCGATGGCATCGAACCTGCCCAGGACGGTGCCCGTCACCTGCACGTCGTCGTGATGCGGGGCCGACTCGATGCCGGCCGGGGGCCGCACGCTGGCGAGCACGACCGTGGCGGTCAGGCCGAGCGCTGCGGCGGTGGCCAGTCCAATGCCGGCAATGGCGCGCAGGCGGCGGGTGCTGGCGGATGCATCGGTGCGGGTGCGAAGAGCAAACATGGTCGTCCTCTCCTGTTCCCCTCGGGGTACGTGCCTCTGGCGGGCTTGGATGCGCCGTCTTTGGCCTCGTGTCTTTGTCGGTGATAAGGCACGTGCTACACAGCCGATATGACGGTCATCACAGGCACCGATTCCCTTGCCGGTTTCTGCCGGCGCCAGTCGTCCGACGGGTTCATCGCCGTCGATACCGAATTCATGCGGGAAAGCACCTTCTGGCCGAAGCTGTGCCTGGTGCAGGTCGCCGGGCCGGTCGAGGCGGTGGCGATCGACCCGCTGGCGCCGGGCATCGACCTGGCGCCGCTGTTCGCACTGATGACCGATCCGAACGTGCTCAAGGTGTTCCATTCGGCGCGCCAGGACATCGAGATCTTCGTCCACCTCACCGGCAGGGTGCCGGCGCCGCTGTTCGACACCCAGGTGGCGGCGATGGTCTGCGGCTTCGGCGAATCGGTCGGCTATGACACCCTGGCCGCCAAACTGGCCGGCGCGCACATCGACAAGACCTCGCGCTTCACCGACTGGTCGCGCCGGCCGCTGACGGAGAAGCAGATCCGCTACGCCCTGGCCGACGTCGTCCACCTGCGCCCTGTCTATGAAAAGTTGCATCACCGGCTGAGCGACAGCGGCCGCGAATCGTGGCTGCAGGAGGAGATGGCTGTCCTCACCGACCCGGCCACCTACCGGCTCGATCCGGAGGACGCGTGGCGGCGCATCAAGACCCGCTCCAGCGATCCGCGCTTCCTCGGCATCTTGCGCGAGCTGGCGGCGTGGCGCGAGCGTGAGGCGCAGAAGCGCGACCTGCCGCGCGGCCGCCTGCTGCGCGACGACATCCTGCTGGAGATCGCTGCCACGGCACCGCGCGCGCCCGAGCCGCTGGCCCACGTCCGTGGCATCTCCAAGAGCATGGCCGAAGGCTGGCAGGGCGCCGGCATCATGGCGGCGGTGGAACGTGGCCTGGCCCTGCCGCGCAGCGGGCTGCCCCGCCCGGACGAACGGCCGCAGGTGCCGCCGGGCCTGGGCCCGGTCATCGAGCTGCTGCGCGTGCTGCTGAAGATGGTCTGCGAGGAGCACGGCGTCGCCCAGAAGCTCGTCGCCAGCGCCGGCGACCTGGAGCAGATCGCCGCCGACGACCACGCCGACGTAGCCGCCCTGCGCGGCTGGCGCCAGCAGGTGTTCGGCAACCGGGCGCTGGCCCTGAAGCACGGTGAGATCGCCCTGGCCGTGGCCGGCCGGCGGCTGCGCGTCGTGCCGGTCGGGCAGGAGCCGGCCGTGGTGAGCGATTCGCAGGCATGACCGCGGCCGACACGGCGCGGCCGCCCGGCGCCGTGCGCGTGGCGCTGACCGTCTTCCTGCCGTTCGCCGCCGGCTATTTCCTGTCCTACCTGTATCGCACCGTGAACGCCGTCATCGCCGACGACCTGACGGCGGCGGCAGGGCTGGAGGCCGGCGGGCTGGGGCTGCTGACCAGCGCCTATTTCCTGACCTTCGCGGCGTTCCAGCTGCCGCTGGGCCTGCTGCTCGACCGCTACGGCCCACGCCGGGTCGAGGCGGCGCTGCTGGTGGTGGCGGCGGGCGGGGCGCTGGTCTTCTCGTTCGGCAACGGGCTGGCGGTGCTGACCGTCGGGCGGGCGCTGATCGGGCTCGGCGTCTCGGCCTGCCTGATGGCGGCGTTCAAGAACAACGTGCTGTGGTGGCCGGCGCAGCGCCTGCCGCTGGTCAACGGGCTGGTCCTGGCCTGCGGCGGCCTGGGCGCCCTGGTGGCGACGACGCCGGTGGCAGCGCTGCTGGAGACAACCGACTGGCGCGGCGTGTTCCGTCTGCTTGCCGCACTGACGCTGGCCGCCGCCATCTACATCTTTCTGGTGGTGCCGGAGCCGCGCCGCAACTCGGCGGCAAGCGAGGGGCTGAGGGCCCAGGTGCGCGGCCTGGTCGGCATCTACACCAGCACTGTGTTCTGGCGGCTGGCGCCGATGACGGTCGTCGCGCAGGCCACCTTCATGGCCTATCAGGGGCTGTGGGCGGGGCCGTGGCTGCGCGAGGTGAACGGTCTCGACCGGGCCACAGCCGCCGGGCACCTGCAGTGGATTGCCATCGGCATGACTGTCGGCTTTGCCGCGATCGGCGGGCTGACCGAGCGGCTCGACCGGCTGGGCATCGCGCCGGTCCGGGTGCTGGCGGTGCTGGTCGGCGGGTTCCTGGCGGTGCAGGCGGTGCTGCTGGTGCCGTGGCTTGAGGCCCCGGGCGTGTTGTGGCCGCTGTTCGGGCTGCTCGGGACGGCGGCCATCCTGTCCTATGCCCTGGTCTCGCAGGCCTTCCCGCCGGCGCTGGCGGGGCGCGCCAACACGGCGCTGAACCTGCTGGTGTTCGTCGCTTCGTTCGCGGCGCAGGCCGGCATCGGCGCCATCGTCGAGGCGGTGGCGGAGGGCCCCGGCGCCGCCGGCCATCGGGTGGCGCTGGCGGTCATGCTCGGCCTCGGCGCGGCGGCCTATGCCTGGTTCCTGTGGTCGCGCCGCCGGTGACGGGCGCCGGCCGGGTGCCGATCGGCGGCACCACCCCTGGGCCGGGTGTGTTATGGTCCGGTCAGGGCCGTTTGGTCCTGATCCCCGCCGGCACGATCGAGTGAGCCCATGCCGCCAGACGACACCGCGTCCCGACTCGCCCCGCCGGTCCTGCGTCTCGCCGACTTCGATGCCATGCTGTTCGACCTGGACGGGGTGGTCACGCACACGCCGCACGTGCACGCGGCGGCCTGGAAGGACATGTTCGACGACTTCCTGCGCGAGTACAGGGAACGCCACGGCGTCGTCGTCGCCTCGTTCGACCCGGAGGCCGACTACGTCACCCACGTCGACGGTCTGGAGCGCAACGAGGGGATCCGCAGCTTCCTGCTGTCGCGCGGCATCCGCCTGCCCTACGGCACGCCACGCGACCCGGAGAGCGCCGAGACCATCTGCGCCATCGGCAGCCGCAAGAACGGCTATTTCAAGCGTCACCTGGCCCTGCACGGCGTGGAGGTGTTCGAGTCGACCCTGGACCTGATCCGCCGCCTGCGCGCTGCCGGGCAGAAGATCGCCGTGGTCAGTGCCAGCCGCTCCAGCGATGCCATCATGCGCAAGGCCGGCGTGCTTCGCCTGTTCGACCTGCGCCTGGGTGGCGTCGAGATCAAGGCCATGGGTCTCAACGGCAAGCCTGCGGCCGACCCGTTCCTCAAGGCGGCGGAGTTGCTGGGTGTGCCGCCGCAGCGGACGGCGGTGTTCGAGGACAGCATCGCCGGTGTCCAGTCGGGCCGCGCCGCCGGGGCGGGACTGGTCATTGGCATCGACCGCCGCAACAATCCGGAGGCTCTGGTCTGCGCCGGCGCCGATGTCATCGTCAGCGACCTGGCCGAACTGCGGGTGGAGTAGGGCAATCCCTGCGGCGAGTGCAACGGGTTTAGGGATTTACGGGGGACAGTTTACTTATTCCCCTGGCCAAGTCTTGCCGACAGTCTGCATTCTTCCGGAGAATAAGTAAACTGTCACCGTAAACCAGATTTAGACTGCGAACTCCTAGACCAGGATGTTCAGGCCGCCGGTCTGGAACAGGGAGACAAGGCCGCTGGCTGCGGCGGTGCCGGCGCCGTTCTCCATGTCGGAGCGGACCAGGAAGCGTTCGACCAGGTCCTTCAGGTAGTCCTGGTCCTTCAGCCGGGTCACGTCGATGGCCTTCTCGTACAGCGCCGCCTGCCTGTCGAAGTCCAGGCGGGAGATGTCGGTGGGCAGGCCACCGGCCACCCTCGCCACCTCCTTCAGGGTCGGGTCGGCCATGACCTGAAAGATGTTCTCCGCCTTGCCGATCTTGCGCTCGAAATAGAGCGCCTGGCGCGTGGCGATGCTGTCCTCGCCGACCAGCTTTTCGAAGCCGTTGAGCAGGTAGCGCTGGGCGACCTCCTGGATCGTGGCCGGGCTCTTGATCTTCGCGGTGCCGAGGTCGAGGCGCAGGGTCACCGCCATCTCGGGGAAGCGCGGGTCCTGCATGCGGTAGGCCAGCGCCTCGTCCTGGTTCTCCAGGTCGTCGGTCAGGATGCGCTTGACCATGTGGTCGGAGCGCTCCAGCTCCTCCAGCCCGAAGGCCTTCAGCACGAAGGTCTTGAGCTGCCAGTCCTTGAGCAGGTCGTCGGCCGACTCGATGGTCCTGATCTTCTCGGCGAAATAGTCCAACTCGCGCTGCACGGTCGGCTGATCGGCGTAGGCGTCGAAGCGGCTGTCCCGGCTGGTCTCCAGCATGCGGTAGTTGGCCATGGCGGACAGACCGTTGCCGCCGCCGCCGCCGGAGGTGCCGCCCAGCAGGGACAGCGCCGCTTTCGCCGAGGCGACGTTGATCATGGTTCGGCCTCCCGAGCATTGATCCCGTTGGCGCCGCGCCCGGCCTCGCCGGGGGGCACGTTCAGGCCGTCGCCGAACGCCGGCGGTGGCGGGGTGCCGCCGATGGTGAACAGCTTCTCCTCGTAGTCCATCAGGTCCTGGACCAGGCGCAACGTCCTGTAGAAGACGCGCTGCCGGAACGCCTCGACCGCCTCGGTCAGGCGGGCGCGCATCTCATCATTGGACAGGATGGCCATCACCTCGGTGACGCGCTGGTCGAACTCGGCCTCCCAGCGGGCGCACTCGTCGGGGTCTTCGCTGAAGATGTAGGCCATCTGCGCGGCAAAGTAGATGCGCCGCACGGGCGTGATCGCCAGGTCGTCCTTGAGAATGAACTTGCCGGGAATGATGCGGGCATGGTTGTGGATGGCCAGAAAGGCCCGCCGCTTCAGGTTCGTGATCACGGCCCCGTTGATCATGATCTGCTCGTAGGGGCGAAGGTTGAGGCGCAAGGGCATGATGTCATCTCCGTGGCTGCCCTGCCGGACCACGAACGGCGGATGCGAACCGCTTGCCCGCACCCGCCGGATCCCGTGTACCGGCCTTTCTGAGCCGTGACGCCGGCTTCTCCGGCGGCAATCTGAATTCCAGGGTTCCGGGGATGCGTCACATAAATTCCGGAACTTTCCCTGAAACCGTGGGGCGGGCCGTAGCGGGGCCCGCCCCCGAGCTTGCGCTTACCGGAACAGCGACAGGATCGACTGCGGCTGCGAGTTGGCGATGGACAGGGCCTGCAGGCCGAGCTGCTGCTGCACCTGCAGGGCCTGGAACTTCGCCGACTCCTCGGCCATGTTGGCGTCGACGAGGGTGCCGATGCCGTCATTCACTGCCTTGACCAGGTTGTCCATGAAGGTGGACTGGCTTTCCAGCGACTGCTCGGCGGCGCCGATGCGGGCCACGACCGACTTCAGGTGGCTCTCCGCCTCGTCGATCTTGGTCAGCATCTGATCGAAGTTCAGCGCCGTACCGGTCACCGCGTTGCCGTCGAAGGCGACAAGCTGGTCGTTGTTGGTTGTCTCGTCGGCATCGACCGCGATGTCGACGACCTGGATCGTGTCGCCCACCGCCTTGACGTCGAAGTTGGCCAGGAAGGTGGTGCTGGATGCGTCATTGAGAGCATTCAGCAGGTTGCCGGCGTTGCCGTCAACGCCACTGGCCACAGTCGTGCCGTCGATCAACTCCGAGACGAAGGTGGCCACCTCGGCCGTGGTCTTCGCCGTCGCCGTGCCGTCCTGCACGACATCCTCGTAGTCGAGCACGAACTTGTTGTTCGTCCCGGTGATCGCGGCGCCGCTGGTGTTGGTGGCGCCCTTTTCGCCGACGACCAGCGTGATCGTGGTATTGTTGGTGCCGTTGTTCAGCGTCAGCTCGATTTCGTCGCCGGCCTTGAGCTGGCCGTTGAACTGCAGGTCGATCGCGGCGATCCCGGCCTGGGCCTCGGTGGTGGTGGCCGAGTCGTTTATTTCAGTGGCAGCCGCCTCGGCAGAAAACCCGACAATGCCGCCGGCGGCGTTCGGCCCTTCCAGTGCGATCTGGATTTCGCCATCCGGTACGGCCTTGTCGAGGGCGACGATGCCCAGCCCGGCCAGCGGGCCGCCATCCAGCGTCAGGGCGTTGATCTGCGCGACGAGGTCGGTGCCGGCTGCAGCGTCCGTTCCGGAGGTATCGAACTGAAAGGCCCCGGCCGGCGTGTCGCTGCCCGTGAAGACGAGCTCCTGCTGGTCGCCATTGGCATCGACATAGGCGAGCGTGACGGTGTCGGCTGCCGCGATGCCCGCGCCGGCGGCCAGATCGATGCCGGCGGTGCGGATCGTCCCGTCGGCGAAGGACTGATCGGTCGAGCTGACGCGGCCCTGGCTCACGTCGACCTCGGTCAGGGCGCTCAGGCCGCGGCCGGTGTTGTCAACCGACAGGTCCTCGTAGGCGACGTTGATCTTGCTCAACGACAGCTCGCCGTCGGCGGACCGGTTCAGCGACGACACCACGTCGAAGGTCTTGCCCAGATTGTCGCCGTTGCCGTCGATCAGGTTCACGCCGTTGAACTGCGCCGCCGCCGTAAAGGTGCGGATGTTGTTCATGGCGTTGTCGATGGCCAGCTGGATCTCGTCGCGCCCCGCCTCCAGGTTGGCGGCCTGGGCGACCTTGGTCTTGATGGTCTTGATCTCCTCGGCAATCGAGTCGGCCGCGGCGGCAGCGGTGCCGACGGTGGACTTGCCGAGGTTCATGTTCTCCTGGATTTGCTTGTAGCCGGCCACGTCGCTGCGCATGCCGAGCGCGATGGAGAACGTCGCGGCATCGTCCTTGGCGCTGCCGACCTTCAGGCCGGTGTTGATCCGCTCCTGGGTCTGGTTCAGCGCGGACAGGGTCTTGTTCAAACCGAGAACGGCGGAGGCCGCCTGCGGGTTCGTCAGAACGGAAAAGCCGGTCATGTCTTTGACTCCATTTGAGAGTGATCACGCCCCGTGAAGGCCGTCGGGCCGGGGCACGGCCGCTCCTCGTAAGCGGCAGCCGGCGGATTTCCGCCGACCAGGGTGCAGCCTACGGCAGAGGACTTAACGCCGGCTTAAGCGAACTGGTTAATAGCGCGTCACCGCTCGCCGGGCGGGTGGCCGGCATTTCGCGAAAAAGGCTGCCCGCCGTTAACCAGACATGAACGGTTGCTGGCGGAGTCTCGGGCCGTACGAATTCAGACCGCCGGGGCCGGCGGCGCCGCCGCGCGGCGGGCCAGCGGGCGACGATGACGATACGGAGACCGGCATGGGTGGCTACGGGGTCTATCAGACGGCGCAGAAGGTCGCGACCGGGCCGATCCAGATGGAAGCCGACATCATGGGCCGGGTCACCCGCGAGATCGAGGCCTACAAGGCGAAAGGCGGGCCGGACTTCGTCAAGGCGCTGTATCGCAACGTCCAGCTCTGGAACGCATTGTCGGCGGACCTGCTGTCGGAGGACAACAAGCTGCCGGACCAGGTCAAGGCGTCGCTGATCTCCCTGTCCATCTTCGTTGAGCGTCATACCGAGAAAGTCGTTGCCAAGCAGGCATCGGTCGACGCGCTGATCGACGTCAATCGCTCGATCATCGCCGGCCTGTTCGAGGCGCACAAACGCCAGTTGTCTGATGCGATGACCCGGAACGCCACGCAGTTCAAGGTACAGTCGGCCTAGGCGCCGGCCGCCGCCGCCATCGGCAGCCGCCCGCAGCCGCCCGCAGCCAATCCCGTACTTTTGATATGGGCCCGAATGACGCAGCCGCACCGCTGCTGCAGCGCGGCGTCGGCCTCGTCAATTAGCACTTTATTAAAAGTGATCCTCCTACTGTCCGCCCGCACGTCTTGTGTGCGCGATGAGCGGAGACAGCGTCGATGACTCAACACATTCGCGGGCGCGGCAGGAGCCTTGCAGTCATGGGGCCGGCCGGCCAACCCCTGACGCTGGACACCCTGCCGTCCCCGGACACCAAACGCTGGGTCAGCCGGCGCAAGGCCGAGGTGGTCACTGCGGTTCGCGGCGGCCTGCTGACGCTCGACGAGGCCTGCGACCGGTATCAGATCTCGCTGGAAGAGTTCCTGTCCTGGCAGCGGCTGGTGGAAAGCCACGGCGTTCCCGGCCTGCGCGCGACCCGGCTGCAGGACTACCGACACACCGACCGTCATGACGGCCTGGCCGGCAACTGACCGGCCACCCATTTGCGGCTAGGCAAATTCTGCCGCCCGGTTAACCAAGCCTTCATGCCGCCGCCGCTACGCTTGCACCGCGTCAGCATTTCCGTAGGGGCGGGCGGTCGTGAACGCATTCTTCCAGACCTTGAAGAACCTTGGGCCGATTCGGCTCGCCGCCATGGGCGGCGTGGCGATTCTGCTCATCGGCTTCTTCGTGTTCCTCATGCTGCGCCTGTCCAGCCCCGACATGGCGCTGCTCTACCGCGACCTCGACCTGGCCGACAGCGGCGACATCGCCACCCAGCTCGACGCCATGAGCGTCCCCTACGAGGTTGCCGCCGACGGCACAAGCATCCTGGTGCCGGCCGAACAGGTCGATCGCCTGCGCCTCGCCATGGCCCAGCAGGGCCTGCCCGGCGGCGGCTCGCTGGGCTACGAGATCTTCGACGAGCAGGACGGCTTCGGCACCACCAATTTCGTCCAGAACATCAACCGGCTGCGCGCTCTGGAGGGGGAGCTGGCGCGGACCATCGCCACCATCGAGCAGGTCCGCCAGGCGCGGGTCCACCTGGTCCTGCCCGAGCGCGAGCTGTTCAGCCGCGAGACCCAGACGCCGAGCGCCTCGGTGTTCCTTCGCCTCGCCCGCAGCGGCCTGACCCCGCAGCAGATCCTGGCCATCCAGCACCTGGTCAGCGCCGCAGTGCCGCGGCTGGAGCCGGGCAGCATCTCCATTGTCGACGACCACGGCAACCTGCTGGCGCAGGGCCCCGGTGCCGACCAGGACCAACTCGCCCTGGCCAACACCGAACAGACACGACGCGAGTACGAGACGCGCCTGCGCGAGCAGATCGAAGCCATGCTGTCGCGCTCGCTCGGCGCCGGCCGCGTCCAGGTCCAGGTCGCCGCCGACATGGACTTCGACCGCGTCACCACGAACCTGGAAACCTATGACCCCGACGGGCAGGTCGCCCGCTCGACCCAGTTCGTCGAGGAGACCAGCACCTCGAGCGAGGGCGACGGCCTCGATCCGGTCAGCGTCGCCGGCGCCCTGCCGGAGGCTGAGGACCTGGGCGCCGTCGGCGGCGGCACCGGCGCCCGCGACGATGCCAGTGTCGTCCGCGAAACCACCAACTACGAGATCAGCCGCACCACGGAAAGCCGTGTGCGCGAAGGCGGCGTGGTGCGCCGCCTGTCGGTGGCGGTGCTGGTCGACGGCGCCTACGAGCGGGGGCCCGACGGCGAGTGGACCTATGTGCCGCGCGATCAGGAGGAGATGGACCGCATCGCCGCCCTGGTGCGCACCGCGGCGGGCTTCGACGCCAGCCGCGGCGACACGGTCGAGGTCGTCAACATGCGCTTCGCCGGCACCGAGGACATGTTCGCCGAGACCGAGGCGACCGGCCTGCTCGGCCTGGGCAGCGACGACCTGCTGCGCATCGCCGAAATGGCGATCCTCGCCATCGTCGCCATGCTCGTCATCCTGCTGGTGGTGCGGCCGCTGCTCAACCGCGTCCTCGACTCGAACCGCGGCGACGCCGCCTCTGCCGATGACCTGGACGGCCTGCTCACCGACCAGTCCGGACTGCAGCGGGCGCTGGCCGGGCCGGCGATGGCGGCCGGGCCGGGCATGGCCGCGGCCGAACTGGCGGCGTCCGATGGCCATGCGGGCTCCGAGCTCGACGCGCTGATCGACATCAACCAGGTCGAAGGCCGGGTGCGCGCGTCGTCCATCAAGAAGGTGGGCGAGATCGTCGAGAAGCATCCTGAGGAGGCCGTCTCGATCATTCGCAGCTGGCTCCATCAGGAGTGACCCGGGCCGGGCCCGGCCGCCGCCGCCGCCCGGCCCGGCCCCATCGGGCGTGAAGGAACAGACATGGCAGGCATCCGCGTGCGCGAGGACTACCGCAGCCTGACGGGCCCGGAGAAGGCAGCCATCCTGATGCTGTCGCTGGGCGAGGAGGCCGCCGCCCACCTGTTCGCCTTCATGGACGAGGAGGAGATCAAGGAGCTGTCGGTCACCATGGCCAACCTGGGGACGATCAGCTCCACCCTGGTCGAGCGGCTGTGCGTCGAATTCGCCGAGCAGATCTCCTCCTCCGGCTCGCTGGTCGGCACCTATGAGAGCACCGAGCGGCTCCTGCTCAAGGTCATGAGCAGGGACAAGGTCGATGCGATCATGGAGGAGATCCGCGGCCCGGCCGGCCGGACCATGTGGGAGAAGCTGGCCAACGTCAACGAGATGGTCCTGGCCAACTACCTGAAGAACGAGTACCCGCAGACCGTCGCCGTCGTGCTGTCCAAGATCCGCGCCGAGCACGGTGCGCGGGTGCTCAGCCTGCTCCCGGAAAGCTTCGCCATGGAAGTGATCATGCGGATGCTGCGCATGGAGGCGGTGCAGAAGGATGTCCTGGACGACGTCGAACGGACGCTGCGCAACGAGTTCATGTCCAACCTGGCGCGCACCTCGCGCCGCGACGCGCACGAGATGATGGCGGACATCTTCAACAACCTGGACCGCCAGACCGAGAACAAGTTCCTGGCCGCCCTGGAGGAGCGCAATCGCGACAGCGCCGAGCGCATCAAGGCGCTGATGTTCACCTTCGAGGACCTGGCGCGCATCGATCAGCAGGGCATCCAGACGCTGCTGCGTGCCGTCGACAAGTCGAAGCTGGTCGTTGCCCTCAAGGGCGCCTCCGAGACCCTGCGCGAGCTGTTCTTCGGCAACATGTCCGAGCGCGCCGGCAAGATCATGCGTGAAGAGATGGGCGCCATGGGCCCGGTCCGACTCAAGGACGTCGACGAGGCGCAGATGTACATGGTCCAGCTTGCCAAGGATCTCGCCGCCCGCAACGAGATCATCATCTCGGAGGGCAAGGGCGAGGATGAACTGGTCTACTGACGGACACCCGGCCATGGCCCAGGTTCACAAGTTCCTGTTCGACAACTCCTTCGACCCTGACGATGTCCGTCGCCAGCGGGAGGCGGAGCGCCGCCGCCGCGAGGCGGAGGAGGCGGCGCAGCGGGCCGGGGAGGAGGCCCTGGCGGCGGCCGAGACCGCGGCGGCCGCCGCACCGCCGGAGCCGACCTTCAGCGAGGAGGACCTGGCGGTGGCGCGGGCCGAGGCCTACGGCGCCGGCGAGGCGGCCGGCCGCACCGCCGTGCTCGGCTCCATCGAAAGCCACGTCGCCCAGCTGCTGGAGCGCATCGACGGCCGCCTTGCCGCCCTGACCGAGGCGCAGCGCCGCGCCGGCGAGAGCCTCGCCGAGCAGACCATCCAGATCGTGCTGGCCATCAGCCGCAGGCTGCTGCCGGAGCTGGAGCGCCGCCACGGCCTGGACGAGATCGAGGCGCTGATCGGCGACTGCCTGCGCGACATGCCGGAGGAGCCGCGGGTCGTCATCCGCGTCAGCGACGGGATGATTGATGCAGTGCGCGCGCGCCTGGATGCCAGCGCCGAAGACCTCGCCTTCGCCGGCTCGCTGGTGCTGCTGGCCGAGCCGTCCATGGGGCCGGCCGACTGCCGGGTCGAATGGGCCGACGGCGGCGCCGAGCGGCTGTCCGACCGGGTCTGGCACGACATCGAAACGGCCGTCGCCCGGCTCCTGGAGTATCCGCAGTCCGAGCCGCCAGCCACGGGATCGCAGGATACGGCCGGGGCGGAGCCGCCGGACCCGGCCGCTCCGGCGTCGGCCGAGCCCGCAGCCCCGGCGGACGACGGCCTGGAGGCCGAACCGGCCGCCGCGCCGCCGCGCCGCCCGCCGGCACCGGCGGCCCGCACTGCCGCCCGCACCGCCGCCCGCACCGCCGCCCACAGACCCGCACGCTAGGAGACCTCCATGGGCACCAGCGAGAACTTCAGCCTCGACGACCTCGACTCCGGCGGCGACGGCGGCATGGAATTGCCGGCCGCGCCGGTCGCCAAGGAGCTGGAGGCGATCTACGACATCCCGGTCCAGATCTCGGCAGTGCTGGGCAAGACCACCATGCAGGTCAACCAGCTGCTCAAGCTGGGCCGCGGCGCCGTCGTCGAGCTCGACCGCCGGGTCGGCGAGGCGATCGACATCTATGTCAACAACCGCCTGGTGGCGCGCGGCGAGGTCGTCGTCGTCGAGGACCGCCTCGGCGTCACCATGACCGAAATCATCAAGTCCGACCGGGCCTGACCGGCCGTGCGGCCCCCATGGCTGCCTTTGGCCGCCGCGCCGCGGCACGATGCCAGGAAGAGAGTGGACCCATGCGCCTGCTGATCGTCGGAACCCTGGACGGCCACATCACCACCGCCGGCAAGATCGCCATGGACCGCGGCGCCAAGGTGGCCCATGCCCCGACGATCGACGACGCGCTGAAGGCCCTGCGCGGCGGCCGCGGCGCCGATCTGGTCATGGTCGACGCCAGCCTGCCGGTGGCGGTGCTGTGCGACCACCTGGCCGCCGAGCGCATCCACGTGCCGGTGGTCGCCTGCGGCATCGGCACCGATGCCCGCGCCGCGGTGCGCGCCATCCACGCCGGCGCCAAGGAATACGTGCCGCTGCCGCCCGACGCCGAGATGATCGCCGCGGTGCTGGAGGCGGTGGCGGAGGAGAGCCACACCATCGTCAGCCGCGATCCGGCCATGGCCCGCGTGCTGCGCCTGGCCGGGCAGGTGGCGCCGTCGGATGCCTCGGTGCTTCTCACCGGCGAGAGCGGCACGGGCAAGGAGCTGATGGCCCGCTACATCCACCGCAAGAGCCGCCGCGCCGATGCCGGCTTCGTCTCCGTCAACTGCGCGGCCATCCCCGAGACCCTGCTCGAGTCGGAACTGTTCGGCCATGAAAAAGGGGCCTTCACCGGCGCCGTGGCGCGGCGCATCGGCAAGTTCGAGGAGGCCAATGGCGGCACCCTGCTGCTCGACGAGATCAGCGAGATGCACCCGCGCCTGCAGGCCAAGCTGCTGCGCGCCATCCAGGAACGCGAGATCGACCGGGTCGGCGGCACCCAGCCGGTCAAGGTCGACATCCGCCTGATTGCCACCTCCAACCGCAACCTGGAGGAGGAGGTGCGCGCCGGCACCTTCCGCGAGGACCTTTTCTACCGGCTCAACGTCATGACCATCCGGCTGCCGGCGCTGCGCGAGCGGCCGTCCGACATCATGCTGCTGGCCGAGCACTTCGCGCGCCACTATGCCCAGGTCAACGGCCTGGCGCCGAAGACGATCGCGCCGCAGGTGATCGACATGCTCAACCGCCATCCGTGGCGCGGCAACGTGCGCGAGCTGGAGAACGCCATGCACCGCGCGGTGCTGCTCGCCGGCGGCGACGTCATCGGGCCGGAGGCGGTCATGCTGTCCGGCGCGCCGGCGGCCGCGCCATCCCCGGCCGCCGGCGCTGCCGATGCGGCGGCCGCGGTCGGTGCCGGTGCAGGCGCGGGTGCCTCCGGGCTGGTCGGCCGCACGGTTGCCGAGGTGGAGCGTGACCTGATCATCGAGACGCTGCACCACACGCTGGGCAACCGCACCCATGCCGCCAACATCCTGGGCATCTCGATCCGCACCCTGCGCAACAAGCTGAAGCAGTACATGGACGAGGGCGTGGCCGTGCCCATGCCGGGCGAGCCCGAGCGGGCGGCGCTGTGAACCGCCGCCTGAACCGCTGAGCGGGCCGGGGGAGGACCGCACCCATGGCCGACGACAGCCAGGTTCCCGCCACCGCCGGTGCCCCGTCGGGCCGGGACAACAGTGGCGGCGCTGCCGGTGCCGGCTTCACGCTGCCGTCGCTGGGGTGGATCGGCGCGGCGATCGCGCGGCGCGGCGACATGGCGCTGGCGCTGGGCGTCGTCGCCATCCTGGTGGTGCTGATTCTGCCCATGCCGCGCTGGCTGCTCGATTTCAGCCTGGCCATCTCGATCACCTTTTCCGTGCTGATCCTGATGACCGTGCTGTTCATCAGCCGGCCGCTGGAGTTCAGCTCGTTCCCGACGATCCTGCTGATCGCCACGATGCTGCGGCTGTCGCTCAACCTGGCATCGACCCGGCTGATCCTGGCCGACGGCCACGAAGGCACCGATGCCGCCGGCAGCGTCATCGAGGCGTTCGGCAACTTCGTCATGGGCGGCAACTTCGTCATCGGCATCATCGTGTTCGGCATCCTGGTGATCGTGAACTTCGTGGTGATCACCAAGGGCTCCGGCCGCATCGCCGAGGTCTCGGCCCGGTTCAGCCTGGATGCCATGCCCGGCAAGCAGATGGCGATCGACGCCGACCTGTCGGCCGGCCTGATCGACGAGGGCGAGGCGCGCCGCCGGCGCAAGGAGCTGGAGGACGAGAGCAACTTCTTCGGCGCCATGGACGGCGCCGCCAAGTTCGTCCGCGGCGACGCGGTTGCCGGCCTGCTGATCACCTTCATCAACGTCATCGGCGGCATCATCATCGGCACGTCGCAGCAGGACCTCAGCCTGAGCGATGCCGCCGGCACCTATACCCTGCTCACCGTCGGCGACGGCCTGGTCAGCCAGATTCCGGCGCTGATCGTGTCGGTGGCGGCGGGCATGCTGGTGTCCAAGGCGGGCGTCACCGGCACCGCGCACGAGGCGGTGTTCGGCCAGCTCGGCAGCTATCCCAAGGCGCTGGCGCTCTCCTCGGTGCTGATGGTGTCGCTGGCGGTGCTGCCGGGCATCCCGATGCTGCCCTTCGTCGGCCTGGGCGCCGTCACCGGCGGCCTGGCCTGGCACCTGTCGCGCCGCCGCAACGGCGAGAAGGCCGAGCAGGTCGCCCGCGACCGCGAGCGGGCCATGGCCGCCGCGCCGGTCGCCGAGGAGCCGATCTCGACCGCACTGCAGATCGACCAGATCCGGCTGGAGCTGGGCTATGGCCTGCTGACCCTGATCAGCAGCGACGGCGGCCCGTCGCTGACCAACCAGATCAAGGGCCTGCGCCGACAGCTGGCCGGCGAGATGGGCTTCGTCATGCCGTCGGTGCGCATCCAGGACAACCTGCAGCTTCCGGCCAACACCTACGTCATCCGCATCAAGGAGATCGAGGCGGCGCGCGCCGATGTGCGGCCCAGCATGCTGCTGGTCATGGACCCGCGCGGTGACCAGATCACCCTGCCCGGCGAAGCCACCACCGAACCCACATTCGGCCTGCCGGCCATGTGGATGGACCCGTCGCACCGCGAGGAGGCGTTGTTCAAGGGCTATACGGTGGTCGACTGCCAGACGGTCATCTCCACCCACCTGACCGAGATCATCAAGGACCAGATGGCCGAGTTGCTGTCCTATGCCGAGACGCAGAAGCTGCTTGACGAGCTGGACAAGGACCAGCAGAAGTTGATCGCCGACATCATCCCCAACCAGATCAGCGTCGGCGGCGTGCAGCGCGTGCTGCAGAACCTGCTGGCCGAGCGCGTCTCGATCCGCGATCTGCCGACCATCCTCGAGGGCATTGCCGAGGCCTGCTCGATCACGCGCAACGTCAATGCCATCACCGAGCACGTGCGGGCCCGCCTGGCCCGCCAGATCAGCAACGCCCACACCGGCGAGTCGGGCTACATCCCGTTGATCACCCTGTCGCCGCAATGGGAGCAGGCCTTCGCCCAGGCCGTGATCGGCGAGGGCGAGGACCGCCAGCTGGCCATGGCGCCGAGCCGGCTGCAGGAGTTCATCACCTCGGTCCGCCAGACCTTCGAGCGCCACGCCATGATGGGCGAGGCGCCGGTGCTGCTGACCAGCCCGGCGATCCGCGCCTATGTCCGCTCCATCGTCGAGCGGTTCCGGCCGATGACCACCGTCATGTCCCAGAACGAGATCCACCCCAAGGCGCGGATCAAGACCCTGGGGCAGATATGACCGGCCGGTAGGGGAGGGCGCGGCCGGTGCGACTCAAATCCTATACGGCCGGGTCCGTCGCCGCGGCGATGGCGCTGATCCGCGAGGAGCTGGGCGACGAGGCCATCATCGTCGCCACCCATGAGGACGGGGAGCACGGCGTCCGCGTCACCGCCGCCGTCGACGACGACGCCCTGCCGGAGTCCGACGCCGGCCTGTTCGTGCCCGGCCGGCCGACCGCTGCTCCGGCCCCGCGCGCGCCCGCGCCCGCGCCCGCGCCCGCGCTTTGGCCCGGGCCCGAGCCTTGGCCCGGCCCCGGCCCGGCCGCCGTGCCGCGGGCTGTGTCGGCCATGGCGCCGGGGTCGCTGCCGCCGTCGGGCGCCTGGTCGGTCGATCCGGTCGACGTCGTCTATCGCGGCTTCCGCGAGCACGGCCTGCCGGCGGCGGTCGCCGAGCCGCTGCTGGATGCGGTCGCCGGCTTCGAAACCAGCGATCCCGTCACGGCCCTGGCCGCGGCCCTGCGCCACATGTTCCGCTTCGTGCCGTTCGGCGGCCGGCCGCGGCCGGTCATGCCGGTCGGCCCGCCGGGCGCCGGCAAGACGCAGACCGTCGCCAAGCTGGCGGCGCGCGGCCTGGTCGAGGGCCGCCGGGTCGGCGTCATCACCACCGATACCGACCGCACCGGCGGCATCGGCCACCTGTCGGCGTTCACCGAGGCCATGCGCATCGACCTGCAGGTCGCCGCCGACCGCGCCGGGCTGAAGGATGCCCTGACGGCGGCCGGCGGCTGCGACATGGTCCTGGTCGACAGCGCCGGCCGCAACCACTTCGACGCCACCGACATGGCCTCGCTGGCGCGGCTGCTGGCCGGCGGTGCGGTCGAGCCGTTCCTGGTGCTGCCGGCCGGGCTCGACCCCGTCGAGGCCGGCGACATGGCCCGCGCCTTCGCCGCGCTGGGCGCCACGCGCATGGTCGTGACGCGGCTCGACACGGTGCGCCGCCTGGGCAGCGTGCTGGCTGCCGCCTATGCCGGAGATCTTGCCTTTGCCGAATTCAGTACGACACCAAAGATCAAGAACGGCCTGGCGCCGGTCGACCCGGTAGGCCTGGCCCAGCGGCTTCTCCGGCGGCAGCGGGAGGCGGGGCGCCGCCAGCGGACGGGAACCGAGCCATGAAGGACGCAACCCTCGCCCCCGCGTCGGGCGGCGCCGTCAACACCGCCGACAACACTCTGGCCGTGGCCAGCGGCAAGGGCGGCGTCGGCAAGACCTGGTTCTCGATCACGCTGGCCCATGCCCTGGCCCGGCGCGGCCAGCGCGCCCTGCTGTTCGATGCCGACCTGGGCCTGGCCAATGTCGATATCCAGCTGGGCCTGATGCCGCGGCGCGACCTGGGCGCCGTCCTCGACGGCACCATCACCCTGAAGAACGCCGTCGAGCACTTCGCCGACGGCGGCTTCGACGTCATCGCCGGCCGGTCGGGCAGCGGCCGGCTGGCCGGCATGGCACCGCGCCAGCTGCTCGAACTGGCCGCCGACCTGGGCCTGCTGGCCGACCGCTACGACTGGATGATCCTGGATCTCAGCGCCGGCATCGACCGCAATGTGCGTCAGCTCGCGGTCCTGTCGAACGTTGTGCTGGTCGTCACCACCGACGAGCCGACGGCGCTGACCGACGCCTATGCCTTCATCAAGGTGGTCAACGCCATCAAGCCGGCCGCCGACCTGCGGGTGGTGGTCAACATGGCGGCCAGCCTGCGCGAAGGCGAGCGCACCTACGCCACACTGCTCAAGGCCTGCCAGAGCTTTCTGAAGCGCAGTCCGCCGCTGGCCGGCGTGGTCCGCCAGGACCGCGCGGTGCGCGACGCCATCCGCGCCCAGGTGCCGCTGCTGGTCCGCTCGCCTCATGCCGCCGCCGCCGCCGACGTCCTGGCCATCGCCGGCCGGCTGGGGCAACCGCCATGAGCGCCGGCCTGACCGATATCGGCCAGGGCGGCCGGGCGCCCGGTATCGGCGGGACGGGCGGTGCCGCCGACGCCGTGCGCGCCGAGGTGACGCGCCTGCCGGCGGAACTGACCGCCCGCCTGGCCGGTGCCGAGCGGGCGCTGACGGTGACCGGCACGGCGGGCCGCGCCGCCGCCGACGGCAGTGTGCCGGTGCGCACCGCCTTTGGTGACGTCACGGTGCGGGTCGGCGGCGGCGGTGGTCCGCTGCCGGGCGACCGGCCGGTCAGCATCGTCATCCCACCGCAGCCCGGCCTGACCGAGGCGCGGCTGGCCCGGCAGCCGCTGCCGGCGACGGTCGTCGTGCCCAAGGAGGCCGGGGCACACCGCGGGTCGGACGGCCGTGTGCCGCGCGCCGCGGAGCCCAGCGTCACCATCCGCCTGTCGACTCCGGCCCTCGCTCCGGCCCCCGCCCCGGCCCCCGCCCCGGCCCCCGCCCCGGCCCCCGCCCC